>NZ_JAICBZ010000019.1:0-2330 GCF_020179405.1 Xinfangfangia pollutisoli | reverse complement strand
CCGCATGCAGGCGGGCGGGCCGCGCCCCGATATCGTCACCGACCAGACCAGTGCCCATGACCCGCTGCATGGCTACTGCCCCGCCGGCTGGGCGCTGGGCGACTGGAAGGCCAAGCAGGAGACCGACCCGCAGGCGGTGGAACGCGCCGCCCGCGCCTCGATGCGCGATCATGTGGCCGCGATGGTCGGCTTCTGGACTGCGGGCGTGCCGACGCTGGATTATGGCAACAACATCCGCCAGGTCGCGCAGGAGGAAGGGCTGGAGAATGCCTTCGCCTTCCCGGGCTTCGTGCCGGCCTATATCCGGCCGCTGTTCTGCAAGGGGATCGGCCCCTTCCGCTGGTGCGCGCTGTCGGGCGACCCGGAAGACATCTACAAGACCGATGCCGCGATGAAGAAGCTGTTCCCCGAGAATGCGCATCTGCATCGCTGGCTGGACATGGCGCGGGACCGCATCGCCTTTCAGGGCCTGCCGGCGCGGATCTGCTGGATCGGGCTGGGCGACCGGCACCGGGCCGGGCTGATGTTCAACGAAATGGTGGCCTCGGGCGAATTGAAGGCGCCGATCGTGATCGGGCGCGACCATCTGGATGCAGGCTCGGTCGCCAGCCCCAACCGCGAGACGGAAGCGATGAAGGATGGCTCGGATGCGGTGTCGGACTGGCCCTTGCTGAATGCGCTGGTCAACACCGCCTCGGGCGCGACCTGGGTGTCGCTGCATCATGGCGGCGGCGTCGGCATGGGCTTTTCGCAGCATGCCGGCGTGGTGATCGTGGCCGACGGCACGCCCGAAGCCGCGAAACGGCTGGAGCGCGTGTTGTGGAACGACCCGGCCTCGGGCGTCTGGCGCCATGCCGATGCGGGCTATGAAACCGCCGTCGCCTGCGCGAAGGAGCATGGGCTGCGCCTGCCCTCGATCCTGGGGAACTGACTTGGCCGAACCCACGCTGCACGACCGGATCGTCACCGACCTGCGCGAGCGTATCTTGCGCGGCGCCTGGCCGGCCGGGCATCGGATTCCCTTCGAGACCGACCTGGCCGAGGCCTTCGGCGTCTCGCGCATGACGATGAACAAGGCGCTGGGCCAACTGACGCGTGAAGGGTTTCTGGACCGGCGGCGCAAGCTGGGGACGGTGGTGGCCACGCCGCGGATGCAATCGGCGGTGATGGAGATCGCCAATATCGGCGAGGAAATCCGCGGGCTGGGCCAGGATTACGGCTATCGGCTGCTGTCGCGCAGCCTGCGCGTGGCGGGGCCAGACGACCGCAAGGCGCTGCGCCCGGCCGACGAGGCGCCGTTCCGCGTGTTGGCGCTGGAAGCGCTGCATCTGGCCGATGGTCTGCCCTTTTGCCACGAGGCGCGGCTGATCCATCTTGGCGCGGTGCCCCAGGCCGAGACGGCCGATTTCGCTGCCCAGCCGGCCGGGGCCTGGCTGTTGCAGCAAGTGCCCTGGAGTGCGGCCGAACATGTGATCCGCGCCGTGCCGGCCAGTGCCGATCTGGCCGCCGCGCTGCACCTGCGCCCCGGCACGCCCTGCCTGGAAATCGCCCGCCGCACCGAATTCGAAGGCCGGCCGGTCACTTTTGCCCGGCTGACCTATCCGGGCGACCGCCATCAGCTGGTCGCGGGCTTCTCGCCCAGCTAGGCCTGCAGGATCGCCTCGGCCAGCCGCTCGGCTGCCGGGGTCAGGGCCGCGTCGATGCGGCGGATCAGCCCGAAGGCGGGCACGCGAAAGCCCAGGTCGATCGGCAATTCGACAAAGGGCGTGGCCGGGCCCGAGGCGAAATTCTCGGCCACCGGCTGCGCCAGCGGCGCCACCGCGTCCGAGGCCTTCAGCATCGCCAGCGTGAACAGGAAGGACGCCGTCGACACCTGCCGCCGTGGCGCGGGCAGACCCAGCGCGCCCAGCCGGTCCAGCACGGTGCGGGTGATCAGCGCCTCATCCTCGGGCATCACCCATTCATGGGCCAGAACCTCGTCCAGGCTGATCCGCGGCCGCAGCAGCAGCGGATGGCCGCGGCGCACGATCAGCGCCAGCGGCTCGTCGCGGATCGGCTGCATCTGCAGGCTGCGCGCATGCGCCGGATCCAGCAGCCGGCCGATGGCGAAATCCAGCCGTCCCGCCAGCAGCTGGTCGCACAGCGGCGGCGAGGTCGAGACAGTGATTTCGAAGGTCAGGCCCGGATGGCCGGCCCGGATGCGCTGCACCGCCGGCAGCACCCGGTCCAGCGCCGGCCCGGTGACCGAGCCGATCCGCACATGGCCCTCGGTGCCTGTCGCGGCCTCGGTCACCTCGCGCGCGGCATCGGCCAGTTCCAGCGCGATCCGC
>NZ_JAICBZ010000188.1 GCF_020179405.1 Xinfangfangia pollutisoli | reverse complement strand
CCCGCCGCCCCTGCGGCCGAGCCGCCGGCGGCGCTGATGCTGACCGAAGAGGGTGCGGTCGTGCTGCAGGATCCGGCAGCGCCCGCGCCTGCGCCCGAGCCCGGCCAGATCGCCCCGGTGACGCTGGAAACCATCACCTATACCGAAACCGGCGCGGTGCAGCTGGGCGGCGCGGGCGCGCCGGGGGCGGTGATCCGGCTTTATCTGGACAATGCGCTGCTGCAGGACGTGCCGGTGCCGAAAAGCGGCAAATGGCTGACCACGCTGGGCGAGATCGCGCCCGGCGTCTACACGCTGCGGGCTGATCAGGTGGATGACATGGGGCTTGTCACCTCGCGCTTCGAGACGCCGTTCAAGCGCGAAACGCTGGAGGCGCTGGCCGAAGCTGCTGCCCCGGAAGCGGTGGCTTCCGAAGCTGCGGCTTCCGAAGGCGTCGCGCCCCTGCCCGATGCCGCGCCCGAGCCGTCAGAGCCGCCGACGCAGGCCGCGCCCGAACCGGCGTCGCCCGC
>NZ_JAICBZ010000187.1 GCF_020179405.1 Xinfangfangia pollutisoli | reverse complement strand
CGGCCATTTGCGCACGGGCGCGGCGCAAGGCCGCCAGCAGCGCCGGGCCCGGCATGCCTGGCGCGATGCCCGGCGCTCCGGCGGCCGGTGCGTCGCCCAGAATCTCGATCCGGGTGGTGCCGATCACCCGGAAAAGCGAGGTGATGCCTTCGAAATCCGGGTGGCGCAGCAGATCGCCGCCGACCAGGGCAATGTCGGGTTCCTCGCGTTCGGCCAGCATATAGACAGCGGAAAGATCTCCGGCCTTGCCACAAAGATCCACCTCGGCAAGCGCCGCAAGGTCACGGGCAAGCCGCGACTGTGCAAGTGGGCTGGAGGTGGCGATGATCACGCGCAGGGGGGGCATCTGCATCTCCGCAAGGCGGTGGCTGGGGGGCGCCTAGGGCGCGGCGGTCGTCTGGTTCGGGGATCAGTGGGCGCCGGGGCAAGGCGGCGGTCCTGGGCGCGGCTTCGGCACCGCGCCGCAGGATCAGAAGTCTTCCCATCCTGCCGCCGCGGCCGGGGCCAGGGCCGCAGAGGCGGGACGGGCCGCG
>NZ_JAICBZ010000186.1 GCF_020179405.1 Xinfangfangia pollutisoli | reverse complement strand
GCGCATGTGGCGCGGCTGCGCGAGGAACAGGGGCTGGTGCCCGGTCTGGCGGTGGTGCTGGTCGGCGAAGACCCGGCAAGCCAGGTCTACGTGCGCAACAAGGGCGTGCAGACCGTGGAATGCGGCATGGCGAGCTTCGAACACAAGCTGCCGGCCGAGACGGCCGAGGCCGATCTGCTGGCCCTGATCGACCGGCTGAATGGCGATCCGGCGGTGCATGGCATCCTGGTGCAGCTGCCCTTGCCGAAGCATTTGAACGCGGAACTGGTGATCAACCGGATCGATCCGGCCAAGGATGTGGACGGGTTCCATATCTCGAATGTGGGCCTGCTGGGCACGGGTCAGAAAAGCATGGTGCCCTGCACGCCGCTGGGCTGTCTGATGATGCTGCGCGACCATCTGGGGTCGCTCGCCGGGCTGAACGCGGTTGTGGTGGGGCGCAGCAACATTGTCGGCAAGCCGATGGCGCAGCTTCTCTTGGGTGATAGCTGCACGGTGACCATCGCGCATTCGCGGACCAAGGATCTGGCCGAGGTCTGCCGCCGCGCCGATATTCTGGTGGCCGCGGTGGGCCGGCCCGAGATGATCACCGGCGACATGGTGAAGCCCGGCGCCACGGTCATTGACGTGGGCATCAACCGCATCGAGCGCGACGGCAAGGCGAAGCTCGTCGGCGACGTGCATTACGCCAGCGCGGCCGA
>NZ_JAICBZ010000185.1 GCF_020179405.1 Xinfangfangia pollutisoli | reverse complement strand
ACCGCCTCGCCCGGCGCGATGGTCATATCCGGCAGCACCAGCCCGCTTGCCGCCCGGCAGCCCTGCAGCGCCAGGCTGGCCGGGCCCGGCAGCGGCGCCACCCGCGCGCCCTGCCCCGGCAGCGCCACCCGCGGCGCGGCGCGCCAGCTGTCCAGATCCTCGGCCAGCGCCTCGGCCGCGGCGCGATCATGCCAGGCGGCCGCCAGATCGCGCAGCGGCTGGTAGAACTCGGGCGCCAGCAGCAGCAGGAAGATCCCGGCCCCGGGCGTCAGGCCCGTGCCCCATGCGCCGAAGGACAGCGCGCCCAAAAGCGAGAAGCCGACATAGACCGCCATCATCGCGATGCCGATCGCGGCGAACAATTCCAGCACGGTCGAGGACAGGAAGGCCAGCCGCAAGACCGCCATGCTGCGCCGCCGCAGCCCCCGCGCCGCGGCGGAAAAGCCGGTTTCGACCGCGGCCGTGGCGCCCAGAACGCGAATGTCCAGCACCGCCCCCAGCCGGTCGATCAGCAGATCGTTCAGCCCCGCGATCCCGTCCAGCTGCCGGGCGCTGGCCTCTTTCGCGGCCAGACCCACCAGCGCCATGAAGACCGGGATCAACGGGCCCGAGATCAGCAGGATCAGCGCCGCGCCCCAGGAAAAGGGCAGCACCAGCGCCAGAAACACCAGCGGCAGCACCATGACCCGCGCCCGGGCCGGCGCATAGCGCTGAAGCCAGGGGGCCAGCGCCGCCAGCTTCTCGCCCGCCAGCGCGGCCACGGCGCCGGGGCCGGCCTGGCCCGGGGCAAAGCCCGCCTCGCGCGTGACGATCTGGG
>NZ_JAICBZ010000184.1 GCF_020179405.1 Xinfangfangia pollutisoli | reverse complement strand
CAAGACATATTCCGAGCGGAGACCCAAGATGACGAAATACTGCCTGACCGTGGCCTGCCCGACCAAGCGCGGCATCGTGGCCGCCATCGCCGGCTATCTGGCCGAAAACGGCTGCAACATCACCGACAGCTCGCAATTCGACGATCTGCAGACCAACCGCTTCTTCATGCGCGTCAGCTTCACCGCCGAGACCGGCGCCGCCCTGGCCGATCTGGAAAAGGGCTTTGCCACCATCGCCAAATCCTTCGCGATGACGGCGAAATTCCATGACGAAGCGACGAAGATGAAGGTCATCATCATGGTCAGCCGCTTCGGCCATTGCCTGAACGACCTCTTGTATCGCTGGCGCATCGGCGCCCTGCCGATCGAGATCGTCGCGGTGATCTCGAACCACATGGACTATCAGAAAGTGGTGGTGAACCACGATATCCCCTTCTACTGCATCAAGGTCACCAAGGAAAACAAGCCCAAGGCCGAGGCCGAGCAGATGCGCATCGTGCGCGACACCGGGGCCGAGCTGATCGTGCTGGCGCGCTACATGCAGGTGCTGTCGGATGAGATGTGCCGCGAAATGTCGGGCCGGATCATCAACATCCACCATTCCTTCCTGCCCTCGTTCAAGGGCGCGAACCCCTACAAGCAGGCCTATGAGCGCGGCGTGAAGCTGATCGGGGCGACCAGCCACTATGTCACCGCCGATCTGGACGAGGGCCCGATCATCGAACAGGACACGGTGCGCATCACCCATGCGCAATCGGCCGATGACTATGTCAGCCTGGGCCGCGATGTGGAAAGCCAGGTGCTGGCCCGCGCCATCCACGCCCATATCCACCGCCG
>NZ_JAICBZ010000183.1 GCF_020179405.1 Xinfangfangia pollutisoli | reverse complement strand
GCATCACACCCGCCCAGAAACTGAAGATGGCTGCCTGAAGTCTACTGCTGCACCCCGTTAAAACGGGGAGGATTACCGTTGCCCGGCTAGCTACGGGACCGTGCGGCAAACACAATAACGGGCCTTACATCGTTCATTGGGAAGGAAACGATAGCGACGAGGCGCAGGCCATAATCTCAACTCTCGATCTTGCTGCCGCCGTGCCAGCAGCGGCTGCACGCGAAGCACTACGGGCAATGCAGCAAAATGGACCCGTGCGTGCGGCACTGTCGTGGGTCGAGATCCAAGTTCACGCATGCGGACGGACGAACTTTACCCGCGCGGAAATCGAAGCCGTCATTGCGCGGCGGGTTTCGCTGCAACGGCAGCACGGTGGCGGCGCGTCGCATCAACTGACTGCGATGACTGTACAGCAGGCCAAAAACAGGGAGTTCGATGGCGTCGTGGTCCTCTGGCCGTATCAGGTGGGCGGCGATGCCGAACACAAGCGTCGCCTACTCTACAACGCAATTACCCGGGCAAAGCGATGGTGCAATGTAATCGTCCAGGGTCCAGATATTCTCGCAGCCGCACCGTTTACGTGAACGTTCGTTTGAGTGTGTTGTTTGTGGTCCGCGCTACCTGTCTATGTGAAGGAGCCATCGCAGTTTTCGCTTTGCTTCGAAGGACTTCGGCCCCTCTTGCTTCCACAGTGCTTCCACGGGAGTTGCAAACGCAAACGCCGCCCCGGAGGGCGGCGCATAAGCGTTTGTAAACACGAGATATTTTGGTTGCGGGGGCAGGATTTGAACCTGCGGCCTTCAGGTTATGAGCCTGACGAGCTACCGGGCTGCTCCACCCCGC
>NZ_JAICBZ010000182.1 GCF_020179405.1 Xinfangfangia pollutisoli | reverse complement strand
GCCGACCCCTGCGCCGGCGCCCGCGCCTGCGCCGGTTGTTGCGCCTGTGGCGGTGCCCGGGGCCGAGACGCCGGCCTTGCCCTCGTTCATGGCGCCGAACGGGGCCAAGGGCGATCTGGCCGCGGCCTGCACGGATGCGATGCTGAAAGTGTCAACCAAGGGCGGCTATGACACGGTCGCGACGATGACCGACGCGAATGTCGCGCTGACCGAGCAGTTCTGCCTGGCGCGCGGGGCCGCGATCACCACGGGTCAGGCGCTGGCCGCCAAGGTGGCGGGCTTCACGCCCGAGCAGATCGCCCAGCAATGCGCGGGCTTCGCGCCGATGCTGAAGGATCAGGTCGCGGCCCTGTCGCTGCGCCCCGAGGATGAGGTTCTGGCCTCGACCGAGGCGTTCATCCTGCAATCGGGCATGTCGGCGGCGCAGCTGTCGGGCACGGCCAAGGTCTGCCTGGGCGTCGGCTATGAGAAGGAGCAGATGGATGTGGCCATCGCCTCGGCGCTGCTGCTGACGGCGATGGGCGAGAAGGGCTATGCCGAAGTGCTGGGCCACCATCTGAGCCAGGGCTTCGGCGCGGCCGAGCGGCCGGATCTGGCGGCGCAATGGTATGATGTGGCGCTGGGCGCCATGGCGGGGGGCGATCTGTTCGCGCCGGCCATGGCGGGGCGGGCGGATCTGTTGAAGAAGGCGGCCTATACGGCGGCAGGCCGCACGGCCGAGCTGGCGCCGGAAGCGACGGTGCAGGAGGCGGCGATGCCCAGCTTCATCGTCGAGCCTGTGCCTGCACCCGTGGCCGCGCCGGCCCCAGCACCGGCCCCAGCACCGGCAGCGGTCGCGCCGGCGGCGCCC
>NZ_JAICBZ010000181.1 GCF_020179405.1 Xinfangfangia pollutisoli | reverse complement strand
TGCGGCTGCAGGCGCTGGCGCTGCTGATCGACCAGCGGGCGCGGATGAACCGGGCGATCGACGTGGCCGACTGGGGCGATGCGTCGCGCCGCAGCCTGTTCGACGGGCGCGATGTCTCGGTGGCCGACCTGTCGGGCTTTCTGGACCGCGCCCGCGGCCGGCCCGAACATGCTGCGGTGATCCCGCTTCTGGCCGATTGCCTGGCGCGGATGGAAGGCGCGCGGCGGGCCTTCGACACCTCGCCCGTCACGCCGAACTGGTCGGGCATGCTGGCCGTCCTGGCCCTGGCCTATGCGCTGGCCGTGGCGGGCTGGGCGGCCTGGGTGGAATGGCGCTTTCACCGCGATCTGGCGGGCGCCTTCGCGACGGCGGTGATCGACATCGGGCTGGACCGGACCGGCCCCTTTCCCGACCTGGCCGCCCGGCTGGATGCGCTGTGGCGCGAAACCGAGGTGACACTCGCCACCCGGGCCAAGGCGCCGGTCACCCTGTTTGCCGGGCCTTTCGGCTATGATGCGGCCCTGCAGGCGCAGGACGCCTATCAACAGGCCCTGCAACGCCATCTGCCCGGGCTGATGGCCCAGGCCATCGACCGCGCGCTGGCATCCGAGGGCGAACCCGCCCAGGCCTATGACACGCTGCGCGCCTGGACGGTCCTGTCCGGCGACAGCGACTGGCAACCTGCCTGGCTGGCCGGCTGGGCCGAGGATCGCGCCGCGGCGGACCCGGCGCTGGCAGGCCTGGCGCCGCATCTGCAGCGGCTGGAGAAGCCGCCGATCATGCCGACGCCCCCGGATTTCGAACTGCTTGCCCAGGCGCGGGATTTCGCCGCCGAAGCGCCCGAGCCCGACCGCGCCTATCTGGAGCTGCGCCGCTCGGCGGCGGTGGCGGCGCT
>NZ_JAICBZ010000180.1 GCF_020179405.1 Xinfangfangia pollutisoli | reverse complement strand
GGTAATCCTCCCCATGGTTAAGGGGCTGCATAAGTAGAATTTTCTCGTAGCGTGAGCTGAGGAGATTCGAATGAGAAAGAGCCGTTTCACCGAGCCGCAGATCATGGCTGTGCTTCGTCAGGCCGAGAGCGGTGTGGCCGTGCCTGAACTTTGCCGTGAGCATGGGATCAGCACGGCGAGCTTCTACAAGTGGCGATCGAAGTATGGCGGCATGGATGCGTCGATGATGAGCCAGATGAAGTCCCTTGAAGACGAGAACCGGCGGTTGAAGCGCATGTTTGCGGACCTGAGCATGCAGGCCGAGTTGCTCAAGGAAGCCCTTGGAAAAAAATGACGCGGCCAGCTCAACGCCGCGAGCTGGCCGAGAAGGCAGTGGCGACGAAGGGGGTCAGCATCGCGCTGGCCTGCCGGGCCTTTGGTGTCAGCGAGACCTGTTTTCGCTACAGCCCGAAGCGCGATGCTGAGAATGAGTTCATCGCAGACCTGCTGGAAGGGCTGACCAAGGCGCACCGGACCTGGGGTTTTGGATTGTGCTTCCTGCACATGCGCAACGTACAGGGCACCCGTGGAACCATAAGCGCGTCCATAGGATCTACTGCGAGCTGGAACTGAACCTGCGGATCAAGCCCCGCCGGAGGATCAAGCGCGACAAACCCGATGAACTCAGCGTCCCTGAGGCACCGAACACGGTCTGGTCGATGGACTTCATGGCTGATCGCTTGTCCGATGGCCGCCAGTTCCGGCTTCTGAACGTGTTGGACGACTTTAACCGTGAGGGCCTGGGCATCGAGGTCGACTTCTCGCTCCCGGCCGAGCGGGTCGTCCGGTCGCTGAACCAGATCATTGAATGGCGCGGGAAGCCCTTGGCGATCAGGGTCGACAATGGCCCGGAATACATCAGTTCCACGCTGATGATCTGGGCCGAGAAGCAGGGCATTGCCCTCAACCACATCCAGCCCGGAAAGCCCCAGCAGAATGCTTACGTCGAGCGATACAACAGAACGGTCCGGCATGAATGGCTGGACCTCTACATCTTTGAAACCATCGAGGAGGCGCAGGAGATCGCAACCGACTGGCTATGGACTTACAACAATGAGCGCCCCAACATGGGCATAGGCGGCATCACACCCGCCCAGAAACTGAAGATGGCTGCCTGAAGTCTACTGCTGCACCCCGTTAAAACGGGGAGGATTACC
>NZ_JAICBZ010000018.1 GCF_020179405.1 Xinfangfangia pollutisoli | reverse complement strand
CTGGGGCGCGCTGGGCCGCGGCTTTGCCGCCCAGGCCAGGGCGCGCGGGCGCTGACCCCTAGACCAGGCCGCGCCAAACCAGCAGAAAGACCAGGGCGACGCCCAGCATCAGCAGCCCGAAGGCCACCGAGGCCGCGAAATCCAGCAGCGCGCCGCGGCGCCGCGCGGCCGGGTTCACCCCGCCCAGATGCCGCAGCACGATGTCGTAATCGGCCGCGACCTGCGCCTCGTCCACCCGCACCAGCAGTTTGGGGTTCTGCGCCATCTCGGCCGCTTCGGCCAGGGCCAGCCCGGCCATCCGCACCCGCCGCGGCAGGCGCCGTCCGGCCCGGCGCAGCTTGTCGCGCAGCGTCTTGCCGCGCGCGCCCAGCCGGTCCTCCAACAGCGAGGCCACGCGATCCGCCATCTGGATGATCGTCACCGCACTCATCTTCCTGCCCCGGGCCCGCGCTTCCCCTGGCTTCATAGCGCCGTGACGGCGGCGGCTTCAACCACTCTGGCCCCGGACAGATCGTTTCGCTATGGAAACCGGCATGCTTGCCACGCTTCGCCACCCCGCCGCCACGCCCTCGGGCGCCCCGCCCCTGGTCATCGCCCATGGGCTGTACGGCTCGGCGCGGAACTGGAACGTCATTGCCCGCCGCCTGGCCGATATCCGCGAGGTGGTGGCGGTCGACATGCGCAACCATGGCGAAAGCCCGCGCTTTGCCAGCCAGTCCTATCCCGACATGGCCGCCGATCTGGCCCAGGTGATCCGCAGCCTGGGCGGGCCGGTCGATCTTTTGGGTCATTCGATGGGCGGCAAGGCCGCGATGCAGCTGGCGCTGACCGAAGGCGCACTGCTGCGGCGGCTGGTGGTGGCCGACATCGCCCCCGTCGCCTATCGCCATGACCAAAGCCAATATGCCCGTGACATGCAGGCGCTGGACCTGACCGGCCTGACCACCCGGGCCGAGGCCGACCGGCGGCTGGCCGAGACGATCGACGACCCGGGCCTGCGCGCCTTCTTCCTGCAATCGCTGGACCTGAAGGCCCAGGGCGGGCCGCGCTGGCGGCTGAACCTGCCGGTGCTGGAATCCGAGATGGACAAGATCGTCGGCTGGCCCGACACCGAGGGCCAGTTCGACGGGCCGGCGCTGTTTCTGACCGGCGCCGAAAGCCATTATGTCCGGCCGGAACACCGCGACCGGATCCGGGCGCTGTTTCCCAAGGCGCGGTTTGCGAAACTGCCCGGGGCCGGCCATTGGCTGCATGCCGACAAGCCCCGGGAATTCGAGGAAACCGTGCGGGTCTTCCTGACCGCCTGATCCCCCGGCGCAGGCGCCTTACCCGGCCAGACGCCGCGCCACCATCCAGGCCACCGGCAGCGCCAGAACCGCGCCCACCGCCGCGGCAACGATGATCGGCTGCAGCGTATCCATCCTCAGCACCAGCGCCGCGACCACGAAGGCCCCGGCCAGCGAGGTGCCGATGATGGAATATAGAATCATGAACAGGCGATGCATGGCGTCCTCTGGCTATTTTCTGCGCGTCGGTGCTTTTTCTGCCCGGATTTCAGGCAGCCGGCCTTGATCCGGATCAAAGGCATGCCCGATGCGCGAAATCAGCCCCCCGAGGTCCAGAATGGCCCGGCCTGCAGCAGCCGGCGCCACAGCGCCTCGGCCGCCTCCAGCGCCTGCGCCTCGTCGCCGCGATCTGTCGCGCGGGCGGGGGCCTTCTTGCCGGCCTTGCGCCGCGCCACCGCCAGGTCGTTCAACAGACCCAGCGCATCCTGCAGATCTTCTAGCGCGGCCTCGAATTCGGCCCAGCGGTCCACCGGCCAGAGCGGTTCGAAGAATTCGGCCGTATAGCGCAGCGTTTTCATGTCCTTGCGGAATTCATGCCGCGCCTCTTCGCTGAGACCGGCAATGTCCTTGCCATGGCTCAGCCCCGCGGCCCAGGCCGCATCCAGCGCCCGCGCCGCCAGGCGCGAGACCGGGCGCGCCCGCGCGGCAAGCCCCCTTTGCCCGGTCTTCAGCAGCAAGCCCTCGGACAGATCGCGCAGCAGCGCCGGCGCGAAGGCCACCGCCTTCTTCAGCCGCAGCGCCTCGCGCATCTCTGCCCGCAGCGCCAGCGTGTCGCGCGCCAGCGCCTCGATCTCGGCCGCGGGCGCGCCGCGCTTGCGCCGCCCGGCCAGATAGACATCGGCATCGCGCACCCGTCCCAGCCGGCGGAAGATCCACTTCGCCTCGGCCCGGGCCCGGCCCGCCGCCTTGCGCTTCAGGATCGGCGCGAAGGCATCCAGCGCCGTGGTCAGGCGCCGCAAGGCCACCCGGGTCTTGTGCGGGCCGCTGTCCTGTTCGGATCCCAGAAACACCGCCATCTGCCGGTCGATCTCGACCACGACCTCGTGCAGCAAGGCCGAAAAGGCCAGGTCGCTGCGCTGCAAGGCCGGATCGCCCTGTTCGGCCTGCGCCACGGCGGCGATCAGGTCCGCCTCTGCCCCCTGGGGGAGCTGATCCTCGTCTTCCGCCACCGGCCTGCCCTTCGTCCGATCCCGAATCTGCCGCGGCCACGCCGCGCCTGTGGCCCGGCTTATCGTCTCGGATCTGCGACAGTTTCACGACAGTCGCCGCGCCCGGCGTTGCAAAACTTTCACCGTTTCGCCGCGCGATCGTAACCCGCGGCCTCTAGCCGGTCGGCAGGATATCACCAGCCCCAGGAGGGCGCATGCTGCTGCAGGTCAGGAACGTCAGCCGCGTCTTCGGCAAGAAGGCCGCCGTCGATGCGATCAGCTTTCAGGTCGCCACGGCCGGCTTTGTCGGCATCATCGGCCGGTCGGGCGCCGGAAAATCCACCTTCCTGCGGATGATGAACCGGCTGACCGATGCCACGGCGGGGCAGATCCTGTTCGAAGGCCGCGACGTTCTGGCGCTGCAGGGCGGCGCCAAGCGGGAATGGCAATCGCAATGCGCGATGATCTTTCAGCAGTTCAACCTGGTGCCGCGGCTGGATGTGGCCTCGAACGTGCTGCATGGCACGCTGAACCGCCGCTCGACCCTGGCCACACTGTTCAACCTGTGGCCGCGCGCCGACATTCTGAAGGCGCTGGAGATTCTGGACCGGCTGGGCATTGCCGAACAGGCGCCGAAACGGGCCGAGGCGCTGTCGGGCGGCCAGCAGCAGCGCGTGGCGATTGCCCGCGCGCTGATGCAGGACCCGAAGATCATCCTGGCAGACGAGCCGATCGCCAGCCTTGATCCGATGAATGCGCAGGTCGTGATGGACACGCTGAAGCGGATCAATGTCGAAGACGGCCGCATGGTCATTGCCAATCTGCACACGCTGGACACGGCGCGGCGCTATTGCGACCGGGTCATCGGCATGCGCGACGGCCGCATCGTGTTTGACGGCACGCCCGACCAGCTGTCGACCCAGGTCGCGCGCGAGATCTACGGCGCCGATGACACGTTCAACGAGGCCGCGACCTCGACCGCCATCCCCAGCGATCACCGGGCCGATGACGCCTATGCCGAAAGCCTGATGGCCTGATCACCTTTCCCCGCCCCGCTTTCGGGGCCGACGCTTTCCCTTAACCCCCGCATGGAGCATCCCATGAAACACCTCGTCCTGGCGCTTGCCGCCACCACCGCGCTGGCCGGCGCCACCCAGGCGCAAGAGATCAAGGAATTCAACGTCGGCATTCTGGGCGGCGAAAACGCCCAGGACCGGATGACCTCGAACGAATGCTATCGCAAGGCGATCGAAGAGACGCTGGGCGTGCCGGTCAAGCTGTTCACCCCGGCCGACTATGACGGCGTGATCCAGGGCCTGCTGGGCGGCACGCTGGACATGGCCTGGCTGGGCGCCTCGGGCTATGCCAAGATCTACCTGACCGACCCGGACGCGGTGGACGTCAAGCTGACCAAGCAGAATGCCGATGGCTCGACCGGCTATTACTCCATCGGTTTCGCCCGCAAGGATTCGGGCATCACCTCGATGGACGATGCCAAGGGCAAGGTCTTCGCCTTTGCCGATCCGAACTCGACCTCGGGCTATCTGGTGCCGGGCGCCGAGCTGACCGAGACCTACGGCAAGCTGGAAGACTATTTTTCCGCGGTCAAGATGTCGGGCGGGCATGAGCAGACCATCGTCGGCGTCGCCAATGGCGATTTCGACGCGGGCGTGAGCTGGGCCGATGGCCTGGGCAACTGGGAAGACGGCTACAATTCCGGCGCCTTCCGCAAGGCCGCCGATGCGGGCCTGGTCGACATGAACGATCTGGTGCAGATCTGGCAGTCGAAGCTGATCCCCGAAGGCCCGATGGTGGTGCGCAAGGCGCTGCCGGAAGACGTGAAGGACAAGGTCACCACGCTGACCGCCGATCTGTGGGAGAAGAACCCCGACTGCGCCTATGCCGTCGCCGCCGGCGATGCCAAGGATTTCGTGCCGGTCAAGCACGAGGACTATCTGGGCATCGTGGCGGCGCGCAAGCTGCAGGAAGGCCAGTAACCGCCACTTCACCCGGCCGGGCCCCCGCATCGGGGCCCGGCCTTTTCATGTCCGGCACCCGGCCGGAGCTTTTCCCGCTTGACCAAGGACCCGTGACCGCATGGCCCAGACCGCCGCCGGCCCCCTTGCTGCCGCCCCCCGGGCCCTGCCCGGGATCCAGACCGCCTATCTTGATCAGCTGCGCCGCAAACGGATGTATGGCGGGATCCTGCTGGTGATCTTCGTCGCGATGATGGTGTCGGGCTTCCGGCTGGCCGAATACCGCAATGCCGGCGGCTTCCTGTCGGGCCTGCCGATGCTGGGCGCCTTCCCGGCCGAGGTTCTGTCGGAAGCCTGGCGCAACCGTGCCAATCTGCCCGCGTTGTTCGTGCAATTCCTGCCCTCGCTGGTGGAAACGTTGAACATCGCCGCGGTCTCAACCCTGCTGGGCGGGCTGGCCGCCGTGCTGCTGGCGCTTTTGTCGACCCGGGGCCTGGCGCCCTGGCCGCGGCTGATCCCGGTCTTCCGCCGCTTCATGGATGCCGCCCGCGCCATGCCGGAAATCGTCATCGCGCTGGTGCTGATCTATATTCTCGGCGGCGGGCCGGTGCCGGCGGTGATCGCCATTGCGCTGCATACCTCGGGCGCCTTGGGCAAGCTGTTTTCGGAAGTGGCCGAAAACGCCGATCTGAAGCCGGTCGAGGGGCTGGCTTCGGTCGGCGCCGGCTGGGGGCAGCGCATGGCGCTGGGCATCCTGCCGCAAGTGGCGCCGAACTGGCTGTCCTATGCGCTGATGCGGCTTGAAATCAACGTCCGCGCCAGCGCGATCCTGGGCTTTGTCGGCGAAGGCGGCATCGGCCACGATCTGAAACTGGCGATGCAATGGGGCCAGGGCCGCTACGACAAGGTCGTGGCGATCTTCCTGCTGCTGTTTCTGACCATCGTGATCATCGACCGCCTGTCCGACACGGCACGGGCGCGGCTGGTGAAAGGAGCAGGCGCATGACCTCGGCCCCGATGTCCCCCACCTTGTCCCCGGCGCTGTCCCAGACCGTTCTGACCGGCATGGCGCGGCGGCGGCTTCTGTCCTTTGCCGTGCCGGTGGCGGTGCTGGCCTATCTGCTTTACGCGGCCCTCGCCTTCGATCTGGCCGGGCTTGCCGCGCGGGCGCGCTGGGACAATGCCGGCATCCTTCTGTCGGATTTCTGGTCCTACAAGACGCATGTCACCCGCGACAACCGATCGGGCAAGCTGACCGTGGCGATCGAGGGCGAGGCGAAGGGCACCTATCCGCCGGGCCGGCTGCCCGATTGGGTGACGGTGGCGGGCGATGTCACGACCATTGATCTTGGCGATGGAAACATCGTCACCTATGACGATCAGGGCGCGCGCTATGTGATCCCGGGCTATGGCACGGTCGCGATCCGGCCCGCGGGCGGCAAGCTGGCGCTGGAGGCGCCGCAGCCGCTGCCGAAATGGATCAACGCCTCGGACAACAAGATCTCGGTCACCACGCCGGCGGGACGGTTCAGCTATTCCCGCTCCAAGGTGGAAACCTTCAAATACCAGCCCGGGTGGGAGCTGTTCTTCTTCACCCTCGACAGCCCCTTCTATGGCAAGGGCCCGCTTGAGCTGCTGCAGCTGGCCACCACCGCGCCACGGATCGACGCCGGCCAAACCAATCTGGGCTACATGCTGTCCGAGATCTGGACCAACAAGATGTGGCACCATCGCGACGTGGCCTGGGCGCTGTTCGAAACCGTGCTGATGGCCTTCCTGGGCACGATGCTGGCCGCCATGCTGGCCCTGCCGCTGGCCTTCCTGGCCGCGTCGAACTTCATGCCGCTGGGCGCGATCCGCTTTGCCTTCCGCCGGGTCTTCGACTTCATCCGCGGGGTGGACGGGCTGATCTGGACCATCATCCTGTCGCGCGCCTTCGGCCCGGGCCCAATGACCGGCGCCCTGGCGATCTTCCTGACCGACACCGGGTCGTTCGGCAAGATGTTCTCGGAGGCGCTTGAGAATATTGACGAAAAGCAGGTCGAGGGCATCCGCTCGACCGGGGCGAATGCGGTGCAAAGGGCGCGGGTCGGCGTCATTCCGCAGATCACGCCGATCCTGCTGAGCCAGGTCCTGTACTATCTGGAATCGAACACCCGCAGCGCGACGGTGATCGGCGCCATCGTCGGCGGCGGGATCGGGCTTTTGCTGACCCAGGCGATCATCACCCAGAAGGACTGGGAAGAAGTCGCCTATTACATCGTGCTGATCATCCTGATGGTCATGGCGATGGACGCCTTCTCGGGCTGGCTGCGCCGCCGGCTGATCCGTGGCGCGACGGACAAGGGCTAGGCCCTGACTGCCGGAACGCGCCGCAGCTTGCACAAAAGGACCCCGCAATGCCCAAGCTTTCCCCCGACACGCCCCTGATCCATTCCGGCGCCCGGGTGGTGAACTCGACCTTCGGCGCCTGGTGCGAGGTGGGGGCGGGCAGCATCGTGCTGAACTCGACCTTCCAGGACTATGCCTATTGCGACCGGCTGGCCGATATCGCCAATAGCACGGTCGGCAAATTCGCCAATATCGCCGCGATGACCCGGATCGGCCCGACCGATCACCCCTACAGGAATGCCGCCCAGCACCATTTCCTGTACCGCTCGGCCAGTTACTGGGACGATGTCGAGGATGACGCGGATTTCTTCGCCACCCGCGCCGCCCGCCGCACCCGCCTGGGCGCCGATTGCTGGATCGGCCATGGCGCGATCATCAAGCCCGAGATCACCGTGGGCGTCGGTGCCATCGTCGCCTCGGGCGCGGTGGTGACCCGCGATGTCGCGCCCTTCATGATCGTCGCCGGCTGCCCCGCCACGCCCTTGCGGGCCCGCTTTCCCGATGCGGTGGCCCAGCGCCTGCTGGCCCTGGCCTGGTGGGATTGGGATCACGCCCGGCTGCGCGCGGCCCTGGCCGATTTCCGCGCCCTGCCCGCCGAGGAGTTTCTTGAGAAATACCAGGGCTGAGCCCGCGTTATTCCGCCGCCAGCCGCAGCCGCGCCGGCAGCCGCAGAAAGCGCCCCGCCAGCCCGGCGGACAGATGCGCCAGCCGCCCACCGGCGATGACGCCCTCGATCCCGCGGGTCGCGGGGTTCATCACCACCAGATCGGCGCGCCGGCCGATCTCGATCCGGCCGCGATCGGCCAGGCCGATGATGCGCGCCGGTGCCGCCGAGACCAGTTTCCACGCCTTTTCAAAGGGAAGGATGCCGCGATCGACCAGGGCCCAGACCGCCATCGGCAAGGCCGGAATGTGGTAATCCGAGACCAGCGCATCGCACAGCCCGTCGCGGATCAGCGCCTCGGCCGACAGATTGGCGGCCTGGCTGCCGCCCCGCACCACATTCGGCGCGCCCATCAGCACCGGATCGCCATTGGCCTTGGCCGCGGCCGCGGCCGGACGGCGGATCGGGAATTCGGCGATCCGCGCGCCCAGGATGCGGTAGAATTCCCGCGTCTCGGCATCGGGGTCGTCATGGCTGCCATAGCGCACGCCCAGCCTGTCGAAAGCCTCGGCCAGGCTATGCAGCGCGCGCGGCACCTCACGCGCCCGTGCCCGCGCCGCATCCAGCCGCGCCGACAGCTCTTCGCCGGTCAGCCCGGCCTTGCGCGCCCAGATGCCAAAGGTTTCGCGGTCGCGGCGGCGGGTCTGCACGCCTTCCTCGGAATGGTCGTTGAAGACCACATAGCCCACGCCGAACCGTTCCACCGCCGCGATCAGCCGCGGCACTTCGGCCACCAGATGGGTCTCGGCCCGGATCTGCACCCGCAGGTCGATCAGCGCCTCGGCGCGATAGGCCTGCACCGCCTCGATCAGCTTTTCAGCCTGATCGGGCGCGCGGATCCCGCCCTCCCAGCTCCAGCCCTGGGCGAGATAGGCCGTGGTCACCCCATGCGCCGCCGCCTCGCGCTCGGTCGAGGCCAGGGCGGCGCGCAGGGGAAAGTCGGCGCGGGGGCGCGGATGGATCTGATGTTCGAACCCGTCGCCATGCAGATCGACGATCCCCGGCAACAGCCAGTAGCCCGACAGATCGACCTCGGGCAGATCGCCGCCGGCGGTGATCTCTCCACTGGAAAGACCCAGCGCCTCGGGCCGAAGGGCGCCGTCGATCAGAACGGCCGCGCCGGTCAGGCGCAGCGGAGGCAGAAGATCCGGCATTTTCAGCTCGCAGGTGAAGGGTGTCTGCTGTGGATAACTGCAAGCTGCAACGCCGATATGACAGCTCAGCCGCCGGCGACGGTCAGCGTCACCCTTTCGCCCGCAAACCAGGTCGTGCCGAATTCCACTGGATTGCCCGCACCATCGACATTGACCGCCACCGATTGCAACACCGGCGCCCCGGCCGGCAGCTGCAGTTGCAGCGCCAGCGTCGCGGGCGCCAGCGTCGCGGTCAGCCGGGTCGTCGCGCGGGTGTAATCGGGCAGGCCGCAATCGGCCAGCGCCGCGGTGATCGACTGGTGCAGGGCCAGCGCCGCCGGCAGATCGGCAAATCTTTCCGCTGGAAAGACAGATCGGAACACTGCGATCGGCTGGCCATCGGCCATCGACACGCCCTCGACCACATGCACCGGATCGCCCGCAGACAGGCCCAGCGCCGCGGCCTCTTCGGCATCGGCCGGCCGGGTCTCGTTCCGGGTCAGCCGGCGCGACGGCACCTTGCCCGAGGCCTCGACCGCCTGGTGAAAGCGCACCCTGCGGCCCAGCGGGTAGTCGGTGCTGCTGCCGGTCACGAAGACCCCGGCGCCGCGGCGGGCATGGGTCAGCCCGCGCGCGGCCAGATCGGCCAGCGCATGGCGCACCGTATGGCGGTTGACGCCAAAGCGTGCCGAAAGCGCGGCTTCGGTCGGCAGCT
Source organism: Xinfangfangia pollutisoli (assembly GCF_020179405.1). Lineage (GTDB taxonomy): Bacteria > Pseudomonadota > Alphaproteobacteria > Rhodobacterales > Rhodobacteraceae > Pseudogemmobacter > Pseudogemmobacter pollutisoli. Next base: position 43,009 of record NZ_JAICBZ010000018.1, on the reverse strand, counting down.
TGCCCCCCAGCGGGAACTGGCCGCGGGCGATCTCGGCCGCAAGCGTCTCGGCAATCTCGCGCCACAGGGCGGATCGGGCCATCTGTCACCTAATCTTCATCAAGGAATCGCACAGCAGGGGTAGCGCGGCGCGCCGGATATTTGTATAGTTGTCTATATAACTCGACAAGTGGGAAAGATGTCTGTGCAGGAACTCCCGACCGAAGACCGCCGCGCCTGGATGGGCCTCTTGGCCCGGGCCCGGCCCGAGCGGCTGGCGGCGCTGCTGCCCGCCCCGCTTCCCGCCCATGCCGACCTGCGCGCCCCGGAAATCGGCGCGGTGATGGTGCGGGGCCGGGTCTCGGCCAGCGGCGCGCCGTTCAATCTGGGCGAGATGACGGTGACGCGCTGCGCATTGCGCCTGACCGATTGCGGCACGGTGGGCCATGCCTATGTGCAGGGCCGCGACCGTGACCATGCCCGGCGCGCGGCGCTGGTCGATGCGCTGATGCAGACCGGGCGGGCGGCAGCGCTGCGCGCCCAGGTGCTGGATCCGCTGGCGGCCGAGGAAGCCGCGGCGCGGGGGTTGCGCGCCGCCAAGGCAGCGGCGACGCGGGTGGAATTCTTCACCCTGGTGCGCGGAGAAGACGCATGAGGCCCGAATCCCTGACCGGCGGCTTCGTCACTCCCCCGCAAGACAGCGCCCGCGCCTTCCGCACGGCGCTGAGCGTCCTGTCGCGGCCCGGAACGATATTGACGCTGGAAAGATTAGCGCCCCCCGCCCCGCTTTCCCCTGCGGCCGGGACTTTGGCGCTGGTTCTGCTGGACAGCACGACGCCCGTCTTCCTGGCGCCCTCGCATGATCTTCCGGCGGTGCGCGACTGGCTGGCCTTCCAGACCGGCGCGCCGCTGGTGGGGCCCGAGGCGGCGGCCTTCGCCTTTGGCAACTGGGATGCGCTGCAGCCGCTGTCGCGCTTTGCGATCGGCACTGCCGAATACCCCGACCGCGCCGCCACGCTGATCGCCGAACTGCCGCGGCTCGCGCCCGAAGGATCGCGGCTGACCGGCCCCGGGATCCGCGACACGGCACGGCTCAGCCTGCCCGAAAGCCCTAGCTTTGCGGAAAATAACGATCTGTTTCCATTGGGTTATGATATCTTCTTCACCTGCGGAAACCAGGTCGCCGGCCTGCCGCGCTCAACCCGTGTGGAGCTTGTCTGATGTATGTCGCCGTCAAGGGTGGCGAGCGCGCCATCGACAATGCCCATGCCTTCCTGGCCGAAGAGCGCCGGGGCGCCCCAGACATCGCCGAACTGACCGTGCCGCAGATCCGCGAGCAGTTGCGCCTGGCCGTCAACCGGGTGATGGCCGAGGGTTCGCTTTACGATCCGGATCTGGCGGCGCTGGCGATCAAGCAGGCGCGCGGCGATCTGATCGAGGCAATCTTCCTGATCCGCGCCTATCGCACCACCCTGCCCCGCCATGGCGCCTCGCAGCCGATTGACACTGGAAAGATGTCGATCACCCGCCGGGTCTCGGCCACGTTCAAGGATGCGCCGGGCGGGCAGATCCTGGGCCCGACCTTCGACTATACCCACCGCCTCTTGGATTTCACCCTGGCCGCCAATGGCGAGGCGCCGGCCGCGCCAGTGGCGCCGGCAAGCCCGGATCCGGTTCCGCATATCACCAAGTTCCTGAACCGCGACGGGCTGATCGAAACCGCCCCGCCTGCCGAGGACACGCCCGCCGACCTGACGCGCGAACCGCTGAGCCTTCCGGCCAGCCGCCCCCTGCGGCTGCAGGCGCTGGCGCGCGGCGATGAAGGCTTCGTTCTGTCGCTCGCCTATTCCACCCAACGCGGTTATGGCCGCACGCATGCCTTTGTGGGCGAGTTGCGGATCGGCACGGTCGCGGTCGAGATGCAGGTCCCCGAACTGGGTTTCGCCGTCGAGATCGGCGAGATCGAGGTCACCGAATGCGAGACGGTGAACCAGTTCAAGGGGTCGAAGACCGAGCCGCCGCAATTCACCCGCGGCTATGGGCTCAGCTTCGGGCAGACCGAGCGCAAATCCATCGCCATGGCGCTGGTCGATCGGGCGCTGCGCTGGAAGGAACTGGGCGAAGACAACAGCGGCGCCCCGGCGCAGGATGAGGAATTCGTTCTGGCCCATTGCGATAACATCCAGGCGACTGGATTTCTCGAGCATATCAAACTGCCGCATTACGTGGATTTCCAGTCAGAGCTTGAACTTATCCGACATTTGCGCGCCGAAGCGCAGGCAGCCCGGCAGGAGGCCGCAGAATGACGCCCGCTCTCAAGGCCGTGGTCTTCGACATCGGCAATGTCCTGATCCGGTGGGATCCCGTGCAGGCCTTCCTGCCCGCCTTGGGCGACCGCGCCAAGGTTGACGCTTTTCTGGACCGCATCCATTTCCCGGCGCTGAACCTGCGCGGCGATGCGGGCGTGCCCTTCGCCGACCTGGCGCAAGAGATCGCCGATCCAGCCGACCGCGCGGTGTTTTCGACCTATCTGCCGAACTACCCGCGCAGCATCACCGAGCCGATCGAGGCCACATGGGCGCTGATCCCGCGGCTGAAGGCGCGCGGTCTGCAGATCCATGCGATCACCAATTGGTCGGCCGAAACCTGGCCGGCCGGGCTGGCCGCCCATCCGCGGCTTGGCGCCAGTTTCGGGGTCACGGTCGTCTCGGGGCACGAGGGCTGCATCAAGCCCGATCCGGCGATTTTCGCGCGTCTCTGCGACCGGGCCGAGCTGGACCCGCAGGCCTGCCTGTTCATCGACGACAGCGCCAGGAACGTGGCCGGCGCGCGGGATTTCGGCATGGAGGCCGTGCTTTTCACCGATTCCGCCGCGCTGGAAGGCGCGCTACAGGACAGGGGGCTGCTGTGATCGGACTATCGCAGGGAATCGTCGGACCGGTCGATCCGGTCGCGCAGCCGCAGCATGGCGCGCAGGAAGTTTCGGGTGCCGCGCGCGATCAGGAAGGCGTAAAGCGCAAAGGCGCCGCCGAAGATCAGCGCCAGGGCGACCAGGGTCAGGATACCGTCCAGGCTGATCATCATGCGGCCTCTGCCCCTGTGCCGGACGAGTATAACTTCGCCTATCTGGATGAACAGACCAAGCGGATGATCCGCCGCGCGATCCTGAAGGGCGTCGCCGTGCCGGGCTATCAGGTGCCTTTCGCCAGCCGCGAAATGCCGATGCCCTATGGCTGGGGCACGGGCGGCGTGCAGGTGACGGCGGCCTGTCTGGTGCCGGCGGACGTGCTGAAAGTGATCGACCAGGGCGCGGATGACACCACCAATGCGGTCTCGATCCGCAAGTTCTTTCAGCGCACGGCCGGGGTTGCGGTGACCGAGGCGACGGGCGAGGCATCGGTGATCCAGACCCGGCACCGCATCCCCGAACAGGCGCTGCGCGAGGATCAGATCCTGGTCTATCAGGTGCCGATCCCCGAACCGCTGCGCTTTCTGGAACCGCGCGAGACCGAGACGCGCAAGATGCATGCGCTTGAGGAATACGGGCTGATGCATGTGAAACTGTATGAAGACATCGCCCGGCACGGCCAGATCGCCACGTCCTACGCCTATCCGGTCAAGGTCGAGGGGCGCTATGTGATGGACCCCTCGCCGATCCCGAAATTCGACAATCCGAAACTGTCGGATTGCGCCGCCTTGCAGCTGTTCGGCGCGGGGCGCGAGCAGCGGATCTACGCGCTGCCGCCCTATACGAAGGTGGTCAGCCTGGATTTTGAAGATCACCCGTTCACGCCGTCGAAGGCCGACCACGATTGCGACCTGTGCGGGGCCTCGGACAGCTATCTGGACGAGGTGATCACCGACGATCAGGGCGGGCGGATGTTCGTCTGTTCCGACACCGATTTCTGCCGCTGCCGCCGCGAGGCGGGCCATGTCGGCCGGCTGGGAGGCGAAGCATGACGCTGCAATCTGCGACCGGCCCCGAATTTTCGCAGAAAATTCGCGCCCCCGACCAGCCGCTGTTGCGGGTCTCGGGCCTGACGAAACGCTATGGCGCGCGGATCGGCTGCGCCGATGTGTGTTTCGATCTGTTCCCGGGCGAAGTCCTTGGGATCGTCGGAGAATCAGGCTCGGGCAAATCGACGCTGCTGTCCTGCCTGGCCGGCCATCTGGCCCCGGATGCGGGCGAAGTGATCTTCGCCACGGCGGAAGGCCCGCGCGACACGTTGCAGATGACCGAACCCGACCGCCGCCGCCTGTCGCGCACCGATTGGGCTTTCGTGCATCAGAACCCGCGCGACGGGCTGCGCATGGGCGTGTCGGCCGGCGGCAATGTGGGCGAGCGGCTGATGGCCGTGGGCGCCCGGCATTACGGCGCGATCCGCGACAAGGCCACCGACTGGCTGGGCCGGGTGGAAATCGCCGCGGACCGGATCGACGACCGGCCATCGGCCTTTTCCGGCGGCATGCAGCAACGCCTGCAGATCGCCCGCAATCTGGTGACCGCGCCGCGTCTTGTCTTCATGGACGAGCCGACCGGGGGCCTTGATGTCAGCGTGCAGGCCCGGCTTCTGGACCTGCTGCGCGGGCTGGTGCGCGATCTGGGCCTGTCGGTGATCATCGTCACCCATGATCTGGCCGTGGTGCGGCTTCTGGCCGATCGGCTGATGGTGATGAAGGGCGGGCGGGTGGTGGAACAGGGCCTGACCGATCAGGTGCTGGACGACCCGCAGCATGCCTATACGCAACTTCTCGTCTCTTCCGTGCTGCAGGTCTAGGCCCATGATCGCGATCCGCAACCTTTCGAAATCCTTCACCCTGCACAATCAGGGCGGCGCGGTGATCCCGGTCATGGCCGGCGCCACGCTTTCCGTCTCTCCGGGCGAATGTGTGGCATTGATCGGCGCTTCGGGGGCGGGGAAATCCACCCTGATGCGCATGGTCTATGGCAATTACCTGGCCGCCGGGGGCGAGATCCTGGTGGCCGGGGTGAATGTCGCCACCGCCGCCCCGCGCGAGGTTCTGGCGCTGCGCCGCGCGACGCTTGGCTATGTCAGCCAGTTCCTGCGCGTTGTCCCCCGCGTGCCCACGCGCGACGTGGTGGCCGAGCCGCTGCTGGCGCTTGGCCATCCGCGCGATCAGGCGCTGGCCCGGGCCGAAGACCTGCTGTCGCGCCTGAACATCCCCGAACGGCTGTGGGCCCTGTCGCCCACCACCTTCTCGGGCGGCGAACAGCAGCGGGTGAACATCGCCCGCGGCTTCGTGCATGCCTATCCCGCAGTTTTGCTGGATGAACCCACCGCCAGCCTGGATGCCGGCAACCGCGAGGTGGTCTTGCAACTGATCGAAGAGGCCAAGGCGCGCGGCGCGGCGATCCTGGGGATCTTCCATGACGAAGGCGCCCGGGCGCGCGTCTGCGACCGGGTGGTCGATGTGACGGGCTTCACCCCGGGGCTGGCGGCATGAGTGGCAGGCTTTTCGCCGTGGTCGGGCCCTCGGGCGCGGGCAAGGATACGCTGATCGCGCTGGCCCGTGCGGCGCGGCCCGATCTGGCGGTGGTGCGCCGCGCGATCACGCGGCCGGAAGCGGCGGGGGGCGAGGATTTCCAGGGGATCTCGGAAGCCGAATTCGAGGCGCGGCGGGCGGCGGGCGATTTCGCGCTGCATTGGCGCGCGCATGGGCTGGGCTATGGCATTCCCCGCGCCGAACTGGCGCCGCTTGACGCCGGTCGCGACGTGATCTTCAACGGCTCGCGCGCCGCGCTGCAGGCGGCCGCGGCGCAGTTTCCCGGGCTGGTGGTGATCGTGATCACCGCACCAGCCGCGGTGCTGGCCGCCCGCCTTGCCGCCCGCGGACGCGAGGCGCCGGCCGATATCGCCGCGCGGGTCGCCAGGGCGGCGCTGCAGATCCCGGCAGGTCTGGCCCGGGTCGAGGTGATGAACGATCAAAGCCCCGAGATCGGCGCGGCGCGGCTGCTGGCCGCACTTCAGCCGGTCAGCGCGTGACGGGACAGCAGATGGAACCTCCCCGCCGCATCCTCGCCGCAAAGGCACAGATCGCCGATCGTGAAGGGCTGCGGCAGCGCGCCTTCGAAATAGCGCGCCGCCACGGCGGCCAGCGCCGCGCCTTCGACCTCATCCAGTTTGTCGGACAGGGTCAGGTGGAAGCGAAACTCTTCCAGAACATAGGGATAGCCCCATTGCGCCAGCAGATCGCGCTGGCGCGGGTTCAGCCGCTCGGGCCGGCGCTTGGCGATTTCGGCCTCGGTCAGAGGCGCGCGGAACGCGTCCAGCCCGGTGACCACCTCGGCCGCCAAAGCCATCAGTTCGGTCTCGTCGCCTTCCGGCAGCAGCGCCAGGAAGCCGCCCAGCCGCTTCAGCGCCAGCCCCGGCAGGACGACCGGCGCCAGACGCGCGGCCAGCGCCGTGACGGCGGCGGAAAGCCCTGCGGCATCGGCCCCTTCGGCCAGCCGGAACGGCGCCTTGATCGTGCCGTGAAAGCCGTATTTGCGCGGATCCCGGGTCAGATCGGCCAGGGGACGCGGCAGGCCCGGCAGATCGGGCTGGGCCATGTCCTGCCCTGCCTGCACATCCCAGCCCAGCCATTCGGCGGTGCGGCGCGCGAAGTCACCCGCCGGGGGCGCGTAATAGATCGCGTAGCGTCTGTAGTCTGTCATGCCTGCCGCCCTACTGCCCCGATGTCACATGGATGTGACGCGCCCGTCCTATTGCCCCTACCCTGCCCTGAAACGACCGGACCTTGAAGATGCAAGCCAGCCCTGAGACGATCCTCGCCAATGCCCGCCTTGTGCTGCCCGATGCGGTTCTGACCGGCAGTCTGCTGATCCGCGACGGCAGGATCGCCGCGATCGAGCCGGGCGCCGCGGTGCCCTCGGGCGCGCTCGACCTAGAGGGCGATCTGCTGCTGCCCGGGCTGATCGAATTGCACACCGACAATCTGGAGCGCCATATCGAGCCGCGGCCGCGGGTGAAATGGCCGCATGCGGCGGCGATCATCGCCCATGACGCGGAACTGGCCGGAACCGGGATCACCACGGTCTTTGACGCGCTGCGCGTGGGCTCGGTCGTGTCGCGCACGAAGTCGAACTATGGCGAATATGCCCGCGCGCTGGCCGATGAGATCCTGGCCCTGCGGGGGGCGGGCGCCTTGCGGATCAGCCATCTGCTGCATCTGCGGGCCGAGGTCTGTTCCGAGACGCTGATTGCCGAGCTGGCGAAATTCGGCCCCGACGACGGGGTGGGGATCGTCAGCCTGATGGATCACACGCCAGGCCAGCGCCAGTTCCGCGACCTGACCCAGCTGGCGGCCTATGTGCGCGGCAAGCACGGGTTGTCCGAGGCGGAATTCGACACCCATGTCGAGAACCAGAAGGCGCTGTCGGCGCTGATGGGCAAGGCGCATGAAGAGGCGGCAGTGGCGGCGGCGCGGCGCTATGGCGCGGTGTTGGCCAGTCATGACGACACGACCGCCGCCGATGTGGGGCAAAGTGCCGGCCATGGCGTGCGCTTCGCCGAGTTTCCGACCACGCGCGAGGCGGCGCAGGCCTGCCGCGCCCGGGGCATCGCGGTGATGATGGGCGCGCCGAACCTGATCCGCGGCGGGTCGCATTCCGGCAATATCGCCGCCGGAGAGCTGGCCGAGGCCGGGCTTCTGGACATCGTCTCGTCCGACTACGTGCCGGCGGCGCTGCTGTCGGCGGCCTTGATGCTGGGCGATCTGTGGGATGACCTGCCGCGCGGCGTGGCCACGGTGACCGCCGCACCGGCACGGGCGACGGGCTTGACCGACCGGGGCGAGATCGCCCCGGGCAAGCGCGCCGATCTGGTCCGCGTGCGCCGCATCGCCGGCACGGGCATGCCGCGCGGCACCTGGGTCGCGGGCGAGCGGGTGGCCTGACCCCGGCGACGGGGGGCCAGTCCAGGCCCCCGCCCCGCGCCGGACCATCGCACGCGACAGCAGCCAAGGGGGCCGTCTCGGCCCCCTTTTTCTTGGCCCGACTCATGGCCCCGGCGCTGCCCCTGCCGGGCAGCCATCGGCCCTTCTGCGGCAAGCCGCGGGCAAACAACGATATTCCCCGAAAGCGACGCCTCGGCCCCGCCTCGACTCGGGGAATGAAATTCTATTAAAACGACCAATTTTGACGTGAATATTCCTTTGAAATACTCGACCTGTCATGTCGTAATTAACCCATGACGGGCAGGTCGTCTGCCCTCCTTGCCGAAGGAGACCGCCATGAGTGTTCAGCTTCTCGCTCCGCGCCGCGCGCTGGAACCGCAGCGCCCCGAAGCCCGTACGGCCGCCTTCCCGGGCGGTGCCGCACTCTGCTGTGCCGTCCTGCTGGGCGCTGTCTTCTGGGTCGCCCTGGCCCTTCTGGTGCTGGCATGAGCCGCATCGACCCCGCCCTGTCCGGCGCCCCCCTTTCGGGCCTGGCCGCCGTCCGGCTGATCGACCGCCGCACCGGCCGCGCCCATCGGATCAACGGCACCCCCCTGGTGCTTTACACCCGCAACACCGCCGAGGCGGAAGCCGAATTGCTGCAGGGCCGTGACCCGCAGCATTGGGAAATCCGCATCGACCAAATCCAGATCGGAGATCGCCGATGATCGCCCTTGCCCCCTATCCCTCTCTGATCCTGGGCCTGATGCCGGCGCTTCCCCTGCCCCGCCGGCGCAACACGCAATCGAAGGAACCGCCCATGTATGCCACCATCACCCTTGCCGGAACGGTCACCGCCCAGGGCCCGCAGACCGGCGCGCATGCCGATGGCCGCATCACCGTGCATGATGGCAGCCGCGAGGTGACCGGCTGGCCGATCGCCCGCAGCCTGCGCGGCGCGCTGTCGGGCCTGGCGCTGGCGGTGCTGGGGCTTGGCGGCGGCGCCGCTTTCCAGCCGGCCCAGGCCGAGACGCTTCTGAACGTCTCCTACGATCCGACGCGTGAATTGTACCGCGAACTGGATCAGGTCTTTGCCGATTGGTGGGTGGCCCAGGGCCATGACCCGGCGCAGATCGAGGTCAGCCATGGCGGATCGGGCGCCCAGGCGCGGGCGGTGATCGACGGGCTGGAAGCCCAGGTGGTGACGCTTGCCCTGGCCTCGGACATCGACAAGATCGCCGCGGCCGGCCTGCTGCCCGAGGACTGGCAGTCGAAACTGCCCCACAATTCCAGCCCCTATACCTCGACCATCGTTTTCCTGGTGCGCGAGGGCAACCCCAAGGGCATCAAGGACTGGGGCGATCTGGTGGCCGACGGGGTCGAGGTGATCACGCCCAATCCCAAGACCTCGGGCGGCGCGCGCTGGAACTATCTGGCGGCCTGGGCCTGGGCGGAAAAGAACGGCAAGGACCCGAAAGCCTTCGTGGGCGATCTGTTCAAACATGTGCCGGTGCTGGATTCGGGCGCCCGCGGCGCCACCACCACTTTCGCTCAGCGCGGCATCGGCGATGTGCTGCTGGCCTGGGAGAACGAGGCCTATCTGGCGCTGGCCGAACTGGGCGAGGATCAGTTCGACATCGTCGTGCCCTCGGTCTCGATCCTGGCCGAGCCGCCGGTGGCACTGGTCGAAAAGAACATCAAGACCGATGCGCAGCGCGAACTGGCCGAGGCCTATCTGAACTTCCTCTACACGCCGGAAGGCCAGGCCGTGGTCTGGAAGAACTTCTACCGCGGCTGGGACACGTCGAAGGCCGCCCCTGAAGATGTGGCACGTTTCCCGAAGCTGGATCTGGTGACGATCGCCGATTTCGGCGGCTGGAAGAAGGCGCAGCCCGAGCATTTCGGCGATGGCGGGATCTTCGACCAGATCTATGTGCCGAAGTGAGCCGGGCATGACCGCGCGCCCGCTGTTCCAGCGCTCTCCCATGCCGGGCTTCGGCCTGAGCATGGGGGTCACCCTGACGATGTTGTCCCTGGTGGTCTTGTTGCCGATCGGCGCCCTTCTGATGAAGGGCGCCGCTTTCGGACCGGCCGGAATCTGGGACACGGTCAACCGCCCGCGGGTCTGGGCGGCGCTTTTCCTGTCCTTCCGCCTGTCGCTGTTTGCGGCGCTGTTCAACCTGGTCTTCGGCACGCTCTTGGCCTGGGTTCTGGTGCGCTACCGCTTTCCCGGCCGGCGCCTGCTGGATGCCGCGGTCGATCTGCCCTTCGCCCTGCCCACCGCCGTGGCCGGCATCGCGCTGACCGCGCTTTACGCGCCGAACGGCGCCTTCGGCAGCCTGGCGAAAGAGATCGGCTGGAAGATCGCCTATTCGCAATGGGGCATCTTCCTGGCGCTGGTCTTCGTGGGCCTGCCCTTCGTCACCCGCACCGTCCAGCCGGTGGTGGAAGAAATCGACCGCGAGGTTGAAGAGGCCTCGGCCACGCTGGGCGCCGGGCGCTTGACCACGATCACCCGCATCATCCTGCCGATGCTGGCCCCGGCCGCGCTGACCGGCTTTGCGCTCGCCCTGGCGCGGGCGGTGGGCGAATACGGCTCGGTCATCTTCATCGCCGGCAATATTCCCCTGGTCACCGAAATCGCGCCCTTGCTGATCGTGATCCAGCTTGAGGAATTCAATTACGACGCCGCCGCCGCCATCGGCATTGCCATGCTGCTGATCAGCTTCGCGATGCTTCTGGTGATCAACCTGATCCAGATCTGGAGCCGCCGGAGGATCGGACATGTCTGACACCGCCCCCTTCCCCATCCGCCCCGCCCGCTTCCGCAACCCCACCGAAGAGACGCCGCTGGTCCGCCGCCTGGCGATCCTGGCCGCGGTGCTGGGCCTGGCGCTTCTGGTCTTCGCGCCGCTGCTTGTGGTCTTTGCCGAGGCGCTGGCCAAAGGCTGGCTGGCCGCGGTCACCAGCCTTGCCAGCCGCGACGCGCTTTCGGCGATCAAGCTGACCCTGCTGATCGCCGCGATCTCGGTGCCGCTGAACGCCGCCTTCGGCATCGCTGCCGCCTGGGCGATCACCAAATTCGACTTCCGCGGCAAGGCCTTCCTGATCACGCTGATCGACCTGCCCTTCTCGGTCTCGCCCGTGGTCGCGGGCCTGTGCATCGTGTTGATGTTCGGCACAAATTCGCTGCTGGGCGGCTGGCTGGTCGCGCAGGGCTTTCCGGTGGTCTTCGCGCTGCCCGGGATCGTTCTGGCCACGATGTTCGTGACCTTCCCCTTCGTCGCGCGCGAGTTGATCCCGGTGATGATCGAACAGGGACGGGCCGAGGAAGAGGCGGCGCTGACGCTGGGCGCCAGCGGATGGCGGGTGTTCCGCACGGTGACCCTGCCGAACATCCGCTGGGCGCTGCTTTACGGCGTTCTGCTGTGCAACGCCCGCGCCATGGGCGAATTCGGGGCGGTGGCGGTCGTGTCGGGCAAGATCCGCGGCCAGACCGCGACCATGCCGATCACCATCGAGATGCTGTATAACGAATATCTCTCGGTCGCCGCCTTCTCGATGGCAGCGCTGCTGACCTGCCTGGCGCTGATCACGCTTCTGCTGAAAACCGCGCTGGAACGGCGCCATGCCGACCAGCTTTCCGCCGCGCACCGCCATTGATCCTGCCACCTTCCTCTCTGTCCAAATATCCCCGGGGTCCGGGGGCAGCGCCCCCGGCGATCCGCCAAAAGGAGCCACGTCCGATGCAGATCGAGATCGACGAAATCGCCAAAAGCTTTGGCAGCACCACCGCGCTGCACCCTGTCTCGCTGTCGATCCCCTCGGGCGCGCTGGTGGCGCTGCTGGGGCCCTCGGGCTCGGGCAAGACCACGCTGCTGCGCATTCTGGGCGGGCTGGAATACCCGACATCGGGCCGGGTCTGCTTTGACGGGCAGGATGCGACGGGGCTTTCGGTGCAGGATCGCCGCGCGGGTTTTGTCTTTCAAAGCTATGCGCTGTTCCGGCACATGACGGTGTTCGAAAACATCGCCTACGGGTTGAAGGCCCGGCCCCGCGCCAGCCGCCCGCCCAAGGCGGAAATCGCCCGCCGCGTCACCCGGCTTCTGCAGCTGATCCAGCTGCCCGAGATCGGCCCGCGCTATCCGACGCAATTGTCCGGCGGCCAGCGCCAGCGCGTAGCCCTGGCCCGCGCCCTGGCGATCGAGCCGCGGATGCTGCTTCTGGACGAACCCTTCGGCGCGCTGGATGCCAAGGTGCGCAAGGAATTGCGCCAGGGCCTGCGCGACATTCATGACGAGACCGGGCTGACCACCGTCTTCGTCACCCATGATCAGGATGAGGCGATGGAACTGGCCGATCTGGTCGTGGTGATGTCGGGCTCGCAAGCGGGCGGGCGGATCGAGCAGGTCGGCCGTCCGCAGGACATCCGCGCCCGCCCCGCCACACCCTTCGTGCGCGATTTCATCACCGCCTGAACGGCCGGCTTTGAACGGGACGCAAGGGCCGCTTGCCGTGGCCCGGCGTCTTCAGTCGTCGTCCTGGTCAGTCGTCCCGGGCGCCTTGTCGTCCTTGTGCCCGGGCTTGCGCTTTTCCTCGCCCTTGTCGCGGTCGCCATGCCGGCCCTCGGCCTTGCGCGCGGCGTGATCCAGCGCCTTTTCCAGCCGGTCGGCAAAGGCCGCCCGCGCCGCCGGGTCCAGCGTTTCCAGATAGCGGGTCAGGATGGCGCGGATCGTCGAAAGCCGCGCCGCATTGCGCTCGGCGATGACCTGGATCGCCTGCTCCAGCGCCTTGGCGTCGAAGGGCTCGGCCCGCAGCGCGGTGACCAGCGCCGCGAAATCGGCCTGAACCGCGGCCCGGCCCCGCTTCAGATCGGGGAATTCGGCCAGGAAGGCCGCCCGCAGCGCGCGGCGATCCTCGGCATTCAGCGCATCGCCCAAGGGGCCCAGCCCCATCTCGTCACGCCGGGGCGGCGGGCCGCCATTCTTCACATAGGCGCCGACCGCCAGCCCCGCCACGGCCAGATTCGCCGCCAGCGACAGGGCCAGCACCGCCTTGACCCAGCCGCGCGTCCGGTACTCGGGCGCCGGCGCCCGGGGCGGGATCGGGGGGGGAGGCGGCATCTGCGGAGGGAGCGAAGAGGTCTGGGTCTCGGTCATGAATTATCCCTCGGACAGGAAGAAATCGGTGCCCGGCAGAAGCTGCACCTCGGTCACAGAGACGGGGACGAAGCCGCCGGTCAGCCAGCCCAGCGCCGTGGGATCGGCATAGCCGATCACCAGCCCGAAACAGGCCGCGCCGCCCAGCCCCGCCAGAACCCCGCGCCCGCCGACCGCCTCGGCCAGCCGGGCCCAAAGCCCGCGGCGCGGCGCGCTGCGGATCGGCATCGGCATCGGCACGGGCACGGGCACGGGAACCGGCCCCGCCGCCGCCCGCGGCTGTTCGGCCAGCGCATCGGCCAGCACACGCGCCATCAGATCTTTGCCCGGCGGCAGGGAATGGGCCCGCGCCGCGGCGAAAAGGTGGTCGAGATCGGTGTCGGTCATCGTCTCATCTCCCTTCATATCCCAGCTCCTCGCGCTGCCCCTGCAGGGAAGCGGCCAAAGCGCGCTTGCCGCGCGCGGTCAGGCTTTCCACCGCCTCGACCCCGATGCCCATCACCTGGGCGATCTCGGGGTTGGACAGGCCTTCCAGATGCCGCAGCACCACCGCCTCGCGCTGGCGATCGGGCAGCGCGGCCAGGGCGCGACCCAGCGCATCCAGCCGGTCGCCCTCGATCAGCTGCGCCACCGCGCCCGGCGCCGCATCGGCGACTTCGGGCGCCTCGTCCAGCCCCAGCGCGCCGCCGCCGCGCCGCCGCCGCGCCCGGTGCCGGTCGGTCACCAGATTGGTCACCACCCGATACAGCCAGGTCGAGACCTGCGCCTCGCCCGGCCGCCAGCCCGGCGCCGCGCGCCACAGCCGCAGCATCGCCTCTTGCGCCACATCCTCGGCCTCGGCCCGGTCGCCGCCCAGAAGCCGCGCCGCATAGCCCAGCACCCGCGGCACCAGACGCTGGGTCAGCGCCCGCGCCGCAGCCGGATCGCCAAGCGCATAAAGCGCCAGAAGATCCTCGTCCGAGGTTTCGGCCTGAAGGTCGCGTGGCATGGTCATCCCCGCCATTTAGCCGCATCCCCGCGCCATGCGCAAAGCCCCGGGGCCTCAGTTGGCCGGAACCGCCTGGCCCGCCGCACCGCCGTTCAGACCGGCCCGGCAACTTTCCGCATCCGCCCCCTTGCAGGCATGCCTGGCAAAGGCGGCCTGGGCCGCGGCCAGTTCATCGCGCGACAGGGCGCCGTCGCCATCGGCATCCAACCTGGCGAAGCCCCGCCCGCCGGCCCGGGCCGCGGGCATTTCCTCGGCCGAAAGCGCCCCGTCGCCGCCCTTGTCGAAGCGGGCGATCATCCGCGCGGCGCGGGCCTCGGCCTTGGCCTGCCTTTCGTCGCTTTGAAAGGCCATCAACTCGGCCTTGTCCAGCTTGCCATCGCCATTCGCGTCCGCCGCGGCAAAGCGCTGGCTGCGATAGGCGGCGATCTCGGCCTGGCTCAGCTTGCCGTCCTTGTCGGCATCCATCGCCTCGAACCGCTCCAGCAGCACCGGCAGCGGCATGTCGCCCTTGCCCTTGGCCAGGGCCGCCGTCGAAAGCGCCGCGGCAGACAGGGCGGCCAGCATCAGGGCCGAGACCAGACGGCGATCGGTTTTCATCGGAAACTCCTTCATCGGCGAAGCGCCTGCTGCGCCCCATTTCTGCCAGGACAAACGCCGCGGCCGCGCATTTCCGTCGCCCGCTCTTGCGACATCCGGCCACAGCCCTTGCCCTGGCCTGTCAATTGGTGCCAAGAGCGCCTATCTTTTCCACGCTCGCCCCATTCTGGGCCGCCGAGCCCCAGATTGTCCGACCGAAGAACAGGCCCATGATCCAGACACCTGCCTCTGCCGCCCTGCCCGCCTTCGCCGAGCCCGCCGGCGGCGCCGAAGCGGAAAGACCGCTGTGGCCCGCCATCGCGCGCGGCTGGCGTCAGCGCTGCCCGAATTGCGGCGCCGGCCCGATGATGCGCGCTTATCTGAAAGTCCGCGACACCTGCCCGGTCTGCGGGCAAGAGCTGCATCACCATCGTGCCGATGACGGCCCGGCCTATCTGACCATCCTGATCGTCGGCCATCTTCTGGCGCCGATCATGATCTTCCTGTTCACCGCCTGGGATCCCGATCCGCTGATCACCGCCTCGATCCTGTCGGTGGGCTGTGTGGCGCTGTCGCTGTTCCTGCTGCCACGGCTGAAAGGCGCGCTGGTGGGGGTGCAATGGGCCAAGCGCATGCATGGCTTTGGCGAGCCCCTGCCCGCGCAAGACGACCGCGCCTGAATGATCGCGCCTGACAGGGCCGAGCCGCCGATCCGGCCGGCGGCGACGGTGATCCTGGCGCGGCATGACCAGGGCCAGCCGCGCATCCTGATGGGCCAGCGCGGCGCCGGCGCGGCCTTCATGCCGTCGAAATACGTCTTTCCCGGCGGCGCGGTCGATCCGGGCGACGACTGGCCGCTGCCGCTGCCGCTGGCCCCCCTTTGCGCCGGGCGCCTGGCCCAGGGGCCAACGCCGCCCGGGCCGCTGGTCGCCGCCGCCCTGCGCGAGCTGACCGAGGAGACCGGCCTGTCGCTGCGCGCCGACACCCCGCCGCTGCGCTTTGTCTTCCGCGCCATCACGCCGCCGGGCCGGACCCGCCGCTTCGACGCCCGCTTCTTCCTGGCCGATGCCGCGGGCCTGGCCGAAGACCCCGAGGATCTGTCCCGCGCCGGGGCCGAGCTGTCGCATCTGCACTGGATCGGCCTGGCCGAGGCGCGGGCGCTGGATCTGCCCTTCATCACCGAAGTCGTGCTGGCCGAGGTGACGCATCTTCTGCGCGGCGGCGATCAGCCCGGCGTGCCCTTCTTCGACAATTCCGGCGCGGTGCCGACCTTCCGCCGCCTTCTTTAGCGGCTATTCCGCCGCCGCGCGCCGCGGCGCCTCGGCCTCACCGCGCGCCACCGGCCAGACCGGATGCGGTACCGGATCCTTGGCGCGGAACAGATGCGCGCGGACGATCTGCCAATAGTTGCGATAGAGGTAGCCCTCGTTCCGGCGCAGGTAATGGTCGCGGTTCTGCCGGTACAAGGCCGGCAGCCGGTGCCAGGGCACGGCCGGGTGCATGTGATGCACGACATGGAAATTGTTGTTCAGAAACAGCAGCGCCAGCGGGCCGCGATCTTCGATCACCACGGTGCGGGCACGGAACAGCTCATGCGCGCGATGTTCCAGGAAGGTGCGGATCTTCAGCAGCGCCGCCGCCAGGTAACAGGCCAGCAGCCAGGCCCAGACCGGCATGCCGCCCATCGCGCGCAGCCACAGCACGACCAGCCCGATCCCCGCCAGATGCAGCAGCCAGGCCCGGGCCACACCCGGCACGCCGCGCCGGATCAGCGCCGCATCCGCGCCCAGGAAAAAGCCGAAGCCGATCAGCGGCCCGATCAGCATCCGCCCCGCCAGCGTGTTGTTCACCCGCAACAGCGCCTTCAGCCCGCGCGGCAGCCCGGCCCAGACCGCGGGATCAAGATAGTTCGATTCCGGGTCGTCATAGGGATCGGTCAGGATCGGGTCGTGGTGATGGGCAAGATGCGTCTCTTGAAACCGCAGATAGGGGTAGAAAAAGCCCAGCGCCGGAAAGACCAGCGCATGGTTCAGGTGGCGGTTGGCGAAGGGATGGCCATGCAGCACCTCATGCTGAAGCGAGCAGAACTGCGCCGCGGCCCAGCCCACCACCAGCACCGCCAGCAGCGGCTGGGCGTGCCACAGCCAGGTCGTGCCCAGACCGAACAGCCCGTAACTGGCCAGAAGCAGGGCAAGCGTCGGCGCCTCTTCGGCCCAGCCTGCGGGGAAGGCGCTGTCACGCATGGGAAACCTTTGCCACATCTTACGGCGCAGCATAGGGCTTGCGCAGGGGGCCGGGAATTCGGAAGATGCGCAACACTTGGTCAACATCGGTGACTTTGGTAAACACATGCCCGAGATGATGGACAAGCGCGACCGCGCCAGCCTGTTCCGCCTGCGCCTGGCCGAGGCGATGGGCCGCGCGGGGCTAAGCCAGGCGGCCCTGGCGCGGGCGGTGGGGGTGGACCGCTCGACCGTCTCGGCGCTGCTGGCGCAGGGCAAGCGGCTGCCCAATGCGCAGCTGGCGGCCGATTGCGCGCTGGCGCTGGGCGTGTCCTGCGACTGGCTGCTGGGCCTGTCGGCGCGGCCCGAGCCCACGGCGAACCTGCTGGCCGCCTCGCTGACCATGACCGAGGCGCCGCGGGCGCTGATCGACGAGACGATCTTCGCCTGGCATCGCGAGGCGGCGGGCTACAAGATCCGCCATGTGCCGGCCACCCTGCCCGACATGCTGAAGACGCGCGCGATGGTGGAATGGGAATATGCGCCGCAACTGGGCCGCAGCCCCGACCAGGCGCTGCGCGCCTTTGAAGAGCGGCTGGCCTGGATGCGCGGGGCGCGGTCGGATTACGAAATCGCCCTGCCGCTGCATGAGCTGGACAATCTTGCCAGTGGAACGGGCTATTACCGCGGCCTGCCCGCCGAGGTCAGGCTGGACCAGATCGACCGGATGGCCGATCTGTGCGACCAGCTTTATCCCACGCTGCGGCTTTGCCTTTTTGACGCGCGGCGGGTGTTTTCCGCCCCGGTCACCGTCTTCGGGCCCAATCTTGCCGTTGTCTATTTGGGCAGGCATTACATCGCCTTCCGCGATGCGCCGCGGGTCGAGGCGGTCTCGGGCCATTTCGACTGGCTGGTGCGCGAGGCCGAGATCGGCGCCCGCGACGCGGCCCGCCATCTGCGGGCCTTGAAGTTCCAGCTGTAACAGCCTGGGAAGGCTGCGATTTTTCGTCGAAAAATCGCAGTCCCCGGGGCCTAATAGGCGATCATCCGGGCCTTGGAATACCCGTTGAAGTCAAAGATCTCGCCCGCGGCCTTCAGCCGGTCTGGGCCAATCTTTCCCCTGTCAAGAACAAAGCCGAACCGGCCCGAGGGCGTGGCGACGGCCAGGGTGCGGTAATCGGCATCGACCCAGATCACCCACCAATCCTCCATTCCCGCCACCGCAAGCCGCCCCGGCCCGACCGGGCGCAGCGGGCCCGACAGCGCGACCTGCTGCCCGTCCAGACACAGCCGGCCCGACACCGTCAGCCCCCCCGGCCCCGGATCCACCTGCAGCCGCCCCGGCGCACAGCCCGCGCCCTTGCCCGAGGCAAACACCGCCGCCTGCTGCCAGTCGCCGGCGATCCGCGCCGGGGTGAAGGCGGCCGAGGACCAGATCGGCGCCCCCGCCTTGCGGAAGGCCGCAACCGGAGGCGGCGCCGCGCAGGCGGCCAGCGCCAGCACCAGCGCAAGGGTCAATCGACGCATAGGCTCATCCTCCGCCCCATATCGTCCAGAATCTCGTTGCAGCCGAACAAGGGCTTGATCGGCGCGCAGGTGCCCGAGCGCGCCAGGCACAGGCCCTCGCAATCGGCGCCCTTGCGGCAGGCCTTGCCGCTGTCGCGGGTGGGGAAGATGCAGGCGAAACCGGCCTTGCCGGCCTTGGCCCAACTGCCCTTCTTCTTCTCGCAGGCGATCTGTTCGGGGCTTTTCGCAACCGCCGGCGCCGGCGCCGGATCGGCTGCCACGACCGGGGCGGCCGGGGCTGATGCAGCGGCCGGGACGGCCGGAACAGCCGACGGCGCAGGCACGGGCGCCGCCACAGCCACAGCCACAGCCTCGGGCGCCGGGGGGTCCAGGGCCGAAACCTCGATCTCGCCGCCGGTCACCGGGTTCGGCGCCTGGGCCTTCCCGCCGCCGCCCCCGCCGGGCAAGACGCAACCGCCCAGCGCCAGCGCCAGAACCAAGCCCCCCAGCCGTGCCGCAAACCCCGCCATTGGCCCCCCGATCCCGATCCGTCCTGGGCCGAAACCCGCGCCTGCGCAAGCCCTAGTAGGGCCGCGGATGGGCCCGGTGCGCCTCGACGATCTCGTCCAGCACGACCTGCGGCAGGGTCAGACCGGCCGCGTCGATATTGCTGGCCAGCTGTGCCACCGACGTGGCCCCGATGATCGGCAGCGTGGTGAAGGGCCGCGACCGGCAGAAGGCGATGGCCATCTGGCAGGGATCCAGACCATGGCGCGCGGCAATGCCCAGATAGGCCGCCACCGCCGGAAACACCCGCGGCGTCACCCGTCCGCCCAGATCGGGGGTAAAGCTGCGCCGCGTGCCCTCGGGCGTGACATCGCCGGCATATTTGCCCGACAGAAGCCCGGTCGCCAGCGGCGAGAAGGCCAGAAGCGGCATGTCCTCGATCATCGAGAATTCCGCCCAATCGGTATCGAACTGCCGGCACAGCAGCGAATATTCGTTCTGCACCGAGGCCATGCGCGGCAGGCCCAGCGTATCGGCCAGATGCAGCCAGCGCGCGGCACCCCAGGTGCTTTCGTTCGACAGGCCGATCGCGCGGATCTTGCCCTCGTCGATCAGTGCCTTGGCGGTGGTCAGCACATCGGTCATATGCGCCGTCTCGGCCGCCTTGTCGGCGCCATGCGGCGCATAGGACCAGGCCTGGCGGAAGTGATAGCTGCCGCGGTTCGGCCAGTGCAGCTGATACAGATCGACGTAATCCGTCCCCAGCCGCCGCAGTGATCCTTCCAGCGCCGCGCGCATGCTGCGGCCGGTGATCGGCTCTCCGGGCCGCACCACCGCGCCCTTGCCGGTGATCTTGGTCGCGATCACCAACCGCGACCGGCCGCCGCGCGCGGCCAGCCATTCGCCGATGATCTCTTCGGTGCGGCCCACCGTCTCGGCCCGGACCGGATTGGTCGGATACATCTCGGCCGTGTCCCAGAAGGTCACGCCACGCTCCAGCGCCAGATCGGCCTGCGCCTGCGCCTCGGCCACCGTGTTCTGGCTGCCCCAGGTCATCGTGCCCAGGCACAGTTCGGATACGGTCAGGCCCGATTTGCCCAGCGGAATCATCTTCATCGCATCACTCCCAGTTCGCCACAGGCTAACCTGCCTGCCGTCACAGGCAAGCAACGCAATCGCGAGCGGCCGGGCCACGCTGGTCTCTGGTCCTTGGCGCCGCTATGCGCTACATCGCGCGGGCAATTCTGGAAGGGCGCACGCATGGCACGCATCCTCATCACCTCGGCCATTCCCTATATCAACGGCATCAAGCATCTGGGCAACCTGGTGGGCAGCCAGCTGCCGGCCGATCTGTTTGCGCGCTACATGCGCGGGCGCGGGCATGAGGTGATGTTCATCTGCGCCACCGATGAACACGGCACCCCGGCCGAGCTGGCCGCGGCCAAGGCCAAGCAGCCCGTCGCCGAATACTGCACCCAGATGCATGAGGTACAGGCCGATCTGGCCCGCGGCTTCCGGCTGAGCTTCGATCATTTCGGCCGGTCCTCCAGCGCGCGCAACCATCGGCTGACCCAGCATTTCGCCGGGAAACTGGACGAGGCCGGGCTGATCCGCGAAGTGACCGAGAAGCAGTTCTACTCGGTCGATGACGGCCGCTTCCTGCCCGACCGCTATATCGAGGGCACCTGCCCGAATTGCGGCTTCACCAGCGCGCGCGGCGATCAATGCGACAATTGCACCAAACAGCTGGATCCGACCGACCTGATCGATCCGCATTCGACGATCTCGGGCTCGACCAAACTGGAACTGCGCGAGACGAAGCACCTGTACCTGCGCCAATCGGCGCTGAAGGACCGGATCGAGGCCTGGATCGACTCGAAAGCCGATTGGCCGATCCTGACCACGTCCATTGCCAAGAAATGGCTGCATGACGGCGACGGTCTGCAGGATCGCGGCATCACCCGCGACCTGCATTGGGGCATCCCGGTGAAGAAGGGCGATCAGCCCTGGCCGGGGATGGAGGGCAAGGTCTTCTACGTCTGGTTCGACGCGCCGATCGAATATATCGCCGGCACCGCCGAATGGGCCGATGCGAACGGCCGGCCGGATGCCGATTGGGAACGCTGGTGGCGCACCGACAAGGGCGCCGAGGACGTGACCTATTACCAGTTCATGGGCAAGGACAACGTGCCCTTCCATACGCTGTCCTTCCCGGCCACCATCCTGGGCTCGGCCGAGCCGTGGAAGCTGGTCGATTACCTGAAGTCCTTCAATTACCTGAATTATGACGGCGGCCAGTTCAGCACCTCGCGCGGGCGCGGGGTGTTCATGGACCAGGCGCTGTCGATCCTGCCGTCGGATTACTGGCGCTGGTGGCTACTGTCGCACGCCCCCGAATCTTCGGACAGCGAATTCACCTGGGAGAATTTCCAGGTCTCGGTGAACAAGGATCTGGCCGATGTGCTGGGCAATCTGGTCAGCCGGGTCACCAAATTCGCCCGGTCGAAATTCGGCGAGACGGTGCCGGCGGGTGGGTCTTACGGCCCGATGGAAGAGGCTTTGATCGCCGATCTGGGCGCGCGGGTGCGCGACTATGAACGGCTGATGGACGCGATCGAAGTGCGCAAGGCGGCGGCCGAATTGCGGGCGATCTGGGTTGCGGGCAATGAATATCTGCAGGCCTCGGCGCCCTGGACGGTGGTCAAGACCGATCCCGAACAGGCCCAGGCGCAGATCCGGCTGGGGCTGAACCTGATCCGGCTTTACGCCGTCCTGTCGCGCCCCTTCATCCCCGACGCGGCCGAGGCGATGATGGCGGCGCTGGGCTGTGACGACTGGTCCTGGCCCAGCGACATGCCCGCCGCGATGCGCCATCTGGCGCCGGGCGCAGGGTTCTCGGTGCCCGAGAATCTGTTCCGCAAGATCACCGACGAGGAACGCTCCGACTGGCAGGCCCGTTTCGCCGGCATTCGCAGCTAGGGCGGCCCGGAGGGGCCATCTCTACCCATGGTTGCACCCGCCCGCCCAAGGTGTGGAAATCCCAACCCCGTCGCCTTTGGTGACGGGGTTTTTCATTTGAACGGCGCGCCCCGGCGGGGCAAAGTCTGCCTACATCCGGCCCAAGGGTGATGCAGAGGACGATCCGAGGGGCGGGCGCACATTTCATTATGGGAGACTCAACATGAAGCGCTTTCTCACTGCCCTGACCCTTTCCGTCGCCGTGCTTTCCGCCCCCGCCGCCATGGCCGAAACCCCCGCCCCGAACGCCACCGAACAGGCCGAGGCCCGGGCCACCCTGCAGACCGCGACCGCCGTCATCAACTATGGCCGCGCCAAGGGCGACGCCCTGGCGCTGGTGACCGGCGTTGAAATGATGCTGGCCGTGGCCGAAGGCACCACGATCGAGGAAAAGGGCCAGGCGATGGACCTGGGCAAGATCCTGGATGAGGCGGCCGAACTGGGCAAGGACGATCCGATGATCGTGGCCAAGGTCGACAGCCTGCGCGATGCCGCCGAAACCAAGACCCGCGGCGCCTGCTACTGGGAATACTGGTGCGACTGGTACGGCTACTGCGAATACTGGTATGTCTGCTACTGATCCCTGCGGATCGGCAGACCGGGCCGGCCTGGACATCCAGGCCGGCCTTTTTCATGCCGCGCTGCGGCCGAGGCATGCTGCAACTGCGGAAAGTTTTCCCCTGAACGGCAAGGCTTGGCCGATTCGGCAGCAATATTCTGCCGATCCCGCGCTGAACCGGGAAAATATTCCGCATACACGCGGAAGATGAGAAACCCGGCTTGGCGCGCGACGTGCTATTCTTCCCGGCATCGGCCCATCTGAGAAGCTGCCCAAGGGAGAGACCGAAATGTCCGACACCTACAGCCAAAGACGCAGTCCGACCGCCCGCCCGCTGCTTGCCGTGCTTCTGTTCCTTGCCGTCTATGTCGCGGCGCTGGTGGTGCTTTTCGCTCCGAAAGACCTGATCGGCGCGCTGCCTGGCAGCAGCGTGACTGCGCAAGGCGAATAGGCACCCGCCCCTACCCGGCCCCGGGACAGGCTTGCCCCCGGGGCCATTCCCCGCGCCCCGTCATGACATCAACAAAAGGACCAGAAGCTGCGGGGCGAAGATCCGCAGCCCCATGACCAACGGATAGACCGAGGCATAGGCGACCGAGGCCGCCGAGGATTCGCTTTGGGCATTGGCAAAGGCCAGGGCCGGCGGGTCGGTCATCGACCCGGCCAGAACGCCGCACAGCGTCAGATAATTGAAGCCGAAGACCAGCCGGGCCAGGAAGCCCACGATCAGCAGCGGTATCAGCGTGATCAGCGCGCCATAGGCGACCCAGGCCAGACCGTCGCCCTGCAGAAGCGTGTCCAGGAACCGGCCGCCCGCCTTCAGCCCGACCACGCCCAGGAACAGGATGATGCCGAACTCGCGCAGCGCATGATTGGCGACCGGCGGCATGACCCAGGTGAAGGGCCCCCAGCTGCCCTTGCGCCCCAGCAGGATCGCCACCACCAAAGGCCCCCCCGCCAGCCCCAGCTTCAACGGCGCCGACAGGCCCGGAATGGCAATCGGGATCGAGCCCAGCAGGATGCCCAGCGTTATGCCCAGGAAGACGCCGGGAAAATCGACCAGATCCAGCCGCCGCTTCTCATCGCCCAGGACGCGCCGCGTGTCGGCCACCGCGGTTTTGGGGCCGACCACGGTGACGATATCGCCGAATTCCAGCACCAGATCGCTTTGCGCCGGCAGTTCGGTCCCCGCCCGCATGACCCGGCTGACCGTGGCGATCCCGGTTCCGTCCAGCCCCAGCGCGCCCAGCCGGTGGCCGGTTGCGTGCTTGTCGGTCACGACCAGCCGCGTCCAGGTCAGATCGGTGCCCTTGGTGGTCAGCGGCGTGTCGCTGGGCACGCCCAGCACCAGTTGCATCGCATGCAGCTTCTCGGACGGGCCGACCAGATGCAACGTGTCGCCCAGATGCGCCACCGTCTCGCGCCGGGGCACCAGAAGCGCGCCCTCTTTCATCATGCGCGAGGCGACGACGCCGGCATCCCACAGGCGCGGCACCTCGGCCAGCGGCAGACCGTCCAGATTGGCATTGCGCAGCGTCACGTTCATCGAGGGCAATTCGCCCGCCCCCGCCCGGCGCTGGCGGTCATAGGCTGCCGCCTCGGCCCCGATCTCGACCCGGGTCAGGAAGCGGATCAGCAGCATCGCCAGAAGGATGCCGACGATGCCGAAAGGATAGGCCATGGCATAGCCCAGGGGCGGCAGCGCCGTCACCTCGGGCCCGGCGCCCAGATCGGCCAGCGCCTGGGTCGCGGCGCCCAGGCCGGGCGTGTTGGTCACCGCCCCCGACATCAGCCCGACCAGCGCCGGCACCGGCACATCGAAGATCCAATGCACCGCCAGCGTCACCAGAACGCCCAGCACCACCACGGAAAGCGCGGCCAGGTTCAATTGCAGCCCCGATTTCCGCAACGAGCCGAAAAAGCCCGGTCCCACCTGCACGCCAATGGTGAAGACGAACAGGATCAGCCCGAATTCGCGCAGGAAATCGAACATTTCGGCGTTGAAATGCACGCCTGCCCGCGCGGCCAGATCGCCCAGCGCGATGCCGGCGAACAGGACGCCGCCGATCCCCAGCCCGACGCCGCGGATCTGCACCCGCCCCAGCAACAGCCCGATCGTGCCCGCCAGCGACACGGCAATCGCCGCCAGCGCGACCTCGCCCAGCCCGTTCAGCATCGCGCCCATGATCGCCGCCGCCCCCTGCCCGCCCAAGACCTGCCCCAAGCATCGCCGAGTTTTGCGCCGAAAAGCAAAGACCGGATGAAAAAAGGCGGCGACCCCGGATCGAAGTCGCCGCCGCTTTTGCAGCCCCGGGCGCCGAAACGCCCAGGATATCGCCAGATCCCTGCCGCTTACAGCAGATCGAAGCGGTCGGCCTCCATCACCTTCACCCAGGCGGCGATGAAGTCGGTCACGAAGGCCTCGGCCGAATCGTCCTGGGCATAGACTTCGGCATAGGCCCGCAGCACCGCGTTCGAGCCGAAGACCAGATCCAGCCGCGTGGCGGTGCCCTTGACGGCGCCGGTCTTGCGGTCGCGGATCTCATAGATCCCGTTGCCGGCCGGAACCCAGGTATAGGCCATGTCGGTCAGGGTGACGAAGAAATCGGGCGTCAGCGCCGCTTCACGGGCCGAGAAGACCCCGTGCTTCGTGCCGCCGTGATTGGTGCCCAGCGCGCGCATGCCGCCCACCAGAACCACCATCTCGGGCGCGGTTAGGCCGAGAAGCTGGGTGCGGTCCAGCATCAGCTCTTCGGGGCTGACGACATAGTCCTTCTTCAGCCAGTTGCGATAGCCATCCGCCAAGGGCTCCATCACCTTGAACGAGTCGGCATCGGTCTGCGCCGCGGTCGCGTCGCCGCGGCCCGGGGTGAAGGGCACGGTCACATCGAAGCCCGCGGCCCTGGCCGCCTGCTCGACGCCCACGCCGCCCGCCAGCACGATCACATCGGCCAGCGAGGCACCGGCCTGGGCCGCGATCGGCTCCAGCACCGCCAGCACCTTCTGCAGCCGGGCGGGTTCGTTGCCTTCCCAGTCCTTCTGCGGCGCCAGGCGGATCCGGGCGCCATTCGCGCCGCCCCGCATATCCGAGCCGCGATAGGTGCGGGCCGAATCCCAGGCGGTCGACACCATCTCGGCCACCGTCAGACCCGAGCCCGCAATCGCCGCCTTCACCGCCGCCACGTCCCAGCCCTTGGGCCCGACCGGCACCGGATCCTGCCAGATCAGATCTTCGGCCGGCACTTCCGGCCCGATGTAACGCGCCTTCGGCCCCATGTCGCGATGCGTCAGCTTGAACCAGGCGCGGGCGAAGGTTTCCTTGAAATAGTCGGGATCGGCCATGAATTTCCGGCAGATCGCGTTGTAGATCGGGTCGACCTTCATCGCCATGTCGGCATCGGTCATCATCGGATTGCGCCGCCGGGTCGGATCGGTCGCGTCCAGCGGCTTGTCCTCTTCGCGGATCGACACCGGCTCCCATTGGGTGGCGCCGGCGGGGGATTTCCGCAGCTCCCACTCATGGCCGAACAGCATCTCGAAGAAGCCCATGTCGAAGACGGTCGGATGCGTGGTCCAGGCGCCTTCCAGGCCCGAGGTCACCGCATTGGCGGCCTTGCCACCCTGATTGGGGTTGGCCCAGCCCAGACCCTGCGCTTCGGGGCCGGCGCTTTCCGGGTCGGCGCCGAGCGCTTTCGCATCGCCATTGCCATGGGTCTTGCCCACGGTATGGCCGCCCGCGGTCAGCGCCACGGTTTCCTCGTCATCCATCGCCATCCGGGCAAAGGTTTCGCGGATCTGCGCGGCGGTCTTCAGCGGGTCGGACTGGCCATTCACCCCTTCGGGGTTCACATAGATCAGCCCCATCTGCACTGCGGCCAGCGGGTTTTCCATCGTCTCGGGCTTGGACACATCGCCATAGCGGCTGTCCGAGGGCGCCAGCCATTCCTTCTCGGAGCCCCAGTAGACATCCTTCTCGGGCGCCCAGATGTCGGCACGGCCGAAGCCGAAGCCGAAGGTCTTCAGGCCCATCGATTCATAGGCCACATTGCCGGCCAGGATGATCAGATCGGCCCAGCTGATCTTGTTGCCGTATTTCTTCTTCACCGGCCACAACAGCCGGCGCGCCTTGTCCAGCGAGACATTGTCCGGCCAGGAATTCAGCGGCGCGAAGCGCTGGTTGCCGGTGCCGCCACCGCCGCGGCCATCGGCCAGGCGATAGGTGCCCGCGGCATGCCAGGCCATGCGGATCATCAGCCCGCCATAATGGCCCCAATCGGCCGGCCACCACTCCTGGCTGTCGGTCATCAGGGCCAGCAGATCGGCCTTCACCCCGGCATAGTCCAGCGTCTTGACCGCCGCGCGATAGTCAAAGCCCTTCAGCGGGTTGGTCTTCGTGTCATGCTGATGCAGGATGTCCAGATTCAGCGCATTCGGCCACCATTCGGTCACCGACCGGCCCCCGGTCGTCATCGCCCCATGCATCACCGGGCATTTGCCCGCACCGTTGCCGTCCATCTGGCTCTCCTGCTTGTCATGCCGATCGCCGGTGCGCCCAGGGTTGGGCGCCCGCGATTCCCACTGTCTGGAATCGTTCTAACAGGCAGATGTCATCGGCAAAACTTGTATTTCCTGATCGGTCTGATAAGCGCAACTTATAATGCTAAACGTCACCCTTCGGCAGTTCCGCTATTTCGAGGCGCTGGCCCGCCACGGCCATTTCGGCCGCGCGGCCGAGGCTTCGGCCATTTCGCAGCCCGCCCTGTCGATGCAGATCCGCGAGCTGGAGGCGGCGCTGGGCACGCCCCTGTTCGAACGCGGGGCGCGGCAGGTGCGGCTGACACCCTTTGGCGAAGCGGTGGCAGCGCGGCTGCGCGACATCCTGCGCGCGGTGGACGAGCTGGGCGATCTGGCCCGGGCCGAGGGCGCGGCCCTGTCGGGCCGGCTGCGGCTGGGTGTGATCCCCACGGTCGCGCCCTATCTGCTGCCCGGCATCGTGGCCGCCCTGGCCCAGCGGTTTCCGGGGCTGGACCTGCATCTGCGCGAAACCCTGACCGCGCGGCTGATCGGCGAACTGCACGAAGGGCGTCTGGATGCGGCGCTGGTGGCGCTGCCGGTCTCGGAACCCGCGCTCAGCGAGGTGCCGCTGTTCGCCGAGACATTCGTGCTGGTGCGGCCCGGTGCCGATGCCCGCAAGCCGGTGCCCGACCGCGCGGCGCTGCGCGAGATGCGGCTTCTTCTGCTGGAAGAGGGCCATTGCTTCCGCGATCAGGCGCTGTCCTTCTGCAACCTGGCCGCCAGCCAGCCGCGCGAATTGCTGGACGGATCCTCGCTGTCGACGCTGGTGCAGATGGTCAGCGCCGGCATCGGGGTGACGCTGATCCCGGAAATGGCGGTCGCGGTCGAAACCCGGGCGGCACCGGCCAGCGCGCCCGTGGCCATCGCGCATTTCGCGGCCCCGCAGCCCAGCCGCACGATCGGCATGATCTGGCGCCGCACCAGCCCGCTTGCCCGCCAGCTTCTGCAAGTGGCCGAAACCGTGCGCGAGGTCGCCTCGGAGACGCTGGGCCGGGCCACCGACGCGCAACCCGCCGCCGCCCCGGCCGCCTGAACCTGTGGCCGCCTGAACCGCCGGCCGCCGGACCCTGCCAAAACGCCGCCCCCTCTTGCCGCGCCGGGCCTTCCCGGGTTACTGCGCAGGCACCTGCGAAAGGACAAAGCCATGCGCAAGGCCGAGATCACCCGCAAGACCAAGGAAACCGCCATCGAGGTGGCGGTGAATCTGGACGGCACCGGCAAGGCCGAGATCGCCACCGGCGTCGGCTTCTTCGACCACATGCTGGATCAGTTGGCGCGGCACAGCCTGATCGACATGCGCATCCAGGCGCAGGGCGACACGGATATCGACGATCACCACACGGTGGAAGATTGCGGCATCGCGCTGGGCCAGGCGCTGGCACGCGCCCTGGGCGACAAGACCGGCATCCGCCGCTATGGCCATTTCAACCTGGCGATGGACGATGCGCAGGTCGCCTGCGCGCTGGATCTGTCGGCCCGGCCCTATCTCGTGTGGTCGCTGCCGATGCCCACGGCCAAGATCGGTACGTTCGACACCGAACTTGTGCGCGAATTCTTCCAGGCGCTGGCCACCCATGGCGGCATCACCCTGCATGTCGATCTGGTGCATGGGCTGAACAGCCACCACATCGCCGAGGCCTGTTTCAAGGCGGTCGCGCGCGCCCTGCGCGCCGCGGTCGAGCCCGATCCGCGCATGGCGGGGCAATTGCCCTCGACCAAGGGGGCGCTGTGATGCGGGGCGCAGATTTCTTCGAAGAAATTTGCCCGGAGTTTTCGAAAACTCCGAGCAAGAATTTTCGAAAATTCTTGCCCCGCGGCGGAGCCGCGGCATGAGCCTGACCGTCCTTGTCGATTACGAGTCCGGCAATCTGCATTCGGCCGAAAAGGCCTTTCAGCGCATGGCGCAAGAAACCGGCGCGGGCGAGGTGATCGTCTCGTCCCGGCCCGAGGATGTGGCCCGCGCCGACCGCGTGGTCCTGCCGGGCGACGGCGCCTTTCCGGCCTGCCGCCGGGCGCTGGTCGCGCGCGAGGGCCTGTATGAGGCGATCACCGAGGCCGCCACCACCCGCGCCCGCCCCTTCCTGGGCATCTGCATCGGCATGCAGATGCTGGCCACGCGCGGGCTGGAATATGTCGAGACCCCGGGTTTCGACTGGATCGGCGGCGAGGTCACGCGGATCGAGCCCGAAATCGTACCGGGTGCGGCGCATCTCAAAGTGCCGCATATGGGCTGGAACGATCTGGTGATCGACCGCCCTCACCCGGTTCTGGACGGGATCGCAACCGGCGATCATGCCTATTTCGTGCATTCCTACCAGGTCCGCACCGCCGATCCGGCGCATTTGCTGGCCCATGTCGATTATGCCGGCCCGATCACCGCGATCATCGGGCGCGACACGATCATCGGCACCCAGTTCCACCCGGAAAAATCCTCGGCCACCGGGCTGCGGATCATCGCCAACTTCCTGAAATGGGCACCCTGACCCCGCCCCTCACGCCCGAGGCCCTGCAGCCGGTCCTGGACCGGATCGCCGCCGAGATGGCGCAGGAACCCGAGCGCGGCCAGGTCGCCAGCTACATTCCCGAACTGGCGCGCCAGTCCACCACCCCCTTCGCCATCGCCCTGGCCCTGCCCGACGGGCAGGTGCTGCGGGCGGGCGATGCCGATCAGGGCTTCAGCATCCAGTCGATCTCGAAAGTCTTCACCCTGGCCATCGCGCTGGGGCGGCTGGGCGATCAGCTGTGGCTGCGGGTCGGGCGCGAGCCTTCGGGCCATGCCTTCAACTCGATCCTGCAGCTGGAACATGAGAACGGCATCCCGCGCAATCCCTTCGTCAATGCCGGCGCGCTGGTGGTGACCGATGCGATCCTGGCCGGCCACCAGCCGCGCGAGGTTCTGGGCGAGTTGCTGCGCTTCATCCGCCTGGCCGCGGCCGATGACGACATTCACATCAACAAGGCGGTGGCGGCCAGCGAACAGGCGACGGCGCATCGGAACATCGCCCTGGCCGAGTTCATGGCGGCGCATGGCAATCTGCGCAATCCCGCCGCGCTGACCATCGGCACCTATGTGCATCAATGCGCGGTCGAGATGAGCTGCGCGCAGCTCGCCCGGGCCGGGCTGTTCCTGACCGGCGCGCCGGGCGGGCCAAGGCTGGTCTCGCCGGCGCGGATCCGGCGGATCAATGCGCTGATGATGATGTGCGGCCATTATGACGGATCGGGCGAATTCGCCTATCGCGTCGGCCTGCCGGGCAAATCGGGCGTGGGCGGCGGCATTCTGGCCATCGCCCCGGGCCGGGCCGCCATTGCCACCTGGTCGCCGGGGCTGAACGCGCGCGGCAATTCGCATCTGGGCACGCTGGCGATGGAGCGGCTGGCGCGCGAAACCGGCTGGTCGGTCTTCGGCTAAGGCCGGGGGCGAGGTTTGCCGCTTAGCCCAGCGCCGCCAGCGCCTCGGCCAGGTCGATCGCCCCGTCATACAGCGCCCGGCCCGAGATCGCCCCGGCGATGACCCCGGTCTCGCGCAGCGCGATCAGATCGGCCAGCCGCGACACCCCGCCCGAGGCGATGACCGGAATCGTCACCGCCCGCGCCAGCGCCTCGGTCGCCTCGATATTCGGGCCCTGCATGGCGCCATCGCGGTCGATATCGGTGTAGATGATCGCGGCCACGCCCGCATCCTCGAAGCTGCGCGCCAGGTCGGTGGCCATCACACCGGTCTCGGTCGCCCAACCCTTGGTGGCGACGCGGCCCTTGCGCGCGTCGATCCCCACGGCCACCTTGCCCGGAAAGGCCCGCGCCGCCTGGCGCACCAGATCGGGATTCTCCACCGCGACCGTGCCCAGGATGACCCGCGCCAGGCCCTTTTCCAGCCACATCTCGATCGTCGCCATGTCGCGGATCCCGCCGCCCAGTTGCGCCGGCACCGAGATGCGCGCCAGGATCGCCTCGACCGCGGCGGCATTGACCGGCTGGCCGGCAAAGGCGCCGTTCAGATCGACCAGATGCAGCCAGCGGCAGCCCGCCGCCTGGAACTTGGCCGCCTGCGCGGCCGGATCGTCGCCAAAGACGGTCGCCGCCTCCATCTCGCCGCGCAACAGGCGCACGCATTGGCCGTCTTTCAGGTCGATGGCGGGATAAAGGATCATCGGGCTTCCCCTTTTGCGGCTTGCGGCTTTGGGCGGTCTTTGGCACGGGCGGCGGGCCAAGCCAAGGGGGCGCGGATCGGCCCGAGGCGCGCGGCCCCGCACCCGGCCCCGCACCCGACCCGCCACCCGACCCCACGTCACGCTTGATCGGCGGGGCCAAGGGCGCAAAGGATTCTCCCCGAGGAGACATCAGCGGAGGAGGATCCGATGAAGACATTCGCACTGGCCATGGCGCTGGCCTGCCTGGGCACGGCGGCGCTTGCCGACCCGATCGAGGGCACCTGGAAGACC
Organism: Xinfangfangia pollutisoli; assembly: GCF_020179405.1. Taxonomy (GTDB): domain Bacteria; phylum Pseudomonadota; class Alphaproteobacteria; order Rhodobacterales; family Rhodobacteraceae; genus Pseudogemmobacter; species Pseudogemmobacter pollutisoli. Next base: position 11,582 of record NZ_JAICBZ010000018.1, on the reverse strand, counting down.
AAGCCCGACGACAACGGCAATTTCGGCCATGTCCAGATCAAGCCCTGCGGCGCTGCCTTCTGCGGCACGCTGGTCAAGGCCTTCGACGGCGCGGGCAAGCAGATCGAAAGCCCGAATGTGGGCAAGCGCATCGTCTGGGACATGGTCGCCTATGAGGGCGGTCATTATGACGATGGCAAGATCTGGTCGCCCGACCGCGACAAGACCTACAATTCGGAAATGGATCTCTCGGGCAATACGCTGAAGGTCTATGGCTGCGTGATCGGCATCTGCCGCGATGGCGGCACCTGGACGCGGGTCAAGTAACCGCGGCGCGGGCTTTCGCTCGGGAAGCGCAGATTCCGGGTCGCCCTCGCGGCCCGGGTCTGGCAGGACAGGCGCGAAGGAGACACCGATGCGCCGCACCGACTGGGCCCTGCTTCTGCTGCTGTCGCTTCTCTGGGGCGGCTCGTTCTTCTTCGTGGCGCTGGCCCTGCGCGACCTGCCGCCCTTGAGCGTGGTCTTCGGCCGGGTGGCGCTGGCGGCGCTGATCCTGGGGGCCGTGCTGGCGCTGCGCGGCCAGGGCCTGCCGCGGCGGGCCTGGGGGGCGGTTCTGGTGATGGGGGCGCTGAACTCGGCCCTGCCCTTCACGCTGTTCGCCCTGGCGCAGGGCCGGATCGACGGCGCGCTGGCCGCGATCGTCAACGCCACGACGCCGCTTTGGACGGTGGTCCTGGCGCATCTTTTCACCACCGACGAACGGATCACCCCGCAGAAGGCCCTGGGCCTGGTCTGCGGGCTGGCCGGGGTCTCGGTCATGGTGGGCGGGGCGGCCGGAGGCGAGGCGCTGGCGATCCTGGCCTGTCTGGGCGCGGCCTTCAGCTATGGGCTGGCGGCGATCTGGGGTCGGCGCTTCAAGCGCATGGGCGTGCCGCCTTTGGCCACGGCCTTCGGCCAGGTCACCGCGGCCAGCCTTCTGCTGCTGCCGCTGTGGCTGGCCCAGGATCGCCCCTGGCAGATGGAATGGCCGGGCCTCACGCCGCTGGCGGCGGTGGCGGCGATGGCGGCCCTGTCCACCGCGCTGGCCTATCTGATCTTTTTCCGCCTGCTGGCCAGTGCGGGGGCGACGAACCTGTCGCTGGTGACCTTTCTGATCCCGGTCAGCGCCGCGGCCCTGGGCGGGATCTTTCTGGGCGAGGCGCTGCGGCCCCGGCATCTGGCCGGCTTCCTGCTGATCGCCTTGGGGCTGATGGCAATGCAGGGAAGGATCGGCATATGGTTGGACAAGTGGCGCGGCGCCACGCGGGGCGCGCGGTAAGCGATTCCGAATGGGCGGCCTTTCAGGCGGGCGACCGGACCGGCCTGGTCTGGGCGGTGGCGACGACCGGCATTCATTGCCGCGACGGCTGCCCCGGCCGGCCGCTGCGGCAGAACCTGCGCATCCTTGACAGCCGCGCCGCGGCCGAGGCGGCGGGCTTCCGCGCCTGCAAGCGCTGCGGCGGCGGCTGACGCCGGGCCGGCCGGGTTGACCCCGGATGCCCCCTGGCGCAGGCTGGGGCCATGACCCAAGACCCGACCTCGCAAGACCTGCGCCCGCAAGACCTTCGGCCCACCGCCATCCTGGAATCCGCGCTTTATGCCGCCGATCTTGACGCGGCCCGCGCCTTTTATACCGAGATTTTGGGGCTGGAGCTGATCGGCGAACAACCCGGCCGGCATCTGTTCTTCCGCGTGGGTGCGGGCATCCTTCTGGTCTTCAACCCCGCCGAAACCGAGATTCCCGCCCCGGCGGGCCGCCTGCCCGTGCCCGCGCATGGCACGCGCGGGCCGGGCCATCTGTGCTTTGCCGCCACGCGCGACGATCTGGCGCGCTGGCAGGCGCGGCTGGAAGCCGCCGGCGTCACGATTGAGTCGGTGGTCGACTGGCCCGGCCATGCGGGCACGCCGCCGCGCTCGATCTATATCCGCGACCCGGCCGGGAATTCGCTGGAATTCGCCGAACCGCGGCTTTGGGGCTGAACGGGGCGCCGGGGCGCGCCGGGGCGACGGGGCGCGGCGAGATGCCGTCTTTCGCCTGCCTCCCGGCCCTGTCACCCTGCCCGCATGTCCGCCCAGATCCGCACCGACCCGCTGCCGTCCGCCTCCAGCCTTTGGTCCATGCACCGGCCCGGCGATTTCCTGGATTGCTATTCCGTCGAAAGCCCGCTGTCGCCCCGCGCCGCGGCCGAGCGTGGCTTGCAGATGCCGCGCTGGGCCCGGGCGCTTTTGGCGCTGCGCCATGCGCTGGTGCGGCCCTTCGGGCTGCAGACCGCGGCCCCGCGCGGCGCCGAGGCGCTGGGCCTGTTCCCGGTCCAGAAGGACGATCCCGGCGAATGCGTGCTGGGCTTTGACGACCGGCATCTGAATTTCCGCATCGCCGTGCTGCGCCAGGGGGCGCGGATCTATCTGTCGACCTGGGTGCATCCGCATAATCTGTGGGGCCGGGCCTATCTGCTTCTGGTGATGCCCTTCCATATCCTGATCGTGCGCGGCGCGGTGCGGCGCATCGGCGGCTGAGCCGCTCTTGCCTTTTTGCCGCTTCGGGTTCATGCACGGCCCATGCTGAAGACCCGTCTCATCCCCTGCCTTGACGTGGCCGATGGCCGCGTCGTCAAGGGCGTGAATTTCGTGAACCTGATCGACGCGGGCGACCCGGTCGAGGCCGCCAAGGCCTATGACCGCGCGGGCGCCGACGAGATCTGCTTCCTCGACATCCACGCCACGCATGAAAACCGCGGCACGATGTTCGATCTGGTCACCCGCACGGCGGAACAGATCTATGTGCCGCTGACCGTGGGCGGCGGGGTGCGCAGCCATGCCGATGTGCGGGCGCTGCTGCTGGCCGGTGCCGACAAAGTGTCGTTCAACTCGGCCGCGGTGGCCAACCCCGATGTGGTGGCCGAAGCCGCCGACCGCTTCGGCAGCCAGTGCATCGTCGTGGCCATCGACGCCAAGACCGTGGCGCCGGGACGGTGGGAGATCTTCACCCATGGCGGCCGCCAGGCCACCGGCATCGACGCGGTCGAATTTGCCCGCACGGTGGCCGCGAAAGGCGCGGGCGAGATCCTGCTGACCTCGATGGACCGCGACGGCACCAAGGGCGGCTACAACCTGCCCCTGACCCGCGCCATTGCCGATGCGGTGGACGTGCCGGTGATCGCAAGCGGAGGCGTCGGCACGCTGGACCATCTGGTCGAGGGCATCACCGAAGGCCACGCCTCGGCGGTGCTGGCCGCGTCGATCTTCCATTTCGGCACCTATACGATCGGCCAGGCCAAGGCCCATATGGCCGCCGCCGGCATTCCGATGAGGCTGACATGAGCGCGCTTGCTCGCCTTTCCGCCACCATCGCCGCCCGCAAGGCGGCCGATCCCGACACATCCTGGACCGCCAAGCTGCTGGCCAAGGGCCCGGAGAAATGCGCCGAGAAATTCGGCGAAGAGGCGGTCGAGGCGATCATCGAGGCGGTCAAGGGCGACCGCGCGAAGCTGACCGCCGAGGCGGCGGATGTGATCTTTCACCTGCTGGTGATGCTGGCCGCCCGCGATGTGACGCTGGCCGATGTCGAGGCGGAACTGACGCGGCGCGAGGGCACATCCGGCATCGCCGAAAAGGCCGCCCGCGGCTGACCCGCGGGCGCCGCTGCGATTTTTCGTCGAAAAATCGCGCCCTACAGCCCAAGCCGCGGAATCTCGATCGCCGGGCAGCGGTTCATCACCACCCAAAGCCCCGCCGCCCGCGCCCGTGCCGCCGCGGCCTGGTCGATCACGCCCAGCTGCATCCAGACGCCCTTGGCGCCCAGCGCAATCGCCTCATCCACCACCGCCCCCGCCTCGTCGCTGCGGCGGAAGATATCGACCATGTCGATCGGCCCGTCCTTTTCGGCCACGTCCGCCAGCGAGGCCCGCACGGTCTCGCCCAGCGCCTGCTGCCCGGCCTGGCCCGGATTGACCGGGATCACCCGATAGCCGCGCCGCGCCAGATAGGCCGCCACGCCATGGCTGGGCCGGTCGGGCTTGGGCGACCAGCCGACCAGCGCGATCAGCCGCACCCCGCCCAGGATCGCCCGCAGCGCGGCATCGCCGCTGTCCGCAGCCTGTGTCACATCATGCGCCATGATCACCTCCAGAAAGAAAAAGGCGCCCAGGCCAAAGGGCCGGGCGCCAAGTCGCGGAACGAGGGACAGTGAATCAAGGACGGGGGTTCCGGGTCCCGTGCCTGTGTACTGTTACATGGAAGCCCTAATGCCGGATTAAAAGCCGTGTCGCGCATTCGTGATCACGGCTTCACGCCGGCGTGTGTGGCGGCCGCGTAAAGCGAGACCGCGGCGGCGTTCGACACGTTCAGGCTGCCGAAGCCGCCGGCAAAGGGAATGCGCGCCAGAAGATCGCAGGTCTCGCGGGTCTTTTCGCGCAAGCCGGGGCCCTCGGCGCCCAGAACCAGCCCGACCGGCCGCGTGCCGGCCTGGTCCAGCGCCTCGGACAGCATCAGCGGCGCCGCACCATCCAGCCCGATCAGCAGATAGCCGGCCTCGCGCAGGGCGCTCATCGCTTCCGAAAGGTTCGTCACCCGCAGATAGGGCTGCCGCTCCAGCGCGCCGCTGGCGGTCTTGGCCAGGGCGCCGGTTTCCGGGGCGGAATGATGGCGCGGCGCGATCACCGCCCGCGCGCCGAACACTTCGGCACTGCGCAGGACCGCCCCCACATTATGCGGGTCGGTCACCCGGTCGAGCAGCACAACGAGCGGCGCCCCCCGCCCCGAGACCGCCACATCTTCCAGACTGCCCCAGTTCAGGGGCCGCACTTCCAGCGCCACGCCCTGATGGACCGAGCCTTCGTCGATCGGCGCGGCAAACTTGCGCGGATCGACCAGTTCCGGCTCCAGCCCCGAGGCGGCCACCGCCGCGTCCAGCTTGTCGAGTGCGTTCTTGGTGATGATCAGCCGCAGCTTCTCGCGCTGCGGGTTTTCCAAGGCATCGCGCACGGCATGCAGGCCAAACAGCCAGACCGTCTCTTTCGCCTCGGCGCGCTTGGCGCGTTCCTTGTCGACGACCCAGGCCGGCTTCTTCATCGGCATATCCTTTCCGTTCGCCCCTGAATGCGCGGAAACCCCGCGCCCTGCAAGTCCCTGCCCAGCGCAAGGCCCCGAGCGGCGGGCAAAGCCGCCTCGGTGCAGGCGCCCCCCGCCCGCCGGCGTGCCCAGGCCTGCAGAAGGGGCCGCCGAAGCCACCGGAAAACCCGGCCGCCAAAGGCTTGCAAAACACAAGCAAAACACCCTTGACGCCCCGCGGGCCCCCGGCTACACCCCGCCCCGTCGGGTGACGAGCTGCAAGGTGCGGCAGCGGACTGTAACTCCGCCGGGGCGACCCATGCCTGGTTCGATTCCAGGGTCACCCACCATTCCCCAAGATATTTTAAGTAAACTCAATATCTTGGAGGAATGAGTGGTTTTCCTGACGCCGTTCCAACAAATGCCTAGATCCAACGTCGAAACCCAGATGCAGGCGCTTGGGCAGGCTGTTTTCCGGAAATCTTGACAATTGCGATAGGCAAACACCATCTGTAAACAAACTATGCTACACTGTGGGTAAGTTGTGCATAACTCACCCCTTGATTGGAGGTAAAAATGACTAGCAGTTCTGCCCCGACTTCGGCGGCGGCTGTGGCCAACGCCTTCCTTGATCTCCAAGCTGCCGATAGCGGGAATTTCCCCCGCATTGACCAAATGAAGCTGTATAAGCTCGTTTTCTATGCGCAAGCTTGGTGGCTGGCGCAGAAGGACACCCCCCTGTTCGAAGAAGACGTCTATGCGTGGCCGTGGGGGCCGGTTGTTCGTGAAATATACGGCGACTTCAAGTCTGCTGGTCGCGATCCAATCACGCATCAACGCGCAACCACCATCACCAAGACCGGAACTTCCTTACTAGATTTCAGAATTTCGAAGCCGCAACCTCCGAACGAGGAAGTTATGTCGTTCCTGAAGCAGACTTGGGATGTGCATAAACCATTTACCGGCATCGCTTTATCGAACGCCACCCATGCGCCGGGTGAGCCTTGGACAATCATCAAAGACCTTCACGATGGTGATCTATCGGATAAACCTTTGATCCCTGTCGAAGTAATTCGCGATGTATTCAAGGGGAAGCTGGTTGCCTCAAGACAAGCCTAAGGAAGACCTTACCGTTGTCTTGCCGCCGCTGGCCGTAAACTCGGAAGCTCCTGATAAATATACGAAAACTTGGCCTCCATTCATACCAAATGGCGCCCCACATCAGGTGTTCCGCTTTTGCAGGTGGGGAATCGAATACGGAACCGACGACAAAGGCCACGCTGCTTCGATCATACTTTCGGTCGCGTTGCTGGGTCTGCTTTTGGTCCTTTTCTTTCTAGGAACTGCGGTGGAACGCCCTTGGATTGCCGACGCACTAAAACTGGTTGGAACCGCGTTTACGTTTACAGCGGGTGTTGCAATCGGCAAAGGGTCGTCAGCCGCGAAGAAGGATGAGGAATAGAGACCCCGGCGCAACGCGGCTCTATGCGCTGCAACCGGGGCCTGCAGCCGGGTGACTGATCTGGATAGCGAACAGGACGAAAGGAAATTAGCCCCTGCCCGATCCTCATTCAGCGAACGGGGCTGCTGGGATGCACACACAGTCCGCAGGGTCACCCACCATTCCCCAAAGAATGATGGATCGCCTTCCCCGCCTGCGGCCCCCGCGACACGCCGCGGCGGCGGGGCGCTGACGGCCCCCTCCCCTACCGCGCCCGCATCTTCGCCTCGAACCGGCGCAAGAGCAGCGACAGGCTGATCGTCATCACCAGATACAGCAGGGCCGCGACGTTATAGGTCTCGAAATAGCGGAAATTGCCGGCCGCGGTGATCTTGGCCAATTGGGTGATGTCGGCCACGCCCAGCACCGAGACGAGCGAGCTGTCCTTCACCATCGCCACGAAATCATTGCCCAGGGGCGGCAGGATCATCCGCAGCGCCTGGGGGAAGACCACATGGCGAAAGCGCTGGCGGCGGTTCAGGCCCAGCGCCTGCGCCGCCTCGATCTGGCCCTTTTCCACCGCCTGCAGCCCGGCGCGGAAGATCTCGGCCAGGAAGGCGGAATAGGCCAGCATCAGCGCGATCACCGCCCGCGCGATCAGGGGAAAGTCGCGCGGCCGCCAGATTTCCTGCCCGGCGACCTGGTTCACCGCCCAGACCAGCGTCGGCGCCAGCGCGAAGGCCACATAGAGAAGCAAGACGATGATCGGCACGCCGCGCATCACCTCGATATACAGCCGCGCCGCCTGGCGCAGCACCAGATGCCGCGACAGGCCCATCAGCGCCAGCCCCAGCCCCAGCGCGCAGGCCCCGGCATAGGCGATCAGCGCAACCGCAATGGTCACGCCAATGCCCTTGGCCAGCGTCGCCAGCGCGGCGGCATAATGCGCCTCGGACAGCACTTCCCAGAACAGCCACAGGCCGGTGACCGCAAGGATCACCAGCCACCAGGGAAAATCGCCATCGGCCTTCGGTTGCGGGATCATCGTCCCGTCAGCGTTCCGTCATTCCCCGATCCGCGCCTCAGCCGCCCATCGCATAATCAAGGAACCACTTCTTGTTCAGCGCCTCGAAGGTGCCATCGGCCTTCAACGCGGCGATGGCGGCATTGATCGGCCCCGCCAGGTCCGAGCCCTTGGGCAGGATGAACCCGAATTCCTCGGTGCCCAGCGGCGCGCCCACGATCTTCAGCGCCCCGCCCGAGGCCGCCACATAGCCCGCGCCGCCGGTGGAATCGGTCAGCACCAGATCGACATCGCCCGCCTTCAGCGCCTCGACCGAAGCGCCGAAGGTTTCGAACAGCTTGATGCGCGGATTGGCCTCGTTGCCGTCCAGCACCGAATAGACCGCGGTATAGAAGGGCGTCGTGCCGGGCTGGGCGCCGATCAGCAGATCGGCATCGGCGTTGAAGCTGGCCGCATCGGTGAACCGCGTCTCGTCGCCGCGCACCAGCATGACCGATTCCGAGGTCATGTAGCTGTCCGAGAAATCGACCTGGCCCTTGCGTTCATCGGTGATGGTGATGCCGGTCATGCCCAGATCATACTGGCCCTCGGCCACGGCGGGGATCATCGCATCCCACGAGCTGTTTTCGTATTTCACCGTAAAGTTCAGCCGTTTGGCGATTTCGGCCATGGCGTCATATTCCCAGCCCACCGCCGCGCCCGAGGCATCGACGAATTGCAGCGGCGGATAGGCGTTTTCGGTGACGACCACCACTTCGCGCCCGGCAAGATCGGGCAGATCCTGCGCGGCGGCGGAAAAGGCGGACAGGGCGGCGAAAGACAGCGCGGCCGCGCCGAAGGCTGCGGAAAGGTTCATGGGTCAGGCTCCCGTTTGACTGGCCCCAGTTAGCCCGGTGGGCGCGCCACTGGCAAGCGGGCGCCGATTTTCGTCGAAAATCGGCAGGCGGCGAGGCTGCGGCGGGCCTAATGCCCGCCGCAGACCGGGCAATCGGCGCGCCTCTTCACCGCGATCACCCTTGTCTCGGCGTAAAGCGCATCCTGGATCAGCAGCCGGCCCCGCAGCGTTTCGCCCGCCCCGGTCAGATGCTTCACCGCCTCCATCGCCATCATCGCGCCCAGAATGCCCGGCAGGGGCGCTGCGACGCCCGCCTCGGCGCAGGTCGGCACCATGCCGGGCGCGGGGCGGGTGGGGAAGACGCATTCATAGCAGGGCCCGCCCGAGGCCGGATGCCAAAGCGACAATTGCCCTTCCCATTGGGTGATCGCCCCGGCGATCAGCGGCGTGCCCAGGGCCGCGCAGACCCGGTTCACCAGATAGCGCGTGTCGAAATTGTCGGTCCCGTCCAGCACCAGATCGTATTCGGCAATCAGATCGGCGGCTGTGGTTTCGTCCAGCGCCTGAAAATAGGGCCGCACGGCGATATGCGGGTTCAGCGCCCGCATCGCCTGCTCGGCGGAAACCACCTTGGGCAGGCCGATGCGGTCTTCGGCATGGATCACCTGGCGCTGCAGGTTCGAGGCCTCGACCCGGTCGGGGTCGATCACCCCGATCGTGCCCACCCCGCTGGCCGCAAGATACAGAAGCACGGGCGAGCCCAAGCCCCCCGCCCCGACCACCAGCACTTTGGCGGCCTTCAGCCGCTTCTGCCCGGGCCCGCCGATTTCGCGCAGGAAGATATGGCGGGCATAGCGGGTCAGTTCGGCGTCCGAGAAGGCGGCAGCGGGCGCCGCGGGGGGGGCTGCTGTGGCAGAGGCCTGAGGCGGCACCCGCAGCAGCGCCCGTGCCCGCAGGCGGCGCAGCAGGGCGTGATAGGCCAGGACCAGCGCCGCCAATGGCCCCAGCAGCAGCCACAGCACGACATTGCCGCCGAGGAATTCGGCCGCCTGCGGCAGGCCCAGCCGCGGCGTGGTCAGAAGAACCAGCGCCGCCCACCACAGCGCCAGCAGTGCGAGATACAAGCCCGCCGGCCAGCCGCGCCAGCGCGCCAGGCCCGAGATCAGCGCAAAGCCCAGCAAGCCGCCCATCGCCCGCCCCTACCGCTTCCCGGTCGAGCCGAAACCGCCCTCGCCCCGCTCGGTCGCGTCCAGCGCATCCACCACCGCCCAGGCGGCGCGGATCACCGGCGCGATCACCGCCTGCGCCACCCGGTCGCCATGGCGGATCGTGTAGGGCTCGGTCCCCAGGTTCACCAGGGCCACGCCCAGCGGCCCGCGATAATCGCTGTCGATCGTGCCGGGCGTGTTGGGCAGGGTGATGCCATGCCGCGTGGCCAGGCCCGAGCGCGGGCGGATCTGCATCTCATAGCCATCGGGAATGGCCAGGCGCAGCCCTGTCGGGCAGATCGCGCGCTGCAGGGGCGCAAGCGTCAGCCCCTCGGCCCGTGTCTCGGGCGGGAAATTCGCGCAAAGATCGGCGCCCGCCGCCCCGGCGGTCTGGTACTGCGGCAAGGCGATCTCGGGATCGGCCCAGGGTTCACGCAGAAGCTGGATCACCACGGTCATGGCCGGGGCCCCGGAATTTTCGAAAATTCCGGGCAAAATTCTTGCCAGAATTTTGCGCCGCTCATGCCAGGGCCTCGGCGATCCGGGCGGCCAGACGGCGCGCCACGGCATCCTTGCCCATCCGTTCCCAGGTCTCGGCCCCGGCATCGGTGATCAGCGTCACCGCATTCTCGGCCCCGCCCATGATCCCGGTCGCCGGGCTGACATCATTGGCGACGATCCAGTCGCAGCCCTTGCGCAGCCGCTTGGCCGTGGCATGGGCGATGACGGTTTCGGTCTCGGCCGCGAAGCCCACCACCAGACGCGGCCGCGGCTGGCCCTTCGAGACACGGGCCAGAATGTCGGGATTTTCGGCAAATTCCAGCGCCGGCGCCTTGCCCGAGCCGTCTTTCTTCATCTTCTGCGCGCCAGCATTGGCCACCCGCCAATCCGCCACCGCCGCCGCCATCACCGCGGCATCGGCCGGCAAGGCCGCCTCGACCGCCGCCAGCATCTGCGCCGCGGTTTCCACCCGCACCACCGCGACACCGCCGGGCGGCGGCACCGTGGCCGGGCCGGTGACGAAGGTCACCCGCGCGCCCAGATCGCGCAGCGCGGCGGCCAGCGCCGTGCCCTGTGCCCCCGACGAGCGATTGGCGATATAGCGCACCGGATCAATCGGCTCATGCGTCGGACCCGAGGTCACCAGCACATGCTTTCCCGCCAGCACCCCGCCGCCCAGCGCGGCCTCGGCCGTCGCGACAATCTCCAGCGGTTCCGCCATCCGCCCCTCGCCCGCCTCGCCCGCCTCGGCCATCTCGCCCCGTCCCGGGCCCACGAACAAGACGCCATCGCCCGCCAGCGTGGCGCGGTTGCGCCGGGTCGCGGGATGGGCCCACATGCGCGGGTTCATCGCCGGCGCCATCAGCACCGGCTTGTCGGTGGCCAGCAGGACGGCACTGGCCAGATCGCCCGCCAGCCCCTGCGCCAGCTTGGCCATCAGATCGGCGGTGGCCGGCGCCACCACGATCAGATCGGCCTCGCGCGACAGGCGGATATGGCCGACATCCTGTTCATCCTGCCGGTCGAACAGCCCGGTGAAGACGTGATCCGCCGTCAGCGCCCCCACCGAAAGCGGCGTCACGAATTCCTGGGCGGCCGGCGTCATCACGGCACGGACCTTCGCCCCCCGCTCGCGCAGGCGGCGGATCAGGTCCAGCGCCTTGTAGGCGGCGATCCCGCCGCCGATGATCAGCAGAATGCGTCTGTCGCGCAGCATCGAACCCCTCCGGCCTGGCCCCGGACCCTAGGGGCAGCGGCTGGGAAACTCAACCGCCCGAGAAGGCCGCGCAGGGATCGTCGCGCGGCGCGGGCGGGGTGATCAGCCAAAGGTCATAGGGCAGGGCCGGGTCGGAGGCAGTCGCGGGGGCGGTTGCGGGGGCGGCATCGGGGGCGGCCTCAAGCTGGCCGACCGACAGAAGCCGCAGCCCGGGCGCGGCCTGGGCCAAAACGGCGGGCACGCCCCAGTCGCGGCGAACATGGCCGCCGCCGGCGATCACCACGACCGGC
>NZ_JAICBZ010000179.1 GCF_020179405.1 Xinfangfangia pollutisoli | reverse complement strand
ACCCCGTCGCCGGGCTTTGCCGGCCGGGGCAGGGCGGCCCCGCCCGCGGATTTGCGCGGCGCGCCGGCGGGCTTGGCCCCCGGCCGTGCGTTCGGCCGTTCGTTCGGGCGCGCGTCGGCACGGGCGTCGCCCCGGCCCTCACCGCGCGGCGCGGGCTTCCCCGCAGGCTTCCCCGCGGGCTTGCCACCCGGTCGGGCCGGACGCCCGGCGCGGGCCGCGGGTTTCGGCGCCTCGGCCTCGGTCTCGCCGCCTTCGCCCAATTGGTCGCGCAGCACGCGGGCGCGCACTTCCTCGACCTGGCCGGGCTGCAGGTCGCCCAGCCGGAACGGCCCGTACGAGACGCGGATCAGCCGGTTCACATACAGCCCGATCGCGTTCATCGCCCGGCGGATCTCGCGGTTCTTGCCTTCGCGCAGGCCCACGGTCAGCCAGGCATTGGCGCCCTGCACCCGGTCCAGCACCACATGCATGGGCTGGAACGTCTCGCCATCCACCACGATTCCCTTGCGCAGCGGATCCAGATCGGGATCGACCGGATTGCCGTTCACCCGCACCCGGTATTTGCGCAGCCAGCCGGTCGAGGGCAGTTCCAGCCGCCGCTTCAGCGCGCCATCATTGGTCAAGAGCAAAAGCCCTTCGGAATTCAGGTCAAGCCGGCCGATCGACATCACCCGGGGCATGTCCTCGGGCAGATGGTCGAACACCGTATCGCGGCCCTTTTCATCCGAGGCCGAAGTCACCAGCCCCTCGGGCTTGTAATACAGCCACAGCCGCGAGGGCTCTTCCTCGGGCAGGGGCTGGCCCGAGATGGTGATCCGGTCCTTCGCGGTGACGTTCAGCGCCGGGCTGTCGATGCGCTTGCCGTTGACCGTGACCTCGCCGGCCTCGATCAGCCGTTCGGCCTCGCGGCGCGAGGCGATGCCGCGGCGCGACAGCACCTTGGCGATGCGTTCGCCGTCCGGCGCGGCGCCCTGCGGCGCCTTGGGGGTTGATTTGTCGGCCATCCGGGGGAACCTTTCACGCGGGCGCTGAGCCCCGGGGGTTCGGCACCCCCGGACGATGCAGAGTATTGGAGCCGGGATGAAGAGGCAATGAGCGGGTTCCGATCCTTCATGGCGATCGCGCTGGAAGAAGCGCGGGCGGCGGCGGCGCGGGGCGAGGTGCCGGTGGGCGCGGTGGTCGTGGCGCCGGGCGGGCAGGTG
>NZ_JAICBZ010000178.1 GCF_020179405.1 Xinfangfangia pollutisoli | reverse complement strand
TCTGCCGCGGTGGCGTTGCTGGCGCTGCTGGCGCTGGCGCTTCTGATCCTGGCGCCGCGCGCGGCCGTTCTGCTGGCGCTGGGCGCGGCGGTTCTGGCGCTGGTTCTGGGCATGGCGCTGAAACTGGCCGCCACCCTGGCCGCTTTGGCCCCCGCCCCGCCCGAGCCGCCCGCGCCGCGCATCGCCCGCCTGCCCGAAGTCTCGCTTCTGGTGGCGCTGTACCGTGAGGCCGATATTGCCGCCCGACTGGTGCGGCGCCTGTCGCGGCTGGATTATCCGCGCGATCTGCTGGATGTCATTCTGGTGGTCGAGGCCGAGGATCAGGTCACCGCCGCCGCCCTGGACGCCGCCGATCTGCCGCCCTGGATGCGGGTGATCCGCGCGCCCCCGGGCCGGATCAAGACCAAGCCGCGGGCGCTGAACCTGGCGCTGGACCATTGCCGGGGCAGCATCGTCGGCATCTATGACGCCGAAGACGCGCCAGAGCCCGACCAGATCCGCAAGGTGGTGGAGCGGTTTCATGCCCGCGGCCCGGATGTCGCCTGCCTGCAGGGTGTGCTGGATTATTACAATCCGCGCACCAACTGGCTGTCGCGCTGTTTCACGCTGGAATATGCCGGCTGGTTCCGGCTGATCCTGCCCGGCATCGCCCGGCTGGGCCTGGCCGTGCCCCTGGGCGGCACGACGCTGTTCTTCCGCCGCAGCGTTCTGGAAAAGCTGGGCGCCTGGGACGCGCATAACGTGACCGAGGATGCCGATCTGGGCATCCGCCTGGCCCGGCACGGCTACCGCACCGAATTGATCGACACCGTCACCGCGGAAGAGGCGAATTGCCGGCCGATCGCCTGGATCAAGCAACGCTCGCGCTGGATCAAGGGCTATATGATGACCTGGATCGTGCATACGCGCGATCCGGTTCTGCTGTGGCGCCAGCTGGGGGCCTGGCGCTTTCTGGGGTTTCAGGTCATGGTCCTGGGCTCGGTCCTGCAGGCACTGCTGGCGCCCCTGTTGTGGAGCTTCTGGGCCCTGGCGCTGGGCCTGCCGCATCCGCTGCAGGCCGCATTGCCGCCGGGCGGCATTTCGGCGCTGGTCGGGCTGTTCCTGCTGGCCGAGGCGCTGTCGATCACGCTTGGGCTGGTTGCGCTGCGCCGCAGCGGCCACCGGCTGTCGCCGCTTTGGGTGCCGACGCTGCATCTGTATCACCCGCTGGCCGCCCTGGCCGCCTATAAGGCGCTGGCCGAGATGATCACCCGCCCCTTCTACTGGGACAAGACCCGCCACGGCCTGTTCGACGGCCCCGATCCGCCCGAGGGCCTGGCGGCCGCCCCGCCGATCCCCGCCCCACCGCCCGGCGCGGC
>NZ_JAICBZ010000177.1 GCF_020179405.1 Xinfangfangia pollutisoli | reverse complement strand
GTAAACGGCGGCCGTAACTATAACGGTCCTAAGGTAGCGAAATTCCTTGTCGGGTAAGTTCCGACCTGCACGAATGGCGTAACGATCTCCCCGCTGTCTCAAACGTGGACTCAGCGAAATTGAACTGTGTGTCAAGATGCACACTACCCGCGGTTAGACGGAAAGACCCCATGAACCTTTACTCTAGCTTTGCACTGGCACCAGGAATGTGATGCGCAGGATAGGTGGTAGGCTTTGAAGCCGGGACTCTGGTCTCGGTGGAGCCTCCCTTGAGATACCACCCTTCGCCTTCTTGGTGTCTAACCGCGACCCGTTATCCGGGTCCGGGACCCTGCATGGTGGGGAGTTTGACTGGGGCGGTCGCCTCCCAAATCGTAACGGAGGCGCGCGAAGGTTGGCTCAGACCGGTCGGAAATCGGTCGTTGAGTGCAATGGCAGAAGCCAGCCTGACTGCGAGACTGACAAGTCGAGCAGAGACGAAAGTCGGCCATAGTGATCCGGTGGTCCCAAGTGGGAGGGCCATCGCTCAACGGATAAAAGGTACTCTGGGGATAACAGGCTGATGATGCCCAAGCGTCCACAGCGACGGCATCGTTTGGCACCTCGATGTCGGCTCATCTCATCCTGGGGCTGGAGCAGGTCCCAAGGGTACGGCTGTTCGCCGTTTAAAGAGGTACGTGAGCTGGGTTTAGAACGTCGTGAGACAGTTCGGTCCCTATCTGCCGTGGGTGCAGGAGACTTGAGAAGAGTTGACCCTAGTACGAGAGGACCGGGTTGAACGAACCACTGGTGGACCAGTTATCGTGCCAACGGTAGTGCTGGGTAGCTATGTTCGGACAGGATAAACGCTGAAGGCATCTAAGCGTGAAGCCCCCTTCAAAACTAGGTCTCCCTTGAGGGCCGTGGAAGACGACCACGTCGATAGGCCAGAGGTGTAAGTGCAGCAATGCATTCAGCTGACTGGTACTAATTGCCCGATTGGCTTGATCTGATCCGGAAACGGCAAGGCCAGAGCAATCGCTCAGCCATTCGCCTTCCGATAAACAGACAGAAGTCATAGACTGGAACCTGATGTTCTCTCCCTTGCGCCAAAAGGCGCAGGGTCTCTGATCCGGTTTGGTGGTCATAGCGACGGCTAAACTCCCGATCCCTTCCCGAACTCGGCCGATAAGGGCCGTCACGCCGATGGTACTGCGTCTTAAGACGTGGGAGAGTAGGTCACCGCCAAACCTGACCAGAGACCCTAAACGATATCAATAAAATACCCCCGACATCCTTCCGACGGGGAAAACGGCCGCGGGGTGGAGCAGCCCGGTAGCTCGTCAGGCTCATAACCTGAAGGCCGCAGGTTCAAATCCTGCCCCCGCAACCAA
>NZ_JAICBZ010000176.1 GCF_020179405.1 Xinfangfangia pollutisoli | reverse complement strand
TGACACCTTCCTTGAAATCAACGCCGGCGCCGGCGGCACCGAAAGCCAGGACTGGGCCGAGATGCTGGCGCGGATGTCTACCCGCGGGGCGGACCGGCGCGGATCGCCCGCCGCCCTCGACCGCGCGCGGGCGCACCGGGCGCACCACCCGGGCCAGATCGGCACGATAGGGATCGGCGCGCGCCTCGTCCGAGGGCGGGGCGACGCCGGCGCGGCGGTCGGCGACGGTCGCGGCAACCGCGGCCTTCAGATGCTGGATCGCCGACAGGCGGCGCTGGTTCTCGGCGCCGGCCATCTCGTCATCGGCCTGCTTCAGAAGTCGCGTCACATCGGCATCGCCATTGCCGGCCGACGCCGGATCGGCGGCTGCGGGTTCTGCAAGGGCTGGCTCGGCCGCGGGGGCCGGGCCCGAGGCGCCGGGCTGCGGCGCCACATCGGCGCGGCGGATCTTGATCACCCTTGCCCGGGCGCGCTGCGCCTTTTCAGCGAGATCGGGGTTGATCGCGGCCGGCGGTTCAGCCGTGTCGGCAGGCTCCTCGGCCTGGGGCGCAGGGATGGCTTCGGCGACAGGTTCGGCAAGGGTCTCGGCCGCAGCCGGGGCTTCGGGCGCGGCGGCCGGCACAGGCGCGGCCACCACCGGCATCTCGGCAGCCTCGGCCCTGACAGGCGCGGCTTCGGCCAGGTCCTCGGCCAGATCGTCATCGGCTTCCACGGCCAGGGCGGCCAGGTCGCCGAAACTGCGCGGCGGGGCGGCTTCGGCTTCGGCTTCGGCTTCGGCTTCGGCTTCGGCTTCGGCTTCGGCTTCGGCTTCGAGCGGATCCTCGACCGGGTCGGAAGCCTCGGCCAGCGCTTCCAGCAAGGCGGCGGGCAGATCGTCGTTCAGATCGCCTGCCGCCAGCACGGGGTCTTGCGGCAGGTCCGGCGCATCGGCCAGATCATAGACCGCGTCATCGGCGACGAAAGCCTCGTCCAGCGCGAAGGGATCGCGCGCGGGCAGGTCCGGGGCGGCGGCGGGCGCGATCTCGTCCTGCGCCGCATTTCCGGCCAGCGTGGCGACCAGCGCGATCAGCGCGGCGTCCTCGGCCTCTGAAGGCTGGGCGGCTTCGGCAGGCTCGGCGGCAAGGTCTTCGGCAGCAAGGTCTTCGGCAGGCGAGGTGCCCAGATCGGGCAGGATCTCGGCAATCGCCTCGGGCGCGACATCGACCATCTCGGCCATGGCGATCCGGGCCAGCACCTCTTCATCGACCGGCGCGTCCGGGATCGGATCGGCGGCGGGCGCGGGCTCGGCGCTGGCGACGGCACTGTCGGGCACGGGCAGGTCGACGGGCGGCAGGGCGGCCTCGTCGTCATAATCCAGCGCGGCCAGATCGGCGGCCGGCATCAGCGCGGCGGGTGCGGATTGCGCC
>NZ_JAICBZ010000175.1 GCF_020179405.1 Xinfangfangia pollutisoli | reverse complement strand
CCCGGCGCGCTGCGCCTGCCCGCCGGCGTGGTCGCCCCGCGCCAGGACCTGTCAAAAACGACCGGCCCGGATCGGGTCTGTGCGCAGGCCGGCCCAGAACCGGCGGGGTTCGGCCACCCGCACCCGACCGGGGGGCGGGCCCTTCACATCTGCCCAGGATTTTCCCGGGCCGCAGTGCCGGGGGACCGGCAGAAAGCGCAATCAGAACAATTCGATCGCCGTGGCTGCACGTTCGGGCGCGCGCGGGGGCCGAGGCGGGGGCAGGGTTTCCTCGACCTGGGTGCTGGGGATCAGCAATTGTCGCGCCTTGCCGGTGGCGGGCTGGAAGGTGATCCGCCGCGCCTGCGTGCCGCCCAGGCTTTCGGCGACGCAGGCAATCCCCTCGTCGCGCAGGAACTGCCGGGCGAAGGCGGCATTCGAGGCGCCGATGTCGCGCAGATTGGTGGCAATCTTCGCGCCCCCGAACAGTTTTGCCTGCAGCCGGTCGCGCCGCGCGCCGTTGCGCAGCAGGGCATTGATCAGCACCTCCATCGCATGCACGCCATAGCGGATATCGCCCGTGGCGGCGCCGGGCTGGGACTGGGCCAGCAGGAAATGGTTCATCCCGCCGATCCCGGCCTGCGGATCCCAGATACAGGCCGAGACGCAGGACCCAAGCACCGTGGAAAGCAATTCTTCCGGATCGCGCGAGATGTGGAATTCGCCCTGCACAACCTGGGTCGTATGCGGCTGGGATGCGTGGGTCATCGACGTGCGGCCTCCATCCGCGGTTCGGCGCAAAGGCCGAGAAGCTCGGGTGCGACCCGCGCCAGGGGGACGATGCGTTCGGCGGCGCCCAGATCGGCCGCGGCGCGCGGCATGCCATAGACGACCGAAGTCGCCTCGTCCTGGGCCAGCGTCCTTGCCCCGGCCTGGCGCAGCTCAAGAAGACCCTGCGCCCCGTCGCGCCCCATTCCGGTCAGCAGCGCCGCCGCCACCCGGGGCGCGATCGGCAGGGCCGAGCGGAACAGCATGTCGACCGATGGCATATGGCCTGAAACCGGGGCGCCTGGCGTCACCTCGGTGATCAGGGCCTTGCCCGGACGCAGCGTCAGATGGCCGCGGCAGCCCGCGCCGACCATGATCGTTCCCGCTTGCAGCGCCACGCCGCTTTCCGCCGTGACGACCCGGGCCGCGGCGCAACGGGCGAAAAGCCGGATCAGGCTGTCGGAAAACGCCGCCCCGGTATGCTGGACGATCGCGGTCGGCGGGCAATCGGCAGGGAAGGCCGCCAGGATCTGCAGCAAGGCGTCGATCCCGCCGGTCGAGGCGCCGATCAGGATCAGCCGGTCGGCGCCGAAACGGCGTGCCGGCGCAAGGGGGTGCGCCGCAGCCGACGCACCGCCCGGCCCTTCGGCCATTTGCGCACGGGCG
>NZ_JAICBZ010000174.1 GCF_020179405.1 Xinfangfangia pollutisoli | reverse complement strand
GGCGATCGTGGCCTGGCCATCGGCCTCGACCAGCCAGGTGCCGATCTGCGGCGGCGGCGGCGCGGGCGGCGCGGCCGCAGGGTCGGGCGTGGCCGGGGCGGCTTCTGCGGCAGGCTGCGCCGCGGGTTCCGCGCGGGCGTCAGGCGCGGGCGCGGGATCCGTGGCACCGGGCTGGGCCAAAGACTCGGCGGGCGTCTGGGCAGGCGTCTGAACGGAAGGCTCGGCCAGGCTTTCGGCGGGCAGGTTCGCGGGCGGTTCGGGGCGCGGCCGGTCCCAGACCAGCCAGCCCAGACCGGCCGCGGCCGCCGTTCCAACCGCGACCACACCCGCCCGGCCTGCCCCGCCTATCGACGCCCAATTCGCCATTGCCCACGTTCCCCTCGGCTCTGCGGTCCTTCGCCCTGTGCCGCAGCTTACAATGTGCAAAGAACCCCGATATCAGGGCGCAAGGCAACAGGAATCGGGACTTCGGCATGACCGCGCATTCGATCTGCGTCTTCTGCGGCTCGCGGCCCGGGCGCAACCCCGCGCATGCGCTGGCGGCACGTCTTCTGGGCGAAGGCATCGCGGCCCGGGGCTGGCGGCTGGTCTATGGCGCGGGGGATGTGGGGCTGATGGGCGAGGTGGCGCGCGCGGCCCAAGGCGCCGGGGCCGCGACATTCGGGGTGATCCCCACCCATCTGGTGCGCGCCGAAGTCGGCAAGCGCGACCTGACGACCTATATCGTCACCGAGGACATGCATGAACGCAAGAAGGTGATGTTCATGAATTCCGAGGCCATCGTCGTCCTGCCGGGCGGCGCGGGCAGTCTGGACGAGTTTTTCGAAGTGGTGACCTGGGCGCAGATCGGGCTGCATGCAAAGCCGATCCTGCTGCTGGATCAGGATGGCTACTGGCAGCCGCTGCTGGCGCTGATCGACCATGTGATCGCCGAGGGCTTCGCCCCCGCGGCCCTGCGCGATCTGTTCCAGACCGTGCCGGATGTGGCGGCGCTGTTTGGCGCGCTGGAACTGGCGCTGGCCTGATCCCGCGACGGGGCGGCCCGGCCTGCCGCCCGTCTTTCGGCAATCGGTCGAAAGCCTAGCCCGTGGCCAGAAAGCCGCCGGGATCGAACCCGATCGGAAAGCCGTCTTCGGCCGCCGAGGGATCGCCCGGCAGATCCAGCGCCGGGAAGCCCTGCATCGGATCGTCCAGCGCCAGCCCGCCGCCCATCCCGACCTCGATCCCCTCCGCCATCCCCTGATCGGGCCCGGCCTCTGTGCCGGTGCCGGCCTCCTGGCCCGCATCGCCGGTCTGGGTCAGGCGCAGGGCGCGCAGGCCGCGCTGCTGGCCCAGCCGCGCCTGCGCCAGCGGCCGGCCGTCGATGCCCGACAGGGTGATCTTGTCCAGCGCCGCGCCGGTCAGCGTCAGCACCTGGCCCGGTGCCAGCGCCATGACCTGCGCCAAGGGCAGGACCAGCCGGCAGATCGCGGCATCGAGCCGGCAGTCGGCCGCCAGAACCGCCTCGCCCAA
>NZ_JAICBZ010000173.1 GCF_020179405.1 Xinfangfangia pollutisoli | reverse complement strand
CCATGAAAGCCGGGGGCGAATGTCTTGCGATGCCAGCCACTTCCACATCGAGATGGTGCTGACGGTGCTGGAAAACGCCGCACCGTTGCCAAATATCGCGGCATGCTGGGCATTCCGCCCGCCCATGCCCGCCGCCGCCGGCCCCGCGCGCGCGGCTGATACGGGGAAGACACGGGGGAGACGCGAAGGCGATCTGCCGCCTGCGACCCGCTTGCGTCGCTTCCTGGCCTGACCGCGGCCGCGCCCCGCGCTAGTCCCGAAGCCGCGCGACAGGATGGAGATGCAGGACCATGGCCTATTTTCTGGGGGTCGATACCGGCGGCACCTATACCGATGCCGTGGTGCTGGACGAGGCCCGGAACCGCATTCTCGGCACGGCCAAGGCGCTGACCAGCCGGCACGACCTGGCGGTGGGCATCGGCCAGGCGGTGGATGCGGCGCTGGCGGCCTCGGGCGTGGCGCCCGGGCAGGTCGCGCTGGTGTCGCTGTCGACGACGCTGGCCACCAATGCGCTGGTCGAAGGCCAGGGCGGGCGGGTCGCGCTGGTGGCGATCGGCTTTGACGCGGGCGATCTGGAACGCGCGGGCCTGGCCGAGGCGCTGCATGGCGATCCGGTGATCCGCATTGCCGGCGGGCACAGCCATGCCGGGCTGGAAGCCACCAAGCTGGACCTCGCCGCCCTGGAAAGCGCCCTGGCCGAGGTGGCGCCTCAGGTCGTGGGCTTTGCCGTCGCCGCCCGTTTTGCCACCCGCAACCCCGCGCATGAAAACGCCGTGCGCGAAGCGATCCGCCGGCTGACCGGCCGTCCCGTCACCTGCAGCCACGAATTGTCGGCCCAGCTGAACGGCCCGAAACGCGCGCTGACCGCAGTGCTGAATGCCCGCCTGATCGGCATGATCGACCGCCTGGTCGCCGCCTGCGAGCGTCACCTGGCCGCGCTGGGCATTGCCGCGCCCTTGATGGTGGTGCGCGGCGATGGCGCCTTGATCAGCGCCGCCATGGTGCGCGAGCGCCCGATCGAGACCATCCTCTCCGGCCCCGCCGCCTCGATCGTTGGCGCGCGCTGGCTGACCGGCGCCAAGGACGCCTTGGTCAGCGATATCGGCGGCACCACCACCGATGTGGCGCTGCTGAAGGACGGCCTGCCGGAAATCGACCCGCAGGGCGCCCGCGTCGGCGGGTTGCGCACCATGGTCGAGGCGGTGGCGATGCGCACCACCGGCCTTGGCGGCGACAGCGAGGTGCATCTGGTGACCGAAGGCCTGGCCGGCAGCCTGCGCCTGGGCCCGCGCCGGCTGATCCCGGTCTCGCTTCTGGCGGTGGACCACCCCGATCTGGTGCATGGCGCGCTGGACCGCTGGCTGTCGACCGAAACCGCCGGAGAGCTGGATGGCCGCTTCGTCATCCCGATGCCGGGGGCGAATGCGGGCGGGCTTTCTGCGCGCGAAGCCGCGGTGCTGGCGCGGATCGCGGCCCCGATGCCCGCGGCTCAGGCCCTGACCTCGCGGCTTGAGGCGGCGGCGCTGGAGCGGCTGGTGGCGCG
>NZ_JAICBZ010000172.1 GCF_020179405.1 Xinfangfangia pollutisoli | reverse complement strand
ATCCGCGCGCAGATCGCCGCGGCCGACGCGGTCGAGACCTGCTGGCCGATGATGGCATCGAGAAGGGCTGCAAAGCCGTCGGGGCGGCGGCGCAGCGGCAGGGGCCCAAGCCCCGGCAGGATGCGGGCAAAGCCCGGATGGCGCGCCGCCAGCCAGGCCGCGCCCTCGGCCAGATCCTCGGGCCCTGCGATGATCCGTCCCGGCATGCGGCAATTGCCCCCTTGCGGCTTCAGGTTCAAAGACCTACGCCATCGGCCATGTCCGATGCCATCGCCAAACGCAATGTTCTCGTGCTGGTCGCCGCCCAGGGCATTCTGGGCGCGCAGATGCCGATCGTCTTCACCATTGCCGGGCTTGCCGGCCAGTCGCTGGCGCCAAATGCCTGCTGGGCCACGCTGCCGATTTCGATGGCGGTGATCGGCTCGATGCTGACGGCGACGCCGATTTCCGCCTTCATGCAGCGCTTCGGCCGGGCCGCGGGCTTTGCGCTGGGCGCGCTGGGGGGCGCGCTCGGGGCGGCGATCGGGGCCTGGGGGCTTTATACCGGGTCGTTCCTGCTGTTCTGCCTGGGCGGGCTGTTCACCGGCACCTACATGAGCGCGCAGGGCTTTTACCGCTTCGCCGCCGCCGATACCGCCTCGGAGGCGTTCCGGGCGCGGGCGATTTCCTGGGTCATGGCGGGGGGGCTGTTCTCGGCCATCATCGGGCCGCAGCTGGTGAAGCTGACGGCGGATGCCTATGTGATCCCCTTCCTGGGCAGCTATCTGGCGGTGATCGCGCTGAACATCGTCGGGATGAGCCTGTTTGCGCTGTTGAAGATCCCGCGGCCGCGCCCGCCGGTCGCCGGCAGCCAGATCGGCCGCAGCCGGGGCGAATTGCTGCGCACCCCGGCGATTGCCGTGGCGATGATCTGCGCCACCGTGTCTTACGCGCTGATGAACCTGGTGATGACCTCGTCGCCCCTGGCGGTGGTCGGCTGCGGCTTTGACAAAAGCCATGCGGCCGATGTCGTCACCGCGCATGTGCTGGCGATGTATCTGCCCAGCTTCTTCACCGGCCATCTGATCGCGCGCTTCGGGGTGGAAAAGATCATCGCGCTGGGTCTGCTGATCCTGGCCGGGGCCGGGGCGGTGGCCATGGCGGGGGTGCAGCTTGAGAATTTCTTCATCGCTTTGATCCTGCTGGGGATCGGCTGGAATTTCGGCTTCATCGGCGCGACGACCCTGCTGACCACCGCGCAGCGGCCGGAAGAGCGCGGGCGCCTGCAGGGGCTGAACGATTTCATCGTCTTCGGCGGGGTCAGCCTGGCCAGCTTCTCGTCGGGCGGGCTGATGAACTGCTCGGGCGGCACGGTTCAGGCCGGCTGGCAGCTGGTCAACATGGCGATGCTGCCCTTCCTGGTGCTGGCGGGCGGGGCGCTGATCTGGCTGTGGCTGCGGCCCGAGACGCTGGAGACGCGCTAAGCCGCCCGCCCTGCACGCCTACCAGCGCCCGCTGAGCGATTGCCACAACAGCCGCCGACGGCGGGCGAATTCCGACAGGCCCAGCCGGCCTTCGGCCACCGCGGCGGGATCGGCCAGCACCTGGCGCAGCAGCGGCTCGGCCTGCCAGCC
>NZ_JAICBZ010000171.1 GCF_020179405.1 Xinfangfangia pollutisoli | reverse complement strand
GCCCGGCCGGCCCGCGCCCGCGAATGCCGCCGGCACGATCGCGGCGATCGACCGCGCGGTCGGCCTGGCGCAAACCGGCGCGGCGGCGGCGATCTGCACCCTGCCGATCACCAAGAAGGCGCTGAAGGACGGCGCGGATTTCGCCTTTCCCGGCCATACCGAGTACCTCGCCCATCTGGCCAGGGTCGAGCGGGTGGTGATGATGCTGGCCTGCCCCGAGCTGCGCGTCGTGCCGGCGACGATCCATATCCCGCTGCAAGAGGTGCCGGGCGCGCTGACCGAGCCGCTGCTGGAGGCGGTGATCCGCATCACCCAGGCCGGGCTGATCCGCGATTTCGGCCTGGCGCGGCCGCGGATCGCGGTGGCGGGGCTGAACCCGCATGCCGGCGAAGGCGGGGTGATGGGCGATCAGGAAGAGCGGATGATCCGGCCCCTGCTGGCGCGGCTGCGCGCCGAGGGCATCGACCTGCGCGGCCCCTTGCCCGCCGATACGATGTTTCACGCCAGGGCGCGGGCCGGCTATGATGCGGCGATCTGCATGTATCACGATCAGGCGCTGATCCCGATCAAGACCATCGACTTCGCCGGCGGGGTGAATGTGACGCTGGGCCTGCCCTTCATCCGTACCTCGCCCGATCATGGCACCGCCTATGACATTGCCGGCCAGGGCGTCGCGGATGTGTCCAGCACGGTTGCGGCCCTGCGTCTGGCGCGCGATATGGCAGCGGCGCGCGGGGCATAAGCGCCGGGGGCTCTGCCCCCGGACCCCCGGGATATTTTTACAGAGAGGAAGGCAGGGCGGCGAAGATGGGAACGATCGACGGGTTGCCGCCCCTGCGCGAGGTGATCGCCGCGCATGATCTGGTGGCGAAGAAGCAGCTGGGGCAGAATTTCCTGCTGGATCTGAACCTGACCGCCAAGATCGCCCGCTGCGCCGGCGATCTGACCGGCTGCGATGTGCTGGAAGTTGGCCCGGGCCCGGGCGGGCTGACGCGCGGGCTTCTGGCCGAGGGCGCGCGGCGGGTGGTGGCGGTGGAAATGGATCCGCGCGCCATGCCGGCCTTGGAACAGATCGCCGCGCATTATCCCGGGCGGCTGGTGCCGCTTCTGGGCGATGCGCTGAAGCTGGATGTGGCGGCGCATCTGACCCAGCCGGTCAAGGTGGTGGCGAACCTGCCCTATAATGTCGGGACCGAGCTGTTGATCCGCTGGCTGACACCGGCCAGCTGGCCGCCGTTCTGGGACAGTCTGACGCTGATGTTCCAGAAGGAAGTGGCCGAGCGGATCGTGGCGAAGCCCGGGTCGGATCATTACGGCCGGCTGGCGCTTCTGGCGCAGTGGCGGGCCGAGCCGAAGATCGTGCTGCATCTGCCGCCCGAGGCCTTCACCCCCGCGCCCAAGGTGCATTCGGCGGTGGTGCATCTGAAGCGGCTGGAGGAGCCGCGCTATCCGTGCAACGGCGCCACCTTGCAGCGCATCACCGCCATGGCCTTCAACCAGCGGCGCAAGATGCTGCGCTCGTCGCTGAAAGGCTTGGGTGCGGATGTCGAGGAAAAGCTGCGGGCCGCAGGGATCGCCCCCACGGCCCGTGCGGAAGAGATTTCGCTTGAGCGCTTCTGCGCGCTCGCGCGGCTTTACTGATCACTCGGCCGTTTCGGGCGCGTCGCCGGCCGGAACGGCGGCATCGCCTTCGGCGCCGGTTTCGGCGGCCGGCTTGCGCGGCTTGCGTGCCCGGGGGGCGCGGGGCGCGG
>NZ_JAICBZ010000170.1 GCF_020179405.1 Xinfangfangia pollutisoli | reverse complement strand
AGAACGGGGGCGTTTGGCATGGGTCAGGCCTTGTTCATGCGGTTTTCGATCAGGTCCTCGACCACGGACGGATCGGCCAGGGTCGAGATATCGCCCAGGGCGCCGAAATCGTTCTCGGCGATCTTGCGCAGGATGCGGCGCATGATCTTGCCCGAGCGGGTCTTCGGCAGGCCCGGCGCGAACTGGATCAGGTCGGGCTTGGCGATCGGGCCGATCTCCTGGCGGACCCAGGCCTCCAGCTCCTTGCGCAGCTGCGCCGTGGGCTCGACCCCCTTCATCAGGGTGACATAGGCGTAGATGCCCTGGCCCTTGATGTCATGCGGATAGCCCACCACCGCGGCCTCGGCCACTTTCTCATGCGCCACCAGCGCGCTTTCCACCTCGGCCGTGCCCATCCGGTGGCCCGAGACGTTGATCACGTCATCCACCCGCCCGGTGATCCAGTAATAGCCATCGGCATCCCGCCGGCAGCCGTCGCCGGTGAAGTAATAGCCCTTGTATTGCTGGAAATAGGTCTCCTGGAAGCGTTCGTGATCGCCCCAGACCGTGCGCATCTGGCCGGGCCAAGAGTCGGCGATGCACAGGACGCCCTCGGTTTCCGTGTCGGTCAATTCGGCCGCGCTGGTCGGGTCCAGCACCACGGGCTTGACCCCGAAGAAGGGCTTGGTGGCCGAGCCCGGTTTGGTCGGGATCGCGCCCGGCAGGGGTGTCAGCATATGGCCGCCGGTTTCGGTCTGCCAGAACGTGTCGACGATCGGGCAGCGGCCCTTGCCGACATGGGTGTTGTACCAGTTCCAGGCCTCGGGGTTGATCGGCTCGCCGACCGAGCCCAGAAGGCGCAAGGACGACAGGTCGTGCTTTTCCACCCATTCCGGGCCAAGGCCCATCAGCGACCGGATCGCGGTCGGGGCGGTGTAGAATTGCGTGACCTTATGCTTGGCGCAGACTTCCCAGAAGCGGCCGGCATCGGGAAAGGTCGGCACGCCTTCGAACATGATCGTGGTCGCGCCATTGGCCAGCGGGCCATAGACGATATAGCTGTGCCCGGTGACCCAGCCCACATCGGCCGTGCACCAGAAGATGTCGCCGTCATGATAGTCGAAGGTCAGCTGATGGGTGATCGCGGCATAGACCAGATAGCCGCCGGTCGTATGCACAACCCCCTTCGGCTTGCCGGTCGAGCCCGAGGTGTACAGGATGAACAGCGGATCCTCGGCGCCGACCTCGACATAGGGGCAATAGGGCTTGGCCGCGGCCATTTCGGCGGTCAGGTCGAAATCGCGGCCATCGACCAGATGGGTCTCGTCGCCGGTATGGCGCACCATCAGGCATTTGACCCGGTCGGAGCAATGCAGCAGCGCCTTGTCGGTATTGTCCTTCAAGGGCGTCTTCTTGCCGCCGCGCGGGGCGTAATCGGCGGTGATCACCAGCTTGGCTTCGCTGTCATTGATCCGGTTGGCCAAGGCATCGGGCGAGAAGCCCGCGAAGACGATGGAATGGATGGCACCCAGCCGCGCGCAGGCCAGCATCGCATAGGCGGCTTCGGGGATCATCGGCAGATACAGGACGACCCGGTCGCCCTTGCGCACCCCATGCGCCTTCAGCACATTGGCCATGCGCGAGGTCTGCTCCAGCAATTCGCGATAGGTGATATGCTTGGCCGGGGTCTTCGGATCGTCGGGTTCCCAGATGATCGCGGTCTGGTCGGCCCGGTCGATCAGATGGCGGTCGATGCAATTGGCCGAGACGTTCAGCGTGCCGTCTTCATACCATTTGATCGACACCTGCCCGAAGTCGAAATTCGTGTTCTTCACCTTGCTGAACGGCGTGATCCAGTCGATCCGCTGACCCTGCTCGGCCCAAAAGGCCT
>NZ_JAICBZ010000017.1 GCF_020179405.1 Xinfangfangia pollutisoli | reverse complement strand
GCCGTCGCCCGGTCGCCCCGGCCCGAGGCCAGGTCCATGACCGCGCTGACCGCCTCGCCATGTTCGCGCACCGCGTCCGCAGTGGCCTGGATCAGCGTCTGGCCCTCGACCAGGTCGGGCAGCGACCGCGCCAGCCAGCGCCGCACGCAAGGGTCGCCCACCGCATCCTCCAGCGCCATGATCTCGACCAGCGGCCAGTCCAGATGCCCGGCCAGCCGCTTGGAGATCGAGCCCTTCGAGACATCCGCCCCCAGCCGCGCCCCGATCAGCGCCGCCGAAGCCTCAACCCCGCCCGCCCGGTCCACCAGCCCCGACATGAACGCCCGGATCATCGCACGATCAGTCATGGCGCCACCCGCGAGCCAGGCACGTTCGGGTCCTCGAAACCCACCTCGACGCTGCCGTCTTCGGCGAGCGAGACCGTCACCTGCAGGAAGTCGCTGAACGCGTAGACCTCGGCGCCATGCACCACCCGGCCCGTGTAATGGGCGACCGTCTTCAGGATCGCCTGCGCCAGGGTCAGATCGGGAAACTTGGGGTCAGACATGGGAAACACCCGCGGAGTGAGGGGAAAGGGAAGGACCAGCGCCGGCGCGGAGCCTGTGTCGCGCCCCGCGGCGTTCGGGGCCCATCGTGAACCGGGAAACCTTGTTTCCGTGCGCAGCGCCTTCGCGCGTGCAAGACCGAGCGCATGGAACAGAAAGCCGATCAGAGCGCGGGGGCATCGTGGGGATCGGCGCGGAGACAAAACGCTCATGCCGCACGCTTTCCCGGCTGGTCATGGACCGTCACCAGATCCTCTGCGGTCAGGGGTAGCCCCCTGATCTGCGCGGCCCGCAGAATCCGCCCATGGTAACCTGCGGGGATCGCGCCGCTCTGCGCCCATTTGTGGATCCGGTCAGCACTTACCGGATCTCCCGACACCACGCTCAGATCGCGCGCCATCTCGGGGCGCGAGGGCCAAAGCGCTAGGACATCTCGGACTGTGTGCAGATCAGACATGCCACAAATCTGGACAATTCTTCCAGATCGTCAAGGTGGAAAACACGCCGATGGTAAATTCTTCCAGACCCGCAAAAATGTGCGACATGAAATCTCGCGGCACCCTTCCCCAAATCGACATGCACGGGGTCGCCTTCCGGCTGGAGGCGCTTCGCTCCACCACCGGCTTGACCAAGGATGCCTTCGCAAAGTCAGCAGGGATCGACCCCTCCAGCTACACCAAGGTCACCAACTACCTTGAGCCTGGCAAAGAGGATCGCACGAAAATCCTGAAGTCAGAGCATGCGTTTGCGATCTCTGAACGATGGGGCGTCACCATGGATTTTATCTATCGCGGCGACCTGTCAAAGATCAGCGACGCCTTGCGCACCAAGATCATCGCTACCCTGAACAGCGGCGACCGATAGAGTCGATCAATCGACATCCCAAAGCGATCCGCACACCAAAGCAGGAGCTTGTCTCCCGGATCCAGCATCTCCCACCCCCAGTGTTCCTCTAAAGTTCGCTTTTGCTGAACGAGTCGCACATATGTCAACCTGTGCCTGAGCAAATCCTGTGGACGACTCTGGGGATGCTTTAAACCAAGATATCAACTGGACGTTTCTTCCATTTTACTCTTGCATCTGGACGTTTCTTCCATAATCTACCCCTCCATCACCCCGCCGAAGACGCCCGCTTGGGCCGATCGCGGGCAACCGTTGCGATGGAGGTTCCCTTGCGCCTTTTCCTGATCAATCCCGAAGATCCGACCGCCTGGGCCAGGGCCTTTGTCTCTGCCCCCGAGGCCTTCGCGCATCTGACGCCCGAGGCCTTCGAGGATCTCGCCACCACCAGCTGGCAGCTGCTGCGCCAGCACCGGGCCGCACAGGACTCGCCGGCCGGGGGCGGCCGCGTCATTCCGATGCGGCACCCTCGGGCCCATGGCAGCCGGCATCATAGCCTGCCCTGGCCCGGCCCCACGCCCGGGGATGCCGCATGAGCGTCGCGCCGATGATCCGCGCCGACACGGCCGAGGGCCCGATCGCCCCGATCGACCTGCAGGCCGCGGCCCTGGCCGAGGTGGAGCGCAAGGACCGGCAGCGCCGCAAGGCGCCGCCGATGCGCGAAACGGCCGCCGATCGCGCCGTTGCGGGCGCCGCCTATGCGATTGCGGCCGAGGAACTGCGGCAGTTCATCGAGCGGTACGAGCAGCTGGACGCGGAAAAGAAGGATATCGCCGAGGCGCAGAAGGACCTGATGGCCGAGGCCAAGGCCCGCGGTTTCGACACCAAGGCGATGCGCAAGATCGTCGCGCTGCGCAAGAAAGACCCCGACACGCTGGCCGAGGAAGAGGCGGTGCTGGAGATCTACAAATCCGCCCTCGGCATGGCCTGACACCCTGCCCGCGTGCCCTGCCGTTTCCGGGCGCGCCACCTCCCCGGCCGGCCCCCTCGCGGGCCGCCGGGCCCTTCCGCCCCTTCCCCAGACACGATTGGAGCGTACCGATGCGCGACCACCCGCCCCAGCCCGAGACCACCCCGCTTCCCCTCGACCTGCCCGAGGACTTCGAGCCTACCCCGCCCCGCCCGGGCGCCGGCGCGGTCTTCGCCCTGGCCTTCGTCACCGGCATCGCCCTGTCGGCAATCCTGATCGCCTTCGGCGCACGCGCCGCCGCAATCGCCTGGGGCGTCGCCCTGCTGGCGGCCCTGGCCATCGCCTGGGGCGCGGTTCTGCTGACGGGCCTGGCTGCACTCGCCCAGGGCCGGCGGAAGGGCCGGAAGTGACATGGCGCCACGTCATCAACCTGGAATGCCTGCCCCCTTCGCCCCTCTGTCGGCCAAGCCCGCGACCGCGGCTGAACTGGCCGCCCTGCGCCGCCGGCAGGCCGCATCCTTCGCCGGGTCGCATCACCGCGGCCAACATCCCCACGGGAAGCGCATCGCCGCGCTGTCCCAGACCCGGCCGCAGCACAAGACCGAGGGCAATTTACAGGCAATGGCTGACCGACCGATCCGGATCCGCCCCGATGGTGCGATGGCAGGACGTCCCAACCGCGGCGAAAGGAGCGCGCAGGGATAGATGAGCAAATTCGCCCCCCTTTTCGCTTCGGAACGCTCGGCGGCCGGAATGCTCGACATGCGGCCAGCCGAATTCCGGGCGCTGGTCCAGGCCGGCGCCCTGCCGGAGCCGATCCGCATTGGACCCCATGAACGCTGGAGTGTCGTGGATCTGGACGCTATCGTCCGGGGTCACAAGCCGAAGCCGCCCGAGGAATTCAGCCTGTGAAAAAGGCCCGCAAGCCCTATGTCTGCGAAAAGACCAAGGACGGAAAGCGCCGGCTCTACTATCGGATCGTCTGGCACGAAGGCGGGCGGCGCCGGGAAAGGTTCATTCCCTTGCCCAGCGACGAAGACTCGGCCGAATTCGACCTGGCCTATTGGGCGATCAGGTCGGGCAAGGCCGAAGCGGTGCAGAAGCCCGTCCGCCAGACCTGGGCCGAGCTTGTCACCGCCTACAAGGCGCACCCCTATTATCTGAAGAAGGCCGAAGGGACGCGGCGCTATTACAGCCGCACGCTTGACGACATCGTCGAGAAGAACGGAAAACAGGCGGTCGCCAGCCTGACACGCGCCAAGGTGCGCGAGATCCACGCGAAATATGCCGATACCCCGCGCAAGGCCGACGGCATGATCCAGGTGATCAGCCTTCTGTGCAACTTTGCCCGGCTCACCCTGGACTGGCCCGTCACCAACCCGGCCGAGGGGATCAAGCTTTACGGCACTCAGCGCGAATTCGAGCCCTGGCCCGACTGGATGATCAATGCGCTGCCATCGGCGCATCCCGACGTGCAGACCGCGGCCGAGCTTATCCTGGGCACCGGCCAAAGACCGGGGGCGGCGATCGCCATGCGCTTTGCCGATTTCCACGGGGAATGGATGAGTGTTCTCGATGAAAAGACCAACACGCGGATGGACGTCTACTGCCCGCCCCGCCTGCGCGCCTTCATCGCCGGCAGATCGAAATCAGGCGCGCATGTCCTGGCCAAGAACCTGACCCAGCCTCTGGGCTACAACTCGATCGAAGCGCGCTTCAGAAAGTGGCGCGCGGGTCTGGGCGAGACCGCGGCGGCGTTTAGCCTGCATGGACTCCGCAAACTGTCCATCATCCAGCTGGCCGAGGCCGGCTGCAGCGATGCAGAAATCCAGGCGGTCACCAACCAGTCCGGGGCCATGGTGGCCTATTACCGCAAGAAGGCCAGCAAGCGGCACCTGTCGCGCGCAGCCCAGAATCGGCGGGAACAGAACAGGGGGGATACGTGAAAGTGGGAACCGCCAGTGGGAACCCGCAAAACCCCACCCCTTCCCGGCCGCATCGGAAAACGGCATAAAACCATTTAAAATCATGGTGGTGCCCGCGGCCGGACTTGAACCGGCACGGCCCTGCGGCCTGGAGAGTTTAAGTCTCCTGTGTCTACCATTTCACCACGCGGGCAGCGGGGCGGGCGCCAGATTAGCGGCTTGAACGGCAGGCGAAAGGGGGGATCCACGCGCCCGCCGCAGCGCGGCGCAACCGTTGACAAGCGGCACGGCCACAGCCTTTATGATCAGGAATTTTCGCTGGGGAGAGAGATGGACAAGACCTACCCAAGCGCCGAAGCGGCGCTGGACGGTGTGCTGAGCGACGGCATGCTGATCGCCGCCGGGGGCTTCGGCCTCTGCGGCATTCCCGAATTGCTGATCGACGCGCTGGTGGCCTCGGGCGTCAAGGATCTGACCATTGCGTCGAACAATGCCGGGGTCGACGGGTTCGGGCTGGGCAAATTGCTGGCGACGCGGCAGATCAAGAAGATGATCTCGTCCTATGTGGGCGAGAATGCCGAATTCATGCGGCAATATCTGTCGGGCGAGCTGGAACTGGAGTTCAACCCCCAGGGCACCTTGGCCGAACGCATGCGCGCCGGCGGCGCCGGGATCCCGGGCTTCTACACTGCAACCGGCGTGGGCACGGTGATCGCCGAGGGCAAGGAGCATCACGATTTCGACGGCCGCACCTATATTCTGGAACGCGGCATCGTGGCGGATCTGTCGATCGTGAAGGCCTGGAAGGCCGACCCCTCGGGCAATCTGGTCTTCCGCAAGACCGCGCGCAACTTCAACGCACCGGCCGCGACCTGCGGCAAGATCTGCGTCGCGGAAGTCGAGGAAATCGTGCCGCTGGGCAGCCTCGACCCCGATACGATCCACCTGCCCGGCATCTATGTGCATCGTCTGATCCAGGGCCCGCATGAGAAGCGGATCGAACAGCGCACCGTGCGCAAGAGGGAGGCCGTCTGATGGGCTGGGACCGGAACCAGATGGCGGCCCGCGCCGCGCAGGAACTGCAGGACGGCTGGTATGTGAACCTGGGCATCGGCATTCCGACGCTGGTGTCGAATTACATCCCCGCGGGCGTGAACGTCACGCTGCAATCGGAAAACGGCATGCTGGGCATGGGCCCCTTCCCGTTTGAAGGCGAAGAGGATGCCGATCTGATCAATGCCGGCAAGCAGACGATCACCGAATTGCCGCAGACCGCCTATTTCGATTCTGCGCAAAGCTTTGCGATGATCCGCGGCGGCAAGATCGCCATGGCGATCCTGGGCGCGATGGAAGTGGCGGAAAACGGCGATCTGGCGAACTGGATGATCCCGGGCAAGCTGGTCAAGGGCATGGGCGGCGCGATGGATCTGGTCGCGGGCGTCGGCCGGGTGGTCGTCGTCATGGACCACACGTCGAAACACGGGGAATCGAAGGTGTTGAAGGCCTGCACCCTGCCGCTGACCGGCAAGGGCGTCGTGGACCGGATCATCACCAATCTCGGCGTTCTGGATGTGGTGCCGGGCGGGCTGAAGCTGGTCGAACTGGCCGATGGCGTGACCGAGGCCGAATTGCGCGCGGCGACCGAGGCAACCCTTGTCGACTGATCCGCATCTTTCCAAGGAAAGCGGCCCGACCAAGGGCCGCTATCTGTTCCGCAAGGACGGGGCCGAGGCCGAGATCACCTTCTCGGTCACCACGCCGACGCTGATCATCGCCGATCATACCGGCGTGCCCGATGCCTTCCGGGGCCAGGGCGTCGGGCTGAAGCTGGTCGAGTTCATGGTCGCCGATGCCCGCGCCCATGGCTTCAAGATCGTGCCGCTCTGCCCCTTCGTGAACGCGCAGCGCAAGAAACACCCCGAATGGGCGGATGTCTTCCAGGCCTAAGCCCAAAGGGCCTGCCGCCTTCCTCTCTGCATAAATATCCCGGGGTCCGGGGCAGCGCCCCGGCGCTTTGCCAACCGCCGCTCAGCCGCCCGCCGCCACGCTGGTCTTGAACACGCAAGGGTCCGAGACCAGCATCGGCGGGGTCAGGCACAGGCCCTGCGCCACCTGAAAGGCCGCCAGCACCTTGGGCACATAGTCGCGCGTCTCGGCATAGGGCGGCACGCCCTGATTGGCCTTCACCGCGCCCTCGCCGGCATTATAGGCCGCCAGCACCAGCACCGGATCGCCGCCGAATTCGCCCATCAGCCAATCCAGATAGGCGACACCGCCCTTGATGTTCTGCGCCGGATCGGTGCTGTCGGTCACCCCGAAGCGCGCCGCGGTGGCCGGGATCAGCTGCATCAGCCCCACCGCACCTTTGTGGCTGACCGCATCCGACCGGCCCGCACTTTCGATCCCCATCACCGCCAGCACCAAAGCGGGCGAGACATCGGTGTCCAGCGTGGCGACCAATATGTCGCGGCCATAGACATCGGCCAGCGTCTGCATCGACTGCATCCGCGGCGCGCGGACCGAGGCGCCCGCGGGCCCTTGCGACAGGCTGGCCATGGCCTGCTCGAACCGGTCCTGCGCATTGCCCATGCCCACCGGCACCTTGTCCCAGAACCAGGCATAGCCCGAGGCCGGCGCAGGCGCGCCCTCCAGCGGCGCGCCCGCGGCCGCGGCCGGCTCTTCGGCGGTCTGCAGGGCCGGGTCTTTCCAGGCCGTGGCCGCCAGCCGCCGCGCCTGTTCGACCGGGTCGATCTGCACCGTGATGCGCTTGCCGGCCGCCATGTCGCTGACCTTGACGCGCCGGAAGGTGAAATCTTCAAGCGCCGCCGCCTCTTGCGCGGGTGCGGGCAGGGCTGCGGACAGAATCGAACAGCCCAGCACCGCGGCCATCGGCCCGATTCTGCCCGCCGCGACCCGCTGGCCGCCGATTCTTCCCATGATCCTGCGCATCTTTGCGATGCCTGCCCGTTGTTCTTGACCCGAAGACTCGCAGAGAATCCCCCGCGCCGCAAAGAGTTTCGCCCCGGATTCTGGCATTCGCGCCGCAATTGGCAGATCTGCAACGCGACCCGGTCTTAACTTTTCAGTAACCAGAATCTTCTTTTCTTTGAAATTCAATATCTTACGAAAAATCGAATGAAAGATAAGTTAACGCAAAAAGGCCCAGTTGCTTCCCAATACGCGCCACGATTCGGGGGCTATATGTGTACATCCCGAGCGGAACAGAGGCCGGAACGAAGACCGGACCGAAGGAAACCGTGGCGGATGTGAAACGAAACCTGAGCAAAACGAAAAGGGACCTGACCATGAAATTCCTCAACATCCTGAAGCGCTTCCAGAAGAACGAAGATGGTGCCGTGACCGTTGACTGGGTCGTGCTGACCGCCGCCGTCGTGGGCCTGGGCCTGGTCGTGATGGCCGCCATCCGTCCGCAAATCCAAACGCTGTCGGGCGAAATCGCCACCCGGATCGACGAAGCGACCCCGTCGGCCACCCCCACCACGACCCCCTAAGCTGACCCGGCGCAAGCCGATCAGGGACATGGCCGCGTTTTCCCTCGGGAAGACGCGGCCTTCCTAATTTCAGGGCGGGAACGCCTTGGAATTGAAGACAAATCGCCGCGATTTTCCCCGCGTCGCCCCTTAGATTCGCCGCAATCGGCGCCGAACCTGTCAGGGCCGCGTGCAACCTGCCGCACGGATGGAGGCGACAGATGAAAGACTGGCTCGAAGGCTTCGCGAAAGACGAGGACGGGGCGATCACCGTCGACTGGGTCGTGCTGACGGCGCTGATCCTGGGGGTTCAGATCGTGCTTTTGATGACGCCGATCCGCGACAATCTGGTCTCGGTCAGCGAAGCCATCGGCGAACAGGTCGGGCTTTATGGCGATCAGTTGCAGGACTAGCGGCTGGGCCGCGGCAAGGGCGCCGGTGCGAACCGGCGCTGCGGGTTTCGGGGCAATCCGGCGCGGCACCGCGCGGGATGAACGGGTGAAAGGATAAGCGATGCGCGCAGTCTTTGCATTGGTGCTGGTGGCCGGCCTGGCTTTGGCCGGGTTCGCGGTGCACCTGGCGCAGAATTACATGGGCCAGACCCAGGCCGAACTGGCCCGGGCGACCGCCTTCCAGAAGCAGACCGGCCGGCTTGTGCCGGTCTATGCGGTGGCCAAGGCGCTGAAATTCGGCGACCCGCTGACCAAGGACAATGTGATCGCGGTCTATGTGCAGGAAAAATTCCTGCCGCCGGGCGCCTTCCTGGTGCCGCCGAAAGAGGGCGAAGCCGCGCCGGCCCCCGCCCCCGCCGTGGGCGGCAAGGCCCCGGCCGCGGTGCCGGTGCTGTTTCCCAAGGACACCGACAAGCCGCGTTATGTCATGCGCTCGATGGAGCCGAACGAGATCCTGCTTGCCTCGCGCCTGACCGCGCCGGGCGAGGTTGCGGGGCTGACGGGCAAGCTGGAAAAGGGCCTGACCGCCTTCCAGATCAAGGTCGATACCGCCTCGGGCGTGTCGGGCCTGGTCGTGCCCGACAATTACATCGACATCTACTGGACCGGCGCCTCGGCCGGCAATGTGAATGGCGAGGTGACGCGGCTGATCGAAAGCGCGATCCGGGTGATCGCGGTCGACCAGGCCTCGAGCGAGGGCCAGATGACCAGCGGCACCGCCGCGCGCACCGTCACGGTCGCCGCGACCCGCGAACAGGTGGCGCGGCTCGCGCAGGCCCAGGCGACCGGCCGGCTGGCCATGTCGCTGGTCGTGGGTGGCGATGACGTGGCCTTGGGCCTGGTCGAGGTCGACAGCAATTCGCTTCTGGGCATCGAGCAAAAGGAAGTCGTCGCTGTCGAAGCGCCGCAGGTCTGCACGATCAAGACCCGCAAAGGCGCCGATGTCGTCGAGATTCCGATCCCCTGCACCAATTAATCTGTGACATAGGAAATGGCGCGGCTACCTGATCTGGGGCCGCGCCATTTCGCTGAAACCACCTTTAGCGGCTGTTGCAGGTTATCCACATCAGGAACCGCCCCCAAGGGTTTGATTCTTGCAAAAAAACCGCGCATCCGGCAATCTGGGCGCGGAAGAATGGGCGCTAAGACCCGTAACGAGGCGTGATCGAAAGGGCAGATCACATGAGCATGATGAAAAGCATTGCGGCCGGTCTGATCGGCGTCGCGCTTGCGACGACCGCTCTGACCCCGGCCCACGCCGAAGTGCTGCGCGTGATGACGGGCCAGGCCTCCGAGGCGCTGAACGTTCCAATGAACCGGGCCGTGGTCGTCGAAAGCGACGTGCCCTTCGCCGAACTTTCGATCGCGAACCCCGGCATCGCCGATATCTCGACCCTTTCCGACAAGTCGATCTATGTGCTGGGCAAGGCGCCCGGCCGCACCACGCTGACGCTTCTGTCCGCCGATGGCCGCCTGATTTCCAATGTCGATGTGCATGTGACGCCCGACATTGCCGAGTTCAAGGAAAGGCTGCGCCAGATCCTGCCCGGCGAGAATATCGAAGTGCGCACCGCCAATGACGGCATCGTGCTGTCGGGCACGGTCAGCTCGACCGCCAAGCTGGACCGCGCGCTTGACCTGGCCAGCCGCTATGCGCCCGACCGGGTGTCGAACCTGATGGTGGTGGGCGGCACGCAGCAGGTGATGCTGAAGGTCCGCTTCGCCGAGATGCAGCGCTCGGTCTCGAAAAGCCTGTCGGCCTCGCTGGGGGTGAATTCCAACAGCGGATCGGTCGGCGGCGGCATCGCGACCGGCAACATCTCGGGCGTGAACAACCTGTTTGCCGGCAACCCGATCCAGACCACCTCGACCGGCGCGATCGGGCTGGGTTTCTCGGCCGGCGCGCTGGAATTCGCGGTGCTGCTTGAGGCGCTGGAATCCAAGGGCATGGTGCGCACCCTGGCCGAGCCGAACCTGACCGCCCTGTCGGGGCAGGAGGCCAAGTTCCTGGCCGGCGGCGAATATCCGATCCCGGTCGCGCAGGACAGCGGCGTGATCACCGTTGAATACAAGCCCTTCGGGGTCGAGCTGAACTTCACCCCGGTGGTGGTGGACAGCGATATCATCAACCTGACGATCAATGCCTCGGTCAGTTCGATCGACACAACCGTGACGGTCAGCAGCGGCGCGGGCCTGACGCTGAACGCCTTCAAGCGGCGGGAAACCTCGACCACGGTCGAGATGCGCGACGGCGAAAGCTTTGCCATCGCGGGCCTGCTGCAGGACGATTTCAACAATCTGAACAACCAGGTGCCCTGGCTGGGCGATGTGCCGATCCTGGGCGCGCTGTTCCGCTCGTCGGCCTATCAGCGGGCGCAGTCGGAACTGGTGATCATCGTCACCCCGCATCTGGTGACGCCGGTTTCGGGCGATGTGCTGGCGTTGCCGACCGACCGGGTCCGCATTCCGACCGAGAAAGAGCTGTTCCTGTACGGCGAAGTCGCGGGGTCGCCCAAGAAGGGGGCCGCGGGCGAAGTGGCCCGGCAGGACTTCTCGTCTCCCTACGGCTATGTGATGGAGTAAGCCGATGCAGCGCGGACTGGGAAGGCTTCTGGCGACGACCGCCCTTCTTGCCCTGATCGGCTGCGGCGATTCCGCCGCGAACTGGGATCGCGAACAGGGCGCCGAAGTGGACAAGGGCCAGTTCGGCAATGCCACCATGAGCAATACGATGGTGATGTCGGGCGAGATGGATTACACCATCGCGCTGGCGCAGCGCTTCAATGCCGAAGTGCCCGATACGGTGAATTTCGCCTTCGACAGCACGGTGCTGACGGCCGAGTCGCAGCAGATCCTGCTGAAACAGGCGCATTTCATCAAGAAATTCCCCGAAGTGCGCTTCAAGGTCTTTGGCCATACCGATCTGGTCGGCAGCCAGGACTACAATTACAATCTGGGCCTGCGCCGGGCCCGCGCCGTGGTGAATTTCCTGGTCGCCCAGGGGATTTCGCGGTCGCGGCTGGAAGCGGTGGTCAGCTATGGCAAGACCCGCCCGATCATCCAGACCTCGGCCCCGGAAGAGCGCAACCGCCGCACCGTCACCGAAGTGTCGGGCTTTGTGAAGAACAACCCCCTGGTGCTGAACGGCAAATATGCCCAGATCGTCTGGCGCAATTACCTGGATCTGGCCGAGCGCCCGCATCCCGCCAACGAAAAGATCGTCACCCAGACCAATCCCGGCGGCTAAGCCGGCCTGCAGGTCACCCAACCCGGGCCGGGCCGCAGCGCCCGGCCTTTTGCGCTTTGCCCCCTGCCCCGCCCCGGCCCCGCGGCAGGCCGGTTGAATTGCACATAGATTGTCGGGCCCGGTCGGGCCATCGCGGGGCCAGGTTAACGCGCCTGCAAGAAATCATGGATTATCGCCGTTTCAGCCCCAATCTCGCCAATATCCGCCCCCACCTTAGCGGCAATGGGAACGATTGCGCGGGGCAGAATGCCCGGCGTCCGGTGTCTGGGGCTTGACCGATTCCTGCCGCGATCCGGCGGCAGATCAATGCTTTGCGACACCGTACCTGAAAGGACGTAAGGCAGATGACGAGTGTGGCGACATTGCAACCCGATCCGGCACCCATCCTGGCGTGCACGGTGTCGCGTGATGTGCAGAACTTCGAAATTCTGATCGACGACATGGAAGCCGAACTGGGCGAGGCCTGGGGCGATCTGAGCTTCGATGACGCTGCCGTCTTCCTGGACCAGCCCGATGCCGCAACGCTGGAATTCATCGCCGTCGCGGTCGATGGCACCGACGAAGGCGATCTGTCGCGCATCGCCGAGGTGATCCGGTCGGCCAAGCTGCACGCGGTCAAGGTGATCCTGGTCGCCTCGGATCTCAGCCCGATGGCGCTGCACCAGCTGATGCGGCTGGGCGCCGATGATTTCGTGCCCTATCCGCTGCCGAAAGGCGCCCTGCATGAGGTGATCGAGCGTCTGCGCGCGCCCGAACCCGAACAGGCCCCGCCCCCGCCCACGCCCTCGGCGCTGGATGCCAGCCCCGCGCCCGCCCCCAGCTTCAAGCCCAAGGGCGACCGGCAGGGCGTGCTTCTGCCGGTGCATGGCATGGCCGGCGGCACCGGCGCCTCGACCTTCGCGGCCAATCTGGCCTGGGAACTGGCGACGGTCGACAAGGCCCATCCGCCGCGCGTCTGCCTGATGGATCTGGATTTCCAGTATGGCTCGATTGCGACCTATCTGGACCTGCCCCGCAAAGAGGCGATCTTCGAGGTTCTGACCGATCCCGGATCGCAGGACAGCGGCAGCCTGCTGAAGTCGATGCAGACCTTCAACGAAAAGCTGTATGTCTTCACCGCCCCGGCCGACATGCTGCCCCTCGACATCATCTCGGGCGAGGATCTGGGCCGGCTGATCGACATGATGCTGGCGAATTTCGATTTCGTCATCATCGACATGCCCTCGACCGTGGTGCAATGGACCGAGGCGGTGCTGACGCGGGCGCATGTCTATTTCGCGCTGGCCGAGCTGGATCTGCGCTCGGCGCAGAACATCCTGCGCTTCCTGCGTGCGCTGAAGGCCGAGGCGCTGCCCTTCGAAAAGCTGCGCTATGTGCTGAACCGCGCCCCGCGTTTTACCGATCTGTCGGCCAAGGCCCGCGTCAAGCGCATGGCCGAAAGCCTGGATATCGCGATCGAGGTGCAGCTGCCCGATGGCGGCGCGCAGGTCACCCAGGCCAATGACCACGGCCTGCCGCTGGCCGATTCCGCTGCGAAAAATCCGCTGCGCAAGGAACTGCAGAAACTCGCCAAATCGCTTTTCGACCTGAACAAGGCCGCCGAAGCCGGCAAGGCGTAACTCCGGGGTAATCATCGTGTTCAGCCGTTTCAAGAAAGAGCCGGGCGCCACCAGCCTGACCGCCCGCCCCGCCGCCCCGGCCGCCGCCGCGGGCGCTGCTGCCGTTGCCGTGGCGCCAAAGCCGGCCAGCGCCGCCCGGCCGATCAGCCCGGCGCAACCCGGCCGCAGCCCGGCCGAAGCCGTGGCCGCCGACAAGGAGGCCAAGCGCAAGAACCGGCTGATGGAGCTGAAGCTTGAAATTCACAAGCGGCTGCTGGAAACGCTGAATCTTGCCGCGCTGGAACATGCCTCGGAAGCCAATCTGAAAGCGGAAATCTCGGCCCTGGCGGGCGAGGCGCTGGACGAGATGTCGGTCGCGCTGAACAAGGATGACCGCGCGACCCTGGTGCAGGAACTGTATGACGAGGTCATGGGTCTGGGCCCTCTGGAGCCCTTGCTGAAGGATGAAACCGTCAACGACATTCTGGTGAACGGCCCCTTCCGCGTCTTTGTCGAACGGGCGGGCAAGCTGGAACTGTCGGACATCACCTTCCGCGACGAACGCCATCTGATGCGGATCATCGACAAGATCGTCTCGGCCGTGGGCCGGCGGGTCGATGAATCGAACCCCTATTGCGACGCGCGCCTGGCCGACGGCTCGCGTTTCAACTGCATGGTTCCGCCGGTGGCGGTGGATGGCTCGCTGGTCTCGATCCGGAAATTCAAGAAGGAAAAGCTGAAGATCTCGGATCTGGTGAAATTCGGCGCCTTCACCGAGGAAATGGCCGCCTATCTGCAAGCCGCCGTCTCGACCCGGCTGAACATCATCGTCTCGGGCGGGACGGGTTCGGGGAAGACCACCACGCTGAACGCGCTGTCTTCCTTCATCGACAATCATGAACGCGTGCTGACGATCGAAGACACGGCCGAATTGCAGCTGCAACAGGTCCATGTCGGCCGGATGGAAAGCCGCCCCGCCAACGTCGAAGGCAAGGGCGCGGTCAGCCAGCGCGACTGCCTGCGCAACGCGCTGCGGATGCGCCCCGACCGGATCATCGTCGGCGAAACCCGCGGCGAGGAAGTCATCGACATGCTGCAGGCGATGAACACCGGCCATGACGGCTCGATGACCACGATCCACGCCAACAACCCGCGCGACGGCATTTCGCGGCTGGAAAACATGGTCGCCATGGCCGGCATCGAGATGCCGCTGAAGGCCGTGCGCAGCCAGATCGCCAGCGCCGTCAACCTGATCGTCCAGGCCAGCCGCCTGCAGGACGGCTCGCGCCGGATGGTGTCGATCACCGAGATCACCGGCATGGAAGGCGAGGTCATCTCGATGCAGGAAATCTTCCGCTACGAACGGCTGGGGATCGAACCTTCGGGCAAGATCATCGGCCGCTTCAACGCGACCGGCATCCGTTCGGCCTATTCCGAGCGCTTCCGGCAATGGGGCTTCGACCTGCCGCCCTCGATCTACGAACCCATCGTCTAAGGCGCCCTCTCATGCAAATCTCGGCAGCCCCTCTGATCTATATCCTGATCTTCGTCGCCGTCGTCGTGCTGGTCGAGGGCCTGTATCTGACGGTCTTCGGCAAGTCGATCAGCCTGAACAACCGCATCTCGCGCCGGCTGACGCTGATGGAGAAAAGCGGCAGCCGCGAACAGGTGCTGGACCAGCTCCGCAAGGAGATGAACCAGCATATGAAAGCGCGGTCGATCCCGCTGTATTCGATCCTGGCCAAGAAGGCGCAGCGGGCGAATATCGCCTTCTCGCCCCAGGCGCTGCTGGGGATCATGGCGGGGCTGGCGGCCTTTGCCTTTCTGGGGCTGACCATCGCCACCAGCGCCGAACTGGGCGTGCGCGCCGTGGTCGCCGTGGCCATGGGCGTGGGCGGGGTCTATGTCTGGGTCAACAACAAGGCCAAGAAGCGCATGTCGCTTCTGGAAGAACAGCTGCCCGACGCGGTCGAGCTGATGGTGCGCTCGCTGCGCGTGGGCCATCCGTTTTCCTCGGCCATCGGCATCGTGGCCAAGGAAGTGCCCGATCCCTTGGGCACCGAATTCGGCGTGATCGCCGACGAGGCCGCCTATGGCCGCGACGTGTCGGAAGCGCTGAAGGCCTTTGCCGAGCGGATGGACAGCCAGGATCTGCGCTTCCTGGCCGTGGCCGTGGCGATCCAGCAGCAATCGGGCGGCAATCTGGCCGAGATCCTGGAAGGTCTGGCCAAGGTGATCCGCGCCCGGTTCAAACTGTTCCGCCGCGTCCGCGCCATCACCGCCGAGGCGAAATGGTCGGGCATGTTCCTGTCGGCCTTCCCGGTCCTGGCGCTGATCATGATCAACGTGATCCAGCCGACCTATTATGACGGGGTCAAGCAGACCGCCGTCTTCATTCCCGCGGCGCTGGTCGTTTTCGGGTTCCTGGTCGTCAACGTGATCTTCATGAAGATCATGGTCAACATCAAGGTTTAGGGTCCGGTCATGTTCGCTTCCCTCAATGCATTCCTGACCGAGAAGATGGGCGTTCTGGGCCCGCTGATCGCCGTGGGCCTGTTGGGCCTGCTGCTGATCCTGATCGCCCTGCCCTCGATGCTGAAGAAAGAGCGCGACCGTTTCGCCGAGCTGAAGGAAGAGGCGCGGCCCAAGGGCGGCGCCGACAAGAAGCTGCGCCGCGGCGGCCAGGCCGAAAAGCTTGAGAAATACGCCCAGTATCTTGAGCCGCAAAAGGCCGAGGAACTGTCGTCGATCCGGCTGAAGCTGCTGCGCGCGGGCTATCCGGGCAAGGGCGCGGTGCATATCTACCACGCCTCGAAAATGGCGCTGGGTCTGGGCGGGCTGGTGCTGGGGCTGCTTTACGCGCTGCTGGAATCGGCCACGGCCGAAGTCTCGACCCAGACGATGATGATCTACATGCTGCTGCCCGGCGCCGCGGGCTATTACCTGCCGCAATACTGGGTCGACAAGCGGGTGAACAAACGCCAGACCGAGATCATCGAAGGTTTCCCCGATGCGCTGGACATGATGCTGGTCTGTGTCGAGGCCGGCCAGTCGCTGGACCAGTCGATCATCCGCGTCGCCAATGAAAGCCGTGCGGGCTACCCTGCCCTGGCCGACGAATTCGAAATGGTCGCGCATGAGGTGAAGGCCGGCAAGGAACGCGTCCAGGTGCTGAAGGACATGTCCGACCGGGTGGGTGTGCCCGATGTGGCCTCGTTCGTGACCACGCTGGTGCAATCGGCCACCTTCGGCACCTCGATCGCCGAGGCGCTGCGGGTCTATTCCGCCGACATGCGCGACAAGCGGGTGATGCGGGCCGAAGAGAAGGCAAATCTCTTGCCGACCAAGCTGACCCTTGGCACAATGCTCTTCACCGTTCCGCCGCTCTTGATCATCCTTATCGGTCCGTCCGTCTATGGGATCGCCACGATGATGGCGAGCATGGCCAGCAGCGGTCCGTGAGGGCAGTGTGACGAAAACAGGCGCAACGCCGCTGATCGCCGCGATCTTTCTGGCCGCCTGTGGAAACATGGGCGGCTCGGCCGTTTCGCGCAACACGCCCTATGGCGTCGATCCGCGCGGCGCGGCGGTGGATGGGCTGATCGTCGGCCACCGGCTGATGGCCGCGAACGAGCCGGAACTGGCCCTGAAGGCCTATCTGCGCGCCGCGGCGGAAGATGGGATTTCCACCGATACGCTGTCGGCCATCGGCTCGGCCAATCTGGCCCTGGGCCGGCTGGGCCAGGCCGAGAAGATCCTGCGCCGCGCGCTTGAGATCGAACCGAATTTCGTGCCCGCGCTGAACAATCTGGGCTGCGTGCTGATGGAACAGGGCAAGATCGGCGAGGCGCGGGTGGTGTTCCAGCAGGCCTATGCGCTGGACAGTGGCCAATCGGACTCGATCCGCGAAAATCTGAAGCGCGCTATCGCCCGGACCGAGGCGCCCGTCTATGATGAAACCGAAGACCAGGGCGAATTCCAGCTCGTCCGCAGGGAAAAGGGCCGCTACGTCCTGCTGACCGAACTTTAGGCGCAGGCGGATCCGGCAAGACGGCAGGAAGACGTTCGGAAGACCGACGCAAAAGGCAACGACCCGGCCCCGCCGGACCAAGACGACGAGCAGTCAAGCAAAAGGACGCAAAAATGCGCCACCCTGTGATGATCGCGCTGTGCCTGTCGGGCACGGCCCTTTTGACCGCCTGCAACAAGCCGATGAGCGATGCCCAGGTGCAGCGGGCCGTCAAGGACGTGAACGTCATCGACGAAAGCAATCTCAACGACATCATGCTGACCGTGGGCGACCCGAACGAGGCGGTTCGCTATTTCCAGGGCGCGCTGCAGAAGGATCCGGGCCGCATTGACCTGAAGCGCGGCCTGGCGAAATCTCTGGTGCGCGCCAACAAGCCGACCGAGGCCGCGGCCATCTGGCAAGAGATTGTCGCAAGCCCCGAAGGCACGAATGACGACAAGGTCATGCTGGCCGAAGCGCAGATCCGCGCCAATCTGTGGGACAAGGCCAAGGCCACGCTGAACACCGTGCCGCCGACCCATGAAACCTATGACCGCTACCGTCTGGAAGCCATGGTCGCCGATGCCGACCGCAACTGGAAGAAGGCCGACAGCTTCTATGAAATCGCGGCAGGCCTGACGACGAAACCCGCCAACGTGCTGAACAACTGGGGTTATTCCAAGCTGACGCGCAAGGATTATGCCGGCGCCGAAAAGCTGTTCACCGAGGCGCTGACCTATGAGGCCTCGATGTTCACCGCGAAGAACAACCTGGTCCTCGCCCGCGCCGCACAGCGCAAATACGATCTTCCGGTGGTGCAGATGACCCAGACCGAACGGGCCGAGCTGCTGTATACGATGGCGCTGGCCGCGATCAAGAACGGCGATATCTCGGTCGGCAAGGGCCTGTTGCAGCAGGCGATCGACACCCATCCGCAATATTTCGAAGCCGCCTCGCGCAGCCTTGCGGCGCTCGACGCCAATGTGACGAACTGATCCGATGGATTTCCATTTCCCCACGCTTCGCGAGGCGCTGGTCCTTCTGCCCTTCGTGATCCCGATCTGCGTCTGGGTCGCCTGGTCGGACATGAAATTCATGAAGATTCCCAACAAGGCGGTGCTGGCCATGGCCGCCGTCTGGCTGGTGGTGG
Organism: Xinfangfangia pollutisoli; assembly: GCF_020179405.1. GTDB lineage: Bacteria > Pseudomonadota > Alphaproteobacteria > Rhodobacterales > Rhodobacteraceae > Pseudogemmobacter > Pseudogemmobacter pollutisoli. The sequence goes on along the minus strand of NZ_JAICBZ010000017.1, from coordinate 34,859 downwards.
GCTGGCTGGCCGTGCCGCTGACCGCCTGGCTTTGGGGCTTTGCGCTGATGGCAGGGGTGCTGGTGGCGGGCTTCGTGCTGAACGCGGCCGGGCTGTTCGGCGCGGGCGACGCGAAATTCGCCGCCGCCATGGCGCCGGTCTTCGTGGGCGGTGATCTGCGGCTGATCCTGGCGCTCTATGCCGCCTGCTCGCTGGCGGCCTTTGCCGCGCATCGGGCGATGAAGCACCTGCCCGCCTTCCGCCGCGCCGCGCCGGATTGGCTCAGCTGGACCAGCCCGAAATTCCCCATGGGCCTGGCGCTGACGGGGATGCTGCTTTTCTATCTTCTGACCGCTTTCCTGCCGCAAGGTTGACAATTTCCGCAGGCATCACCGGCCCCAGATCCGATCGACGCGGCGAAGGGGCGTGTGATGAACGTGCAGATTTCCTCGGCTCCTCTGGTGCAAGCGCCTGCGGGCGTGCAGCCTCCGGCAAGCCCGCGCAGCCTGGCCGATACCGGGATCAATACGGTGATCCTGCGCGACCTGCTGCTGAAGACCATGTTCCGCACCAATCTGGATCTGGTCTCGGCCGTGGCCCGGGCGATCTGCCTTCCGGTGCCGCTGACCCAGGAATTGATCGACCTGGCGCGCAGCCAGCGCCTGGTCGAGGCGACGGGCACGCTGCATGCGAATTCCGGCAATGAGATGGGCTTCCAGCTGACCGATGCCGGCAAAAGCCGCGCGCTGGATGCGCTGAGCCAGTCGGAATATTACGGCCCCTGCCCCGTGCCGCTTGGCCAATATGCCGAGCAGATCCGGCGCCAGTCGATCCGCAACATCAAGCTGACCCGCGATCAGCTGCTGGCCGGCATGGGCCATCTGATCCTGCCGCCCGACCTGATCGGCAATCTTGGGCCCGCGGTGACCTCGGGCCGGTCGATCCTGATGTATGGCCCGCCCGGCAACGGCAAATCGTCGATCTCGCACGGGATCCGCGCCGCGATCGGCGACAAGATCTATGTGCCGCGCGCCATCGAGTATTCCGGCCAGATCATCTCGGTCTATGATCCGATCGTGCATGCCGCCGCCGAAGCCGCGGTGGACGACCCGAATTCGCTGCGCCGCACCTCGAACCGCTTCGACAACCGCTATGTCTATTGCGAGCGGCCCTCGGTGATCACCGGGGGCGAATTGTCGCTGGACATGCTGGATCTGGCCTATAACCCGACCTCGCGCACCTATCAGGCGCCCCTGCAGCTGAAGGCGACCGGCGGGATCTTCATCATCGACGACCTGGGCCGCCAGGCCGAGCCGCCGCAGAAGATCGTCAACCGCTGGATCGTGCCGCTGGAAGAAAGCCGCGACATCCTGGCGCTGCAATCGGGCGAGAAATTCACCGTACCCTTCGACACGCTGGTGATCTTTTCCACGAACTTCCACCCGAATGAGATCTTCGACGGCGCGGCGCTGCGGCGGATCTTCTTCAAGATCAAGATCGACGGGCCGGATCAGGCGAATTTCCTGAAGATCTTCGCCATGGTGGCGCGCAAGAAGAAGATGCCGCTGGACGAGAAGACGCTGATGCATCTTCTGAAGGTCAAATTCCCCACCATCGACAATCTCTATGCCAACTACATGCCGACCTTCCTGATCGACCAGATGATCGCCATGTGCGAGTTCGAGGGCATTCCCTATCAGATGACCCCCGATCTGATCGACCGCGCCTGGGGCAACATGTTCGTCCGGCAAGAGGCGATTGCGCATTAGCGCCCCGCTCAGCCCCCCGGCAGCGTGATGGATGTCACCTGCACCGAGACCTGCGCCTCGACCGCGCCGGTCTTGTCCAGCGTGGTCTTGTCGTTGCGCCAGACCAGCATCCGCACCGGATCGAACCATATCTCGCTGATCACCTGGCCGCCGCCCTCCAGCAGGTCGATGGTGCGGGTCAGCCGGATCACCTGAACCTCGCAGCCGGCGACGGTCAGCGTCTCGGGCCCGTGCGAGACAAAGCTGTAGCGCAGCCCGAAGCTGGTTCCGCCGATCTCTTCGCGGATCATCGCGGCATAGGCGATCTCGGCGCCCGGCTCCATCTCTTCGGCGCGCAGCCGCTGCGGGCCTGACCAGAACCAGCGCAGGCGCTGGCGGTCATCTTCCAGCAGCGTGGCGAACAGCCCATAGGTGGCTTCAAAGCGCTGCGCCTGGCCATCCGCGGCAATCAGGGTCGAGCGGTACAGATCGCCGCTGATCTGCGGCGCCTCTTCGGCCTGTCCGTCCGAATAGTCCAGCCGCGCCGGCAGCTGGCCGGGCGCCAGACAGGCGGCCCAAAGCGGGGCGGCGGTCAGGACGAAGGCCAGGGAAATCGCGCTGGTTCGAAAGGTCATGGCACACCTCGGGCAGAATAGCCGCGATACCGGAAGGCCAGCCTAGCGCGATCGCCCGCGCCGCGCCACTGGCCTATTCCAGCGCGATGACCTCCTGCCCCTTCACCCCGCCCTGTTCGGCGATTTCGCTTTTCAGCGAGATCAGGCTGGGCAGATGCAGCCATTTGGTGTTCTCGCCCAGGGGCTTGCCGGCCTCGTTGTTCTTCACCAGCACTTTCAGCGCCGGATAGGTGCAGCCCGCGACGGTCACGTCTTCAACCCCCAGCACCTCGACATCGGCGGTGAAGGGGCGCGGCGGCAGGAAGCCCGGGGTGGTCAGCGTGGCCTCGGCGTGAAAGCTGGCGCCCGGCACCAGATCGGCCAGCCCTGGCAGCGCGGTCTTCCAGTCGAAGACCGCCCCCTCGCCATCGCGCAGCGCGGTCAGCGTGAAGATCCCCGCCTGCACCGTCATCTCGACCTGCTTGCCGGTTTCCACCACCGTCTGGCGATAGACCAGCCGGTCGGGCGTACGCTCTTGCACCTCGATCACCGCACCCGAGGAATAGGTGGCCTTCTGGATCACCTCGGGACAGGCCGCAAAAGCCGCGCCCGGCAGGGCCAAAGCAAGGGAAAGGGCAAGCAAACGCATGGGGGAAATCTCCTGATCTGCCGCCAGAATGGCGCCCGCCCGGGGACCGCGCAAGCGCGGGATTCCCCAGGGTCAGAAGGTCAACACGCCGGTTTCGGTCACGATCGCGTCAAGCCGCTGGTCGGTGGGCTCGATCGGGACGGCGTCCAGTTCCTGCGCGGCAAAGGCAAAGCCCACGGCCAGGGTCGGGCGTTTGGCCCGCAGCGCTTCCAGCGTGCGGTCGTAAAAGCCGCCGCCATAGCCCAGCCGGTAGCCGCGCGCGTCATAGGCCACCAGCGGCACGATCAGCACCTCAGGCTCCAGCCAGGCGCCCTCGGCCGGGATCATCGCCTTGAAGGCGCCTTCGACCAGCGCGCAGCCCGGCGCCCATTCGCGGAATTTCAGCGGCTGCCCCGCGCCCAGAATCACCGGCACGCCCACCGGGCCCTGATGCGCCACCATCGCGGCCAGAGGGTCGATCTCGGTCCGCATCGCCATATAGCCCGCCAGCGGCCGGCCACGATGCGGCGCCAGAAAATCGGCCAGGATCTCGGCCGCCTGGCCCTGTCCGCGCGCGAAAGCCGCCTTGCGCGCGGCAAAGGCGCGGGCGCGGGCATCAGCCTTGACGCTGGAAAGATCGCTCATAACAGCACCAGGGTCGCCAGGCCCAGAAAGGCGAAATAGCCCATGACATCGGTCAGCGTCGTCACGAATGTGCCCGAGGCCAAGGCGGGGTCGAGCCCCAATCTTTCCAGTGTCAAAGGCACCAGAACCCCACCCAGCGCCGCGACGATCTGATTGACGATCATCGCCAGCGCCAGAACCATGCCCAGGTGCCAGTCGCCAAAGATCAGCACGCCCGCCAGGCCCAGGATCAGCGCCAGCCCCAGCCCGTTCAGCATCCCCGCCGTCAGCTCGCGCCGCACCACGCGGCCGGCATTGGCGCGCGTCAGGTCGCGCGTGGCCAGCGCGCGCACCGCCACGGCCAGCGATTGCGTCCCCGCGATCCCGCCGGTCGAGGCAACGATCGGCATCAGCGCCGCCAGCGCCACCAGCCCGGCAATGGTCGACTGGAACTGGCTGATCACCAGGGCCGAGAAACTGGCGGTGAACAGATTCGCCACCAGCCAGGGCAGGCGCTGCTTCACCGTCTCGATCGGGCCATCGGCCACCGTCGATTCGTCGCCGACACCGGCAAGCCGCAGCATGTCTTCCTGGTGTTCCTCATCCAGCACGTTCATCGCATCGTCGATGGTGATCACCCCGACCAGCCGGCCGTTCTCATCGACGACGGGGCAGGAAATCAGGTGGTACTGGTTGAAGATATAGGCGACATCCGCCTCGGGATCGGTGGCCGAGACGGTGCGGAAACTGTCTTCGGCAATGTCTTTCAGCCGCACGTCGCGCCCCGAAGACAGGATGCGGCCAAGGGTGACATAGCCCACCGGCTTCATCCGCGGATCGGTCAGGATGACGTGGTAGAACTGGTCCGGCAGCCAGTCGGCGCTGCGCATATGGTCGATCGCCTCGCCCACGGTCCAGTGTTCGGGCCCGACCACGGTTTCGCGCTGCATCAAGCGGCCGGCGGAGTACTCGGGATAGGACAGCGCCTGTTCCACCGCCACCCGGTCGCTGTCATCCAGCGCTTCCAGAATCTTTTCCTGCGCCGGCTCGTCCAGGTCTTCCAGAATGTCGACGACATCGTCGGTTTCCAGCTCGCGCATCGCCTCGGCGACGCGTTCCTGCGGCAGGGATTCGATCACCTCTTCGCGGATCGAATCGGACAGTTCCGACAGAACCTCGCCCAGCGCCTCGCCCGCATCGGCCGGATGCCACAGCGCCAGAAGCGCGTCGCGCTCGTCCGGGTCGATCTGTTCCAGAAGGTCGGCGATGTCGGCAGCGTGCAGCGGCTCCAGCAGCGCGGCCACCCGGGGCGCGTCGCTGGTCTGAACCGCGGCGCGCACGGCCACCAGCCGTTCCATCGCGGCTTCCTCCTCGTCGCGTTCCGCCCGGTCTTCCGCCATGCCTACCCCGCAAGATTGCGCGGACCTTAGCGGAAGGTGTTTCGGCGAAACAGGGGCAAAGGACGGATTCCCTTTCGCGCGCCTTGGCTTATTCTGGCCGCTTCAAAGCGGAGCGTGAAATGGCCGATCTTCTGTGCGGACAGGTGCTGTCCTTTGCCGGTGACCCGTTCGATCAGGGCGAGGCGGCGGCGCGCCATCTGGCGCAGGGCGCGGTGCTGGTCGAGGCGGGCAAGATCGTGGCCATGGGCGAGGCCGCCGCCTTGCGCGCGGCACATCCGCAGGCGCGGGTGCATGACTATGGGCAGGCGCTGATCTCGGCCGGCTTTGTCGATGCGCATGTGCATTACCCGCAGACCGCGATCATCGCCTCCTGGGGCAAGCGGCTGATCGACTGGCTGAACCTTTACACGTTCCCCGAGGAAATGCGCTTTGCCGACCGCGCCTATGCCGATGAGATCGCGGCACGCTATCTGGATCTGATCGTCGCGCGCGGCACGACCACCGTCTGTTCCTATGCGACGATCCATCCCGAAAGCGTCGATGCGATCTTTACGGCGGCAAAATCGCGCGGCATGCGTCTTTACGCTGGCAAGACCTGCATGGACCGCAATGCGCCCGACGGGCTGCGCGACACGGCGAAAAGCGCCTATGACCAGTCCAAGCAGCTTTTGCAGAAATGGCATGGGCAGGACCGGCTGTCCTATGTCATCACCCCGCGCTTCTCGCCCACCTCGACACCCGAGCAGCTGGCGGCGCTGGGGGCGCTGTGGAAGGAAAACCCCGCCTGCCTGATGCAGACCCATCTGTCCGAACAGACCGATGAAATCGACTGGGTCCATTCGCTGCACCCGCAATCGCGCGACTATCTGGACACGTATGAGACCCAGGGGCTGCTGGGCGAAGGCGCGCTTTACGGCCATGCGATCCATCTGACCGCGCGCGAGAAGGCAAGGCTGATCGAGGCCGGGGCAAGCCTTGTGCATTGCCCGACCTCGAACATGTTCATCGGCTCGGGCCTGTTCGACATGGATCTGGCCCGGCATCTGCCGGTGGGCCTGGCCACCGATACCGGCGGCGGGTCGAATTTCTCGATGCTGCATACGATGGCCGCGGCCTATGAGGTGGCGCAGCTGCGCGGCCAGTCGCTGCACCCGGCGCAGCTGTGGTGGCTGGCGACCCAGGGCTCGGCCCGGGCGCTGCGCGCGCAGGACCGGATCGGCAATATCGCCCCGGGGATGGAGGCCGATCTGGTGGTGGTCGACCTGGCCTCGACCCCCGCGATCGAGCAGGCCACCCGAAGGGCCGAGACGGTCTGGCAGCAGATTTTTCCGACGATCATGATGGGCGACGACCGGGCGATCCGGGCGACCTGGGTAAACGGCACGCCGCTGCACGAAGCCTGAGCCGGGGGCGCCGCCAAAGCGCGGGGCCTGCCCGGCCCGATGGCACGCCAAAACTGAAACGGGCCGCGAAAGCGGCCCGTTTTCAATCAGTTCTGGCGGTCTTGGTGGAGCAGAGGGGGATCGAACCCCTGACCTCGTCATTGCGAACGACGCGCTCTCCCAACTGAGCTACTGCCCCAAAGACCGTGCGGGCTATCTGGCGCAGGCGCCCCGGCTTGTCAAGGCCCGGCAAGCGGCAAAACAGCGCCCGGGGGCGCGACTAATGCAGATGCTTTCGCACGAAGGCGGCGATATCGGCCGCCGGACGGGCGCCCGCCAGCCGCGCCACCTCGCGCCCGCCGCGATACAGGATCAGCGCCGGTATGCCGCGGATATTCGCCCGCATCGCCGGGGCGGAATGGTCTTCGGTGTTCAGCTTCATCAGCCGCGCCTGCCCGGTCAGCATCCGCGCCGCCTTGGCATATTCCGGCGCCATCATCCGGCAGGGGCCACACCAGGGCGCCCAGTAATCGACGACGACCGGCAAGCCGTCATTCGCGATCACCTTGTCATGGGTCCGGGCATCCAGCTCGGCCACCCCCCCATCCAGCAGCGGATCCCCGCAAGAGCCGCATTTCGGCCCCTGATCCAGCCGGTCCCGCGACACGCGGTTCGCTTGGCCGCAGGTGGCACAAACCAGCTTCACGCCTTCCATCATCTGGGTCATCTTGCACTCGCATTCCACTTGCCGAATATATCTGGCAGCACTGGCAGCATTACAAGGGGCGCGGGCCCCTTTTGGTCAGAGAAAATCCTCTTCCTCGCCCGAGACGTCAACGCCCAGCGCCTCAAGCCCGCTTTCCAGATTCTCACCCAGATGCGGCATGCCCATCAGGTAATCGGCGGTCGGGGTCGTGGCTTCGGCAAAGGCGGTCTCGACCGCTTCGGCGTAATCCTCGGGCTCGAAGGCGCCGCGGCCGACCCAGGCGATCGCGGTCAGATGCGCCTTCTCTTCGGCGTTCAACGCGTCGATGAACGCGTAAAGCTCGGCCGCGCCCGTCGTCTCCTCGCGGGCGAGATAGACGACATGAACAACCTTGCGGGGACTGATCTCGATCATGGCTTCCTCCTGAAGCGACAGGTTCGCCCGCCGCGCGCGCGGGCGCAAGGGGGCAAGTCCGCCGCGGCGGCGCCGATTTTTCGACGAAAAATCGCGCGGGCTCAGGCGGTCAGCGCGAAGGCCAGCCCATAGGCGGCCGCCCCCGCCAGCGTGGCCGTCACGACCGAGCGTCCGGGCAGGAAGGCCAGCACCGTCGCGGCGACGCCCGCGGCCAGCGGCAAGGCGTCGCGCGGCACCGGCCAAAGCTGCGGCAGGACCGAGGCGGTGAACAGCGTCGCAATCGCCGCCGGCCCGGTCGCGGCCAGAAACCGCGCCAGCGTCCCGCCCGGCGGCAGGTCGCGGCGCAGCAAAAGCACCGGCAGGGCCCGGAAGGCCCAGTTCGCCGCGCCGACGATCAGCGCCAGCAGGATCAGATCCGCGTTCATTTCCGCCCCAGCCCGACCAGCGCGCCCGCCAGCATGCCGGCCAGAATCCCCGCCGTGCCCGACCAGATCAGCGTGCCGGCCACCGTGGCCAGAACCGCCGCCGCCACGACCGGCAGCGCCGCGCGGTTCAGAACCGACAGCAGCAGCGCCAGGAACAGCGCCGACAGCATGAAGCCCAGCGCCGCATCCAGCGCCGGCCAGGCCTCAAGCGCGCCGCCCCCGGCCCAGGCGCCGGCCAGCGTGCCCAGAACCCAGGCCGCATAGGCGGCCAGGCCCAGCCCGAACATATAGGCCTCGGAGAAGCGCTGCCCGCGCGCCAGCGCGCCCAGCGCCTGGCCGAAGACCTCATCGGTCAGGCCCCAGGCCCAGGCCCAGGCAAAGCGCCGCCCGGCGCCGGGCCCGGCCTGTTTCATCAAGGCCGGACCATAGAGAAGGTGGCGCAGGTTCATCGCAACCAGCGTGGCCGCCGCGACCAGCAACGGCGCGCCGCCGGTGACCAGGGCCAGCGCCAGGAATTGCGAGGCCCCGGCATAGATCACCAGCGACAGCATCCCCGCCTCGGGCAGGCTGAGCCCCGCCTTGCCCGCCGCGACGCCAAACGAAAAGGCGATCGGCAGATAGCCCAGCACGATGGGCACGGCCGCCAGCAGCCCCGCGCGAAATCCCTGCCCGGGCTGCTGCTCCGCCATCTCTGCCCCCTGCCCCGCCAAAGGCCCGCCGCTCGGCGCGCCTGCGGCCCTTCCATCCCAAAGCGGGCGCCGGGTTGCAAGCCCCCGCCCCGCGCCCCCCGCGCGCAACGAAAGGGGCGCGGGTCATCGCTGCCCCCGCGCCCCCAACCTTACCCCCCGGCGACAGGCCGGCAGGCGCGACCGCGTGCCTATTCGGCCGCTTCGGCATAGCTTTCCACCGGCGGGCAGGTGCAGATCAGGTGCCGGTCGCCATGGACATTGTCGACCCGGCCCACCGGCGGCCAGTATTTGTCGACCCGGAAGCTGGCCGGCGGGAAGCAGCCCGCCTCGCGCGTGTACTTCCGGTTCCACTCGCCCACCAGCGCCGCCACCGTATGCGGCGCGTGGCGCAGCGGGCTGTCGGCGGCCGAAATCTCGCCCGCTTCCACCGCGGCAATCTCGGCCCGGATCGCCAGAAGGGCGGTGATGAAACGGTCGATCTCGGCCTTGGTTTCCGATTCCGTCGGCTCCACCATCAGCGTCCCCGCCACCGGCCAGGACATGGTCGGCGCGTGGAATCCGTTGTCGATCAGACGCTTGGCGATGTCGTCCACCGTCACGCCATGCTCGGCAAAGGGCCGCGTGTCGAGGATGCATTCATGCGCCACCCGGCCCTTGTTGCCCATGAACAGGATCGGATAGGCGCCCGACAGCCGCGCCGCGATGTAATTGGCGTTCAGGATCGCAACCCGCGTCGCCTGGGTCAGCCCCGCGCCGCCCATCATCAGGCAATAGGCCCAGCTGATCAGCAGGATCGAGGCCGAGCCATAGGGCGCGGCGCTGACCGGCCCGGCATCGGTGGCGCCCGCCGCCTCGGGATGGCCCGGCAGATGCGGCGCCAGATGGGCGCGCACCCCGATCGGGCCCATGCCCGGGCCGCCGCCGCCATGCGGGATGGCAAAGGTCTTGTGCAGGTTCAGGTGGCTGACATCGCCGCCAATCTCGCCCGGCTTCACCAGACCGACCAGCGCATTCATGTTGGCGCCGTCGATATAGACCTGCCCGCCATGATCATGGGTGATCTCGCAGACCCGCTTCACCGTCTCCTCGAAGACGCCATGGGTCGAGGGATAGGTGATCATGCAGGCCGCCAGCCGGTCGCCCGCCGCCGCCGCCTTGGCCGCGAAATCCTCAAGATCCACGTCGCCATTGGGCGCGGCCTTGACGACCACCACCTCCATCCCCGCCATCTGCGCCGAGGCCGGATTGGTGCCATGGGCCGAAACCGGGATCAGGCAGACCTTGCGATCATGGTCGCCCCGCGCGCGGTGATAGGCCAGGATCGTCATCAGCCCGGCATATTCGCCCTGCGCGCCCGAATTGGGCTGCATCGAGAAGGCATCGTAGCCGGTGATCTCGCACAGTTTCCGGGTCAGGTCGTCGATCGCCTCGGCATAGCCTGCGGCCTGATCCGGCGGCACGAAAGGATGCAGCGCGCCGAATTCCGGCCAGGTGATCGGCATCATCTCGGCCGCGGCGTTCAGCTTCATCGTGCAAGAGCCCAAGGGGATCATCGCCCGGTCCAGCGCCAGATCGCGATCCGACAGCCGGCGCATGTAGCGCATCATTTCCGACTCGGCCCGGTTCATGTGGAAGACCGGATGGGTCAGATAGGCACTGCTGCGCAGCATGGCTTCGGGAAAGCCCAGCGCCGCGCGATGCGGCGGCAGGCCGTGAATGCCGAAGGCGCGTAGCACCCGCGTCAGCACCCGTTCATCCGAGGTCTCGTCCAGCGAGATGCCGATCCGGTCATTGCCGATCTTGCGGAAGTTCAGCCCCTCGGCCCGCGCCGCGGCCAGAATGCCGGCCTGGCCCACGCCGACCTCGACCGTGATCGTGTCGAAAAACGCCTTGGGCGCCACTTTGGCACCGGCCGCCTTCAGCGCGCGCGCCAGCCGCTGGGTCAGGAAATGCACCCGCTCGGCAATGGCGCGCAGGCCCTTCGGCCCGTGGAAGACCGCATACATGCTGGCCATCACCGCCAAAAGCGCCTGCGCGGTGCAGACATTCGAGGTGGCCTTCTCGCGCCGGATATGCTGCTCGCGCGTTTGCAGCGCCAGACGATAGGCCTTGTTGCCATCGGCATCGACCGAGACGCCAACGATCCGCCCCGGCATCTGCCGCTTATGCGCATCCTTGACCGCCATGAAGGCGGCATGCGGGCCGCCATAGCCCAGCGGCACGCCAAAGCGCTGCGACGAGCCCACGGCAATATCGGCGCCCATCGCGCCCGGTTCCTTCAAGAGGCACAGGGCCAGAAGATCGGTCGCCATCACCGCAACCGCGCCCGCGCCATGCAAGGCGGCGATTTCCGCAGTGAAATCGCGGACATGGCCATAGCTGCCCGGATATTGGAAGATCGCGCCAAAGACCTGGGCCGGGTCCAGCGCCTCGATCCGGTCCTCGATGATCTCGATCCCCAAAGGCAGCGCCCTGGTGCGGATGACCGCGATGGTCTGCGGATGGCAGAAGCGGTCGACGAAGAAGGCCCTGGCCTTCGACTTCGCCACCCGCTGCGCCATGGCCATCGCTTCGGCCGCCGCCGTCGCCTCGTCCAGAAGCGAGGCATTGGCGACATCAAGCCCGGTCAGATCGCAGACCATGGTCTGGTAATTCAGCAGCGCCTCAAGCCGGCCTTGCGCGATTTCGGGCTGATAGGGCGTATAGGCCGTGTACCAGGCCGGGTTTTCCAGGATGTTGCGCTGGATCGCCGGCGGCGTGACCGTGCCGTAATAGCCCTGCCCGATCAGGCTGGTCATCACCCGGTTCTTCTTCGCCACCTCTTCCATCTTCGCCAGCAGCTCATGCTCGGACAAGGGCGCCCAGGACAGCGGGGTCTTCTGGCGGATCGCGGCGGGCACGGTCTGGTCGATCAGCGCCTCAAGCGAGGGCGCGCCCACCGCCTCCAGCATCTCGGCCATTTCCGAGGGCGAGGGTCCGATATGGCGGCGGTTGGCGAAATCATAGGGATTGTAGTCGGTTGGCGTGAAGGCCATGGCACACCTGTGAACGGGGTGAGGCAAATTCCTTGCAAGGAATCTGCAATTTTCTTCGAAGAAAATTGCCCGGAGTTTTCGAAACCTCCGGGCGCCTGCCGGCAAGGACGGCCGATCAGCCGATCAGCGCGGTATATTCGTCCTCGTCCATGAACTGGTCCAGCACCGCCAGATCGTCGAGCTTCATCTTGAAGAACCAGCCCGCGCCCAGCGGGTCTTCGTTCACCAGGGCCGGATTGTCGGACAGCGTCGCATTCACCGCGACGATCTCGCCATCGACCGGGGCCAGAATGTCGGACGCGGCCTTGACGCTTTCGATCACCACGATCTCGTCGCCTTCCGTGACCATGGTCCCGGTCTCGGGCAGTTCGACGAAGACCACATCGCCCAGGGCGGTGGCCGCATGTTCGGTGATGCCGACGACAACCAGGTCACCCTCGACCCGCAGCCATTCATGTTCCTTGGTGTATTTCATCACAGGGCCTCAGCGCTTGTAGGAGGTGGGATGGAAAGGCATGTCGCAGACCGTGACCGGAAGGCGCTTGCCGCGCAATTCGGCCTCGATCGCGGTGCCCGGGGCGGAAAGCCCGGCGGGCAGATAGGCCATGGCGATGGGCGCGCCGACCGAAGGGCCGAAGCCGCCGGAGGAAATCACCCCCGCCGCCGTGTCGTCGTGGAACAGCGCCGTGCCCTCGCGCATCGGCGCGCGGCCTTCGGGGCGCAGCCCCACGCGCTTGCGCGCCGGGCCCTCGGCCAGTTCGCGCAGGATCCGCGCCGCCCCCGGAAAGCCGCCTTCGCGCGCCCCGCCGGCGCGGCGAACCTTCTGGATCGCCCAGGCCAGGCCCGCCTCGACCGGGCTTGTCACCTGGTCCAGATCGTGGCCGTAAAGGCAAAGCCCCGCCTCCAGCCGCAGGCTGTCGCGGGCACCCAGGCCGATGGGCAGCACCTCGTCCATCGCCAGCAGGTCGCGGACGAAGGCCTCGGCCGCGGCATCGGGGACCGAGATCTCGAACCCGTCCTCGCCGGTATAGCCCGAGCGGCTGATCCACAGATCGCCGAAGACGCCGACATCCATGAAGCGCATCGCCGCCACGCCCGGCACCAGCCGGTCCAGCACCGCTTCGGCCGCCGGGCCCTGCAGCGCCAGAAGGCAGCGGTCGGTCACCGGCTGCACCTCGGCCACCTCGGCCAGGGCGGCCTGCATCAGCGCGATGTCCTGCGCCTTGCAGCCCGCGTTCACCACCACGAACAGATGATCGCCGCGATTGGCGAACATCAGATCGTCCAGCACGCCCCCCGCCTCATTGGTGAACAGCCCATAGCGCTGCCGGCCTTCCGGCAGCGAGGCCACATCGACCGGCATCATCGCCTCGAACCCCGCGACCAGCGCCGCCATATCGCCGCGCGGGCGCAGGATCACCTGGCCCATATGCGACACGTCGAACAGCCCCGCCGCCGCCCGCGTGTGCAGATGTTCCTTCATCACCCCGGCCGGATATTGCACCGGCATCTCATAGCCTGCGAAAGGCACCATGCGCCCGCCCAGCGCGACATGAAGGTCGTGCAAAGGCAGACGTTGAAGATCGGTCACACCGCTTCTCCCCGTTCCGGCCGGCTGACAGCCCGGCACCGCGCACGGCAGTTCCCCTGCCGCTCGGTGCCCCCTCTGTCCTTGCCCGTACCGGGCGCCTGAGATCGTTATCCCTTCGGCGGGCGCCTATGCGCCACTCTCCAGAGTTTCCGTGCCAGAACGGTCCTTGCGCCTGAGAGTTTACCGGGGCGGTTGCTCCTTCGGCACCGACGCTTGAGGGCGCCGGATTCTCCCGATCTGGTCTTCTCTGACTAGCAGCAGCCGCGGCGGGCCGGCAAGAGGAAATCGGAATGCGACGGTATGCAACGCATTTCCGACGCCGCCCCGCCCGGATACGCGCAGGCGGAAAGGAAAGCCCCGCAAGGCCCCCTTCATCTGTCCAAAAATATCCCGGGGTCCGGGGCAGCGCCCCGGGGCCTGACATTGTGTCAGAGGCTCGGGGTCAGAGGCCCGGACGTTTCTGCAAAAGCGGCATGACCTCGGCCATCTCGGGGCCCGCATCGCGGCCGGTCAGCGCCCGACGCAGCGGGCGGAACAGATCGCGCCCCTTGCGCCCGGTCGCGGCCTTGACGGCCGCCGTCCATTCGCCCCAGGTCGCGCGGGTCCAGGGTTGGGCCGGCAGCAGGGCCAGCGCCTGGGCCACGAAATCGCGGTCACCCTCGTCCACCAAGGGCTCGGCCCCGTCGCGGAACAGCGCCCACCAGCCCTCAAGATCGGCCAGGACGGTGATATTGCCCTTGGCGACGGCCCAGAAATCCTCGGCCAGATCCGCGGGCACGCCCAAAGCGGCGATCCGCGCCTGCACCTCGGCGAAGGGCAGGCCCTGCACATATTGACGCGTCAGCGGGAACAGGTTCTCGGGGTCGAATTCCGTGGGCGCGGTGCCGAAGCTTTCGACATCGAAGCCCGCCGCCAATTCGTCCAGCGAGCCCGCCAGTTCGACGGGCTTCGACGAGCCGAGCCGCGCCATCAGGCTCAGCAGCGCCATCGGCTCGACCCCCTGCGCCCGCAGATCGCGCAGCGACAGCGCGCCCAGCCGCTTCGACAGCTTCTCGCCGCCCGGGCCCGACAGCAGCGAATGGTGGGCAAAGCGCGGCGGCGTGCCGCCCAGCGCTTCCATGATCTGGATCTGCGTCGCGGTATTGGTCACGTGGTCGGCGCCGCGGACGATATGCGTGACCCCCATTTCCACATCGTCGACCGACGAGGCGAAAGTGTACAGAACCTGCCCATCGGCCCGGATCAGCACCGGGTCCGAGACCGAAGCCGCGTCGATCGAGATCGGGCCGATGATCCCGTCTTCCCATTCGATGCGATTCTGATGCAGCAGGAAGCGCCAATAGCCTTCCTTGCCCTCGGCCCGCGCCGCCGCCTTCTGATCGTCGCTCAGCCCATAGGAAGCGCGGTCATAGACCGGCGGGCGGCCCATGTTCAGCTGCTTCTTGCGCTTCAGATCCAGCTCGGCCGGCGTTTCGAAACATTCGTAGAACCGCCCCGCGCCCCGCAGTTCGTCCGCCGCCGCGCGATAGCGGTCATAGCGCAGCGATTGCCGCTCCAGCCGGTCCCAATGCAGGCCCAGCCAGTCCAGATCCTGCATCAGCGCGTCGATATATTCCTGTTTGGACCGTTCCTGGTCGGTATCGTCCAGCCGCAGGATGAAGGTCCCGCCGGCCTTGCGGGCGATCAGGTAATTCATCAGCGCGGTGCGCAGATTGCCGACATGGATATAGCCGGTCGGCGAAGGGGCGAAGCGGGTGGTGACGGCGGACGACATGAAAAGCTCCTCGGGGAACGCGCTTCTCCTGTCACAGGCCCGGGGCTTTGTCCAGTTTGGCCGCCCGCCGGGCCCGCGCGCCAGGGGAAGACCCGCCCTGCACGGCGCGCCCCTGCCGCGGCCCGCGACCGCCGGGGCCACCACGGCGCCTGCCCCCTTCCCCCGCCCGCGCCGCGGGGCTAGGCTTGGGCCATGACCAATCCCTCACCCGACGCCATTGCCCCTTCGCTGGACCTGATCGAACAGCTTGCCCGCGACACGGTCGCGAACCTGCCCGAACCCTGGCGCAGCCCCGCGACCCAGGTCGTGCTGCGGATCGAGGATTTCCCCTCGGACGAGATCCTGGAAGCCATGGGCCTGGAAGACCCGTTCGAGCTGACCGGCCTTTATGAAGGCGTGCCGATGACCGAGAAATCGGTGTCCGACCCGGCGCCGCGGCCGGATCTGGTCTGGATCTTCCGCCGGCCGATCCTGGATGAATGGGCCGAGCGTGGCGATGTCTCGATCGGCGATCTGGTGACGCATGTGGTGATCCACGAATTCGCCCATCACTTCGGCTGGTCCGATGACGATATCGGCGCGATCGACCCCTGGTGGGAATGACCGCACCAAGGCGCAACCCCGCTGCGCCCTGATGCACAGAAGCTGACGCCATGGTGATCCACGCGGCCGCCCCTCGGCGCTATCCTGTCTGCCTGACGCGACCCGACAGGAGGACTGACCGATGGATCTTTCCCGCCGCCAGGCGCTTGCCGGCGCTGCCGCCTTGCCTGCCATGGCCCTGACCGCCGCCCCCGCCCAGGCAAGGGCCGAGATGCAGGGCGCGGGCTTCGCCCCCTGGCACCGTTTCGTGCTGGGCAATGTCGAGGTGACCACGCTTCTGGCCGGCACACGGGCGCTGGACAAGCCGCAGGAAACCTTCGGGCTGAATGCCAGCGCCGAAGAATTTGCCGCCGCCTCGGCCGCGGCCTTCATTCCCACCGACCGCTCGCGGAATTTCTTCACCCCGGTCGTGGTCAATACCGGGACAGAACTGGTGCTGTTCGACACCGGCCTTGCGGCCGAGGGTACGCTGGCCGCCCTGACCTCGGCCGGGATCGCGCCCGAGGCGATCGACATCGTGGTGCTGACCCATATGCATGGCGACCATATCGGCGGGCTGATGGGCGCCGATGGCACCACGCCCACATTCGCCAATGCCCGCTATGTCGCCGGCGCGGTCGAACACAATCACTGGTCGGCCGCCGGCAATGAGGGCTTTGACCGCAATGTCCGTCCGCTGAACGAGCGGATGAGTTTCGTCGAAAACGGCGGCAGCCCGGCCGCGGGCCTCACCGCGATGGAGGCCTTCGGCCATTCGCCCGGCCATATGACCTATATGGTCGAAAGCGCGGGGCAGCGGCTGATGCTGACCGCCGACACCGCCAACCACTATGTCTGGTCGCTGGCCCATCCCGATTGGGAAGTGCGCTTCGATGCCGACAAGCCCGCGGCGGCGGCGGTGCGGCGGCGGATCTTCGGCATGATCGCGGCCGAGCGGATTCCCTTCATCGGCTATCACATGCCCTTCCCTGGCCTGGGTTTCGTCGAAACCGCCGGCGACGGGTTCCGCTACGTGCCGGCCAGCTATCAGATGATGCTGAACGGCTAGCCGGCCCGCCCGCGGGCTGGCCCGCCTGCGCGCGGGCCTGCCTCCGCCTTGGCCTGCCCCCGCCTTGGCCTGCCCCCGCCTTGGCCTGACAGGTCCGGCGGGCTTTCTTTCCATTGCCGCGGGTCTTTCCATTGCCCCTTGCGCCTCGTCCCGGCAGGATGGGGCCTGGCCGGACGCTCTGGCCGGACCAAGGCAAGGAAGCGGACCGCCAGATGACCGACAACGCCCCGATCCTGACGCTGACGCTGAACCCGGCGCTTGATATGGCAACCGAAGTGCCCGAGATGATCGCGGGCCAGAAGCTGCGCTGCACCCAGCCGCTGCTGGATCCGGGCGGCGGCGGGCTGAATGTCAGCCGCGCGATCCGGGCTTTGGGCGGCGACAGTCTGGCGCTGGTGGCGCTGTCGGGCCTGACCGGCGACCGGCTGGCCGGGCTGATCCGCCAGACCGGCGTCACCTTCCTGTCGATCCTGGGCCCGGGCGAAACCCGCATGTCGCTGTCGGTCGCCGAACAGGGCAGCGGCAAGCAATACCGCTTCATGCTGCCCGGTCCCGAATGGGCCGAGGCCGATCGCGACGGCGTCTTCACCCTGTTGCGCGCCACATCGCGGCCCGGCGGCATCTCGGTGATCTCGGGCAGCCAGCCGCCGGGGGTGCCGGCGGATTTCAACGCCCAGCTGGTCGAATCGATGCCCGGAAGCCGGGTGCTGCTGGACACGTCGGGGGCGCCCTTGCGGGTGGCGGTGACCCGGCCGATCCCGGATTTGGACATCCTGCGCATGGATGGCGAAGAGGCCGAAAGCCTGACCGGCCATGCGCTGGACAGCCGCAGCGACACGGCGGATTTCGCGCAATCCCTGGCGCGGCGCGGCGTGGCGCGCAAGGTGATCGTGGCGCGCGGGGCGGATGGCAATGTGCTGGCCACGGCCGAGCGGCGCATCTTCGTGCCGGCGCCGAAGGTCAAGGTCCGCTCGACCGTGGGGGCGGGCGACAGTTTCGTCGCGGCCTTCGTTCTGGCCATGGCGCGCGGCCAGGGCGATGGCGAGGCGCTGGCCCTGGGGGGCGCCGCCGCGGCGGCGGCGGTGATGACCGATGCGACCAAACTGTGCCGCCCGCAGGATGTGATGCGGCTTCTGCCCGATTGCGTCGTGGCCGAGATCTAGGCGCGGGCGCGGCGCCGCCCGGCGCGCCCTGCGGCGCTCTGTGCCATTTCGCACAACGCCCCTTGCTTTGCGCGGGAACCCGCCGCTATACGCACGATCATGACTGATACTCTGCCCCCCTGCCCCGAATGCCGTTCCACCTTCACCTATGCCTCGGGTGCGCTTCTGGCCTGCCCGGAATGCGGCCATGAATGGGCGCCGGGCGGCGACGCGGCCGACACGGCCGAGATCCGCGACAGCGTGGGCAATCTGCTGGCCGATGGCGACACGGTGACGGTGATCAAGGATCTGAAGCTGAAGGGCTCGTCCGGGGTGATCAAGGTCGGCACCAAGGTGCGCGGCATCCGCCTGGCCCCGGGCGAGGATCACGACATCGACTGCAAGATCGCCGGCATCGGCCAGATCGGGCTGAAGTCGCAATTCGTGAAGAAGGTTTCCGACTGACCTTGCCACGGGCCGCGCCCCGCAGGGTCGACCGGGCAAGGACAGCCCCTGCCCGGCTCTGGGGTCACCGCGTCAGTTGCAGGGTCGCGTTCGGGAAGGGATCGCCGGAATCGTCCTGCGCCCGCCGTGACACTTCGGTAAAGCCCAGCGCCCTGTAGAAGCGCATCGCCTGGTCATTGGCCAGATAGACTTCCAGCCGGAGCCGGCCCTTGCGCGCCAGCGCATCGGCGATCAGGGCGCGCCCGACCCCCTGGCCCTGCCAGGCGGGGGCGACGAACAGACCGCCGATGAAATGATCAAGCAGGCTGATGAAGCCGATCGGGGCGTCCTGCGCGCAGGCCACCCAGGTTTCCGCCTTGGGCAGATAGACCTCTTCAATCAGCCGGCGCTGCGTCTGCAGCTTGGGCGCACCGATAAACGGGTGCGCGATCAGCGAAGCTTCAAGCCACAGGGCCGAAAGCGGTTCAATATCCGTCGCCGCATCGAAGGGCCGGATCAGATGGGTTTGCGTCTCCATGTGAGACCTCCAGAGAAAACATGCAAAAAGGGCCGGCGCGATTTGCGCCGGGCGATGCCGCTAAGGGCGGATCAATCAAAGCCTCTGTGCATAACTCTCCGTCTGGACCACGGGGCATTTAGGCCGCGGCACCGGCCGGGTCAAGCCGGCGCCCGCCCTAGGGCGTGCCGCCTTCGGTCGGGGCGGCGGCGGGATCGGCCGGGGCTGCGGGAAGATCGGCGGGCGCGCCTTCGGGGGGCGCGGTCAGGATGCCGTCCTGCCAGATCCCCTCGGCCACCACGCCATTGGCATAGGTCAGCTTGCCTTGGCCCGCGCGTTTGCCGGCCTTGAACCCGCCCTCATAGACATCGCCCGAGGGGTAGCTGGCCTTGCCCTGGCCCTCGATCACCCCGGCCACCCAGTCGCCGGTGTAATGGAAGCCGTCGGGCATGGTCAGCTCGCCCGTGCCATGGCGCAGCCCGGCGCGGAACATGCCCTTGTAGACCGCCCCATCGGCATAGGTCGCCGTGCCCACGCCCTCGCGCTGGCCGGATTTCCAGTCGCCCTCGTAGGAATAGCCATCGGCATAGGTCATCTTGCCCTGACCTTCCGGCTCGGCCCCGGCGAAGCTGCCCTCATAGACCTGGCCATTGGCATAGACCGCCCGGCCCTTGCCCTCGATCACCCCGGCCTTCCAGCCGCCGGTATAGGTCGACCCGTCGGGATAGGTGATCGCGCCCTGCCCCTCGGCCAGATCGGCCTTCATCGCGCCGACATAGACCGAGCCGTCGGGATAGGTCACCGTGCCCGTGCCCTCCATCCGGCCCTCGACCCAGGAGCCTTCGTATTTGAACCCGTCCTTCGCGGTGAAGATGCCCTGGCCGTGGCGACGGTCGGCGCGATAATCGCCGTCATAGACATCGCCCGAGGCATGCAGCGTGCGGCCCTTGCCCTCGCGCTGGCCATTGACGAAGGCGCCTTCATAGACATCGCCATTGGGCTGGGTCAGCTTGCCCTGGCCGTTGATCTGCCCCTCGGCCCAGGCGCCGACATAGGTGGTGCCGTTCGGCATGATCAGCGTGCCGGTGCCCGCGCGCTGGTCGGCCACCATGCCGCCTTCGTAGCTGGCGCCATCGGGATAGATGATCTTGCCCTGGCCCTGTTTCTTGCCCGCGACCCAGTCGCCCTCGTAGCGATATCCGCCCTGGTTCTCCAACACGCCCTTGCCCTCGTGCTGGCCATTGACGAAAGCGCCGGTATAGACGGCACCGTTGGGATAGGTCGCAATGCCCTGGCCGGTCATCTTGCCCATCACCCAGTCGCCGTCATAGCTGCCGCCATCGGCGAAGGTGATCTTGCCCTTGCCCTGCGGCTGGCCCTTGTCGAAAGCCCCGGTATAGGTCGAGCCATTGGGATATTTGGCCGTGCCCTGGCCCTTGATCTCGCCCTCGACCCAGTCGCCCGAATAGGAATAGCCGTTCGGCAGCGTATAGGTGCCGGTGCCATGCTGGCGGCCATTGCGGAACGTGCCCTCATAGACCGAGCCGTCATCATATTGCTTGGTGATGATCTCGTCCTGAGCCCGGGCCGGGCCGGGCGCGGCAAGCGCCACCGCCAGGGCGGCGGCGGTCAGGGTTGCCGGGAAAAGCCGCATCGCGAAAGCCTCCGCTGTCGAATCCGGCCAAAGCCTATGCGGCGGGGCCCGTTCCTGTCCAGACGCGCCGGTCCGGCCGACAGGCGGGCTTTCGCCCGGCCGGGCTTGCGGCTAATGCTGGGCCTGCGGCAAGAAGGAGCCTTGCGATGACCGAGACATTCCGGCTGACCCTGGTGCAGGCCAACCCTGTGGTGGGCGATATCGCCGGCAATGCGGCCCGCGCCAAGGCCTATTGGGAGGTGGGCCGCGCCGCCGGCGCCGATCTGGTGGCGCTGACCGAGATGTGGATCACCGGCTATCAGACCCAGGATCTGATCCTGAAGCCCGCCTTTCACAAGGCCGCGATTGCCGCGATCCAGGCCCTGGCGGCCGACTGTGCCGAGGGACCGGCGCTGGGGATCGGCGGGCCGGCCCTGAAGGACGGCAAGCTGTACAATGCCTGGTATGTGCTGCAGGGCGGGCGCGTGCATGCGCAGGTTCTGAAGCACCACCTGCCGAATGACGCGGTCTTCGATGAAAAGCGCGTCTTCGCCTCGGCCGATGTGACCGGGCCCTATGTCGTGAACGGCGTCCGCATCGGCACGCCGATCTGCGAGGATGCCTGGCACCCGGATGTGGCCGAGACGCTGCAGGAAACCGGCGCCGAGATCCTGCTCGTGCCGAATGGCAGCCCCTATCATCGCGGCAAGCCCAATCTGCGGCTGAACCTGATGGTCTCCCGCGTGATCGAGACCGGGCTGCCGCTGGTGTACCTCAACATGATCGGCGGCCAGGACGATCAGGTGTTCGATGGCTCGTCGATGGTCCTGAACCCCGGCGGCCATCTGGCGGTGCAGATGCCGCAATTCGAGGAAAGCGTGACCCATGTCACCTTCCGCCGCGGCGATCAGGGCTGGCAGGCCGACCAGGGCGAGATCGCCCCGATCCCGCCGATCGGCGAGGCGGACTATCGCGCCTGCGTGCTGTCCTTGGCCGATTACATGGCGAAATGCGGGTTCAAGAAGGCGGTGCTGGGCCTGTCGGGCGGGATCGATTCCGCGATTGTCGCGGCGATTGCCAGCGACGCTTTGGGCCCCGAGAATGTGCGCTGCGTGATGCTGCCTTCGGAATTCACCTCGGCCCATTCGCTGGAAGATGCGGCGCTTTGCGCGCAAAGGCTGGGCTGCAAGCTGGACACGATCCCGATTTCCGGCCCCCAGGCCGCGGTGACCGAGGCGCTGGCGCCGCTGTTTGCCGGCACCGAGCCGGGGATCACCGAGGAAAACGTCCAGTCCCGCCTGCGCGGGCTGCTGCTGATGGCGCTGTCGAACAAGTTTGGCGAGATGCTGCTGACCACCGGCAACAAGTCGGAAATGGCGGTCGGCTATTGCACGATCTATGGCGACATGAACGGCGGCTACAATCCGGTCAAGGACATGTACAAGACCCGCATGTTCCTGACCGCGAAATGGCGGAACGAAAACCACCGGCCCTGGATGAAGGGCCCGGCGGGCGAGGTGATCCCCGACCGGATCATCACCAAGCCGCCTTCGGCGGAGCTGCGCGCCAATCAGACCGACCAGGACAGCCTGCCGCCCTATGAAGACCTGGATGCGATCCTGGAGGGCCTGGTCGAGCGCGATCTTTCCGTGGCCGATCTGGTGGCCGAGGGCCATGACCGCGCCACGGTGAAGAAGGTGGAGCATCTGCTTTACCTGGCCGAATACAAGCGCTTCCAATCGGCGCCGGGCACGCGGCTGACCCAGAAGGCCTTCTGGCTGGACCGCCGCTACCCGATCGCCATGCGCTGGCGCGATCCGTCCTGATTTAGGGGCGCGGCTGCGCCGCAAAGCTTTTGTCTCGCCTCTGGCCTGCGGCCAACCGGCTCGGCTCTGCGCTCCGCGCGGGGATATTTGGGGACAGATGAAAGGCAAGACCCTGTTCTGGCGGGCTGCCTTCCTCTCTGCCCAAATATCCCGGGGTCCGGGGCAGAGCCCCGGCTTGCTTTGGGGAAAATGCATGCCAGGCGCGCTTCCCCCCTTTTCAAGCCCCGATTCCTTCGTATAGTCCCGGCCTATGACCAAGGGCCATCATACCTCGATCCGCTTCGCCGCCGGCTTTGCCGCTGTGGCGCTGCCCCTTGGCCAGCTGCTGCTTCTTAGCCGCCTCTGAGCGTGCCCTCGGGCGCGACCGCTCAGAGGTGACCAGCGCCCGCGTCTTGCAAAGGTCCGCAACGGCTCGGAAGAAGGAATTCCCGACATGGCCACGTCCCCCCAAACGCAACCCCGCGTTCTGATCTTCGACACCACCTTGCGCGATGGCGAACAGTCGCCCGGCGCCACCATGACCCATGAGGAAAAGCTGGAGATCGCCGGTCTTCTGGACGAGATGGGGGTGGATATCATCGAGGCGGGCTTCCCCATCGCCTCGGAAGGCGATTTCGCCGCCGTGTCGGAAATTGCCAAACGCGCGAAAAATTCGACCATCTGCGGGCTGGCGCGGGCGAACCAGAAAGACATCGACCGCTGCTGGGAGGCAGTGCGTCACGCGAAATCGCCGCGGATCCATACGTTCATCGGCACTTCGCCCCTGCACCGCGCCATCCCGAACCTGACCATGGACGAGATGGCCGAGCGGATCCACCAGACCGTGACCCATGCCCGCAACCTGTGCGACAATGTGCAATGGTCGCCAATGGATGCCACGCGGACCGAGCATGACTATCTGTGCCGGGTGGTGGAGATCGCCATCAAGGCCGGCGCCACCACGATCAACATTCCCGATACGGTGGGCTACACCTACCCGTTCGAGAGCGCCAAGATCATCGCCATGCTGCTGGAGCGGGTGCCGGGCGCCGACGAGATCATCTTCGCCACCCATTGCCACAATGATCTGGGCATGGCCACGGCCAACAGCCTGGCCGCGGTGGAAGCGGGCGCGCGGCAGATCGAATGCACGATCAACGGCTTGGGCGAACGCGCCGGCAATACCGCGCTGGAAGAGGTGGTGATGGCGATGAAGGTCAGGAATGACATCCTGCCCTATCGCACCGGCATCGACACCACGAAGATCATGCATCTGTCGCGCCGCGTCTCGACCGTGTCGGGCTTTGTCGTGCAGCCCAACAAGGCCATCGTCGGCAAGAATGCCTTCCTGCATGAGTCGGGCATCCATCAGGATGGCGTGCTGAAGAATGTCGAGACGTTTGAAATCATGCGCCCCGAGGATATCGGGCTGACGCAGAAGAACATCGCGATGGGCAAGCATTCGGGCCGTGCCGCGTTGCGCGCGAAGCTGAAGGAGTTGGGGGTCGAACTGGCCGACAACCAGCTGAACGATGTCTTCGTACGGTTCAAGGCCTTGGCCGACCGCAAGAAGGAAGTCTATGACGAAGATCTGATCGCGCTTGTCTCGGACGAGCAGACCAATGATGCGCATGAATATCTGCAGTTGAAGAAGTTGCGGGTGATCTGCGGCACCGATGGCCCGCAAGAGGCCGAGATGGTGCTGTCGATCGACGGGGTCGATCATCATATCGACGCCACCGGCGACGGGCCGGTCGATGCGGCCTTCATGTGCGTGAAGATGCTGTTCCCGCACAAGGCGCGGCTGCAGGTCTATCAGGTCCATGCGGTGACCGAGGGGACGGACGCGCAGGCGACGGTCTCGGTGCGGCTGGAGGAAGACGGGCGGATCGTCACCGGGTCCTCGGCCGATACCGATACGATCGTGGCTTCGACCAAGGCCTATATCAACGCGCTGAACCGGCTGATCGTGCGGCGCCAGAAGACCGCGCCGGGCGAGGATGTGAAGACCGTCACCTATCACGGTGAATGACGGTTCAGGGCGCCCTTTCGGGGGCGCCCCCCCCTACCCGTCACAGCGGCCCGAACCTGTCGCGCAGCGCCGCCGCATGGGCCGCCAGCGCCGGCTCGGCCGCCCATTGCGCCAGCAGATCGGCCCAGCGCAGCGGCACGAAACTGACCAGATCCCCCTGCACCGCCCGGGCGAAATCGCTGATCTCTGCCGCGTGGCGCGCGATGGCGGCCGGATCGACCAGCTTGCCGTTCGACCACTGCGCCGGCGCCGCGTGCAGATAGACCAGCACCGCCCCCCGCCCGCGCTTGGCGCCCTGCGTCGCCAGACCATAGGCGTGTTTCACCAGCTGCACCGCATCAAGGCAGCGATAGACCTGCCGCCCCTCGGCCAGGGCCCGGCGCATTTCGTGCCAGCGGGTCAGGCCGCGGCCCCAGTCCTGCGCGGCATAGGCGGGCGAGAATTCGCTGCGCTTCTTCGGGCGGAAGGGTTCGTAGCGCTTCGATTCCACCCCGACCAGCGTCGTTGCCGAGCTGATCACCGCATCCAGCCAGGGATGTTCGCCGCCGCGCCAGGGAAAGCGCAGGCTTGCCTCGATCTCGACCGTGTCGGGCCGGCCCATCGGCACACCCGGCAAGGGCGGCAGGGCCTGGGGGCGGGTCAGGAACCAGCCGAAGGCATTCGCCGCCAGCGCGGCCGAGGAATCGGGGCTGTCGAACTTGCCCGAGGCCAGTTCCTTGCCGGGCGCGCGGCGCAGCGCCTGCAGCACCAGATCGGCCGGCACGCCGGGCAGGAATTCGGGATCGGTCACAGCTTCATCTCCTGCAGCACATTGCCGCCGTCTACCACCAGCGTGGTGCCGGTGACATAGGTTGCCGCCTCGGACGCCAGGAACAGCGCGCAGGCCGCCACCTCGTCTGGCGTGCCGGGCCGGCCGACCGGGGTTTTCGCCCCGGCGCGGATCTCTTTCGGGCTGGAACTGTCGGTCGCGATCCAGCCCGGCAGCACGGCATTGCAGGTCACGCCCCGGGGCCCATATTCCAGCGCGATGGCGCGGGTCATGCCGGTCACGCCCGCCTTGGCGGTGGCATAGGCGGATGAGCCGTCAATCGCCACCAGCGGCCCGGTCACCGACGAGATGTTGACGATCCGCCCATAGCCGCGCGCCGCCATGCCCGGCAGCGCGGCACGGCAGCAGTTGAAGGTCGTGGTCAGGTTCAGCGCCATGTGATGCGCCCAATCGTCATCCGACCAGCCCGCCAGCTTCTGGCGCTTCACCCGCTTGCCCGACTGCACCTTCCCGGCATTGTTCACCAGGATCTCGACCGGGCCCAGCGCGGCCTCGACCGCAGCAAACAGGGCCGCCACCTGGGCCGGATCGGTCAGATCGGCGACATGCCCCATGCAGCCCAGCGCCGCCGCCCGGTCATGGATCCGCGGCCCCGTTGCCGTCACGCAGACCCTGGCGCCGCCCGCCGCCAGCGCCCGCGCGATGGCAAAGCCGATTCCCCCCGGCGCCCCCGCGCCGGTCACCAGCGCCACCCGACCTGCCCCCACCGCCATCGCCGCCCCCTTCTGTTTCAACCCGCTTTGGGCCGATGTTCGATAATGTCAATTCTGCCGCGGAAACGCCCAGAGATCAGGCCAGAAAATGTTGCATCTTTTCGGTCGCGCGGAATTGCGCGGCTGCCCGGGCCAGCGGCCTTCCCCTTGATCTGCCGAATCCGTATAGAAAGGCGCCTCTGCCAGCGCCGCTGAGTCGGAGGCTTCGCCGTATCCTGTCGCAAAGGACCGCCTCGCATGTCCATCCTCTCCGGCCTCTTTTCTTCCGACATGGCCATCGATCTCGGGACGGCGAATACGCTGGTCTATATCCGTGGCCGGGGCATCGTTCTGAACGAGCCTTCGGTCGTGGCCTATCACGTCAAGGACGGCAAGAAGGTCGTGCTGGCGGTGGGCGAGGATGCGAAGCTGATGCTGGGCCGCACGCCCGGCTCGATCGAGGCGATCCGCCCGATGCGCGATGGCGTCATCGCCGATTTCGATTCGGCCGAGCAGATGATCAAGCATTTCATCCGCAAGGTGCAGAACCGCCGCGTCTTCGGCAATCTGAAGGTCATCGTCTGTGTGCCGCATGGTGCAACCCCGGTGGAAAAGCGCGCGATCCGCAACTCGGTCTTGCAGGCGGGCGCCCGCCGCGCCGGGCTGATCGCCGAGCCCATCGCGGCCGCCATCGGTGCCGGCATGCCGATCACCGAACCCACGGGCAGCATGGTCGTCGATATCGGCGGCGGCACCACAGAAGTGGCCGTCCTGTCGCTGGGCGATATCGTCTATGCGCGGTCCGTCCGCGTCGGCGGTGACCGGATGGATGAGGCGATCATCAGCTATCTGCGCCGGCATCAGAACCTCTTGATCGGCGAAAGCACCGCCGAACGGATCAAGACCTCGATCGGCACCGCCCGCATGCCCGATGACGGGCGCGGCAGTTCCATGCAGATCCGCGGCCGCGACCTGTTGAACGGCGTGCCGAAGGAAACCGAGATCAACCAGGCCCAGGTGGCCGAGGCGCTGGCCGAACCCGTGCAGCAGATCTGCGATGCGGTGATGCAGGCTTTGGAAGCCACGCCCCCCGATCTGGCGGCGGATATCGTCGACCGCGGGGTCATGCTGACGGGTGGCGGGGCTTTACTGGGCGATCTGGACCTGGCGCTGCGCGAGCAGACCGGCCTGTCGATCTCGGTCGCCAATGAGTCACTGAATTGTGTTGCTCTGGGCACCGGCAAGGCGCTGGAATACGAGAAACAGCTGCGGCATGTGATCGATTACGACAGCTGAGCCCGGCTCGACCGATATCCGGGGCCGGCCCCGGCTGACAGCCCGAAGAGGCGCCCTTGTCCAAGACCAGCATCGGACCGGAAGACTATTCCCGCCCCCTGCGCCGCCTGTTGGTGGGGGTGCTTCTGCTTGTGCTGCTGGCGCTGTTCCTGGTCTGGCGGATCGACAGCCCACGGGTCGAACGCTTCCGCTCGGCCCTGGTCGATGCGGTGGTGCCCAATCTGGAATGGGCGCTGGTGCCGGTGGCCAAGGTTGCCGACATGGTCGACAACTTCCAAAGCTACAGCCGCATTTACGAGCAGAACCAAGAGCTGAAGCGCGAGCTGCAGAAGATGAAGGCCTGGAAAGAGGCGGCCGAGCAGCTGGAACAGAAGAATGCGCGCCTTCTGGACCTGAACCAGGTCCGGCTTGACCCCAAGCTGACCCATATCACTGGCGTCGTGCTGGCCGACAGCGGCAGCCCGTTCCGCCAATCGGTGCTGCTGAATGTGGGCGCGCGCGATGGCATTCGCGACGGCTGGGCCACGATGGACGGCATCGGCTTTGTCGGCCGGATCTCGGGCGTGGGTGAACGCACCAGCCGGGTGATCCTGGTCACCGATTCGAACAGCCGCGTGCCGGTGACGATCCAGCCCTCGGGGCAGAAGGCCATTCTGTCGGGCGACAACTCGCCGATTCCGCTGCTGGAATTCATCGAGGATGCCGACGAGGTGCGCCCGGGCGACCGGGTGGTGACCTCGGGCGATGGCGAGGTGCTGCCGGCGGGGCTGCTGGTCGGCCAGGTGGTGCGCGGCACCGACAAGCGGCTGCGCGTCGTGCTGTCGGCCGATTACCAGCGGCTGGAATTCCTGCGCGTCCTGCGCAGCCATGACATCGAGACGATCAGCGATCCCGGCGGGCTGATCGCGCCGCCCTTGCTGCCCTCGCAGCCGCAACCCGCCATCGACGGCGAGGCCGAGGCCGGCGCCCAGCCGGTGCAGGGCGGCGGCGATGTGCAGGAAGGCGGCTCGGGCGATGCCGAGGGGCCGGCCGACGGCTCGGCCTCGGGCAGCGGGGAGACAGGGCAATGACCCGCTTCGCGCTGAGGGCCGACCCCTGGGGCTACCGGGCGCTGTTCCTGGGGCTGGCGCTGTTTCTGCTGTTCGTGCGGCTGCTGCCCTTGGGCAATACCGCCGGCGCCTTTCCGGGCCCGGATCTTCTGCTGTGCCTGTCGCTGGCCTGGATGATGCGGCGGCCCGACTTTCTGCCGGTCTGGCTGCTGGTCGCGGTGTTTCTGACCGAGGACCTGATCCTGATGCGCCCGCCGGGCCTGTGGTGTGCGCTGGTGGTGCTGGCCACCGAATTCCTGCGCGCGCGCACCGCGCTGACGCGTGAGTTGAACTTTCTGGTCGAATGGCTGCTGGCGGCGGGGCTGATGGTGGCGATGCTGGTGGCCTACCGGCTGGTCTTCCTGGTCACCATGCTGCCGCAGCCGCCCTTCGGCTTTGCCGTGGTGCAGGTGGTCTGGTCGGTCCTGGCCTATCCGGTCGTCGTCGGCCTGTCGCGGCTGGCCTTCGATCTGAAGAAACCGGCCACCGGCGAAATCGACCCGCAGGGGAGGCGCCTCTAGATGCCTGAGACCCGATGAGACGGACCCAGAAAGATACCGAGCAAAGCGTGCGCACGATCACCCGGCGCGGGCTGATGCTGGGCGGCGCGATGACGGCCATGGTCGCCGCGCTGGGCGTGCGCATGCGCTATCTGCAGGTCGACCAGGCCGATGAGTTCAAGCTTCTGGCCGAGGAAAACCGCATCAACATCCGGCTGATCCCGCCCGTGCGCGGGGTGATCTATGACCGCAATGGCAAGATCCTGGCCCAGAACGAACAGAATTACCGCGTCTCGATCACGCGCGAGGATGCGGGCGATGTCGATGCGGTGATGCGCCGGCTGGCCGCGCTGGTGCCGATGACGGCGGAAGAGCTGGACCAGACCGTCTCGGACCTGCGCAAGCATTCGGCCTTCGTGCCGGTCGTGGTGAAGGACCGCCTGTCCTGGGACGAATTCTCGAAAGTCGCGATCAACGCGCCCGCCCTGCCCGGTGTCGCGCCCGAGGTCGGCCTGTCGCGGCTTTACCCGCGCGATACCGATTTCGCCCATGTGATCGGCTATGTCGGCCCGGTCTCGGACAAGGATCTTGAGGGGCTGGAAGATCCCGATCCGGTGCTGCGCCTGCCCAAGTTCCAGATTGGCAAGATCGGCGTCGAGAAATTCATGGAATCCGATCTGCGCGGCGAGGCCGGCACGAAGAAGATCGAGGTCAACCATGTCGGCCGCGTCATGCGCGAGCTGGAGCGCAACGAAGGCCAGCCGGGCGCCGACATCCTGCTGACGATCGACGCCGATCTGCAGAACTTTGCACAGGCAAGATTGGGCGAGGAATCCGCGGCCGTGGTGCTGATGGATGTCGAAACCGGCGATCTGATGTGCTGCGCCTCGTCGCCCTCGTTCGATCCGAACCTGTTCGTGCGCGGCATCAGCTATACCGATTACGCGGCGCTGACCGAACATGACCACCGCCCGCTGGCCAACAAGGCGGTGTCGGGCGCCTATCCGCCCGGCTCGACCTTCAAGATGGTCACGGCACTGGCGGCGCTGCAGGCCGGCTCGATCCAGGCCGGCCACCGGGTACGCTGCCCCGGCTATCTGGAAATCGGCGGCCGCCGCTTCCATTGCTGGAGCCGCGGCGGACATGGCACCGTCTCGCTGACCCAAAGCTTCGAGAAAAGCTGCGACGTGTTCTATTACGACGTGGCGCAGAAAGTTGGCATCGACAAGATTGCCGAGATGGGCAAGATGCTGGGCCTCGGCATCCGCCACGACCTGCCGATGTCGGCGATCACCGAGGGCAATATGCCCAACAAGGCCTGGAAGCAGGAACGCCACAAGCAGGATTGGCGGATCGGCGACACGATCAACGCCTCGATCGGCCAGGGCTATGTGCTGGCCTCGCCCCTGCAGCTGGCGGTGATGACGGCGCGGATCGCCAGCGGCAAGGCGGTGGCGCCGCGGCTGTTGCGCCGGGTCGCGGGCCAGGAAATGCCGGTGGCCGAGGCGCCGCCGCTGGAGATTGCCGCCGAATATCTGGCGGCGGTGCGGCGCGGCATGCATGACGTGGTGAATGGCGATCATGGCACCGCGAAGGGCAGCCGCGTGGTCGAGCCGACCATGGTCTTTGCCGGCAAGTCGGGCACCAGCCAGGTGCGCAACATCACCGCGGCCGAGCGGGCGCGCGGGGTGATCTCGAACGACCAGCTGCCCTGGAACCGCCGCGACCATGCGCTGTTCGTGGGCTATGCGCCCTATGACAACCCGCGTTATGCGGTGGCGGTGGTGGTGGAGCATGGTTCGGGCGGGTCGACCGCCGCGGCGCCGATCGCGCGCGACGTGATCCTGGCCGCGCTGAACAAGGGCCTGCCGCCGCTGGAGGCCTATCCCAAAAGCCAGCGCGGCCGGATCGAGACCATGCTGAAGGAACTGCCGCTGCGCGACCCGGTCACCGGCGCCGTGCCCAAGGCCGAGCGGGCCTAAGCCATGGCCTATCTGGAAAACCGCCTGAAGCACGTGCCGACCGGGTTCCGCAAGGTCCTGTACATCAACTGGCCGCTGGTGGTGCTGGTCACCGCCGTGTCGCTGGTGGGCATCCTGATGCTGTATTCGATCGCCGGCGGCGATTTCGAGGTTTGGGCGCGGCGCCAAGCCCAGGTCTTCCTGGCCGGCATGGTGCTGATGTTCATCGTCGCCATGGTGCCGATCTGGTTCTGGCGCTCGATGGCGGGCGTGGCCTATCTGATCTCATTCGCGCTGCTGATCTTCGTCGAGTTCAAGGGCCATATCGGCATGGGCGCGCAGCGCTGGATCGCGCTGGGGCCGATCAACCTGCAACCCTCCGAGATGATGAAATTCGCGCTGGTGATGCTGTTGGCGGCCTATTACGACGGGCTCGACATCAAGAAGGTCTCGCGGCCCCTCTGGGTTCTGGTGCCGGTGCTGCTGACCGTGGCGCCCACGGTGCTGGTGCTGATGCAGCCGAACCTGGGCACTTCGGTGATGCTGCTGGCGGCCGGCGCTACGGTGATGTTCGTGGGCGGCGTGTCGCTATGGTATTTCGGCGTGGTGATCTCGCTGGTCGTGGGCGCGGTGACAGCCGTCTTCCTGTCGCGCGGGACGCCCTGGCAATTGCTGCACGATTACCAGTATCGCCGGATCGACACTTTCCTTGACCCATCGGCCGATCCTTTGGGGGCGGGGTACAACATCATCCAGGCCAAGATCGCGCTGGGGTCTGGCGGGTGGAGCGGCAAGGGCTTCATGCAGGGCACGCAGTCGCGGCTGAACTTCCTGCCCGAAAAACAGACCGACTTCATCTTCACCACCCTGGCCGAGGAATTCGGCTTTGTCGGCGCCTTCTCGCTTCTGGTGATCTATGCGCTGATCATCGGCTTCTGCCTGGTCTCGGCGCTGCAGAACAAGGATCGGTTCTCGTCGATCCTGATCATCGGGGTGGCGGCGAACTTCTTCTTCTATATCGCCGTCAATCTGTCGATGGTCATGGGCATGGCCCCGGTCGTGGGCGTGCCGCTGCCGCTGCTCAGCTATGGCGGATCGGCGATGCTGGTGATCCTGGTGGGCTTCGGCCTGGTGCAAAGCGCGCATGTCCACCGGCCGCGCTGACGGCCGGCCTTTCCCCTTCTCGCCTCGCCCCGCTTCTGCCGCCGCGCCCTGTGCGCGGCGTTATGCGCTTGCCAAGGCGTAGCGATATGTTCCATCAAACATATTGAACGCCGCAGCACGCGGCCGCGACGGAGAGGACCATGACGCTTAGCGCCCGCAGCATGCGGCCCGGACCCGGGATCACGATCCCCGCCCCGGCGGGAACCAGGGCCAGCATCGGATGGGTCGGCGTCGATGACTGACCTGGCCGATCCTTTGCGCCCGCATGAACAGACGGTCGCCCTGCCCGGCGGCTTCGATGCCGGGCTGTGGTTCATCGGCCGGATCCGTACCCCCTGGACCACCCGCAGCGCCTGCCCGCGGCGCGGCGCCCCCGATCAGGGCCCGCTCTGCCGGATCGAACTGGATCCGCGCTGGCTGCCGGCGCTGGAGGGGCTGGCCGGCAGGGACCGGCTGCAGATCCTGTACTGGATGCATCTGGCCCGCCGCGACGCGGTGCTGCAGAACCCCGATTTCGGCAATCGCGCGACCGGCACTTTCGCCCTGCGCTCGCCCCTGCGACCCAATCCGATCGCCTCTTCCCTCGTGCGGCTTCTGTCGGTCGAGGGGTCGGTCCTGGCGGTGCGCGGGCTGGATTGCGTCGACGGCACGCCGCTTCTTGATCTGAAACCCGAATTCGGAGCCTTTGCATGAAACATCTCATCCCCGCCGCGCTGAAGGCCGCCGCACTTCTGGTGCTGGCCGCGCTGCCCGCCGCAGCCTTTGACGGGCCGACCCAGACTGTCACCGACGCCACCGGCCGCAGCGTCGAAATCCCCGCCGATCCCGCGCGGGTCTTTGCCGCGGGTCCCCCCGCCGCGACGCTGCTTTACGCGCTGAAGCCCCAGGCGATGCTGGGCTGGGTGCGGGCGCCGAAACAGGCCGACCTGCCCTATCTTCTGCCGCTGACCCAGGCCCTGCCCGAACTCGGCCGGCTGACCGGCAAGGGCGACACGCTGAACCTGGAAGTGCTGCTGGCCGCCCGGCCGGATCTGATCGTCGATTACGGCACGGTGAACGCCACCTATCGGGATCTGGCCGAACGGGTGCAGGACCAGGCCCAGCTGCCCTATGTGCTGATCGACGGCAGCCTGGACGCGATGCCGGCCTCGATCCGCGCCATGGCCGGGGTTCTGGGCGTGGCCGAGCGGGGCGAGGCGCTGGCCGCCTATGCCGAAGACAGTTTCGCCAAGGCCGATGCGCTGCTGGCCACCGTGCCCGCGGCCCAGCGGCCGAAAGTCTATCTGGCGCGCGGGCCGGAAGGGTTGGAGACCGCCGGCCGCGGCTCGATCAATGCCGAGATCATCGAGCGGATGGGCGCGGTGAACGTGGCCCAGAGCGAGGGCAAGGGGCTGTTGACCGTCTCGGCCGAGCAGGTTCAGGCCTGGGCGCCGGATGTCATCATCACCATCGACCGCGATTTTGCCGCTTCGGTCGGTAATATGCCGGAATGGCAGGGCATTCCCGCTGTCGCGCAGGGGCGGGTCTATCTGGCGCCGTCGCGGCCCTTCGGCTTCATCGACTCGCCGCCTTCGGTCAACCGGCTGATCGGGCTGAAATGGCTAGCGCAAAAGCTGTATCCGGCGCAGGCCAAGGGCGATCTGGCCGCCGAAGTGGCCGGTTTCTACGCCCTGTTCTACGGCGTGACGCTGGACGATGCGGCGGTGAGCGCGCTTCTGGGTGACTAGGGTAGAAGCGATGCTGGCCGCAGGCCTGGCGCTGGCGCTGCTGGCCGGGGTGATGATCGGCCCCTTCCCGATGGCGCCCGGGCAGATCCTGCGCGTGCTGGCCGGACAGGGCGGCGAGGCGCAGGCCGCGACGGTGTTGTGGAACATCCGCCTGCCCCGGGTTCTGGCAGCCGCTCTGGTGGGCGCGGCTTTGGCCGGTGCGGGCGCGGCCTATCAGACCGTGTTCCGCAACCCCCTGGTCTCGCCTGATATTCTGGGCGTTTCGGCCGGGGCGGGCTTTGGCGCGGTGCTGGGCATCCTGCTGGGCCTGCCGGTTCTGGCGATCCAGGCGCTGGGGTTCGGCATGGGGCTTGCGGTGGTGGCGCTGGTCCTGGGGCTGACGCTGGCCCTGCGCGCGGGCGGGCAGGTTCTGGCGCTGGTCCTGTGCGGCATCGCGATCGGCGCCCTGGCCGGCGCGGGCGTCTCGCTGGTCAAGCTTCTGGCCGATCCCGATGACCAATTGCCCGCCATCACCTTCTGGCTGATGGGCAGCCTGGCCGGGATCAAGCGGATCGACGTGGCGCTTGCCCTGCCCGCGATCCTGGCCGGGCTTCTGCCCCTGCTGCTGCTGCGCTGGCGCATCGGCCATCTCGCCCTGCCCGAGGATGAGGCGCGCAGCCTGGGCGTCGACACGGGCCGGCTGCGGCTGCTGGTGATCCTGGCCGCGACGCTGGTGACGGCGGCGGCGGTTTCGATCTCGGGCGTGATCGGCTGGGTCGGGCTGATGGTGCCGCATATGGCGCGGCTTGTGACCGGGCCGCGCTTTGACCGGCTGCTGCCCGCGACGCTGCTGCTGGGCGCAGGGTTTCTGGTGCTGGTCGATACCGCCGCGCGCTCGGTCGCGCTGACCGAAGTGCCGCTGGGCATTTTGACGGCGGTGATCGGCGCGCCGGTGTTTCTGGCTTTGCTGCTGCGCCGGGCGCGGGGATGGGCGGAATGAGCCTGATCGACGCACGGGGCCTGAGCATCGGCCATGGCGGGCGGGCGATCCTGTCGGGGCTGGATCTGCGGCTGCGGCCTGGGCAGGTTCTGGCGGTGCTGGGGCCGAATGGCGTGGGCAAGACCACGCTGTTTCGCACGCTTCTGGGCCTGATCCCGCCGCTGTCGGGCCAGATCCTTCTGCAGGGCCAGCCCCTGGCCGCCCTGTCGCCCGCGGCGCGCGCCGCGCGGCTGGCGCATGTGCCGCAGGCGCTGGCCCCCGCCTTTGCCTTCACCGCGCTGGACATCGTGCTGATGGGCGCCGCGGTGGGCCTGGGGCGCTTTGCCCGCCCCGGCCCCGCCCAATACGCCGCCGCCCGGGCAGCGCTGGCCGAGGCCGCGCGGCTCGATG
>NZ_JAICBZ010000169.1 GCF_020179405.1 Xinfangfangia pollutisoli | reverse complement strand
GCCGCAGGGGCCGCGCGGCACGGCCTCGCTTCTGCCCTATGTGATCGGGCGCTATGCGGCCGACTGGGCGCTGGTCCGGCTGGGACCGGGCCCGCAGATCGCGGCAAGCGGCCGGCTGGAGGCCGATCTTCTGCCCGGCACGCCCGCGCTGGTCGTGGCCGATCCGGCCGACCCGGAACCGCCCGGGGCGCGGATCCTGTCTCCCGACGGCAGCCTGCTGCTTGAGGTCTTTGCCGGCCACTACCGGCTGCGCGACCGTGCGACGGGCGAGACGGTGCTGAAAGCCGAGGGGCTGGAGCCGCGGTTTTCGCCGACCGGGCGTTTCCTGCATGCCTTCCGCAGCGAGAGCCTGGCCGGGGCGCAGGGGCAGGACTGGCTGTATGGCGATCTGCAGGTCCATGACCTGCTGTCGGGGGAAGAAGTCTATGCGATTCGCCAGGCCGGCGGGGCAAGCCGCGGCACCTTCATCACCGGGCTTCTGTGGTCGCCCGGGGACAGCTATCTGGCGGTGATCTTCGAGGCGCAGGGCGCGCTTCTGGTCAAGCCGATGCTGTCAGGGGCGCCCGCGCAGGGCGATGAATACAGTTGCGGCGCCTGTTCGCCCTGGGACGAGGGCGTGATCCGCATCAGCGCCGAAGGCGCGGGGCAGCTTGTGACCGGCGCGGCCTGGGGCGGCGAGGCAAGCTCGATCTACCGGCCGGGCCGCGTGACCGAAGTTGCGGGCCGGGCCGAGGGCGCAGTGGGGCCGGTGTTCGAGATGCTGGGCCTGCCGCGGGCCAGCTGGCTGGACGAGGGGCGCGCGGGTGCGCCCGGCGTGCCGGCTTTGGTGGCGCCGCTGGTCCTGGACGCGGCCGATCCGGCGGCGCCGGGCCTGGCGATTGCGGTGACCAGCCGCGCCGCCGTGCCGATCGAGGGCGAGGAAGAGGCGCTGCAGCAGCCGGCACGGGCCCGGATGGTGCAGCGGCTGGAGGAGATGGGTCTGGGCCTTGTGCCGGCCCTGGCGCTGGATCATCGGCGCATCCCCAGCGAAGCCGCGCGATTCTGGGCGGCGCAGGAGGCCGATGCCGCGGCGGATCCCGATGCCGATCCCGGTGCCGATCCCGAGGCCGAGCCTGACGCCGATGTCGAACCTGAGGACGATGTCGAGGAACCCGCCGATTGGCGGATCGAGGGCGGCTATTATTTCGATACCGGACGGGCGGCGCTGGAGGCGGGGCTGGCCGATCCGGCCGAGGCCGAGGCGCTGACCCTGCTGGCGCTGGGGGCGATGGACTCGCCCTGGTGTCAGGTCTCGCGCGCGGAAGCCGCCGATCTCTGGACCTGGCGCGGCGCGGGCGGGCGGCTGGGGCAGATCCTGCATATCCAGTGCCGCACTGGCAGCGGCTACAGCCCCGAGGGCGTCTTGTACCTGATCCGCCCTGCGACCGGCACGGCGCCGGCGCTGCTGGTGGAACTGGCCGGAGGCTGGGGCGGCGAGGATCCCGAGGAACAGCCCTCGGCCCTGGCGCCGCCGGGCGGGGCCTTTCCCCTGGCGGCCCATGCCCGGCTTTGGGCCGGCCGGCTGGGCCCCGACCGGATCGCGCTGGCCGGGATC
The DNA here is from genome assembly GCF_020179405.1 of Xinfangfangia pollutisoli. Taxonomy (GTDB): domain Bacteria; phylum Pseudomonadota; class Alphaproteobacteria; order Rhodobacterales; family Rhodobacteraceae; genus Pseudogemmobacter; species Pseudogemmobacter pollutisoli. The sequence goes on along the minus strand of NZ_JAICBZ010000169.1, from coordinate 511 downwards.
GACGGGCGGGCGGTGGTCTTCGATGCGCGCAGCGCCGCGGTCGAGCGGGCCTTGCACGACCTGCCGGCGCCGGATCAGATCCTGTCGCTGGGCCTGACCCAGACCGGCGGCCATCTGTTCCAGCAGCAGGCCGACGGGCAGTTCCATGTCTTCGCGGCGGCGGACGGGGCGCGGCTGCTGGACGGGGTCTATCTGGACGACGAGGTGGTGATCAGCGACCCGGCGCTGCGCTATGACGCGACGCCCGAAGGCGCCTCGTATCTGGCCGCGCGCTTTCCCGGCGATCGCGGGTTGTACAGTCTGGACCAGCTGGGCGCCGAGATGCGGGTGCCGGGCATGGCCGCGGCGGTGCTGGAAGCCGGGCAGGCGGCCCCCGCGGGCGGGCTGGCGGTGACCCGCCTGCCGCCGCGGCTGGCGCTGCTGCAGGGCCAGGATGGCACGGCACGGATCGAGGCCTCGGCCCCGGCGGGCCTGGCCGCGATCACGCTTTATCGCGACGGGGTGGCGGTGG
>NZ_JAICBZ010000168.1 GCF_020179405.1 Xinfangfangia pollutisoli | reverse complement strand
GCATCACACCCGCCCAGAAACTGAAGATGGCTGCCTGAAGTCTACTGCTGCACCCCGTTAAAACGGGGAGGATTACCAAGCTACCCCTGCATCCGACATGGGTTGCGGCCAAACGCCGGGAACAATTTGATTTAGCGAAGCCGAAATAGAATTGACCAAGCCAATGACTGATCCGAAGAGTGTGCTATCACTGTCGCTGTTCGCAGCTGTCCACGCAGCCGCACCTGCAAGGGCAGCGCTTCCCATCGTCATTTGGTGCCAAGACAGCGATTCAAACATTCCAGATGGGTCGGACCCATTTGTTGGATCACCGCCGACATATGCGAAAAGATTAAAGTAGCCGCCTGCGAACTCAATCGGGTCCGTTTGCAGAAACACCTCTGCTGCCGGGTCGTAGGTCCTCATGCGCAAATAAATCAGGCCGCTCTCCGCGTCATGCTCTCGACCCGTGAAGCCGTAGGGCTGGTCGATGACGGCAGATTCCGTCCGGATACCGTAGGCTTGGTAGTCGTATTCTGCCGCCACTGCCCCGGTCGATACGGAGATGGCGGTGATGATCGACCCCAGCCGATTTGCCAGGAGTTCGATCACCGAGCCAGAGCCGGGGGCAGTGGTTCCGGAATAGGCCTCGTAAGCTACGGGTTCGTCGACCTGCGGTCCGAAGATCCACCGTTTGATCAGGACGCCTGGGCGGAAGGTGAGGGCCGTATTGCTGGCCGTACTGTCGCCGAGGTCGTCGGTGTCGTAACCCAAGCCTCGGTCACTCCGCCGACGGTCTTCGCAATCCGACGATCCAGCGCATCATATGCGTAGGTCGCGACAGTTGTGCTGTTTTCATAGCCGATCAGCCGATTCTGGCTGTCGTAGATATAGGTCTCGACCACGCTCGTGGCCTTCGAGGTGCGGCTGATGAGGTTGCCGCGGTCGTCGTAGGCATAGGTGTAGCTGTCATCCACCAGGATCTGGTTGTTGTCGCTGGAAATATAGGCGGCCGAGAGATGCGAGGAAGTGCGGTTGCCGTCCTGATCATAGGCGCAATCCTCGACCGGTGCGAACACGCAGACACTTGAGGCTTATCGCTCCAAAGATATAGATTGCAACCAGGCTGTGAATTCTTGAAGATCGGATAATAGATCATCCTTCGGTTCTGCGTCATAATCCCACTCGCCACTCAATATATCTTCTGAAAGCCTCAACAGTAAATTTATGGCGTTATTGATTTTTTTCGTATCACCGCAGCGTCTACAGCCCGCCAATACCCAATCTGGCGCTCTGCGAGTCGGCAAAGTAAGAAATAGGAATACGAAGAACTCCTCAAAAGCCGCTGCTCGCCTTTCATTTATGAATAGCAGTATTTTCGCCGCAAGGAATAGGTACATCTCAAACGGAATGTCGATTGGAAAATCTTCCGCCTTCGAAAGATTTTCTGAGGTGTACTCCCTCCAGTTCAATTTAACGAACCTATATAGATCTCTTTCGCCGGGCGGCCAAAGCGGGCCCTGACAAAGTTTAGGGAGCAGCATTTGAACTGTCGCGAAAATCTTCGCTTCAGCAGCAGACGAGTATTTCACATTCAGTACCTCTGAATATATCTATTACACCTCATCATTCCAGCGAGCAGGGTGGCGAGTTTTTCTTGATGTCCAACATCGCCGCCCCGATAGCAAATATTATTGAGCGCCGCTTGGGCAAGCGCCTTCTGACCTGCCCCCCGGAAGATCCTTCGCTGTGATGTAGAGTCTGCCCAACCTGAGCAGGAGCAGACGACATGAGGAAAAGCCGTTTCACCGATGAGGAGGGGACCGTGGCCCCTGATGGGGCCGCGTAAGCCCCGACGAACAGATTGTCGGGATGATCAAAGAACAGGAGGCGGGTTTGACGACTTGCGAGCTTTGCCGGAAGCACGGGTTGAGTGCCGCGACGTTCTACACGCTCACGGCCAAGTATGGCGGGATGGAGTTGTCGGATGCAAAGCGGCTGAAGCAGCTCGAGGACGAGAACGCGAAGCTGAAACGCCTGCTGGCGGATGCGATGCTGGATAACGTGGTTCTGAAGGATCTCTTGGGATCGAAGTCATGGGACGCCATTGGTCCGAGGACCATGGCTGAGGCC
>NZ_JAICBZ010000167.1 GCF_020179405.1 Xinfangfangia pollutisoli | reverse complement strand
GCTCGCCGGCCTGAGCCGCCCCACCCCGCGGCGATGCCGCGTCCGAGGGTGCCACACAGGCCGCCAGCATCGCCGCGCCGATCACCGGCGCCAGACGCAGGGCAAGACAGGGCGCGCCGGTCATTTGCAGGCCCCCGCGATCTGCCAGCTGCCATCGGCCGCCAGAAGCGGCGGCAGAGCGTCGTCAAAGCGCAGACCGGCCGCGTCGCAGGCCATCCGGCCCAGATCGGCCAGCACATAGCCCAGATCGGCCATGCTGGCCCCATCGGCACGGCGCAGCCGCAGATCGGCCGGCGCGTCTTCGTTCGTACGCACCTCGCCGGCATAGTCCACCCCGCCCAAGGCCAGCGGATAGCTGTGCAGATCGGGATCCACCGGTGCATCGCCGGCAGCCTCGCCCCCTTCGGCGGCAGGCTCGCCCTCGGCCCGGGCAGCAAAGCCGCCGGGCACAATCAGAGCCGCAAGAAGAAGGGCGCGCAGCGTCATCACTCGGCCGCCACCGCCGAGATCCGGCCGGTCTTCTTGGCCTTGATCCGATCTTCGATCTCGCCGCGGAAGTTGCGGATCAGACCCTGGATCGGCCAGGCCGCCGCATCGCCAAGCGCACAGATCGTGTGGCCTTCGACCTGCTTCGTCACTTCGAACAGCATGTCGATTTCCTCGATCTCGGCTTCGCCCGAGACCAGACGGCTCATCACCCGCATCATCCAGCCCGTGCCTTCGCGGCAGGGCGTGCATTGGCCGCAGCTTTCATGCTTGAAGAACTTGGCCAGCCGCCAGATCGCCTTCACCACATCGGTGGACTGGTCCATCACGATCATGCAGGCGGTGCCGAAGCTGGATTTCAGCTCGCGCATGCCGTCGTAATCCATGATCGCGTCTTCGCATTGCTCGGCCGTCAGCACCGGGCAAGAGGCGCCGCCGGGGATCACCGCCTTCAGGTTCTTCCAGCCGCCGCGCACGCCGCCGCCATGCTTCTCGATCAATTCCTTCATCGAGATCGACATCGACTCTTCGATCACGCAGGGCGTCATCACATGGCCCGACATGGCGAACAGCTTCACCCCGGCATTGTTCGGCCGGCCGAAGCCTGCGAACCATTCGGCGCCCCGGCGCAGGATGGTGGGGGCAACGGCGATGGATTCGACGTTGTTCACCGTGGTCGGGCAGCCATAAAGGCCCGAGCCGGCCGGGAAAGGCGGCTTCATCCGCGGCATGCCCTTCTTGCCTTCCAGGCTTTCCAGAAGCGCGGTTTCCTCGCCGCAGATATAGGCGCCGGCGCCGTGATGCAGGTAGACGTCGAAATCATAGCCCGACTTGCAGGCATTCTTGCCGATCAGGCCCGCATCATAGGCCTCGTCGATCGCAGCCTGCAGGGCTTCCTTCTCGCGCACATATTCGCCGCGGATATAGATATAGGCCGCGATGGCGTTCATCGCGAAGCCCGCCACCAGGCAGCCCTCGATCAGCGTATGCGGATCGTGGCGCATGATCTCGCGGTCCTTGCAGGTCGCGGGTTCGGATTCGTCGGCATTGACCACCAGATAGGCGGGCCGCCCGTCCGAGACCTTGGGCATGAAGGACCATTTCAGCCCGGTCGGGAAACCGGCGCCGCCACGGCCGCGCAGACCCGACTTCTTCATCTCTTCCACGATCCAGTCGCGGCCCTTGGCCAGAAGGCCCGCCGTCCCGTCCCAATGGCCACGCTTCATCGCGCCCTTCAGGCTGCGGTCATGCATGCCGTAGAGATTGGTGAAGATCCGGTCCTGATCCTTGAGCATCTCTCTTCCTTATCCCCGGCGCGTCCGCCAGATCTGATAGGTCACGACCAGCGCCCAGAAGAACGCGGCCAGGGCGGCAAAGTCGAGCAGGAAGGCATAGCGGCTGTCCCAGCCGAACTGCCCGCCCAGCCATTGCGCGCCCATCCACAGGATCATCGTCACGGAAATGACGATGGCGACAAGGCGCACCTGCCCCGTCCCCCTGTCCTTTCCAGACTGTTGCCCCCGTGGATCCTGCATGGTCCTTGCCTTAATAGTCATTGGTCTTGGCGCGTTCGCGGAACGCGTCGAGACCCTCGGTCACGATGATCTTCGCCTGCGCAACCCATTTGTCGCGGGCGATCCGGCCCCGGAAGCGGCCCATCTGGGCATCCACCGCCGCCACTTCCGCCTCGGTCCAGGCCGCGATCTGCGCGAAACGCGTGACGCCCAGATCCTGCAGCATCTTCTCAAGCGCCGGGCCGATGCCTTCGATCTGTTTCAGATCGTCGGATTTCGGATCGGCCAATGCCGCCACAGGGGCGGCCGGCATAGTCACGGGCTCAGTCGCTTGCGGCTGGAACGGCGCCGGAATGACCGGCGCAGGCGGCTCGGCCGCCGCCGGCACGGCGGCAATCTGCGCCACATTCGTGCTGTCTGTCAGGCTGACCGGCAC
>NZ_JAICBZ010000166.1 GCF_020179405.1 Xinfangfangia pollutisoli | reverse complement strand
ATCCCGCAGAGCGCCGTCCTGCCGGGGCTGCAGGCGCTGGCGCTGACGCTGGGCGCGGGGGGCACCGCGGCGGTGCTGGCCGGGCATCTGATCTTCGTCCTGCCCTATGTCTATCTGTCGCTGGCTCCGCCCTTCCGCGCGCTGGACCCGCGGCTTGCGCCCCTGTCGGCGAAGCTGGGCCTCGGCCCCGGCGCCACCTTCCGCCGCCTGCTGCTGCCGCTGCTGTTGCGCCCGCTGCTGACCGCAGCCGCGGTCGGGCTGGCCGTGTCGACCGGGCAATATCTGCCGACGCTTCTTCTGGGCGGCGGGCGGGTCGCCACGCTGACGACCGAGGCGCTGGCGCTGTCCTCGGGCGGCAACCGGCGGCTGATCGGCGCCTATGCGCTGTTGCAGATGCTGCTGCCGGCCTTGGGCTTTGCCCTGGCGCTGGCCCTGCCCGCGCTGATCTGGCGCCAGCGCCGGGGGATGGCGGCATGAACGCAGGACAGGGTTTGCAGATCGAGGCGCTGACCGTCACCCCGCCCGGGGCAGCCACGCCCCTGGTGCGGTTAAGTGCAACCGTCGGCCCGGGTCAGATCCTGACGGTCATGGGGCCTTCGGGCGCGGGGAAATCCACGCTGCTGGCTGCGCTGATCGGCAGCCTGCCCGGCGGGTTCCGGGTCACCGGGCGGGTGCTGCTGGACGGGCGCGAGGTGACCGGGCTTCCGACCGAGGCGCGGCGGATCGGCATCCTGTTCCAGGACGCGCTGCTGTTTCCGCATCTGTCGGTCGCGGGCAACCTGGCCTTCGGCCTGCCCGCCGCCTGGCGCGGCCCGGACCGGACGGCGCGGATCGCCGCAGCACTGCAGGAAGCCGGCCTGCCGGGCTTTGGCCCGCGCGATCCGGCCACCCTGTCGGGGGGCGAGCGCGCCCGCGTGGCCCTGATGCGCACCCTTCTGGCCGAGCCGCGGGCGCTGCTGCTGGACGAACCCTTTGCCCGGCTTGATGCCGCGCTGCGCGCCCGCATCCGCCGCTTCACCTTCGACACCGCCCGTGCCCGCGGCCTGCCGGTGCTGCTGGTGACCCATGATGCGGAAGACGCGGCCGAGGCCGGCGGGCCGATCGTGCCGCCGCTGGCCTGACAGGCGATCGCGACAAACCGGCCCATCGGCCGCAGTCTTGCCGCAAGCCTGCCGCCTTGTGGCACCCCTCGCGCTTCAGGCTGCGGTCACCCCCCCCGCTCTGCCCGGAAAGGAGACCCATATGCCGCCGACCCGCCGCCTTCTGTCCTTTCATCTCGCCCTTCTCCTTGGCCTTGCCGCGCTGGGAGCCGGCCTGCCGCCCCATCGCGCCGAGGCGGGGGGCGGGGCCGGCTGCGCCCTGCCCGAAGCCAGCGCCACCCTGCGGGCCGAGCTTCTGGCCGGGATCAATGCCGAACGCCGCGCGCGCGGCCTGCCCGCTTTGGTGCTGAATGCCGCGTTGGACCGGGCCGCGCAGGGCCATGCCTGCGACAATGCCCAGCGCCATTCGATCAGCCACGATTCGGCCGATGGCAGCCATCTGCAACAGCGGTTGCGGCGGGTGGGCTATGACTTCCACATCGCCGCCGAGAACACCGGCCGCGGCTTCGCCACGCCGCATCGGGCGGTGGAATGGTGGATGAACTCGCCCCATCACAAGGACAACATGCTGCTGCGCCAGGCGCGTGAGATCGGCATCGGCATCGCCCTGTCCGAAGCGCCCGACAGCCGCCTGCATTGGGTGATCGACCTTGGAACCACGCAATAGGCCCGCAGGCCCGGCCGGATCGCGGTTGTGGTTGCGGTTGCGGATGCGGTGACGGCAGGCGGCGCGCCGGGTTGCCGTTCGGCCCCCGCCGCCCCCGCCGCTCAGTCCAGCGTCAGGACGGCGCTGACCGGCGCAAGCGCCACGGTGGCGGCCCGGCCCTCGACCGACCATTCCAAAAGCGCGGCCACGGTTTCGGGCCGGGTGGTGCCGACCACGGTCACCCGCCCCTCTTGCGCCGCCTTGAAGGCCGCGCGGTCCAGATAGCGGCGGATCACCGGCGCGGCTTCGCCCTCGGTATCCAAAGCGCGGAAGGCCACGGCCGCAGGCACATCCTCGCGCCGGGCGACCTGATCGGCGGCGTTCAGCCCCTGATCCCAGGTCACCAGACCCAGCCCCTCGGCCCCCACGACCGGCACGACCAGCGTCGCGGTCGGACGGTCGCCCTGGAAGCCGCCCTGCTGCGGCGCCATCACCGCCACCGCCTGCGGCAGAGCCTGGAACATCGCCTGGAAGGCCACTTCCACATCCGAGGCCTGGGCGCCCTGCGGCAGGCCGGTGGCCAGCATCAGCACCTCTTGCCCGGCATCGCGATAGATCTGGGCCTGGGCGGCGGCCTCGGGCGACAGCGGGTCCAGCGCGAAACTGACCGGGAAGGGCAGATCGGCCAGCGCCGCCCGGTCCAGCGCCGGATCGCCATTGTCGATCAGAATCACCGTGAACAGCGGCTTTTCGGCCGGGTTTTCAAAGGGGCGCGCATTGCGGGCAAGCGGGCGGTCATCCGCGGGCGCGGCGGCCGGATCCGCCGCCCCGTCCCCCGACGGTTCGGGGCCCGGCTCCGGGCCCGGCTCCGGGGCGGGCGCCGGATCGGCGCCGATCCGCGGCAGGCGGTCCTCGACGACGGCGGACTCGCCCGCGCCGGGCAGCGCGGAAATATCGGCGTCGATCTTGCGCTGCATCAGCGCCGAAAGCGCCGTGGGCACGGTGATCAGATAGGTC
>NZ_JAICBZ010000165.1 GCF_020179405.1 Xinfangfangia pollutisoli | reverse complement strand
CCTGGGCCTTGAGGCCGCGGCGTGAGCGCAGAGGTCCTGCCCGGCCTGCGCGCCCCCGATCTTCGGTCCAGGGCCGAGGCGCTGGGCCAGACCCTGCCGCCCCTGCTGGCGCAGGCCGAAATGCTGGCCGCGACGGTGATGCTGGGCGAACACGGGCGGCGCCGGGCGGGTCTGGGCGATGAATTCTGGCAATACCGCCCCGCCCATCAGGGCGACCCGGCGCGGCTGGTCGACTGGCGCCGCTCGGCCCGGTCGGATGCGCATTTCGTGCGCGAACGCGAATGGCAGGCCGCGCAATCGGTGACGCTGTGGGTCGATCCCTCGCGGTCGATGGCCTTCTCCAGCGCCAAACACCCGACCAAGGAAGACCGCGCCCGGCTTCTGGCGCTGGCGCTGGCGGTGCTGCTGCTGCGTGGCGGCGAACGGGTGGGGCTGGCGGGCCTTGCCCAGCCGCGCGGCGGGCGCAGCCAGATCATCCGCCTGGCCGAGCGGCTGGCGACCGTGGCGGCCGAGGGCGATTATGGCGTGCCGGATGCCGGGGGCATGGTCAGCCATGGCCGGGCGGTCTTCGTGTCGGATTTTCTGGGCGATCTGGCCGGGGTCGAGGCGGCGCTGGCGCGCGCCTCGGATCGCGGCGTGCAGGGCGCGCTTCTGCAGGTGCTGGACCCGGCGGAAGAGGAGTTTCCTTTCGCGGGCCGGACGATCTTTGAATCCATGGCCGGCAGTCTGCGGCATGAAACCCGCCAGGCCGGCGAGTTGCGCGCCCGCTATCTGGCGCGGCTGGCCGAGCGGAAGGACCGTCTGGCGGCGCTGGCCCGCGCGGTCGGCTGGCAGTATACGACCCATCACACCGGCGGCCCGGCGCAGGCCGCGCTGCTGTGGCTCTACCGCGCGCTGGAGGCTGGGCGCTGATGTTCACGCTGGGCCCTTTGGGCTTTGTCACGCCCTGGCTGCTTTGGGGGCTGGTCGCGCTGCCGATCCTGTGGCTTTTGCTGCGCGCCGTGCCGCCCGCGCCGATCCGGCGCCGCTTTCCGGGCGTGGCGCTGCTGCTGGGCCTGAAGGACGAGGATGCGGAAACCGACAAGACGCCCTGGTGGCTTCTGCTGTTGCGCATGGCGGCGGTGGCGGCGGTGATCGCCGGTTTCGCCGGACCGATCCTGAACCCCGAGCCGAAGGCCTCGGGCAATGGGCCCTTGCTGGTGGTGCTGGATGGCGGCTGGGCCGATGCGCGTGACTGGGCGCGGCGGGTCGAGCGCGCGGGGCAGCTCTTGCAGGATGCCGGGCGCGACGGGCGCACCGTCGCGGTGATCCGCCTGACCGATGCGCCGCAGGATGTGGTCTTCCAGACCGCCGATGCCTGGGCCGGCCGCGTGGCGGCGATGGAACCCGCAGCCTGGGCGCCGCGCGCGCTGCAGGATTGGGCGGAAAAGCTGCCGGCCGAGGGGTTTGACACCGTCTGGCTGTCGGACGGGCTGGCGCATGAGGGGCGCGAGGCGCTGGCGGCCGTGTTTCAGGACAAGGGGGCGCTGTCGGTGATCGAAAGCCCGCGGCCGCTGTTCGCCCTGCATCCGGCCGGGTTCGAGGATGGCAAGGTCGTGGTCCGCGCCAGCCGGCTGCCCGCGGGCGATCCGGTGCAGATCGAGGTGCTGGCCCGCGGCCCCGATCCGGCCGGGATCACCCGCGAACTGGCCCGCACGACCCTGTCCTTCGCCGCCGGAATGGCGCAGGCCGAGGCTGTCATGGACATGCCGCCCGAATTGCGCAACCGGGTGCAACGCTTTGAAATCGCGGGCCTGCGCAATGCCGGCGCCGTCAGCCTGACCGATGACAGCCTGAAGCGGCGCAAAGTGGCGCTGATCGCGCCCGGCCCGGCCCAGGAAGGGCTGCAGCTTCTGTCGCCCACCCATTACCTGCGCCAGGCCCTGGCGCCGGTGGCCGATCTGATCGAGGGCTCGATCCAGGATGCGGTGCTGGCGGGGCCGGATGTCGTGATCCTGGCCGATGTGGCGCGGCTGGCGCCGGCCGAGCAGGTGGCGCTGGAGGCCTGGGTGGAAAAGGGCGGGCTTTTGCTGCGCTTTGCCGGGCCGCGCATGGCGGCCTCGGATCTGGCGCGGGGCGAGGAAGACCCGCTTCTGCCGGTGCGCCTGCGCGAAGGCGGCCGCACGGTGGGCGGCGCGATGAGCTGGGGCGAACCCAAGAAGCTTGCGCCTTTCCCCGAAACCAGCCCCTTCTTCGGCCTTTCGCTGCCCGACGATGTCGAGGTGCGCGAGCAGATTCTGGCCCAGCCCGATCCCGACCTGTCCGAGCGCACCATTGCCGCGCTGCAGGATGGCACGCCCCTGGTCACGCGCAAGGCGCTGGGCGAGGGTTCTGTCGTGCTGGTGCATGTGACGGCGAATGCCGAATGGTCCAGCCTGCCCTTGTCGGGCCTCTTCGTGCAGATGCTGGAACGCCTGGCGGTCTCGACCCGGCCCGCCAGTCCCGAGGCCGGCGATCTGGCAGGCCAGGTCTGGGTGCCGGAACTGGTGCTGGATGTCTGGGGGGCCGAGCAGGATGCCGGCACTTTGGCCGGCGTCGAGGGCGAGGTTCTGGCCCAGGCCCTGGCCGAGGGGCCGGGCCCGGCCCAGCCGCCGGGGCTTTATGCCGGGGCCGACCGGCGGGTGGCCTTGAACGTGATCGGCGCCGGGACGCAGCTGCAGGCGGCGGTCTGGCCGGCCGGGGTCGCGGTGGAAGGTCTGGCCGCGGCGCCCGAGCAATCGCTGAAAGGCCCG
>NZ_JAICBZ010000164.1 GCF_020179405.1 Xinfangfangia pollutisoli | reverse complement strand
CGCTGGAGATTGCCGCGGCGGGGCGGCACCATCTGCTGCTGGTCGGCACGCCCGGCTCGGGCAAGTCGATGCTGGCCGCGCGGCTGCCCGGCCTGCTGCCGCCCCTGACCGCGGCCGAGGCGCTGGAAACCTCGATGATCCAGTCGCTGGCGGGGATGCTGACCGAGGGCGGCATCTCGCGCCAGCCCCCCTTCCGCGAGCCGCATCACACCGCCTCGATGGCGGCGATCGTCGGCGGCGGCAAGGGGGCGAAGCCGGGCGAGATCAGCCTTGCGCATAACGGCGTGCTGTTTCTGGACGAATTGCCGGAATTTCCCCGCGCGGTGCTGGAAACCCTGCGCCAGCCGATCGAGAATGCCGAAGTCATGGTCGCGCGCGCCAATGCGCATGTGCGCTATCCCTGCCGGTTCCTGCTGGTCGCGGCCGCCAATCCCTGCCGCTGCGGTCATCTCAGCGATCCATCCCGCGCCTGCAGCCGGGCGCCGGTCTGCGGCGAGGATTATCTGGGCCGGATCTCGGGGCCCTTGCTCGACCGCTTCGATCTGCGGGTGGAAGTGCCGCCGGTGGCCTTCACCGATCTGGAACTGCCGGCCTCGGGCGACACATCGGCCAGGGTCGCGGCGCGGGTGGCGCAGGCCCGCGCGCTTCAGGCCGACCGCTTCGGCCCGGGCACGGCCGCGCGGGCCAATGCCGATCTGACCGGCGACGCGCTGGACCTTTGGGCCAGGCCCGATGCCGACGGCCAGGCGCTGCTGGCGCGGGTTGCCGAGCGGATGGGCCTGTCGGCGCGCGGCTATCATCGGGTGCTGCGGGTGGCGCGCACCATCGCCGACCTGGCCGGGTCAGAGCGGGTGCTGCGCCCGCATCTGGCCGAAGCCATCGGCTACCGGCTCAGCCCCGGGCTGATCAAATCCGGCTGAGCCAGGCTCAACCCGCCCGCCGCGCTTCGATCGCTTCCCAGATCTTCGCCGCGGCATTGGTGCCGTCGAATCGTTCCAGCTCTTGAATGCCGGTGGGCGAGGTCACGTTGATCTCGGTCAGCCAGTCGCCGATCACATCGATGCCGACGAAGATCTGGCCCTTTTCGCGGAGAAGCGGGCCGATGGTCCGGCAGATCTCCAGATCGCGCTCGGTCAGACCGATCTGCTCGGGCCGGCCGCCCACATGCATGTTCGACCGCGTCTCGCCCGCCTGCGGCACGCGGTTGATCGCCCCCACGGCCTCGCCATCGACCAGGATCACCCGCTTGTCGCCCTTGGCCACCGCGGGCAGGAATTTCTGCACGATCAGCGGCTCGCGCGAGAAGCCGGTGAACAGCTCGTACAGCGACGACAGGTTGCGGTCATTGGCATCCAGCCGGAACACGCCCGCCCCGCCATTGCCGTAAAGCGGCTTCAGGATGATGTCGCCATGCCGCGCCTTGAAGTCGCGGATCGTCTGCAGGTCGCGGGCGATGGCGGTGGGCGGCGTCAGCTGCGGGAAGCGCAGGACCAGCAGCTTCTCGGGATAGTTGCGCACCCAGAACGGGTCGTTCACCACCAGCGTCCTGGGATGGATCATGTCCAGAAGATGGGTCGAGGTGATATAGGCCATGTCGAAGGGCGGGTCCTGGCGCAGCCAGACCACGTCGAAATCGGCCAGATCCACCTCGGTCTCGGGGCCGTAGGTCACATGATTGCCGATCTCGCGGCGAAGCTCGATCGGGAAACCGCGGGCAATGACCCGGCCCTCGACGAAGGCCAGCTTGTCCGGCGTGTAGAAGAACAGCGCATGTCCCCGGGCCTGGGCTTCCAGAGCGATGCGAAAGGTAGAATCGGCATTGATGTTCACGGACCCGATCGGGTCCATCTGCAGGGCAACCTTCAAGGCCATGACACGCTCCGTTTCTCGGTCGTGCCTTTCTTGGCCGATTGTGCCGCCCGATGCAAACGGGCCGCCACCGCAGCCCACAGCTAATAGACGGTGTCACATTCGAAGACATCACTGCGGATCGCCACCCGGCCCGCGCCATCCACCAGAGCCAGGTGATATTGGCGTTCGGCAAAGGGCTGGTTCAGCACATTGCCCAGATATTCTTCCGACGCACCGACGATGCGGCGAATCTGCGCCGGACCCAGCCGGGTCAGCGCCAGATCATGGCTGGCCGCGCGCTTCACCTCGACGAAGATCACCCCGTCGGCGCCCTGAAAGATCAGGTCGATTTCCCCGCTGCAGCCGCGCCAGCGCCGGGCCGCAAGCCGATAGCCCTTTGAAAGGTAAAGCCTTTCGACCCCGTCTTCCGCGGCAAGACCCGACAGATAGGCAAGCTGGCCGCGGTCGCGGCGCCGGCGCTGAGGGGGGTCGAGACACAGATCCAGCGGCATGGCGCGCCTTTCGTCAGTCGCGCCCCAGATCCAGCGCGATCTGATAGACCATGCGTCGCGGGGCACCTTCACTTTGCGCCACGAAAGTTGCTGCGTCCTTAACGGACATGGTTTTCAGCGCCTCGCCCAGCGCCGCGCGCAGGCTGTCTTCATCGGCCACCCTTGCCGGCGCCCGGTCGATCACCAGCACGATCTCGCCCTTCGGGTCGGCGTCGCCCAGGGCCGCGGCGATCTCGTCCAGGCTGCCACGCAGCACCTGTTCATGCCGTTTGGTCAATTCGCGGCACAGCGCGGCGCGGCGGTCGCCGCCGCAGGCCTGGATCAGCTCCTGCAGGCTGCGGCGCACGCGGCGGGGCGATTCGTAGAGGACCAGCGTCGCCGGCACCGCCGCCAGTTCGGCCAGCGTCCGGGCCCTTTCGCCGGCCGCGGCGGGCAGGAACCCCGCAAAGAGGAACCGGTCGCTTGGCAGCCCCGCCA
>NZ_JAICBZ010000163.1 GCF_020179405.1 Xinfangfangia pollutisoli | reverse complement strand
GCGGCGCCCGAACAGCGCCGAGACCGAGCCGACCCGGTCGGCCCCGAGCCCCATGCCGTCGCGCACCGTGCCCTCCCAGACCCGCACCAGCGCGGCGCGGCCGGCCTGCCCGGACTGGAAGGTCTTCAGCACGCTGGCCTGCGCGCCCTCGGCCGGCGGCAGGCCCAGCCTTGCGGCGGTTTCGGCCGGGAAGGGGCAGTCGTGCCGCAGGGTCTTCCACAGCCGGCGCACCCCATTGCCCGGCTCGGCCGCGCCGAAGAACACCGGCACGACCAGATCTTCCTGCAGGTCTCGGCTGAGCGAGGCATAGATCTCGGCGGGCGCGGGGGTGATGTCGGTCAGCACCTGTTCCAGAATCGCATCGTCGAAATCGGCCAGCGCCTCGAGCAGCCCGGCGCGGGCGCTGTCTTCATCTTCGCGGGCGGCTTCGGGCAGCGGAATCAGATCGGCGGGCCTGGCCGGGTTCCAGTGCCAGGCGCGTTCCGAGACCAGGTCGACCAGCCCCGTCACCTGGCCCTTGTCATCGCGCAGCGGAATCTCGCGCAGCGCCAGCGGGCGGTCCGAGATCGCCTGAAGGGCGTGGAACGTGGCGCGGACCTGGGCCTCGGGCGCGTCCATGCGGTTGATGAAGATCAGATGCGGGATGCGCCTTGCATCTAGGAATTGCAGCAAGGCCGAGACGGCGACGGCGCGTTCGGGAAACGGGTCGGCCACGACGATCACCAGATCGGCCACCGCCATCGCGGCGCGGCTGTCGGTCAGCAGTTCGACCGAGCCGGGGCAGTCGATCAGCACCCAGTCCTGATCCAGGAAGCGGCAGGCGGCGACGGTGGCCTCGGTCGAGATGCCGCGGGCGCGCGCTTCGGGGGCGCTGTCGCCCAGGGTATTGCGGTCTTTCACGGTTCCGCGCCGGTCCAGCGCGCCTGCGGCCTGCAGCAAGGCTTCGAAAAGCGTGGTCTTGCCGCTGCCATGCGCGCCCACCAGCGCGGCGCATCGGGTGCCGAAGGCGGTTGCGGTGATCTGGCTCATGTTGTCCCTCCGCTGGGCCGGGGGCGGCCTGCGGGATCGGGGCGGGGCGCGATGAGGGCTGCAAGACCCTCAGGGCGGCCCGCTCTTGCCCGGCCGCCGGTGCGGGGGCGCCGTTTGCGCGCCCTCTGGCCGCAGTCTGCACGGCGCGGGGGCGGCTGTCATGTGGGAAATGCAGGGGCATCGGGTCGCAGGGGGCGGGGGCGGCGGAGCGGAGGGGGGATTTGTCTTTCTTATCCGCTTGGATAGGATGCGGGCATGGATCAGCCCGTCTTCCAATCCCGCCTGCCGTTCCTGCCCTGGATGGACCCGCGCACCCTGCGCCTGCCCGGCATTCTGCCGGTCGAGGGCGAGGATTGGCTGCGTGTTGACGATGCCTTTGCCGGCCAGATGGGGTTGCGCGATGCGCTGATCGCGGGGCGCCAGGACGCGGTGCATGGGCTGTTGCCGGAAGGCCGGGCGGCGGCGGAAGAGCTGTATGCCAAGGTGCTGGACCGGCTGGCGCGGACGGAAGGCTACCGGGTCGGCGCCCTGTCGGTGCTGCGGCCCGACGGGGTGGAGGTGGCGCTGGATCCGGCAGCCCCGCTGCTGACGCTGGGCCGGCTGGTGCAGGAAGATCTGTGCATTCTGGAACAGGCGGGCGACGAGCATCGGCTGACCGGGGCGATCCTGTGCTTTCCGGCCAGCTGGACGCTGGCGCAGAAGCTGGGCAAGGCGCTGATCGCCATTCACGATCCGGTGCCGCCCTATGACGGTGCTTTGGCCCGCCGGGTGCAGCGGCTGTTCGATGCGATCCGGCCCGAACAGGCGCTGTGGCGGATGAACTACCTGACCTATGACGATCCGGCGCTGTTCCAGCCGCGGCTTGAGGGCCAGCGCCGGCCGCGGCCGGTCGATCATGTCTATGTGCGCTGCGAAAGGCAGTGCCTGTTGCGGCTGCCGCAAACGCGGGCGGTGGTCTTCTCCATCCACACCTATGTGGTGCGCGCGGAAACCCTGACGCCGGCCGAGCTGCTGGCCCTGCGGGAGGCACAGCATTGAGCGAACGGAATTGTCTTCTGGTGATCGCCCATCCCCTGGCGGAAAGCCTGGGCCAGCATCTGGCGCAAGACCTGCGCGCGGCGGCGGCTGAACTGGGCTGGCGCGTGACGACACGCGATCTCTGCGCCTCGGGCTTCGATCCGCGGCTGACCGAGGCCGAGGCTGCCAGCTATCGCGGCGATTTCCAGGGCGGGGCCGGGGCCGAAATGGCCGAACTGGCGGCGGCCGAGGTGCTGATCCTGGTGTTTCCGACTTGGTGGTTCGGCTTTCCGGCGGTGCTGAAGGGCTGGTTCGACCGGGTCTGGGCGCCGGGTGTGGCCTATCAGCCGGTGCCCGAGCTGCGGATGATGGCGCCGCGGCTGACCGGGTTGAAGGCGGTGTTGGCGGTGACCACGCTGGGCGCGCCCGGCTTCTGGGACTGGCTGGCGATGCGCCGCCCGGTGCGCCGGGTGCTGACGCGCGGGATCGTCTCGCCCTGTGCGCCGGGGGCGCGGGTGGTGTTCCGGTCGCTCTACCGTGCCGAACATGTGACGCCGGCGCGGCTGGCGCAGTTTCAGGCGCGGCTGCGCGGCGATCTGGCGGCGATCGCGCGGCGGCTGGGCTAGGGTCTAGCGGGCGAGAAGCCGCAGATCTTGCCCGTTCAGATGGGCCAGAAGCGCGCGCAGGGCGCCGAAGGGCAGGGCCGGCAGCAGAAGGCCATAGGCCAGCGCGCGGGCGGCGGCTTCGGCCAGAGGCGGGATCGCCGCTGCGGCAGGCGCCGCCGGGGCCAGATTCGGGGCCAGAGTCGGCGCCAGATTCGGGGCCATTTCTGCGGCGGGCGCGGGCGGCGGCGGATC
>NZ_JAICBZ010000162.1 GCF_020179405.1 Xinfangfangia pollutisoli | reverse complement strand
TGCGCTGGACCATTGCCTGGCCGCCCATCAAAGCGCCGAGGGCGCGCATGCCCGCCTGTTGGCGGAACTGGGCAAAGTGCCGCTTCTGGCGCTGGGCCTGCGGCTGGGCGAGGCCTCGGGGGCGGCGCTGGCGCTGGGGGTGATCCGCGGCGCGGTCGCCTGCCATGCCGGCATGGCGACCTTCGCCGAGGCGGGCGTCAGCGGCGGCTGAGCCGCGCCAATTTTCTTCGAAGAAAATTGACCGGAGTTTTCGAAAACTCCGGCAGCGCGCTATTCGGCCGCTTCGACATGGCTGCCGGGGCGGACCTGTTCCAGCTCTTCGATCAAGGCGGTTTCCAGATCGCGGTCCAGCTGGCGGGCGCGGGCGATGTAATCCTCGTTCAGATGCACCGGCTGGCCCGGCACCCAAAGCTTGGCCAGATCGCGCATCGCCGCCCGGTCCAGCCGCCAATAGGTCTGCGACAGCTGCGCCGCCTCATATTCGGTGAAGCCCATGTTCTCAAGCACATAGCGGCCGGCCCGGACCGAGCTGTCAAAGGTCTCGCGCACGATGTCATCGGCGCCGGCCTGGTACATCTCATAGACATGCGTGCGGTCGCGGGCCCGGGCGATGATGTGCAGATCGGGCCGGGTCCGCCGCGCATGGCGCACGATCGACAGTGCATTGTCGCGGTCGTCGACGGTCACCACCAGCACTTCGCAATCGGCCAGCCCCGCGGCCTCCAGCAGTTCCGGGCGCGAGGGATCGCCGAAAAACCCTTTCACGCCAAAGCGCCGCATTGTCTCGATCGCTGCCATGTCGCTGTCCAGCACCACCGTCGTCAGCCCGGCCGAGCGCGCCAGCCGGTTCACCACCTGGCCGAAGCGGCCGATCCCGGCGATCAGCACCCGGCCCTTTTCGGTCACCTCATCGGGGTCGGGCATGGCCTGGGCCTGGGCCAGTTGCCGCGCCAGAAGGTCGTACAGCAGGAACAGCAGCGGCGTCAGCAGCATCGACAGGCTGATCACCAGAAGCACCGTCTGCCCGGTGGCCAGCGACAGGATCCCCTCGCCCCGGGCGAAGGACACCATGACGAAACCGAATTCGCCGCCCTGCGCCAGGCTCAGGCAGAACAGGAACCGGTCCTTGCCGCGCAGGTCGAACACCGCGGCCAGCCCGAACAGCACCGCGGCCTTGACCAGCATCAGCACGAGCGTCAGCCCGATCACCGTGAAAGGCGCCCGGGCGAAGGCATGCAGGTCGATGCCGATCCCGACCGTCATGAAGAACAGCCCCAGGAGCAGCCCCTTGAACGGCCGGATATCCGCCTCGATCTGGTGGCGGAATTCCGAGTTGGCCAGCACCACCCCGGCGACAAAGGTGCCCAGCGCCGGCGACAGGCCCACCAGCGTCATCAGAAAGGCGATGCCGATCACGATCAGCAGCGACACGAAGGTCGACATCTCGGGCAGGCGCGAGGCATGGACGAAGCGGAACAGCGGCCGCGACAGGAAATGCCCGGCCACCACGATCCCCGCCACCGTGGCCAGCGTCAGCAGCGTCGCGGCCCAGTCGGGCAGGGACTGGATCACCGTCAACAAGGGCTCGACCGCGCTTTCGGCATGCGCTGCGGATTTGTCCACCGGATTGGTGATGCCGATCAGCTCGGCCGAATAGGCGCTGACATCGGGCAGGGTCAGCAGGGGCAGGATCGCGAGGATCGGGATCACCGCGATGTCCTGGGTCAGCAGCACCGAAAAGGCCGACCGCCCGCCGGCGCCGCGCGCCAGGTTCTTCTCGGACAGCGTCTGCAGCACGATCGCGGTCGAGGACAGGCTGAGGATCAGCCCCAGCGACAGCGACACCCGCGGATCATGGCCGGTCAGCCACAACAGCAGGAACAAGGCGGCCGAGGTCAGCAGCACCTGCGCGCCACCCATCCCGATCAGCTTTTGGCGCATGTCCCACAGGATGCGCGGCTCAAGTTCCAGCCCGATCAGGAACAGCATCATCACCACGCCGAATTCGGCGACATGCTGCAGGTCCTGCGTCTCGGCCCCGGCCAGCCCGAAGATCGGGCCCAGAAGGATGCCCGCCGCCAGATAGCCCAGGACCGATCCCAGGCCCAGCCGCACCGCCAGCGGCACCAGAAGCACCGCGGCGCCCAGATAAAGCGAGGCCTGGAACAGGAAGCCTTCCATCGCAGCCCACCCCCGTCAGGATTGCCCGGCCCGGGCCCTGACGGGGCCAGGGCGGGGGAAGGCGGAAACGGGGGGGCGATCCTGGGAAATCATGCCGCACAGTTTCCCGGTCGCGGCGTCGCTGCAAGCGCGAAGACGGGCGGCGGGAATCACTTGTGTGAAATCTGGCGAAATATCGGGCGAGGGGCGCGGCGCGGGCAGGCGGCGCCGCCGCATCCGGGGGGGCGCACAGGGCGCGGGCAGGGGGGCGCTCAGCCCTTCGGCATGGCCAGGGTCAGCAGCCGGCCGCCCTTCTGATAGCGCAGCTCGCTTTGGGTGATCGCCTGGATCGTGCCGCCATCGATCCGGTCGCCGACCTTGACCTTCTTGTATTTGCCGTTCGACGTGCGCACCAGCGCATAGCGCTTGGACGCGGTGCCATAGACGCCGATCAGGTTGGTCTTCGACAGGTTGATCGCGTTCTTGTAGGTGGCGGTTTTCGCGACCGAGGCCTTGGTCGGAATCTTCGGCGCGACGGCCGAGGCGACTTCGGGCTCGTCGATCTCGCTTTGCTCGTCGGGCTTCACATCGCCCTTGGGCGCCTTGGCCGAAGCGCTTTTGGCCGCCGGGGCGGGTTCGGGTTCCGGCGCGGGGCTGCGCACGGCGGCGGCCACCGCCGCCTCGACCGCGCGCGAGAAATCGCGGGGCTTTTCCGCCGGCCGGCGCGAGATCGCCAGCAGCGAGGGATTGGCGCCATCGCTTGCGGCGGCCGAGGCCGGGGTGCCCGAGGCCGCCTCGGCGCTGCCTTCGACCGGCGCGGCCAGC
>NZ_JAICBZ010000161.1 GCF_020179405.1 Xinfangfangia pollutisoli | reverse complement strand
TGTGCTGCCGAAATGCGCGGGGCCTGCCGATGTCGAGGCTTTGGCCCGGCTTGTCGCGACGCATGGCGGCGGCGATGTCCCGATCCTGGCCATCGCGACCGAAACGGTGCGCGCGGTGCGCAGCCTGATGCGCTCGGACTGGTCGCATCCGGCGCTGGGCGGCCTGACCTGGGGGGGCGAGGATCTGATGGCCGATCTGGGCGCGCTGCGGAACCGCAATGCGGCGGGGGCCTATCATTCGCCCTTCCGCCTGATCCGCGACCTGACGCTTTTTGCCGCCGGCGAGGCCGGGGTGCCGGCGGTGGATGCGGTATACACCGCCTTCCGCGACGAGGCCGGTCTGAGGGCCGAGGCCGGTCAGGCTGCGGATCTTGGGTTCTCGGGCAAGCTGGCGATCCATCCGGCGCAGATCGCCCCGATCCACGCGGCCTTCGCCCCCGACGAGGCCGCCCTCGCACAGGCGCGGCGCATAAAAGACGCCTTCGCGGCGTCAGAGGGCAACGCGACGTCGCTGGATGGCGAGATGTTGGACATGCCGCATTTCCGCCGCGCCATGCGCCTTCTGCAAAGGGCCGCAGTCACCTGAGGGCGGAAGCGCCCGGGGGGCAGGGCGGCCGGGGTCCGGCGCGCCTTACCCCCTGTCCTGCCAGGCCTGCCGACGCATCGCACGCACGCGCGCGACCGCGGCCATGACCTGCGCTTCGGTCAGGTCTCCGCGGGCGATGGCCTTGCGCACCCAGCGCACCGCGCGCTGGGGCAGCAAAGGGTCATAGCCAAACAGGTTCTTGATCATGATCAGGTCATTTCCGGCCGCCAGCGCCCGAATGACGGCCTGTTTTCGGCTCATCAGATGCCGGATCGCGTCCATGTCGACATCATCCGTCATCACCACGCCGCCGTAGCCAAGCGTCTGGCGCAGAAGCCCCGTCACGATCGGGGCCGAAACCGTCGCCGGCCGGCCGTCGGGGGCCAGCCGGTCAAGACGCAGATGGCCCATCATCACCATCGCGGGGACATGGGGCGAGGCGAACAGGCGCGCGAAGGGGTCCAGTTCCGCCTCGGTCCAATGCGCCGAAATGTCGGCGACGCCGTGATGGCTGTCTTTCGCCGAGCGGCCATGGCCGGGAAAATGCTTGGCCGCGCACAGGATGCCCGCGCCGGCAAAGCCGCTGGCAAAGGCCTCGGCATAGGCGGCGATGCGGCTGGGATCGGTGCCATAGGACCGTTTCGGCCGGCCGATCACCGGATTTGCGGGATCGTCGACATCCAGCACGGGGCCAAGATTGATGTTGAAGCCCAGCCCGGCCAGCTGATCCCCCGCCCGGGCGTAAAGCGTGCGCGCCTCTTGTGGGGACAGGGTCTCGGCGACGCTGCGGGCAGCGGGCAGGCGGGTGGCGCCATGCGCCGGGGTCAGGCGCTGCACCACGCCGCCTTCGTGATCAATGGCGATCAGCGGCCGGGCGTTGCCGGCACGGAACAGGCGCAGCAGATCGGTCAGATCGTCAAGCTTGCCGATGTTCTGGGTGACGAAGAACACCCCGCCGACCTGGCCGCGCTGAACCTGCCGGGCCAGAAGCCGCGCCGAGGGAGAGCGGGCATTCGCCCCGTAGAAGCCCAGCATCAGCAGTTCGGAAACCGCATCCGCCAGCGCGTCACGCGGCCGGAACAGGCCGTACCATGCGACGGGATAGGCCAGCATGCCCCGCCCGGCCCCCAGACCCGCGCGCGCGGCGCGCCAGAGCTGGCGCCCGGTCAGCCGCCGGGTCAGGCGCCGGGTGCCGCGCAGCCGGGCGATGCTTTGGTGCAGGCGCGTCAGGGCCTGGGCAAGGCGCGCGGCCATGGTCAGACCGGAAGCCCGCAATCCTGCGGCTCGCTCCGGGCAGGGCGGTCGCAGACGGCTGCGGGCCCGCCGCGGGGAAGATCGAGGTGGCGCAGGATCGTCGCCGCAAGCGCATCGACATTTCCGGGCTGGAAATACTGGCCATGCGCCCCGGGGATGATCTCGACCTGATGGCCCGCGGGATAGGCGGTGCGGAACACCTGTTCGGGCGCCTGGATCTGGCCATAGGGGTTCAGATAGCTGCCGGCGCCGAACAGAAGCAGGGCGGCGCCCGGATAATGGAAGAAGCGGCCCTGCTCCATCAGGATCGTCAGGGCAACCTCGCGGCCCTGGCGCATCAGTTCCAGCCCGGCTTCGCGGATCACCAGGCCGCCCTGGCAATTTCCGCCCAGAAACAGCGGGCCGGTCGGGGCGATGGCCGCGATCTCGTCGGCATAAAGCCGGCCAAGCGCCCCCAGCGTGTCGGCGCTGTATTCGATGGCCAGATGTCCCGAACGCAATCCGAACAGCGACACCGCCTCGCCCAGGCTTTCGCCCAGCCGGGCAAGTTCGGGCCCCGACTGAAAGCACCAGAACAGCCGTGGGCCCGGCCGCGCCTCGCCGCCCGGGCCGCGCACCAGCCCCGCCTTGCCCAGCCGCCGCCCCGGCCAGGTGGCGAGATATGGCAGGATCTTCGCGCACAGCGCGGCGTCGATATCGGGCGATGCGGGGGCAGGCGGCGCGGCGCACCGGCCATCGACCATCAGGGCCAGCACTTCGACCGTATCGAACCCCGCCTCGAACCCAGCATCCAGCGTGATGCCGAAAGCGTCCTCGATCGCGAACAGCAGGTTCGCCATCGCCAGCGAATCCAGCCCGGCCTCGCGCAGGCTGTCGCGGGTGCCGGCAACCAGAGGGGCCCCGGCCTCTTGCTCGATCAGCGCCATCAGCCTTGCCTCGGTCGCGGTGCCGGTGCTGCGGGCCTTGGGCGGGCGGGTCAGCTGCGGCGGCACCGGCAGCGCGCCGCGGTCGCGCTTGCCATTGGCATTGCGCGGAATTTCGGGAACCGGCAGGAAGGCCGAAGGCACCATATACGCGGGCAACCGCTGCGAAAGCCGCGCGCGCAGCGCGACCGGGTCGGGCGCGGGCGCGCCGGGCCTGATCACCACATGGGCGATCAGGCGATCGGCGGAAGGCGGCGCGGCCAGGCCCGACACTGCCGCG
>NZ_JAICBZ010000160.1 GCF_020179405.1 Xinfangfangia pollutisoli | reverse complement strand
TTCGCCTCGAACCTGGTTTCGGTCGCGACCCGCGCCGTGCCCCTGGGCCAGACCGAGGCGCAGGCGGTGCTTGCGCGGCTGCACCCGCTTTGCCAGGCTTTGGCCGAACGGGCCGCGCAGGCGGGCGAGGCCGATCTGGGCGCGGCGGCGCTGGCCGCGGATCTGGCGGCGATGCGGCATGAAACCCTGGACGTGAGGCTTTGGAAGACATGACATCCCCGAACGGCCCCTTGCGGGTGGGCATCGGCGGCCCGGTGGGCGCGGGCAAGACCACGCTGACCGAACAGCTGGCCCGCGCGCTGGCGCATCGCTGCGAGATGGCGGTGATCACCAATGACATCTACACCCGCGAGGATGCCGAGTATCTGACCCGCGCCCAGGTTCTGCCCGCCGCGCGCATCCGCGGGGTGGAAACCGGCGGCTGCCCGCATACCGCGATCCGCGAAGATGCCAGCATCAACCTGGCCGCCGTGGCCGATCTGAACGCGGCCTTTCCGGCGCTGGACCTGATCTTGATCGAATCCGGCGGCGACAATCTGGCTGCGACCTTCAGCCCCGAACTGGCCGATCTGTCGATCTATGTGATCGACACCGCCGCGGGCCAGGACATTCCGCGCAAACGCGGGCCGGGGCTGACGAAATCCGATCTCCTCGTGGTCAACAAGACCGATCTTGCCCCGCATGTGGGCGTGGATCTGGACCTGCTGGAAGCCGATACGGCACGGGCCCGCGGCGCGCGGCCCTATGTGATGGCGCGGCTGCGCCAGGGCCAGGGCGTCGCGCAGGTCGTGGCCTTCCTGCAGCAGGCGGGCGGGCTGGCGCTGAAGGGCTAGCCCTTTACGCGCCCGGGCCTTGCCCCTAATCCTTGCGGAAAGGGGCGGGGCGGCATGGCGGAACCCACGGAACTGACGCGGCGGATGACGGCCGACCTGGCTCGGCTGGTCGCGGGCCCGGCCTCGGCCGCGCGGTTGAATGCGGCGCTGCGGATGCTGGCGAAATGGCGGGCCGAGCTTTTGGCCAATACGCTGGCGCGGCGCCAGGGCACGCGCATCGCCGCCGGACCCTTCGCGGGGATGGAGTACTCGGTGCGGGCCGCCGAAGGCGCGCGGGTGGTGCGGATGCTGGGCGCCTATGAGCCCGGCCTCGATCCGGTGATCGAGACGATCATCGCCCGCGCCTATCCGCTGGTGATCGACATCGGCTGTGCCGAGGGCTTTTATGCCGTGGGCCTGGCCCGGCGCATGGCCCAGACGCGGGTGCTGGCGCGCGACATCTCGGACCGGGCGCAGGCGCGCTGCCTGGCCCTGGCGCGCGCCAATGGGGTTGCGGATCGGATCGAGATCGGCGGCCAGGTCTTGCATGGCGATTTCGCCATCTGCGCCGATCAGCCCAGTGTGGTGATCTGCGATATCGAAGGCGCCGAGGCCGATCTTCTGGATCCGGTCGCGGCGCCGGGCCTGCTGGGCGCCGATATCCTGGTTGAACTGCATCCGGCCGCCGAGCCCGATCTGGTCGAGGTGATGCAGCGGCGTTTTGCGCCCAGCCACCGCATCACCCGGATCGACCGCGCCCTTGCGCCCGAGCGTCTGCCCGCCTGGGCCGAGGAGATGTCGGATCTCGACCGGCTTCTGTGCCTGTGGGAATGGCGCATGGGCCCGACGCCCTGGCTGTGGATGGAGCGGGCGGCATGACCGGCCCCCGCGCCAATGCCGCGATCTGGTATGCGCCCGATGGCTATGCGCCGGGCGAAAAGGGCATCAACGGCCGGCGGGTGGCCGGGGAAAGCTTCCTGCGCGGCTATCTGGCCCATGCCGAGGCCGCCGAATTCGTCTGCCTGACCCATGGTCCGGGTGATGAAGACCATTTCCGCGCCTTCGCCCGCGCCCAGGGCGTGACGCGCCCGATCCGCGGCGAAAGGCTTGAAGCGGCCGGGCGGATCGCGCCGGTCGATGTGGTCAGCTACCCGAGCCCGAATTTCGCCACCGAGGCCTGGCGGCGCGGGCTTTGGGGGCCCGCCGCCTATGCGATCTGCGGCATCACCCATACGACCGCCACGGCGGCGGTGATGCAGGGCCTGTTCCAGCTGCGCACGGCGCCGCAGCAGCCCTGGGATGCGGTGATCTGCACCTCGCGCGCGGTTCGGGCCTCGGTCGAGGCGCAGATGGAGCTGACCGATGCCCATCTGGCGCAGCGCTTCGGCGGCAAGGCGCCGCCGCGCCCGCTTCTGCCGGTGCTGCCCCTGGGCGTGACCTGCGCCGATTTCGCGCCCGACCGTGCGGCGGGGGCGGCGCTGCGGGCGAAGCTGGGGATTGCCGAGGGCGATATCGCCTGCGCGATCATCGCGCGCCTGACCCCGCATGAGAAATTCGATCCCTTGCCGCTCTATCTGGCGCTGGCGCGGGCGCAGCGGCTGGCGGGGCGGCGCTTTCATCTGCTTTTGTGCGGCCAGTTCCGCGACGATTACGCCCGCAAGGTCTTTGCCGAAGGCGCGGGCGGCATGATGCCGGCGGTGGGATTCCACCTGTTGGACGGCGCCGATGCCGCGGTTCGCAAGGCGGTGCTGTCGGGCGCGGATCTTTTCCTGTTTCCCATTGATAATGCACAGGAAACCTTTGGCCTTGCCCCGATCGAGGCCATGGCGGCGGGCCTGCCGGTGATCGTCAGCGATTGGGACGGGATGAAGGACACGGTGACCCCGGATGTGGGCTTCCGCATCCCGACCGAGGCGCCGCGCGCCGATCTGAGCGCGCATCTGGGCCTGCGCTATTTCGGCGGCACAGACAGCTACACCCAGTATCTCAGCCAGCTTTCCGCGATGACGCGGGTGGACGTGCGCGCGCTGACCGAGGCGCTGGTCGCGCTGGGCCAAGATCCCGGGCTTCGGGCGCGGATGGGGGCTGCGGGGCGGGCGCGGGCCCTGCAGCATTATGACTGGCGGGCGGTGATCCCGACCTATCAGGCGCTCTGGGCCGAACAGGCGGCGATGCTGGCCCGGGCGCGGGCCAATCCGCAGGCCCTGGCCCCGGCGCTGGATCCGCTGCGCCTGCCGCCCGCGCCGT
>NZ_JAICBZ010000016.1 GCF_020179405.1 Xinfangfangia pollutisoli | reverse complement strand
GGCCCCGAAGGTATCGGACAGAAAGTCCAGCGACCAGCGCTGGTTCGGCCGCATCGGCACCGGCATTGGCGTGCGACTGCCACGCGCCCGTTTGCGGCCACAGCGTCGACGCACCGACAGGCCCTCTTCCCGATAGATGCGGCAGAGCTTCTTCTCGTTCATGATCATGCCCTTGCGCTCCAGCAGGATGCCCACACGCCGATACCCGAAGCGGCGACGCTTCTCGGCGATCTTGTGCATCTCCTCACGGATCTCCGGGCTATCGGGCGGTCGTTCACGCCGCACCGTCTTCGGATCGACACCGATCAGGACGCAGGCCCGACGTTGAGAGATCGGATGATCTTTCATCGCCCGCAACACCGCGTCCCGCCGCGCCATCGGTGTCGTCAGGCCTCAGCCATGGTCCTCGGACCAATGGCGTCCCATGACTTCGATCCCAAGAGATCCTTCAGAACCACGTTATCCAACATCGCATCCGCCAGCAGGCGTTCCGACACCCGCGCCGGGGCAGGGTCTTGGGAGATTAAGCAGCGCGGCGGATAGTTATGATCGTGCCGCCCTTTCCGTCAACCGAGATTTACATGATGTATCGCCAACGCTCGTAGCGGGACACTATTATTGCAACAATCTTATACATATCATAGCCAGCAACGCGCCATTCGAACGTCTGAGCTTGGTGCTTTCCATCCGGCCTTTGTATAAGGGCGGCAGGATCAAGGGAGGCCGCAGATGCCGAGGCCGCGTATGACGAGCAGGATGGACGAGGTCACGGAGCCGCTTGTTCCGGCCGATAAGGCGGGGGTCTCGCTGTCCCGTGTCGCCTATGATGCGGTCCTGCGCCAGATCCTGACCGGAACGCTGCGCGGCAATGACGTGGTGCAGGAGGGCAAGCTGGCGGCCGATCTGGGCCTGTCGCGCACCCCCATGCGCGAGGCGATCGGCAAGCTGGAGGGCGAGGGATTCCTGGTCCGCAACGGCCGCACCCTGATGGTGCAGGAGCTGACGCTGACCGATTACCTGGAAATCGTCCACATGCGGCGCTGCCTGGAATCGGAAGCCATCGCCATCGCCATCGATTCCGTGGGCGAGCCCGATTTCACCGAAGACTTCCTGCAGGGCTTGCGCGACGAATTCGAGGCGCTGCCGCTGGATGCCGGGCAAGAGGCCTATTGGATGATCGACACCCGCCTGCATGGCGCGATCCTGCGCGCCTCGCACAGCAAGCTGTTGCACAACTATGTGCTGTCGCTGCGCCAGCGCACCCTCTTGTTCGGCAGCGACCGCCAGCAGGCCCGGCTGGAGGTCGGGCGGGACGAGCATCTGGCGATCATCGACGCGCTTCTGGCCCGCGACCGCGAGGCCGCCGTCGCCGCGATGCGCCGCCATCTGGACAACATTCGTGACGACGCGCTGCGCAGCCTGTGGCGGTTCGGCTGAGCCGCCACAGGCTTCCGCTTCAGCCGATCGAGGTGATCTGGCCGCCATCAATGCGCAGGAACGATCCGGTGATGAACCCTGCCGAACGCCCGGCCAGGAAGGCCGCCGCCGCGCCGAACTCCTCGGGCGTGCCGTAGCGGCCGACCGGGATCCGCCCCCAGGATTGCGCCCGTACGGCGTCCAGGCTTTGCCCTGTCCGCGCCGCCGCGCCGCCGTCGATCTGCGCCACGCGGTCGGTGTCGATGCGGCCGGGGATCAGCACGTTGACGGTGACGCCATCGGCGCCCACCTCGCGCGCCAGCGTCTTGCTCCACCCCGCCGTCGCCGGGCGGATGGCGTTCGAGACCGCCAGATTGGCGATGGGCTCGACCATGCCCGAGGAACCGACGGTCATGATCCGGCCATAGCCCTGCGCGCGCATCTTCGGCAGCAGGCGCATGGCCAGGGTGACCGGGCCCATGAACAGCTGCTGGAAGGCGGTGGCATAGGCCGCCATCTCCACCCCCGTCGCCGGGCCCGCCGCGGGGCCGCCGCTGTTCAGCACCAGGATCCCCGCGCCACCGAACTCCGCCTCGACCGTGTCGGCCAGGGCGTTCACGCTGGCCAGATCGGCGGTGTCACAGGCCAGGCCCACGCAATCCAGCCCGATCCCGGCCGCCGCCGCCTTGGCCTCGGCCAGGGTGCGCGAGGTCAGGATGACCCGCACGCCTTCCGCCGCCAGCGCCGCGCTGATGCCGCGCCCGATGCCCTTGCCGCCGCCCAGCACCAGGGCCGTCTGCCCGGAAATTCCAAGTTCCATTGTCATCCTCAACCGTTTGGGCCACCGTTCAGACTGCTTTCTCTTGCCAGATCGCCGCGTCGCCCCCGCCGCGCGGCAGGAAGCGGCCATGACCGGGCTGCACCTGCAGCCGGTCCTCATTCACCACCGGCTGACCGCGCAGGTAGACCGCCTCCACCGCGCCGATCAGGTCCCGCCCGGGGTAGGGCGTATAGCCCGTGCCATCCTGCACCGTGTCATCCGACAGGACCGTGCGGGCTTCGGGGTTCCACAGCACCAGATCGGCATCCGCTCCCGGCGCGATGCGCCCCTTGTCCTGCAGATTGTAGATCCGCGCAGGAGCCTCTGCCCCCAGTTCGGCCACCTGCGGCAGGGTCAGCCGCCCGCGCATCGCCGCGTCAAACAGCAGCGGCATGCGGGCGCCCAAGCCGGGCATGCCATTGGCCATCTGCTTGAACGTGGCCCCCGGCCCGGCCGCCAGCTTGCCCGAGGCGTCATAGCGGAAGGGCGCATGGTCCGAGGAGACCAAATCCAGATCGCCCGCCCGCAGCGCCTGCCAGAGGGCGGCCTGATCCGCCTCGGTCCGCAGCGGGGGCGAACACATCCATTTCGCGCCCTCGGTCCCCGGCTTGTCCATCACCGCATCGGTGAGGAACAGGTAATGCGGGCAGGTCTCGGCCCAGAGGGTCGCGCCCCGGGCGCGCGCATCGCGGATCAAGGATAGCGGTTCGGCGGTGGAGACGTGGAAGATCATCACCGGATGGCGCACCAGCTCGGCCAGAGCGATCAGGCGGCCGATGGCTTCGTATTCGGCCAGGCGGGGATGCGACTCGGCCTGATGGCGGGGGGCGGTCTTGCCCTCGGCCAGAAGGCGGGCGGTGGCCCAGTGGATCATGTCGTGGCTCTCGGCATGGACGCAGACCTGCGCGCCCTCGGCCTTGGCCACCTGCAAGAGCTTCAGGATCCCGGCATCGTCGACGATCAGCGGGTCATAGGTCATGAAGACCTTGATCGAGCCATGGCCGCTGCGGATCAGCGCGGGCAGATCCTTCTGCACCGTCTTGGGCGAGGGGTCGGTGATGATCATGTGGAAGGCATAGTCGACCAGCGCGCCCCGGTCGGCGCGCAGGTGGTAGTCCTGTACCACTTCGGCCAGATCCATGCCGCGATGCTGGGCGGCGAAGGGGATGATCGTAGTGGTGCCACCGAAGGCCGCCGCGCGGGTGGCGCTTTCCCAGGTATCGGCGTTCATGATGCCGGCGGCGGTCATCTGCTCGACATGGCAATGGGAATCGACCCCGCCCGGCAGGACATAGCGCCCTTTGGCCGAACGTTCGACACGCCCTGCGGGCAGGTCCGCGCCCAGGGCCGCGATCTTGCCGTCCCGCACCGCGACATCGGCGGTGACCACGCCCGAGGCGGTGACGACCTGCCCGCCGCGCAACACAAGATCATAGGGGGCGCGCTCTGCCATGCCTGCCTCAAACCTGTCCCTGTCCAAAGCCGGTTCTCACCCGATGGTGTGCTCGTGGCAATACGTTCCGTATACAAATCGTATAGCAACGCACGAAATCTTCGCCGCGGGGCCTGTCTGTGCGTACGCGAGCCGTGTCACCGCATGGAAAAAAGGCGCCCCGCAAGACGCCCTTGTCGGTCTCAGAGCGCCGCGCGTTTGTCGGTGCGGGCGATGCGGGCCAGCATATAGTCCACCTCTTCCCGCGCACGGGCCGACAGCGTGC
This sequence comes from Xinfangfangia pollutisoli, assembly GCF_020179405.1. Taxonomy (GTDB): domain Bacteria; phylum Pseudomonadota; class Alphaproteobacteria; order Rhodobacterales; family Rhodobacteraceae; genus Pseudogemmobacter; species Pseudogemmobacter pollutisoli. The sequence goes on along the minus strand of NZ_JAICBZ010000016.1, from coordinate 50,724 downwards.
TGCCCGGCTTGCGCTGCACATCATGGGCGATGGCCCCGCGCCCGGCGAGAACGTATTTGCGCACCGCCAGACCGACGCCCGGCTGCTGTTCATAGCGGATCAGCGGCAGGTGGGCGTCGAACAGGTCATGCGCCGCATCGCGCTGCCCGGCCTGTTGCAGATTGAACAGCTCGACCAGCATGTCGGGGAAGCCGTAGCCGGTCATGATCCCGTCCGATCCGCGCTCGCCCTCGAAATCCAGGAACAGCCCGCCATTCGCCGTCAGCATGGACACGCGGCGCATCTGGCCCCCGTCCTGCAGGGCGCGCAGCCTCGACAGTTTCTCCAGCCCCGGCCAGTCTTCGGCCTTCAGCATCACGCAGGAGGGCAGCTCTTCGACGATCTTCGCGATCAGCGGCACCGACATCTGCACCTGCAGGGTCAAAGGATAGTCCTGCAGGGCCCAGGGGATATCGTTGCCCACCGCCTCGATGCACTGGTGGAAATAGGTCAGGATCTGCTCATCGGTGCGCAGGTTGGGCGTGGGGGCGATCATCACGCCCGCGGCGCCCGCCTCCATCGCCTGCCGGGCCAGCAGGCCCATGCCGGTCAGGTTAGGGCTGGAAACGCCCACCACCACCGGCACGCGCGAGCGCGCGATCACCTGCCGCGCGATGGACAGGCTTTCCGGCCCGGTCAGCTTGTTCGCCTCGCCCATGATGCCCAGGATGGTCATCCCGGTGGCGCCTGCGTCCTGATAGAAATCGGTCAGCCGGTCCAGCGAGACGGTGTCGATGCTGCCATCGAGCAGGAAGGGCGTCGCGGCGATCGGGTAGACGCCGGAGGTTTCGGCACTGAATGTCATCGAAGCTCTCACAATGCATGGTTTGCGCGGGCCTGTCCCGCCAGGTCCGCGAAAGGCGCGGGATGTGGTCGACAGGATGGCAGATGCGGGAACGGATGGGGATATCGTCGTGCGGTGTTTGTATACGATGTGGATACCATGGAGCATCGCCTGCAGGGATCGAAGCCCGCCTTAGCGACGAATCGGCCCCCGGGGCCATCGAACTCCTGCACAGGGATTGGGCAGAGGGAAAAATTCTTGCTCAGGGACCCACCGGAGAACAGTTTGCGCCTGGGTGGAATAATATAAGAATAACCCACGTATCCCATTTGGACACGTGACCCGCTATCAGATCCTCAGGAAGAGTTCCGGACCGACAGGAGATGCGCGCCATGAAACTCACTGGTTACATCCGCAAGGCCGTGTGGGGCGTCACCGCCTCGCTAATAGCGATGACGGCCAGCCCGCTGCTGGCTGAAACCGATTACCCAACCCGCCCGGTGACCATCCTGGTCGGCGCGGGCCCCGGCGGCGGCAATGACCTGGCCGCCCGGCTGATCGCCGACGACCTGACCAAGACGCTGGGCCAGGCCTTTGTCGTCGAAAACCGCCCGGGCGCCTCGGGTGCCCGCGCGGCGGAATACATGATGACCCAGCCCGCCGATGGCTACACGCTGCTGCTGGGCAATACCGCGACCCAGATCTACAACGCGATGCTTCTGGCCGACACGACCTTCGACCCCGACCGCGACAGCGCCCTGGCGGGAATGTTTGGCAAAAGCAGCAATGTTCTGGTGGTGAACAAGGATCTGCCGGTGAATTCGGTGGCCGAGCTGGTGGCGCTGGCCAAGGAAAAGCCCGGTGAGCTGAACTACGGTTCGGCCGGGGTGGGCGGCTCGATCCACCTGGCGGGCGCCTATTTCACCCAGCTGGCCGAAATCGACGCGGTCCATGTGCCGTTCAAATCCGGCGCCGAGATGATGACCGACATCATCGCTGGCAACACCGATTTCGCCATCGACAACCTGGCGACCTCGTTCAGCGCCATCTCGAACGGCGATCTGAAAGCCCTGGCCGTGACCAATGCCACCCGCTGGGACTCGCTGCCTGACGTGCCCACCATGGCGGAGGCCGGCTATCCGCAGCTGGACCTGACCTCGTTCTACAGCCTGGTCGCCGCCAAGGACACGGATCCTGCGGTTCTGGACAAGCTGAACACCGCCATCGCTGCCTATGTCGCCAGCCCCGAAGGGGCCGAGCAGCTGGGCCGCATCGGTGCGGTGCCCTTCGATCTGTCCCCGGCCGATTATCCCGCGTTCATCACCACCCAGGGCGAGATCTGGCGCGCGATGATCGTGGCCGGTGGCACCACCCCGCTGAAGTAAGACCGCAAGTTCCATGGGACGCGCCGCGCCTTCGGCGCATCCTTTCCGTTTCGAACCGACAGGAACCCGCCCATGTCAGTCATCAACAAGGAGGTCGGCTGCGGCCTTTTCTTCATAACGGTGGGCGGGCTGTTCCTGCAGCAGGCCTCGGGGCTGGAGATCGGTTCCGTTCGCAGCATGGGTCCGGGCTATATGCCGGGCGTGCTTTCCATCCTGCTGATCGTCATCGGGCTGATCGTCGCGGGCAAGGGGATCTGGACCGCGCGTGAGGTGCTTCCCAAGCTGCCGCTGCGCGCGCTGATCTTCATCCTCGTCCCTCCACTGCTGTTCGCGCTGATGATCGGGCCCTTCGGCCTGGCCCTGTCGATGTTCGTCCTGGCCGCCTGCGCCGCGATGGCGGACCGCACGACGCGCCTGCCGCAGGCGGTGCTGATCGGTCTCATCATGTCGGCCCTTTGCGTGACGCTTCTGGTCTGGGCGCTTGGCGTGCCGATCCGCGTCATCGGGCCCGCGCTGCAATTCTGGGGGGGGTGAGCATGGATCTGCTGAACAACCTTGGCATGGGGTTGGGCGTCGCCCTGCTGCCCGAGAACATCCTGTTCTGCTTCCTCGGCGCGCTGCTGGGCACGCTGGTCGGCGTTCTGCCGGGCGTTGGCCCCGCCGCGACCATCGCGATCCTGCTGCCGCTGACCTACGCGCTGGATCCCTCCACCTCGATCATCATGCTGGCGGGCATCTATTACGGGGCGCAATATGGCGGCTCGACCACCGCGATCATGATCAACCTGCCGGGCGAGACCTCGTCCATCGTGACCGCCATCGACGGCTACCGCATGGCGCGCAAGGGCCGGGCCGGGGCCGCGCTGGCGGTTGCCGCCGTCGCCTCGCTGTTCGCCGGGACCGTCTCGACCCTGGTCCTGGCCGTCTTCGCCCAACCGCTCAGCCGGGTGGCGCTTAACTTTGCCGCACCGGATTATTTCGCGCTGATGGTGCTGGGGATGCTGGCCTGTGTCGCCCTTGCCAGCGGGTCGCTGCTGAAATCGGTGGGGATGAGCATCGCGGGCATCCTGTGTGGCTTGATCGGGACGGACATCTACAGCGGCACCTCGCGGCTGACCTTCGGGCAGTTCAGCCTCTATGACGGGATCAGCATCATCGCCATCGCCTCGGGCGTCTTCGGCCTGGCCGAGATCCTGCGCAATCTGGAGGGCGGATCGGGCAGCAGCACCACGCTGCGCCTGACCGGAAGCCTGATGCCGACGCGCGAGGAAGCGCGGCGGTCCGTCATGCCGGCGATCCGGGGCACCGGGATCGGCACCGTGCTGGGCCTCTTGCCCGGCGGCGGCGCGGCGCTGGCCTCTTTCGCGGCCTATGTCACCGAAAAGCGCATCTCGCGCCACCGGGCCGAATTCGGCAAGGGCGCGGTCGAGGGCGTGGCGGCACCCGAGGCCGCGAACAATGCCGGGGCGCAGATGTCCTTCCTGCCGATGCTGACCCTGGGCATCCCGTCCAACCCGATGATGGCGCTGTTCATTGCAGCACTGATCCTGCAGGGCATCGTGCCCGGCCCGCGCGTGATGGAGGCGCAACCGCAGTTGTTCTGGGGCCTTGTCGCCTCGATGTGGGTGGGCAACCTGATGCTGGTGGTCTTGAACCTGCCGCTGGTGGGCCTGTGGGTGCGGTTGCTGACCATTTCCTACAAGTACCTTTTTCCCGCCATCCTGGTCTTCGCGGTCTTCGGCGTCTATGCCACCCAGAACAGCACGACGGACCTTTACGTCATGGTGGTCTTCGGGGCGCTTGGCTATCTGGCCTCGAAACTGGGGGCGGAGCTTGCCCCCTTCATCCTGGGCTTCATCCTGGGCCCGATGCTGGAGGAATACCTGCGCCGGTCGCTGATCCAGTCGCGCGGCGATTTCCTCATCTTCCTGGAGCGCCCGATCTCTGCCGCCCTGCTGGCCTTGGCCGTCGCCATCGTGATCGCCGCCAGCCTTCCCTCGGTCGCGCGCCGCCGCAATGCGATCTTCGCGCCGGACCCCTGATCCCTGACCTGCCGAAAGTCCCGCCCATGACCCTGTTCCCTCAGCCCTATATCAACGCCACCGCGTTGAGCGTGACCCGCAAGGCCCAACCCGCTGGGGATCCGTCCAGCTGGATCCAGCTTTCGGCCAATGAATCCGCCTTCGGCGCCAGCCCTCTGGTGCATGATGCCCTCGCGAAGGCCAGCCAGCGGCCCGAGCTGTACCCCGAGCCCAGCTCGGCCGTGCTGCGCAAGGCGCTGTCGGAAACCTTCGGCTTCTCGCCCGACAGTCTGATCTGCGGCAACGGGTCCGAGGCGATCATCGAGACGATCTACCGCTGCTATGCCCGCCCCGGAGATGAGGTGGTTTTCAGCCGCCATTCCTTCATCCAGTTCCGCATCTTCGCGGATCGGGTCGGTGCCAAGGCGGTGCTGACCGATGAAACCGACCATCACACCGACATCGACGCGATCCTGGCGGCGATCACCCCGCGCACGAAGATCGTCGTGGTGGCCAACCCCAACAACCCCACCGGCACCGTCCTGCCCACGAGCGAGATCCGCCGCCTGCGCGATGCGCTGCGGCCCGATATCGTGCTGCTGCTGGATTCGGCCTATGCGGAATACGTCGCCGATCCGGCCTATACGGCGGGGCATGAGCTGGTGGAGGGGACCGAGAATGTCATCGTGACCCGCACCTTCTCGAAGGCCTTCGGGCTGGCCGGTCTGCGGGTGGCCTGGGCGCATGGCCCCCAGTCGATGATCGCGATCCTGAACCGCATGCGCCAGATCGGCAATGTCGGCGCGCTGGCCCAGGCGGCGGCGGTGGCGGCCCTGCAGGATATGGCATTCATGCGGAATGCCGTGGCCGAGACGGCGGTGCTGCGCGCAGCCCTGTCGCGGCAGCTCGAGGCGCTGGGGTTCGCCTCGCTGCCCGGTCACGGCAACTTCCTTTGCACGGCCTTCGCGGACTCGCGTGCGGCGCATGCCTTCCTGCTGGAACGCGGCATCATCCTGCGGCCCATCGAGGATTACGACCTGGCGGGCTTCCTGCGCATCACCGTCGGCACGGCGGAACAGAACGCGGCCCTGGTCGCCGCGCTGACGGAATATGCGCAATCCGCCGCCGCGTGATCTGAAAGAGATCCGCCCCCGGGATGCCGGGGGCGGAGGCTCAGCCCGCGTCAGCGACCGGGCGCACCGGATGGCGCCAGCGCGCATCCAGAAATTGTTGGATCTGCAGATGGTATCCCTGCGGATCGCGGAAATAGGTGCCGATCAGCGAGCCATCGCCCAGCTTCTGCGGCGGGTGTTCAAAGGTATCCACGCCGCGTGCCACCAGCGCTTCATACATCGCCTGCACATCCTCGCAGAGGAAGGTGACCATCATCCCCTTGGTGCCCAAGGGGCGGTTCGCCATGCAGCAGACCCCCAGATAGGCCCCCGGCGCGGTGCGGAACACGCGGCATTTCCCCTGATCCAGCACCATCTCCAGCCCCAGCACATCGCTGTAGAACGGCGCCAGTTTCTCAAGGTCATCGGTATACAGCCAGGTCACGGCCTGTTCGATGGGGGGACGGGGAGGGGTCATCACGTTTGTCCTTCAATAGGGCGCTGGCGGTCTTCAGCCAGCGGGATCGTAGACCGAGGCGGGTTTGGCCAGCCCCAGATTCTCGCGCAGGGTGGCGCCGGTATATTCGGTGCGCATCAACCCGCGTTTCTGCAGGACGGGGACGACATGGTCGACGAAATCGTCCAGATCACGGCTCATCACCGGGGGCATCAGATTGAACCCGTCGGCAGCACCGTTGCGGAACCACAGTTCCATCGCATCGGCCACCTGCTCCGGCGTGCCGGTGACGGCCAGGAAGCCGCGCGCGGCGGCGGTCTTCTGGTAGAGCTGCCGGATCGACAGATTGTCGCGCTTCGCCATGTCGATCAGGATCTGGCGGCGCGACTTGCCGCCCTCTGTCTCGGGGATCTCGGGCAGGGGGCCGTCGGGATCATGGTCGGTCAGATCGACGCCCAGAAGGTCGCGCAGCTGGCCGATGCCGACACGGTGATGCACCAGTTGCTCCAACGACGCCGCCTTCGCCTGCGCCTCCGCCTCGGTCGAGCCGATGATCGCCACCAGCCCCGGCAGGATCCGCAAGCTGTCCGGCGCGCGGCCATGGGCGGGCAGGCGTCCCTTCAGATCGGCGTAGAAGGCCTGGCCCGATTCCAGCGTGGGTTGGGCGGTGAAGACCAGATCCGCCGTGCGCGCGGCCAGATCCATCCCGGCCCCGGACGAACCCGCCTGCACGATCAGCGGCGTGCCCTGCACCGCGCGGGCCATGTTCATCGGGCCGCGCACCTGGAAATACGGCCCCTTGTGGTTCAATTCCCGCACCCGACCGGGGTTCAGGTAATTGCCGCTCTCCTTGTCGACCAACACCGCATCTGCGGCCCAGCAATCCCACAGCCCGCGCACCACATCGGCGAATTCGCTGGCCCGGGCATAGCGTTCCGCATGGGGGATCTGGTGCTCGCGGCTGAAGTTCTGCGCCTCGGCCTCGGTCGTCGACGTGACAAGGTTCCAGCCCGCCCGCCCGCCGGAGAGTCGGTCGATCGAGTTGAACATCCGCGCGACGGTGAAGGGTTCGTAATAGCTGGTCGAGGCGGTGGCGATAAGCCCGATGTTGCGGGTGCTGACGGCCAAAGCGGACAGCAGGGTGATCGGCTCGAAGATCGCGGTGCGCGACAGATGCTGGATCGTGTCTCGGTTCCAGTCGCGCCATCCGGCCACATCGGCCAGGAAGACCAGGTCGAACTGCCCCCGCTCGGCGGTCTGCGCGATCCTTTGGTAATGCTCCAGTGTCAGCTCGGACCCCGGATCGGTCGAAGGGTCGCGCCAGCCTGCCTGATGGTGCCCGAAGCCCTGCAGGAACGCCCCCAACGCCATATGTTCAACCATGCCGACCCCGCTTGTCCGATGCTTCCGGCCGCGTGGTTCGTAGCCGACAATCTGTTGTATTTTGCGTATACGAACGATACAATTATATAATACAACAAGGTGTCAATCGCGCCAGAGAAGGGTGAGAGATGCTCGAAATCCAGGCGAAACTGCGTGAATGCCAGGTCGCGACCCTGACCTCCACCCTGTTCAAGCGCGGCCTGAACACCCGGTTCTTCTCGGGCCTGAAGCCGCTGACCTCCGACAAGACCCGCATCGTGGGCGAGGCTTTCACCATCCGCGCGATCCCCGTGCGCGAGGATCTGCGCGCCGCCGTGGGCAAGGGCGGGGCACCCAACCTGCACCGGCTGGCCATGGCGGCGACCGGGGCGGGGCAGATCATCGTCTATGACGGTAATGGCTGCGCCGATGTCTCTCCGCTGGGGGACATCATCGCGCTGGCCCTGCGCGACAAAGGTGTACTGGGCTTCATCACCGATACCGGCGTGAACGACCTTCCGGCCATCGGCGAGATCGGCTTCCCGATCTGGGGCAAGGGCCCGGCGGGCATTCCCGGTGGCGCGAAGATCCAGGTGGCCGACTGGAACCTGCCCATCGGCTGCGCCGGGGTGGCGGTCTTCCCGGGCGATCTGATCGTCGCGGATGAGACGGGCGCCGTCTGCATCCCGCGCGAGATCGCCGCCGAGGTGGCCGGGGAGGCCTGGGAGGTCGAGCAGCTGGAGATCTTCATGACCGCGGAGATCGCGGCGGGCGCGCCCTTGGAGACGACCTATCCGCCGGATGCCGAAACCCGCGCGCGGTATCAGGTCTGGCGCCAAGCGCGGATCCGCCCTTGAGCAGTGGCGTGTGCCGTATTGTGGATCCAGTCGCGCAGATGGGACAGCCTCAAGCGCAGGATCTGAGCTCGAGACAGATCAGGGCAAAGCGAACGCCGGATATTGTCCCCGCGTCGGTTGTGATGCTGCAAGCTGCCGCTACGTCAAGCAAATTACAGAACGTGGCCACGCAGCAGCATTAGAATGCGAATGTCAGCTTCGGGCGGCACTGCAATCATTAAGATCGAAAATTTGCTGCGACGTGTGTCGAACGCCAGCTTCTGGGTATGCCGCCACGCAGCTTCGGTCGGGGATGACCGGCGGCCCTGGGGCCGATCGTCGTCGCGGGTGGTTCGGCGAGCGGACGCAGAGATTGACTGCCGCGCCTTGCCTGCGAACGGTGGGCGGAGGCGCCGTGCTCCCAGATGTCAGGTCATTGTCTCCCAATCAGCATGAGTGCTAGTTCCAATCTACAAAGATCGGAAGCTGACATGTACGAGCGGTTCGTTACGCAGCGCGTGGAAGAGGTGCTGGCCGATACGCCTGTTGTCCTGATCGTCGGGCCGCGGCGGGCTGGCAAGACCACGCTGGTCCGTAAGATGGGTGAGGTCGGGCGCAGATACATCACACTTGATGAACAGACCGTTCTGGAGGCCGCCCGGACGGATCCATAGGCTTCATTCGTGGTCTTGACCTTGCGATCATCGACGAGATCCAGCGCGCGCCCGACCTGCTGCTGGCGATCAAGAAATCCGTCGACGACGACTACCGTCCGGGACGGTTCCTGTTGACCGGCTTTGCCAATGTTCTGACGCTGCCCCGCGTGGCCGACAGCCTTGCGGGGCGGCTGTCGGCCAATCGATCAGCCATGAAGTCCATTGACCAGACCGTGTTCGGGGCCTCTGGGGCGCTAAGTTCAGCGACTGCACCGGCGCCGCGGCCCTTCTGGGCAGTCTGCCCAACGCGGAATGGCTGATCGCGGACCGGGGCTATGATGCCGACTGGTTCCGGGAAGCTTTGAAAGACAAGGGGATACGCCCATGCATCCCTGGTCGAAAGTCCTGCGGCAAGACCGTCAGATCCGACAAGCGGCGCTGTCGCCGCCGTAACAGGATCGAGATCATGTTCGGCGGATTGAAGGACTGGCGCCGCATCGCCACACGCTAGGACAGATGTGCCAAGACCTTCCTGTCCGCCGTCGCCCTCGCTGCCACCGTCTTGTTCTGGCTTTGACGGTCAATGAGTCTGGAACCTGGCCTTCCGAGCCATCGCAATCGGCGATGGTGCCCATGCGAACCACTGCTTTGCCATCCTGGCGCACCGCTGCACAACAAAGCGATGAGCCAATCCGCTCGGGATGAAAGGGCATCAGATGAACAAGCAAACAACCGATATTCAGGTCTTCTGGCAGCCCGGCTGCTCTTCGTGTCTGCGGACAAAAGAGTTCCTGACCAAGCAGGGCGTGGCTTTCGAATCAATCGACGTCCACAACGATGCCGAGGGGCGGGCCCGCCTGCTGGCGCTTGGCGCGCGAACGGTGCCGGTCGTCGCGCGGGCGGGCAAGTTCACCTACTGCCAGACAATGAAGGATGTGATCGCTTTCCTGCAGCTTGACACGACGATGAACGAGCCACTTTCTCCGCAGGTTCTGAAGGATCGCTTGATCCTTGTGATCACTGCTGCCGTGCGTTTTACCCGCCAGATGCCGGCGGAGTTTGCCTTTTCTCCTTTCCGCGACCGTGACCGCTCCTTCGCCTCCACCGCGTTCCATACCTTTCGGGTGGCCGAGATGGGCATAGAGGCGGCCCGCCAGATCGAGCTGCGGTCGGAAGGGTTCCGAGAGGTTCCTCCGTCAGACTGGACGACCGGGGATATCGCGCTGTGGGGCGAGGCCGTTGCCTCCAAGGTGGCGGATTGGTGGGATGAACCCGGAAATGACCGGGGCTTCGCCTATACGGTGCCGACCTATTACGGCACTCGCCCGATGCATGAGGTGTTTGAGCGCACCGTATGGCATGCGGCCCAGCACACGCGGCAGCTGATGCTGATGCTGGAAAGCTATGGCGTCACCCCCGACCGCCCGCTGACAGAGACCGATCTGGCCGGCTTGCCGATGCCCGACAGCGTCTGGTGATTGGTTTGCATCGAGATATCGCGATGCCAAGGCATGCAAGGGTGGTGATCCTGGGGTCAGGTCCCGCCGGTTACACCGCTGCAATTTATGCGGCCCGGGCCAATCTTCGCCCCCTGGTCATCGCCGGGGATGTGCCGGGCGGCCAACTGACGACGACCACCGATGTCGAGAACTGGCCCGGAGACCTGCCTGCGGTGCAGGGCGGAGAGCTGATGGCGCGGATGGCGCATCACGCAGAAGCCATGGGCGCCGAGATCGTACAGGATGTAATCACCTCCGCTGATCTGTCTCGCAGACCCTTTGTGCTGGCCGGGGCGATGGGCACGAAATATCTGGCCGATACGCTGATCATCTGCACCGGCGCCACCGCGCGCAGTATCGGACTGCCATCCGAGGCGCTGTTCCGCGGTCGCGGCGTGTCAGGGTGCGCGACCTGTGACGGCTTCTTTTACAGGGATCAGGACTGTTCCGTGATCGGAGGTGGAAATACCGCTGTCGAAGAGGCGCTTTTCCTTGCCGGCATGGCGCGGCGTGTCCATCTGATTCACCGTCGTGACAGGCTGCGGGCCGAGCCTGCGTTGCTTGACCGGCTACAGGCAAGGGTCGAGGCCGGCCAGATCGTGCTTCATATGAACCGCACTCTTGAAGAGGTTCTGGGTGATGAGGGCGGGGTCACGGGCGTGCGTCTGCGCATCGTTGGGGGCGGAGCCGAAACTCTGAAGGTGACCGGGTGTTTCGTTGCCATCGGCCATGATCCGAATACCGGGCTATTCACCGGCCAGTTGGAGGCGGAGGCGGGCTATCTGGTGACAGGCCGGGCCGATCCCGCTTACAGAATGATGACCAGTGTGGCCGGGGTCTTCGCGGCGGGTGATGTGCAGGATGCGGTCTATCGGCAGGCGGTCACCAGCGCAGGCGCGGGCTGCATGGCGGCACTGGATGCGCGGCGCTTTCTGGAAGAGCGTTTGCCCGATGCCGCGATGGGCAGCAGCATGGTGCCGGCCTAGGCGGCCCCGGTGCGCAGGCGATCGAACATCAGACGCGCCGCACTTGGCAGGGCGGCGCTTGACCGGACGCCGATGCGGAACTGCCGCGCGGCCCAATTGTCGATCAGGGCGACGATTGTGTAATCCATTGCCGGAGCATGGCGGCGGGCGATGTCTTCCGGCAGGACGCCAAGGCAATAACCAGAGCTGACCATCATGCACAGCGCTTCAAACGTCCGAACACGTACCCGGACCTTGACCTGACGCCGGTCCCGCTCGGCGGCCCGCGTCAGTCGTGTCTGGGTCGCATTGTCACGGCTGAAGCCGACATAATCATAGTCCAGCGTCTCGGCGAAGGTAACAGACGAGCGTGTCGCAAGTTCGTGGTCGCGGGGCAGGATGACCACCAGCCGATCCGAATGGAACGGGTGTGTTTCTAGACCCATGTCATTCACCTCGTCAGTGAAGATGCCGATGTCGGCAGCATTGCCCATCACGGCCCGGGGAACCTGACTGCTGATCTCTTCCTGAAAATGTACCCTGATCTCGGGAAAATCCTTCAGCACTGAATTGACCCGCGACGGCAGAAACTGGGCGAGAGCGGAGGTGCTGGTACAGATGCGAACCAGTCCCTTGATGCCGCTGGAAAACCCCTGCATCTGCACCGGAATCTGGTCAAATTCATGCAATGCGCTGCGGGCCAGCGACAGAAGTTCGACCCCGGCCGAGGTCAGCTTTGCGCCCTTGTTCGAACGGAGGGCCAATGGCGTCTGCAAGAGCGCCTCAAGATCCGAGATGCGCCGGCTGACGGCGGCGGCGGCGATATTCTCGCTTTCAGCGACCGCGGCGATCGTGCCGGTTTCGGCCAGCCGCACGAAAAGCCTTAGCGTCAGGGGATCAATGCGCATTTTTCAACCTGTTGCGAGGGGCGCGCCCTTTGCGCGGAACCGGCGTGAATGGTCCAAGAATGCCCTGCGCTGCGGTACAGGCAAGCTCGATATGTCGCCGAAGCCTCACCAAAGCCTGCACAGAGCCAAACCTCAGGTTAAGTGCAACCGACGCTGCCCTGTCCTAGTCTGCCGCCAAAGCCACGCGCGGGGGAGCGCGTGTCGCAGGGGGGCGCGGTTCATGACCAACGCGAAACATTTCAATATGGCCGCCGTTCCAACGCGGATCATAAGGGGCGGTTCGTCCAAGGGGATATATCTCTGGCGCGACGATCTGCCGGCCGCAGGGGCGGAACGGGATGCACTGGTCCTGAAGGTCTTCGGCTCGCCCGACCGGCGGCAGATTGATGGGTTGGGCGGGGCCGACAAGCTGACCAGCAAGGTCGCGATCATGGGGCCGCCCACGCGGCCCGACTGCGACATCGACTATCTGTTCGGGCAGGTGAATACCGAGCTGCCGCGGGTCGACTGGCGCGCGAATTGCGGCAACCTGTCGGCGGGGGCGGCACTTTACGGCGCGCTGACCGGGGCCGGGCGGGTTGAGGGCGACCGGATGCTGGTGAATGTCCATCAGGCCAATACCGGCCGGGTGTTGCGCACCATCGTGCCGATGGTGGACGGGTTCCCTGCGGTGGATGGCGATTTCAGCATCGGTGGCGTGCCGGGCACCGGAGCGCGGATCGACGTCGATTTCGGCGATTTCGCGGGATCGGCGCTTGGCGCGTCGGTTCTGCCGACCGGCAATGCCCTTGACCGGATCGAGGTGCCGGGCATTGGCGCGCTGGATGTCAGCGTGGTCGACATGGCCAATTTCCTGATCTTTGTGCGGGCGGCCGATATCGGCATGGATACCGCCGCCTCGATCTTTGACATGCAGGCCGATACCGCGCTGGTCGCCCGGCTGGAGGCCGTGCGGAAAGCGGTTTCCGCGCATGTCGGTTTCATCACCGGGTCGAATGCCGATGAGGAACTGCGCGTCAGCACCAACCCGCTGATCTTTGCCGTCGCCCCTCCGCGCGACTATGGCGCGACAAATGGCGGGCAGGTGACGGCCGACAGCCATGACCTCTTTTCGAGGTCGCTTGCGCGGTTCGAGTTTTCCAAGGCCTATCCCGGTTCGGGCGCGGCGGGCACCTCGGTCGCGGCGGGTATTCCCGGCACGCTGGTGCATGAGGCGGCGGGCGATATTGGGCAGGCTCGGGGCATCTTTGACCTGCGTGTGGGCCATCCAGGCGGCGTGCTGAGCGTTTCGGCCCAGGTTTCCGCAGGCCCCGGTGGCGTGCAGGTGCAAAAGGCGCTGATCGGGCGGACCGGGCGTCTGTTGATGGACGGCATGGCCTATATCCGCCGCTGACCGGATCACAGAGGAAAGGTCGGGTTCGGCGGTGGGCGCTGCCATGCGAACCTATGATCATTTCATCGCCAGTTTTTCTGGTGTTGACTAACCATAAGTCACCAACGCCTGACCTCTGCCGAGTTGTTCGTTGCGGGGGCTGTGGCAGAACACTCCCCATCGAACGGGAGGCCGAGACACAATGCAGCAGTTTTTCACCGAGGATCAGGCGGCGCTTGCGCAATCCGTGCAGAGTTTCGCGCGCAACGAACTGGCGCCCGGGGCGCTGGACCGGGCCCATTCGCGCGAATACCCGTGGGACGTGGCGCAGAAGCTGGCGGGGATGGGGCTGCTTGGCATCACGATGGATGAAAAGGATGGCGGCGCGGGCGGCACGCTGATGGATGCGGTGATCGCTATTCAGGAAATCGCAATGTTCTGCCCCAAAAGCGCGGATGTGGTGCAGGCGGGCAATTTCGGCCCGATCCGGACCTTTGTGGAGTATGCCTCCGACGAACAGAAAGAACGCTTTCTGGCCGATCTGATCGGCGGTCGTGCCCTGATCTCGCTGGGGATGAGCGAACCGGACGCGGGTTCCGCCGTGACCGAGCTGAAAACCTCGGCGCGCGAGGACGGTGACGGCTATATCATCAACGGATCCAAGGTCTTTTCGACCCATTCGCCCGAAGCGAACCTTTTCCTGATCTATGTCCGGTTCGGGCCGGGGCTGAACGGCATCGGATCGGTTCTGGTGGAACGCGGCACGCCGGGCTTTACCGTGGGCCAGCGGTCCAGCTTCATGTCGGGCGAGGAATGGTGCCCCCTGTATTTCGAAAATTGCCGCATTCCGAAGGAAAACGTCCTGTTGGGGCCGGGCGGGTTCAAAAAGCAGATCTCGGGCTTCAACGTGGAACGGCTGGGCAATTCCTCGCGCGCGCTGGCCTTGGGCCGCTATGCATTCGAGGCGGCGAAACTTCATGCCACCGACCGCAGGCAGTTCGGCCGGCCATTGTGCGAATTTCAGGGCCTGCAATGGAAATTCGCCGAAATGCTGATGAAGCTGGAGGCGGCGCAGATGTTCCTTTACCGCGCGGCCAATGTGCCGAACGGCACGCTGCCTTCCGCCAATGACACGGCCATGGCCAAGCTGGCCTGCAATACCGCCGGCTGGGAAGTGTCGAACGAGGCGCTTCAGGTGATGGGCGGCTATGGCTACTCGACCGAAAGCCTTGTCGAATATTGCGTCAAGCGCACGCGAGGCTGGATGATCGCGGGCGGCTCGATCGAGATGCTGAAGAACCGCATTGCCGAGCATGTCTTCGACCGCCGCTTCGACCAGCGTGCGTAAGGGGGGCAAGATGGTGAATGAACTGGCCAATGCCCTTCTGAACCCCCGGCGCGTGGCGCTGGTCGGGGTGTCCGATGATCCGTCCCGCACCTCGGGACGGCCACTGCAATTCCTGCGTCGCGCCGGGTTCGCGGGAGAGGTGCAGGTGGTGAACCCCCGGCGCGAGACGGTGCAGGGCGAAAAGGCCTTCCCCTCGCTCTCGGCGCTGCCGGACCGGCCCGATCATGCCTTTATCCTGACCGATGCCGATAAGGCACTGGATGCGCTGGAAGAGTGTCAGGCGCTTGGCGTGCCGGTGGCCACCATGCTTTCGGCAGGTTTTGCGGAATCGGGTGCGAAAGGGGCCGCGAATGAGGCGCGGCTGGCCGCGATCCTGTCGCGCGGCGGCATCCGTCTGGTCGGGCCTTCCAGCATCGGGGTCGTGAACCTGCATGCCGGGCTGACACTGACCGCCAACGCCGCCTTTGCTGAACCCGATCTGCCGCGCGGCGGCATTTTCGTCGGCTCGCATTCCGGCAGCCTGATCGGCGCGCTGGTGTCGCGCGGCAAGCGCAAGGGGATCGGCTTTGCCGGTCTGGTTTCGGTGGGCGCGGAAACCGATCTGTCGATCGGAGAAATCTGTGCCGCAACGCTGGATGACCCGAAGGTCACCAGCTACATGCTGTTTCTGGAAACCATGCGCCATGCCGAGGCTTTGCGCGCCTTTGCCATCGCTGCGGCCGAACGCGGCAAGCCGGTTGCCGCCTTCAAGCTGGGTCGGTCGGATGAGGCGGCGGAGCTGGCAGTTTCACACACCGGATCGCTGGCGGGTGCGGATGAGGTGGCCGATATCTTCCTGAAGGAATGCGGCATCGCCCGGGTCGAGTCCTTCGAGGGGCTGATCGAGGTGATGCCCCTGCTGGAACGGGTGGCGGCAAGCCCGGTGCCCCGGCGCGGCCGGGTGGGCGTCGTCACCACCACCGGGGGCGGTGCGGCCATGGCGGTGGACCGCATGGCGCTGCAGGGGGTGGATGTCGTCCCCGCCTCGGACCAGACGCGCGACAGGTTGCGGGCGGCGGGGGTCGACCCAGGTCATGGGCGGATCATCGACCTGACGCTGGCCGGCACACGATATGATGTGATGAAGGCCACGCTCGACATCCTGCGTACCGCGCCTGAATTCGATCTGGTTCTGGCCTCGGTCGGGTCATCGGCCCGCTTCAACCCCGAGCTGGCCGTGCAGCCTGTCTTAGATGCGGCGGCAGAACCGGGCAGTCCGGTCGCGGCCTTTCTGGTGCCCGACGCACCCGAGGCGGCGCGGCTTCTGGCGCGTTCGGGCGTTCCGGCGTTCCAGACCCCTGAAACCTGCGGCGACGCGGTGGCCGCCGCGCTGCACCGGCGGCTTCCCCGCCGGACCGCGCCGCTGATGCCGGGGCAGGGGGATGGGCCGTCGGACGTGCTGGACGAGGCGGCGTCTTACGCGCTGCTGGCAAAGACGGGCCTGCCCGTCGCCCCGCATCTGGTGCTGTATGTCGACGCTCCGTTGCCCGACGCGCTGCCCTTTGACTGGCCCGTGGTCGTCAAGGTGCTGGACGCGGCGATTCCGCACAAGACCGATGCCGGCGGTGTGGTGCTGGGTGTGACTGACCGTCAGGCCTTGGCCGATGCGATGGCGACGATCCGCGCCCGCGTGGCGGAACGCACCGGCGGGCATCAGGTCCGCCGGGTGCTGGTGCAGCAGATGGCCAGAGGGTTGGGCGAGGTGCTGATCGGCTTCCGCCGTGACCCGCAGGTCGGCCACATCGTCGTGCTGGCTGCCGGGGGGATCTATACAGAACTTTACCGCGACAGCGCGATGCGGCTGGCCCCGGTCGACCGCACGGGGGCAGAAGAGATGATTGGCGAACTGAAATTCTCGCGCGTTCTTGACGGTTTCCGCGGCGGACCGAAGGGCGATCTTGCGGCGCTGGCCGATGCCATCGTGGCGGTGTCGCAACTGGCCACTTCCGGGGGCACCGGTATTGAAGAGGCTGAGATCAACCCGCTGTTCGTACTGCCGCGAGGGCACGGTGTGCTGGCCATCGACGCACTGGTCCGGGTCGAGGCGACAAGGGATGCGGCGGCACCGGCTGGGGCGATGACGGAGGCGGTGGAATGAGCGGGACGGTTCATCTGGAGCGTGACCGCGGCGTTGGCTTTCTGGTCATCGACAACCCGCCGGTGAATGCGGGCTCGGCCGATGTGCGCCGCGCGCTCTTGGCCCGGATCGCCGAGGTCGAGGCTGATGCGACACTGTTGGCCGGCGTGCTGATCGGGGCGGGGAACAGCTTCGTTGCGGGCTCCGACCTGCGCGAGTTCGACCTGCCGCTGTCGCCCCCGCAATTGCCGCAGGTCATAGCGGCTCTGGAAAGCTCGGCCAAACCCTGGGTCGCAGCACTTCACGGCGCGGCCCTTGGCGGCGGGTATGAGCTGGCCTTGGGATGTGATGCGCGCATCGCGGCAGCAAAGACCGAAGTGGGTCTGCCGGAATGCGGTCTTGGCATCATCCCGGGCGCGGGGGGCACGCAAAAGCTGCCGCGTCTGGTGGGCAAGGCGCGTGCCATCGCTTTGATCTGCGTGGGAACCCGGGTCAAGGCGGCCGAGGCGCTGTCGCTGGGCATGATCGACGCGCTGGCAGCGGCGGATTTGAAGGTGGAAGCGGCCAGTCTGGCGCTGTCGCTGGCGAAGGATCCGCAGGGGTCGAAGCGTCGCGTGATCGAGCGGGCACCGCCCGATGATCCCGAGGCCGAGATCGAGGCCGCCGTGACCAAAGCCACCGCGCAGGGGCGCGGGCGTCCGCATATCCTGTCGGCCATCGCCTGCATCCGTTCTGTGGGCAAGATACCGGCTGCTGAGGGGCTGGCCACTGAGCGCGCGGAATTCCAGCGGCTGCGCATCCTGCCTGAGGCCAAGGCGCTGCGTCATATCTTCTTTGCCGAACGCGCAGCCGGGCGCGAGACCGGGACCAAGGTCGCCCCGCTGGCCGTGCGGCGCATTGGTGTCGTGGGGGCTGGTACAATGGGGGCGGGGATTGCCCTTGCCGCGCTGCAATCTCGGTTGCCCGCGGTGATCGTCGACAGCGATCCGGCCGCACTGGAGCGGGCGCGCCAGCGGATCGCAGGCGAAATCGACCGCAGCCAGAAAGCCGGGCGCATGAGCAATGCGGTGGCCGACGCGGCCCGTCAGGGGCTGGTCCTGTCGCAGGATATGTCCGCCCTGTCGGACTGCGACCTGATCATCGAGGCCGTGGTTGAGGATCTGGCCGTCAAACGCCAGGTGTTCAGGGCCATTGAACAGGTGGCCCGTCCTGATGCGCTGTTGGCCACCAATACCTCCTATCTGGATATCGACGCGATTGCGGGCGCGACCTCGTCCCCGGATCGCGTGATCGGGCTGCATTTCTTCAGTCCAGCGAATGTCATGAAGCTGCTGGAGGTGGTGGCGGGCACCGCAAGTTCGGATCAGGCGGTGGCGACCGGGCTGGCGGTTGCGCGGGCCTTGGGCAAACAGCCGGTGCGCGCCGGAAATGCCTTCGGCTTCATCGGCAACCGCATCTATGCGGCTTATCGCGCGGCTTGCGAGTTCATGCTGGAAGACGGTGCCCTGCCGCAAGAGGTGGATGCCGCCCTGCAGGGGTTCGGCTTTGCGATGGGGCCCTTCGCGGTGGCCGACCTGTCGGGTCTGGATATCGCCTGGCGCATGCGCCAGCAGACGACCGCGACCCGCGATCCGCGTGCGCGCTATGTCTCGATCCCCGACCGGCTGTGCGAGGCGGGCCGGCTGGGGCGCAAAACCGGCGCGGGTTACTATCTTTACCCCGAGGGCAAGCCAGTCCCTGATCCCGTGGTCGATGCCATCGTCATCGCCGCCTCGGCCGAGAAGGGCACTGCCCGCCAGCCGCTGGATGCCGAGACGATCCGTCGCCGGGCCCTGGCGGCCATCGTGAACGAGGCGGGGCTGGTGCTGGAGGAGGGCGTGGCCCGCAGCGCGGGGGATGTCGATGTGGTGCTGGTCAACGGCTACGGCTTTCCGCGCTGGACCGGCGGGCCGCTGCATTGGGCGGGCACGCAGGACGCGACGCAGTTGCAGGCCGATTGCGCGGCGGCCGCACGGGCCGCGGGGCCGGACCGACCTATTGCCGATCTGGCGGGGCTTGGCCTCTGGCCGGATGCTGGCTGACAAAAGGGGTGGCCCGGACCGCGGGCCGCCTAATCCTTGCGGTGGCTCAGCCGCCAGATGCCCTGTGCCGAGACGATGGGCCCCTCGCCGCAAAAGAGCGTGCCTTCCAAAAAGGCCATCCGCGGGGTGATCCGCGTGACCCGCGGCGTGATCTGCGCGAAATCGCCAATCCGCATCGGAGTCATGAAGTTATGATTCAAGCTGACGGTCGACCCGCGCAGCGCGCCGGAACTGGTCCGGGCGGTGACGCCGAACACCCGGTCGATAAAGCTCATCAGCATCCCGCCATGGACGAAGCCGTTGCGGTTGGCAGCAAATTCCGGTGCAACAAGCCCAAAACTGCGGCCTTCCGGCGCATCCTTGATCCAGATCCCGCCCAGAAAGGCGATGAAGCCTTCGGAAGAGTCATGCACCCAGCCCTGCTGCGCCAAGACTGCGCTGATCGGTTCGTTTTCCATCGTCATGCCGCCAAGGATTGGCGCAGGCGGGCCAGACTGACAATCGCGGTTGCGGTGCGGGAGCCTGACTTCCGGTTATGGTTCCATGCGCTATTGCATGTTGAACGCAGGGATCAATGCCGGGACTATCCACGAGCCTTGAGGAGGGCGCAGGGACGGCAAGGGGGGCATGATGGCCAAACCAGACCTTCGAGAATTTTGCGGCGGTGCGCTGCTGACCGCAGGAGGGGTCGGCTTTGCCGCCTATGCGGCGATGCATTACACGATTGGCACTGCCACCCGTATGGGCCCGGGCATGGTGCCGGTGATCCTTGGCGTGCTGCTGGCCCTGTTCGGCCTGATGATCGCCGCCGGCGCGTTCCTGCGCGCCGCCCGCATGGATGAAATCCGGATCGTCGTGCCCCTGATCATCTCGGCCAGCATTCTGGCTTTTGCCGTGCTGATCCGTCCGATGGGCATGATCCCGGCCGTCTTTGCCTGCGTGGTCATTGCGACGCTGGCCGAAGGCAAATTCCGCCCGGTCGTCAGCTTTACCCTCGCCGCGGTCCTTTCGGTCACCGCCTGGCTGATCTTTGTCGTCCTGCTTCAGCTTCCCATCGCTATGATCAACTGGCCCTTCTGATGGATATCCTTGCAAATATCGCCCTAGGGCTTGAGACCGCGCTGACGCCGGTCAACCTGATGTACTGCTTCTTTGGCGTGTTCGTCGGAACCCTGATCGGTGTTCTGCCGGGTCTGGGTGCGCTGGCCGCCATTTCGATGCTGTTCCCGCTGACCTTCCATCTGGAGCCGACCACGGCCCTGATCATGCTGGCCGGCATCTATTACGGCACGGCTTATGGCGGGTCGACCGCGTCGATCCTGCTGAACATTCCGGGCACCACTTCCAGCGCGGTGACCTGCCTTGACGGCTATCCGATGGCCCAGCAGGGCCGGGCGGGCGCGGCGCTGGCGATGACGGCTGTTGGGTCATTTTACGGTGGCATCTTCGGCATTCTGGTGCTGAGCATCTTTACCCCGGTCGTCTCCGCCTGGGCGCTGTCCTTCGGATCTGCCGAGTATTTCGCCCTGATGCTGTTGGGTCTGGTCGCAGCCTCGGCCATCTCGGATGCGTCGGTCGTCAAAGGGTTGGCCATGGTCTGCCTTGGTGTCCTGCTGGCAACCGTTGGGATGGATCCGCAAAGCGGCACGGCACGGTTCACCTTCGGATCGCTGAGTGTGCTTGACGGACTCAGCATTTCGGCCCTGGCGATGGGTCTGTTCGGCGTGTCCGAGATCATCAGCTCGATCCGGCGAACCGAGTCGCGGCGGCTGGATCCCAAAGCCATCAACATGCGCAGCCTGATGCCGACGCGCGACGATTTCCGCCGGTCCTGGATGCCGATGCTGCGCGGCTCGACCATCGGCTCGATCTTCGGCACGCTGCCCGGAACCGGGCCGACCGTGGCGGCCTTTGTCTCTTACGGGCTGGAGAAGCGCGTCGCGGCCGAACCAGAGCGTTTTGGCAAGGGCGCGATCGAAGGGGTCGTTGCGCCGGAATCGGCCAACAACGCCGCCGATCAGACGGCCTTCATCCCCACCCTGTCGCTGGGCATTCCGGGCAGCGCGACCATGGCGCTGATGATCGGGGCGCTGATGGTGCATGGCATCCATCCCGGGCCCAAGCTCGTCTCGGACCACCCCGACCTGTTCTGGGGCCTGATCATGAGCTTCTGGGTCGGCAATCTTCTGCTGGTCATCCTGAACCTGCCGCTGATCGGACTTTGGGTCAGGCTGCTGTCCGTGCCGTATCACCTGCTGTATCCGGCGATCCTGATGTTCGTCTGCATCGGTGCCTATTCGGTCCATTACAGCGCCTTTGACGTCATGGTGGTGATGGGGTTCGGCATCCTTGGCTATGCGATGCGGATCTTTGGCATGCCTGCGGCCCCGCTGCTTCTGGGCTTCGTTCTGGGTCCGCTGATCGAACAGCACTTCCGCCGGGCGATGGTTCTGGCGCGGGGCGACTTCTGGAGCATGATCGAACGTCCGATCACCGGTGTCGTGCTTGTCATCACCGCGCTTTTGCTGGTGTGGAGCATCTGGGCCGGCGTCAGAGCGCAGCGGCGCCAGAAGGCCCGGATGGCTTTGGCCGAGTCCGAAGACTGATGAACAACCCCGGCGAGGGCGTATTGCTCTGCCCCCGCCGGCAAGCCGGGCATGGCCCGGAAATCGAGAAGATGGGAGGAGAAACCATGAACACGAAACTGATGTCATCTGCCATTCTGGCGTTTGTCGTTGCAGGCGGGGCTGCAATGGCGCAGACCTTTCCCGACAAGCCTGTCACGATCATCGTGCCCTACAGCGGCGGCGGATCGACCGACCTGATCGGCCGCCAGCTGGCGCATGAGCTGCAAGAGATCTGGGGCCAGCCGGTGGTTGCGGAAAATCGGGCCGGCGCGGGCTCGATGATCGGGACCGCCTATCTGTCGCAATCGGCGCCCGATGGCTATACGCTGCTGGTGAACACGCCCGCCATGGCCACGGCGCCCGCAGTGCAGAAGGATCTGCCTTTTGATGTGATGACCGACATCACGCCCATCGGCATGGTTGCGACCAGCCCCTATATGGCCGTGGCCGGTGCAGCGGTGAACGCGACCACGTTTGCCGAGTTCATCGACGAGGCGAAGGCCCGGCCGATGTTCTTCGCGACCGCCGGCGTCGGCACCTCCAGCCACTTTACCGAGGAACTGCTGATCCAGCAGTCGGGCATCACGGCGGATATCGTCCACTTCTCCAGCGGCGGGGATGCGCAGGTCAACCTGATGGGCGGCCATGCTGACGTGTACATCAGCAACACGGCCAGCGTGATGCCCTATGTGAACAACGGGCAGGTCAAAGCCCTGGTGATCCTGGGGTCGGACCGGTACGAACTGCTGCCCGATGTCGAGGCCAGTGCCGAAGCCGGTGTCGCCGGCATCGACGTTGACAGCTGGGTCGGCCTGTTCGGCCCGGGCGACATGGATCCTGCGCTGGTCGAAAAGATCAATGCCGATCTGCACACCGCCCTGGCCAGCGAAAGCTTCCAAAAGGTGCTGGCCGACAACTTCGTTTTGGCCGGCAATGACACGGCGGCCGAGTTCAAGGATCAGGTCTATAGTGAAATCGACCTGTGGAAGAAGCTGGCCGAAGAACGTGGTATCGTCGCGCAGTAAGCTGAACTTGTTCAGATGAAAGGAAAGGCCCGGCGGATTCGCCGGGCCTTTTCATTGCGTGGCGCAGGGTCAGCGCGCCGAGGTTCCCGACAGCTCCGGGCTCTCCCCTTCGGGCAGGGGCACTTCAAAGGCATTCAACGTCATCGAGATCAGGGTATAATACCCGCAAAGCCCGATCAGATCGACCAGACGGTCACGCCCCAGCAGGTCCAGCGCCGTGGCGTAAAGCGCGTCGGGCAGGCGGCGCTTGGTAGAAAGGGTGGTGATCACGGTGTGGACAATCTCTTCCTCGGCATCGGCAAAGGCGGGCGGGCGGCCCGCTGCCAGCGCATCGGTGACGCTCTCGCTGAGTCCAGCCTTCAGCGCGATGGGCTTGTGCGCCCACCATTCGAAATCCGATTGCCAGACCACAGCCATGGTCAGGATGGCAAGCTCGGACAGGCGCGGTTCCAGCGAGGAGCCATAGCGACAATAGGCGCCCAGCGCCTGCGCGGCCTGTGCAAGTTCGGGGC
Organism: Xinfangfangia pollutisoli; assembly: GCF_020179405.1. Lineage (GTDB taxonomy): Bacteria > Pseudomonadota > Alphaproteobacteria > Rhodobacterales > Rhodobacteraceae > Pseudogemmobacter > Pseudogemmobacter pollutisoli. Next base: position 27,619 of record NZ_JAICBZ010000016.1, on the reverse strand, counting down.
GGTGCAGCCAGATCGCCAGCGGGCCGCGCACCTGGCCACGGGGGCCGCGGGTGATGATATCCTGCACGCGCCGCTGCTCTGCGGTCATCGTGGCGGGGTCGGGGGGGCCAAGACGCATGGGCTTCTCCTCTCAGATCTCTGCCAGCCGTCGGGGCTGCCCATCCAGCCAGCCCTCAAGGTTCTCGACCGTCTCGCGGTAGAAATTGGTGAAGGTCTCTTGCACGGAATAGCCAAGATGCGGGGTCAGCAGGGCATTGGGCAACTGCCGGATCGGGGCGTCGGCGGGCAGGGGTTCGCTGTCATAGACATCGATCCCGGCACCGCGCAGCTTGCCTGATTGCAATGCGGCAACCAGCGCGCCGGTATCGACCAGCGGGCCCCGGGCGGTGTTGACCAGAATGGCATCGGAGCGCATCAGCGCCAGATCCGCGGCCCCGATCACGCCACGCGTCGTCGGTCCCAGCACCAGATGCAGAGAGACGACATCGGACCTTTGCAGCAGATCCTCTTTCGTCACGTAGGTGGCCCCCGCAGCCTCGGCCCGTTCGGGCGTCAGGTTCGGGCTCCAGGCCAGAACTTCCATGCCGAAGGCGCGGGCGATATCGACCATGCGTCCGCCCAGCTTGCCCAAGCCCACCAGCCCCAGCGTCCGGCCGTAAAGCGCATTGCCCAGCCGGGTCTGCCAGCCGCCCGTCCGCATTGCAGCGGATTCCTCGGGAATATGGCGCATCAGGCCGATGATCAGCCCCCAAGCCAGTTCGACCGTGGCATAGATGCCGTTGCCGCTGCCTGATGTGGTCATCACCGCAATGCCAAGATCACGCGCGGCGGCATAGTCCAGCGTGCGGTTCAGCTTGCCCGTCGCCGCGATGGCGCGCAACTCGGGCAGTTGGCGCAGCAGATCCGCCGGGATCGCGCTGCGTTCGCGTAACAGGCAGATGGCGTCAAAGCCACGCAGGCCCGCCACGGTTGCCGGTCCGGGCGGCAGGGCCTCGGTCAGAAAGGTCACATCGGCCCGGGCCTGAACCCGGCTCCAGTCGGCGAGGCGGTGAGCCACGCCCATGTAATCGTCCAGCACGGCGATTCGGGGGCGGCGGTCCTGCGGTAGGGGGCGGAATTCGGTCATTGCGGATCTGATCCTTTCGGGGCGCCGCAGCGTCGCTCGAGCCGGATGATAAGGGCGACGATCCACGGAATGTTGGGCATGAAGATGAAGATGCGGGTCAGGTGGAACGCGGTCACGATGGTCGCGTCCTGATGCAGAAACTTGGCCGTCAGAGCCATTTCGGTCACTCCGCCGGGGGCCGCGCCCAGAACCAGCAGCCGCCAGTCCAGACCCGACGCCCAGGCGATGCCGGCGGCCATGGCGGAACACAGCGCCAGCATTGTCAGGATCGACGCGGTCGAGGTCAGGACCAGCCGCCCGGCGCGGGCCAGAATCTCGCGCCGGAAGGTGGAGCCGAGCCAGCAGCCCAGCACCACCTGCGCCAGCGCAAGGATGAAGCCGGGATAGGGGCCGGGCGCATGGCCACTGGCGGCCAGCGCGGCGGCAACCGTCAGCGGCCCCAGGAAATTCGGGTTCGGCACGCGCAGCATGCGAAACACCCGCATCGACACAAAGCCGCAGACAGCGAGGATCAGCACGTTTTGCAGCACGAAGGGCGTATCGGCATAAGGCATCGCCCGACTGGCAGGCCAGCCCTCCAGCGCGAACATCGCCACCGGAAGGACCAGCACCACGGCCGAAAGCCTAAGCGTCTGGGAAAAGATCACGGGCATCGGATCAATGCCCTTTTCATCGGCCATGGCCGCCGCCTCGACCGGGCTGGTCGGCACCGAGGCGAGGAAGCTTTGCGCGGGCGACATGCCGCTCCATCGCGCAAAGGCGAAGGATATTGTGAGGATGCAGATCAATGTTGAAGTTGCGGTCACCACAATGACGGGGGCGAGGGACACAAGCTTTTCCATCGTGGCCGGCGAAAAAGTCAGCCCGATCTGGGTGGCCACGATGACCTGTCCGAAGGGGCGGATCCGGTTCGGCACCTGCACCGCCAGAAGGCCCGAAAGGCACAGGATCGCGGTCACCACCAGCGGTCCGATCATCCAGGGCAGCGGTGATCCGATGTATTGAAACAGCCAGCCGCCGGCCGTGCCGACAGCCATGAACAGCCCAAGACGCGCGCGCATCAGAAGCCGCGCGGGAAAGGGAACGAAGGGGGCGGGATCAGTCACAGCGCGCCGACATTCCCCCGTCAACGACAATCTCGGTTCCGGTGACAAATCGTGCCTCGTCGGAGGCAAGGAAAAGAGCGGCATTGGCCGTATCGCGGCCATCGCCCATGAAGGGCAGCGGAATGCGCGATTGCCGTTTTGTCAAAAGGGCCTGCACGTCACCGCCTTCGCGTTGGCCCGCAAGGCGCGCCTCGACCATGGGGGTGTGCATCTGGCCCGGCACGACCGTGTTCACCCGAATGTTCCACGGCGCATATTCCACCGCCGTCACGCGCGAAAACTGGATCACCCCGGCTTTTGATGCGGCATAGGCCACCTGCGCGGCGCCGGTCCAGCGCGTACCAGAAGTGGAGGAAGTGTTGATGATCGACCCGCCGCCGGCCGCTTTCATCACCGGCAGCACATGTTTGCAGGTCAGGAAAACGCTGGTCAGGTTGAAGTTCAGCTGCTTCAGCCAGATCTCCTCGGTCATTTCGACCGCACCGCCACGGGCCGATCCGCCGACATTGTTCACCAGTACGTCGATGCGGCCGAACCGTTCCTGCGCGCCGGCGATCAGGGCAGCGACCGAGGCGCTGTCGGTCACGTCGCAGGGACTGAACCAATAGTTCGCCCTTGCCTCGTGCAGCAGATCTTCGGTTTCCGCGAAAGCCGCCGGGCTGATGTCGGTTGCAACGATGGTCGCGCCTTCGCGCGCGAAAAGCAGGGCTGCCGCACGACCATTGCCCCAGCCCGGGCCAATGCATCCCGCGCCGGTGATCACGGCAACCTTGCCCGACAGACGACCCGTCATGGCTATATCCTCTCCCTCTGAACCGCCAAGAATGCCCGCTGCCGCGCTGCGGCCGGGCAGGATTTGCGATCCGGCCACTTGGCTTGGGGGGAATGCTATCCTAGCTTGAGCGAAGTTTGACTGGCCTTTCGTTGCCCAAGGGAAACAAAATCTTATGCAACAGCGCCGACTGACCCTTCCGCTGAACCCGTTGCGGGCCTTTGCCATCGCCTCGCGGCACAAGACATTCACCGCTGCCGCGCGCGAGTTGGGCGTCAGCCAGGTGGCGATCAGCCGGCAAATCGCGATTCTGGAAAACTATCTGAACGTTAGCCTGTTCGAACGCGGTATCCGTTCGGCCAAGCTGACCGAGGTGGGGCGGGCCTTCGGGCTGGAGATCTCGGGCCTGTTCGACGATCTGGAAAATGCGACGCAGCGCATGATCAACCAAGAGACGCAAAGCACGGTCAGCCTTCGAGTCTATCCGACCTTTGCCCATCACTGGCTGATGCCGCGGCTGGCGGATTTCCGGGCGCGCTATCCCGACATCCATATCCGCTTTGACACAAGGGTAGAGCCCTTGGATTTTCGCGGCACCCATCTGGACGTGGCCCTGCAGCTGGGAACCGGAAACTGGCGCGATGCGCGGTATCGCAAGCTGTTCGATGAAGAAGTCGATGCCGTCTGTTCGCAAGGCTATCTCGACCGGCTGGATGCACCGCCCGAGCTGGAGAAGGTGGCGGAATATGACCTGCTGCATGCCCGCTATCGCCGCCGGGCCTGGGAATCCTGGGCCGAGGCGGTGGGGGCGGACATCAGCCGCCACCGCCCGGTGGAATTCGACACCTCGCTTCTGACCTTTTCGGCGGCCGAGCAGGATTTCGGCATTGCCATCGGCCAGCTTGCGCTTCTGGACCGGGCGATTTCGGCGGGGCGGCTTGTGCGCCCGTTCAGCCGTCCGGTGAAAACCGGATCAGCCTTCTATGTGGTCTGGCCAACGGCAACATCGGTCAATGCCAAGACCCGACGATTCATCGATTGGCTCCTGGAGCAGGTGAATTTGGCCCCTGAATTCTTCAAGTCGGGCGATTCCAGTCGCTCCTGATCTCCACCCGGGGCAAAGCTCACATCGGTTTTGACAAACCAATCGTCAGGCTCTTCGCCCTGCATGGCCTGTTAGTCTGTTCCCGGATCAGCGAACCTGGGAGGGGTTTCGTGACTGGCAGGTTAGAGGGAACTGGCAGGTTAGAGGGAAAAGTCGCCGTCATCGTGGGGGCGGGGCAGCAGCCGGGTTCCAGCATGGGCAATGGCCGGGCGACCGCGGTGCTGTTCGCGCGCGAAGGTGCGACCTGTCTGCTGGTCGACCGCAATGCCGATTGGGCCGCCGAAACGCTTGATCTTCTGGCGGCTGAATCCTGCGGCGCCCGGGATGCAAGCGTGCTGGCCGCCGATGTGACGGATGAGACCGCCTGTGCCATGATCGCGGCCGAGGCCGTGGCGCGCTATGGCCGGATCGACATCCTGCACAACAACATCGGCACCTCGACCGGCGACAGACAGACGCCTGATCTGCCCGTCGAGGACTGGGACAGGATCATGACGCTGAACCTGAAAAGCATGTTCATGACCTGCAAGCATGTGCTGCCGGTGATGCGCGCGCAAAGCGCCGGGGCGATCATCAATATCTCGTCCACCTCGTCTTTATCCAAGCGGCCGACGCTGGCCTACAAGACCTCAAAAGGTGCGATCAATACGCTGACCCAGCATGTCGCGGCCGAGAATGCGGCCTATGGGATCCGGGCGAATGTGATCGTGCCGGGGCTGATCGACACGCCGATGGCCATTGAACGCCGCGTCCGCGAGACCGGGCGCAGCCACGAGGACATCCGCAGCGAGCGCGACGCGCTGGTGCCTGTGGGTTTCATGGGCAACGCCTGGGATGTGGCCCATGCCGCCGTTTATCTGGCCTCGGACGAGGCGCGCTATGTCACCGGGGTTCTGCTTCCGGTGGATGGCGGGCTGTTGCTGAAGCGCGGTTAGCAGGCTGACAGGCGCTAGGGCCATGCGGACATTTCGTCAGGGGAAACGGGTGGTTCGGGCATCGCATACTGAAGAAGCCGGGCCTGCGCATCCCGGCGCGAGGAAGAGGGAAGAATGACGGATCAGATGCAGAACCCGCTGATGCGGTTGGCGGAAGCCGCAGCCGACTGGACGCGTCGTCCCTTGCCCGCGCCGGTTGCCCATGACGCGCGCCGTGCGGTGCTGGACTGGTTCGCAGCCCTGTTGCCGGGCACGGTCGAGGGGCCGGCGGTGGCGCTGTCGCAGGCACTGGCCTCGGAGCGGGGGCAGGGGCGTGCGGTTTCCTATGCCGGCGGGCAGGCGGGTGCGCCGCGCCATGCTGCGATGCTGAACGGCACGGCCAGCCATACAGCCGAATTTGACGACATCTTCCGTGATGGCGGCTATCATCCCGGATGCCCGACGATTTCCGCCGCATTGGCCGTGGCGCAGGACGTTGGGGCCAGCGGCGAGGAATTCCTGCGCGCGGTTATCGGCGGCTATGAGGTGGGCTGTCGCATCGCCATGGCGCTGCAACCCAGCCATTACCGCAACTGGCACATCACGGCCACGGTGGGCACCATCGGTGCGGCCGTCTCGACCGCGATGCTCAAAGGGGGCGATGCTGCCACCATCGGCCATGCCATCGCCATCGCCAGCAGCTTTGCCGGCGGCCATCAGGAAAACCTGCAGGGCGAGGGGCTGACCAAGCCAATGCACGGCGGCCATGCTGCCGATGCCGGGGTTCTGGCCGGGCTGGCCGCCGCCGCAGGCGTGACCGGATCGCCCGACAGCCTTCATGCCCCGCATGGCTATGCCGCCGCCACCAGCGACAGCACGGGCAACTGGTCCGCCGGGTTCGAGGGGCTGGGGGAGTGGACGCCGATCTCGCGCATGACCTTCAAGAACCACGGCTGCTGCGGCCATATCTTCCCGACGTTGGACGGGCTGACCTGGTTGCGCAGCCAGACGCCCTTTGGTCCCGAAGACGTGCGCCGGATCGAGGTGCGGGGGTATGGCCCCACCCAGTCGATCTGTGACCGGATGCAGGTGGCCAGTGCCCGCGACGCCCGCTTCAGCCTGCAATATTGCGTCGGCGCGCTTCTGGTGCTGGGCCGGGTGCGGCTTGAGGCATTCTCGGCCGCCTCGCTGGAGATGGAAGAAATCCGGGCGGTGATGCCGCGCGTATCGATCTTGGTCGATCCAGAGATTGCCGCCGCCTATCCGCGCCGCCGCATGGCGAGGCTGCGGGTGGAACTGACCGATGGCCGTGTGCTGGAGCATTTTCAGGAGACCCGGAAGGGCGATCCCGATGATCCGCTGAGCGATGCCGAACTGATTGCCAAGTTTGACGAGCTTGCCGCGACCGCGCTGGACCGGCCCGAGGCCGATGCGCTGCGACAGCGCATTCTTGAAGGCAGTGACGTGCCCGGCACCTCCGGCCAGCCCATGCGGGCCTTGGCCGATGCCGGCGTGTGATGATGTAGCCCACAATACCCAGAGAACAGGCATTCCATGAACCAGATCTCTTCGACAGAGACCCCGCAGACGATGAAATACATCCGTGTCGAGTTGCGGAATTCGGTGGCCACGATCACGCTCGATCGGCCCGATGTGCGCAATGCGATCAATGATGAGATGCGGGCCGAACTGATCTCGGCCTTCGATTGGGCGGATGGGGCGCGTGGCGTGCGGGCCGTGATCCTGACCGGCGCGGGCAAGGGTTTCTGCTCGGGCGGGGATGTATCCGGGATGAGGGCGCGGCTTGAGGCGCCGCAGGGCGAGGTCGCCTTCAACGGCTGGAAGCGGCAGAAACAGACCCACCGGGGCATCAGCTGTATCCACAACATGACCAAGCCGGTGATCGCGGCGGTCAACGGTGCGGCGGTTGGTCTGGGGCTGGACATGGCCTTGTGCTGTGATTTCGTCATCGCCTCCCAGCAGGCCAAGATGTCGATGAGCTTCATCCGTCGGGGATTGGTGTCGGATGGCGGCGGGATGTATTTCCTGCCGCGCCGCGTGGGCCTTGCGCGGGCGAAAGAGTTGATCCTCAGCTGCCGCGTGGTCGAAGCGCCAGAGGCGCTGGCCATGGGCATGATCGACCGCATCGCCGCGCCAGAGGCGTTGCTGGAGGCAGCGCAGGCCTGGGCCGAGGAGCTGAGCCAAGGCTCGCCCGCAGCGGTGGCCCTGACCAAGGCGATCATTGATCAGACCTTTGAGCGGAGCGCGGATGAGATCTTTGCCCTGGGTCGCGAGGCGCAGGCGATCTGCTACACGACCAGCGAACACCGCGCCTCGGTCGAGGCCTTCCTGAACAAGACCGGCGGCTGAACCGGCCGATTGGGAAAGGGAAGGGCGGTCCCGCCGGGGACCGCCCTTTTCGTTTGCGCAGAGGGGGCTGTGCCGGGTGGTGCCTGGCCAATGCCGCATTAAAAAGCGGGCCCCCATGACGGGGACCCGCGACCAGCCTGATCGAAAGGAGAGCGTTCTCAGTCGATCACGGCCAGACCGTCGGCTGCCGCCACACCCTGACCGGCGGGCATGACGAAAAGCGGGTTGACCTCGGCCTCGGACAGGCGGGGTCCAAGGCTTTCGCCCATCTGCGACAGGGACAGGATCGCCTGCACCAGCGCCTCGGTGTCATAGGCCGGACCGCCGCGATAGCCGGCCAACAGCTTGGACAGGCGCAGGTCGGCCACCATCGACCGCGCCTCGGCGTCAGAAACCGGCAGCAGGCGGATGGCGCTGTCGCCCATGATTTCGGCCATCACGCCACCTGCGCCCAAGAGAACTAGCGGGCCAAGCTGCGGGTCACGCCGCAGACCAAGGATGAACTCGATCCCGCCGGTCAGCATCTGTTGGACCAGATAGCCCTCGATCTGGCCGAGGTTTTGCGCCGCCAGATGTTCCGCCATCGCATCCAGCGCCGGTCCCACGGTTTCAGACGTCAGTCCGACCCTCACGCCGCCCACGTCGGATTTATGCGCGATGGCTTGCGACAGGACTTTCAGCACGACCTTGCCGCCGATGGTCTTTGCGGCCTCGGTCGCTTCGGCGGCGGTGCGGACGATCACCTGCCGCGCGCCGTCCAGCCCGTAATGCGCGAACAGATCGCGGGCTTCTGCCTCGTTCAGCGTGCCCTGCCGCAACGTGGCGGGCGCTGCCGGAACATTGGCCGAGCCCTCTGCGGCGGACAGGGGCCGCGGTCGCGCTGCATTTAGCGCCACCGCACAGGTCTCCGGCGCGGTGAAGGCCGGGATGCCCTGCTGGTTCAACTGGCGCACGATATGGGGCGCATCGGGGCTGACATAGGCGATCAGCGGCTTGCTGCTGCCGGCGGCCCCCTCGGTCAGCGCGCCGATGGCGATCTCGGGCTGGGCCAGCGCGGACGAGCCTACGATCACCACCACCGCATCGACCGTATCGGCCGCAAGCAGGGTTTCGGTCGCGGCGGTCATCACCTCGGGCTTCACGCCGGCCAGCGTGACATCGACCGGGTTGCCGGTCATCGGCGCTTCGGTCTTCAGGATCGCGGCCAGCTTTTCGGCAGTCGGCGCATCCAGAAGCGGCACATCCAGCCCGCCCATGCCGCAGGCATCGGCAACAAGGCTGCCCGCCCCGCCGGTCGAGGTCAGCACTGCGACCCGGCGGCCCTCCATCGGTCGGCCTGCGGCCAGCATGGCGGGAATGTCCAGAAGGTCGCTGAAGCTTTCGGCGCGGATCACGCCGCATTGGCGGAAGAGCGCGTCATAGACCCGATCCTCGCCCGCCATGGCCCCCGTATGCGACACGGCTGCGCGCGCGCCGAATTCCGACCGGCCCACCTTGAAGACGACAACAGGCTTTCCTGCGGCGCGCGCGGCCAGCGCGGCGGCGCGGAAACGGTCGACCGAGCGGATCCCCTCGGCATAGACGGCGATCACCCGGGTGGCATCATCGGCGGTATAATACTCAATCAGATCAGCCAGATCGAGGTCGATCTCATTCCCGGTCGAGGCGAGCTTGGCGAAACCGATCCCGCGTGCGGCACCACGCGACAGGATCGCGCCGAGAATGCCACCGCTTTGTGAGGCAAGCGATATGCCGCCTGCGGGCAGGTTCTTGCCTTCAAGCGCGCCGCTGGCCGAAAGGACGATGCGATTGTGCAGATCCATCGCGCCGATGGTGTTCGGACCCAGCAGGCGCATCCTCCCGGCGGCCTGACGCAACTGGTCCTGACGGGCTTGTCCTGCCTCGCCCGCCTCGCCAAAACCGCTGGCCAGAACGATCGCCAGCTTGGTGCCCCGCTCGGCCAGCTCGCGCACAGCCAGATGCGCGCGTTCGGCACTCAGAAGGACGATGGCGGCGTCGGGCGTATCGGGCAGATCCGCGACCGAGGCATAGCTGGTCAGGCCCGCGATTTCGGCAACCTTGGGGTTGATCGGCCAGATCTGACCGGAAAATCCGTGTTGTTGCAGATAGTTCACCGGACGCCCGCCGGTCTTGGTCGGATCGGCCGAAGCGCCGACGATGGCCACCTTGCCGGGCTTGAAAAGCGCATCAAGCGCCATGGATGCGCCAATGGCATTCTGTTCGGTCATGGGTCTCCTCTCCGGCTGCCTGCGCCTGTCGGTCGCAGCCGTCCCCCTCCACGGGTCTTATTGCGGTATGCCCCAGCACAGAGCAAATCCCGAGGCTGAGGAAAACTGACAATTACGGGCCGGTGCCCAACGAAGAGTTTGCCAACCTGCCGGTGCAAGGGGGCACTGGCGCAGCAGGGCCTTCAGCCGACCCTGCACCTCAATCAGCGGTGACAGATACAGCGGTTGCACGGCTTTGGCCGGGCCGGTAGCCGCCACCCGGCATCCAGCGCCGCCACCACGCGGCCGCGCGCATTCAGCATCGGCACTGCGATCGAGCGCAGTCCGTCCTCCACCTTCTGCTCGATCTGGGCAAAGCCCTGCGCCCGCACCCGCTCCGGTTCCGCCATTCCTGCCGCGGGATCTGTCAGGGGGCGCGCGGGGGCCGGGCGGGCAGCGGGCCTGCGCCCAGCACCTCTCGGGCCTCGGCTTTAGACAGGGCGGCCCGCATGATCCGACCCATGCTGGTGCAGCGGGCGGATAGGCGTGAGCCCGCCATCAGCGCAATCGACATCACCCGCCGTTGTGCCGCGCGGGCGATATAGACGATCTCTGCCCCGTCCAGGATGGAAACCGAGGTGCTTTGCCCGATCCGTTCGGACAGCCCATCCAGAAACGGCTGCACGATCTGCGGCAGCGGCATGGTGGCCAAACAGGCAGTGCCAAGGGGCAGCACGCGCGGGGATCGTCTCGATCATGCCTGCCCCCCGCCGAGGAGGCTTCCATGGACAGGACCTTGCCCGATCTGGCCATCGCCGTGGCCGGAATCGAAGATGGCATGACAGTGATGATCGGCGGTTTCGGCGGTGCGGGTTCGCCCATCAAGCTGATCCACGCGCTGATCGACCGCTTTTGCGCCACCCGCCATCAGAAAGACCTGACCGTCGTCAACAACAATGCCGGCAACGGCCATGTCGGCCTTGCCGCCCTGATCGAGGCGGGCATGGTCAGGAAACGGACCTGCGCCTTCCCGCGCGCAGCCGATCCGGTGGTATTCACGGACGCCTATCTGGCGGGCAAGATCGAGCTTGAGCTGGTCCCGCAGGGCACTTTGGCCGAACGCATCCGGGCCGGTGGCGCGGGCATCCCGGCTTTCTACACACCGACCTCCTTTGGAACGGATCTTGCCGCTGGCAAGCCGGCCGAGGTCTTCGAAGGCCGGTCTTATATGCAGGAGCGCTGGCTCAAGGCGGATGTGGCGCGTGTCAAGGCAGAGCTTGCCGATATCCATGGCAATCTGACCTTCCGTGCCGCCTCGCGCAGTTTTGGCCCCTCGATGTGCATGGCCGCAGCACAGGCCGGGGTGCAGGCCCGCAGCATCGTGGCGCCCGGCACCATCGACCCGGAGCATGTGATCACCCCCGGCATCTTCGTGCAGAAGATCGTCGAACTGGCGAACCCGGTTCAGGACGAAGACCTGAATCTGGCCAAAGCCGCCTATCCGCTGGAGGCATGAGCATGGAAAAACTCTCCAACAACCGGATCGCATGGCGCGCCGCGCAGGACATTGCCGACGGGGCCTGGGTGAACCTTGGCATCGGCTTCCCCGAAAAGGTTGCGCAATTTCATCCGCCGGGGCGTGAGGCGATCTTTCACACCGAAAACGGCATCCTGAATTTCGGTGAAGCCCCCGCCAAGGGCAGCGAAGACTGGGATGTCATCAATGCTGGCAAGAAGGCCGTGACGATCCGGCCTGACGCCGCATTCTTCCACCATGCCGACAGTTTCGCCATGATGCGCGGCGGCCATCTGGATGGGCCATTCTGGGCACCTATGAGGTGGCCGAGACCGGCGATCTGGCGAACTGCTCGACCGGTCCGAAGGGCTTGCCCGCCATGGGCGGCGCGATGGACCTTGTCCATGGTGCAAAGCGCGTGGCGGTCATCACCGACCATGTGACCAAGGACGGCAAGCCCAAGCTTCTGGAGCGCTGCACCTTACCTTTGACCGGGGTAGCCTGCGTGACGCGCGTCTATTCGTCCCTGGCGGTGATTGATATCGAAGGGGGCCGTTTCGTTCTGCGCGAAAAGCTTCGCTCGCTGACGCTTGCGGCGCTTCAGGCCTTCACCGGCGCGAAGCTGCACCTGGACGGTCCGGTGGCCGACCTGATTGTTCCGGTGGTTTGACATGGGCCGTGACGTCTTCATCTGCGACTATATCCGCACCCCGATTGGCCGTTATGGCGGGCCGCTCTCCTCGGTTCGCCCGGATGATCTGGGCGCGGTGCCGCTGCGGGCGCTGATGGCGCGCAATGCGGGCGTCGACTGGCAGGCGCGGTTGATGATGTGATCTTCGGCTGCGCCAATCAGGCGGGCGAGGACAACCGCAATGTCGCGCGCATGTCGCTCTTGCTGGCCGGGCTGCCGCTGGAGATCGGCGGAACCACGATGAACCGCCTATGTGGTTCGGGCATGGATGCGGTCATCACCGCCGCGCGGGCGATCCGCGCGGGTGAGGGTGATCTCTATATCGCCGGCGGTGTAGAGAGTATGTCGCGCGCGCCCTTCGTCATGCCGAAGGCGGAAACTGCCTTCAGCCGTGACAATGCGGTCTATGACACCACCATCGGCTGGCGCTTCGTCAATCCCGCGATGAACAAGGCCTACGGCACCGATTCCATGCCACAGGCCGGTCAGAACGTCGCCGATGACTACGGCATCAGCCGCGAGGCGCAGGATGCTATGGCGCCCTTCTCGCAAGCCAAGGCTGCCGCGGCGCAGGCCTCAGGTCGTCTGGCGCAGGAAATCACCCCGTTGGTGATCCCGCAGAAAGGGCGATCCGATCACCGTCGACCGCGACGAACACCCCCGCCCCACCACACCCGAGCTTCGGCCAAGCTGCGCGCGCTGTTCCCGAACGGCTCGGTCACGGCCGGCAATGCCAGCGGCGTGAATGACCGGGCGGCGGCGCTGGTCCTCGCGTCGGAGGAGGCGGCGAAAAAGCATGGCCTGACCCCGATTGCTCGCGTTCTGGTGGTGCGGTCGCCGCGTTCCGCCCCGCATCATCGGGATCGGGCCAGCACCCGCCAACCAGAAGCTGCTGGCCCGGCTTGGCCTGACACAAGACCAGTTCGACGTGATCGAGCTGAACGAGGCCTTTGCCGCCCAAGCCATCGCCACCCTACGCCAGCTGGGCATCGCCGGTGACGATGCCCGGGTGAACCCCAACGGCGGGGCCATCGCGCTTGGCCATCCCTTGGGCATGTCGGGCGCGCGGATCACCGGCATCGCAGCGCTGCAACTGGCGCTGGCCGGCGGTCGTCGGGCGCTGTCCACCATGTGCATCGGTGTGGGCCAGGGCATCGCCATCGCGACCGAGCGGGTCTGATGATCTGCTGGCCGTGGCGCCCACACGCCAAGATGATGGCTTTTATGCCATGCGCGTGAAGCCTGCTAACCTGTTTCCTTGGTGCATGCCGATCTTGACCGCGCCCATGGCGAGATCGTCGAACACCGCCTTGATCTGGGCGCGTAGGATGGCGGGGAGCAGGGCGGCGATGGCGCTGACGGCGCGGGCGTTTTGCGCGGTGATCGCGGTCAGCACACTGGCGCCACAGGTACCAAGTGCCGAGAAGGTCTTCAGATCGGCCTGACTCCCAGCCCCACCGCCGCTGTCGGGGCCTGCAATGGTCAATGCGATGGTCGTCACGTCGCCCCCAAAATTGACCGAAGGACTGGGTCTGGGGGCTTGGCGCACGGCTGGAACTCCGCCGTGACATGCTTGAGCTACCCGTTCCCTCCGCCGCTATGAACCGGATCAGGTTCGATGTTTCGGCATGAGCCTCTCAGCCCCGACCGCCCAGGACACCCCAACGAGTAAGTGCCCGAAGGTTAGGGCGGTTTCGGCCCGGGGCAAGGCCGGGACAGAATAACGGCCCGGCAGCCGCGCCGAGTTCGGCGGCTTCGCCAGACGACAGGCTGAGGCCCGCAGCAACGGAGTTCTCTTCGAGATGTGCGGCCCGGAGCGTGCCGGGGATGGGAAGAATGACCGGGCTGCGCTGGAGCAGCCAGGCGAGTGCCACCTGACCGGCATGGGCGTCGTGGGCCTTCGCGATGCGGTCGACCGCGCCGCCGGGCCGGGTCAGGCAGCCCTCCGCCAGCGGATACCATGGGATGAAGCCGATGCGGTTGGCCGCGCAATACTCCAGCACATCATCGCTGCCGCGGTCGATAAGGTTGTAACGGTTCTGCACCGTCGCCACCGGGAACACCTTGCCGGTGGCCTTGATCTCTTCAACCGAAACTTCGCTCAGGCCCGCATTGCGGAGAATGCCCGCGTCGAGCACTTGCCTGATCGCGCCGAACTGGTCGTCGCGCGGCACGCGCGGGTCAATGCGATGGAGCTGCCAGAGACCAATCTGCTCGACGCCCAGCGTCTTGAGGCTTCTTTTGGCGCGCCCGATCAGATGGTCGGGCCGGCCGTTCGACGTCCACACGTCAGGACCGCTCCGCGTCAGCCGGCCTTGGTGGCGACCAGTATGCGGGCTGATCTGGTCACGCTCAGCCCCGATATGGAGGTGCTGCTGGCCATCGCCCCCCTGCTCGACAATGGCGTATCTGGCGCTTTGGTCGTGTCGCCGCAGGGCGCCGCGCTGAGGTTGAGAAAGTCGTGGCAACCAGCGAGGGATCATTGCAACAGGCCGTGAATCCTTGCGCTGCAAGAACCGCGCCTGACCCCGATCAGGGGGCAATCCTGGACAGTGATTGACTGTGGTGTACCACCTCGTCTGCCTGGCGGCGGGGCCCGGAAGGTGAGCGGCCTTGTCGGCTCTGGCTTGGCGGTTCTGAGCGGGGCTTGACCATGGAGTCGCCGTCACAGGCCCGGGCTTCTAGATTGCCGGCAAGCGATTGCCTGTAAGCATCCGTAGCACAGCGAGGCGCCGGCGTTCGGCTGGGGGCCATGTGGCGCTGTTCGGCGTCATCGCAACCGCGTTTTGCGAGAACCGCCATATCGGGGCCGGCCTTTCGGCCTGACAGGCACCGGGGCCAATGCCCCATCAGGCTGGGCACTTGCCCTGCCGGCAGCGTTCGGCGGCGATGCCGCCTTCAGGTCGCCGGCAGGGATCGTCACGAGAAATCGGGGGCCGTCTTGCCATGAAAGGCCTTGATCCCGATCTGCCAGTCGCGGCTGTCGATCAGCATGGCCAGGCTTTCCAGCCCGAACTTGCGCGCCGTGCGCAGGTCGGCATCCTCGCACAGATAGACCGAGGCCTTGCTTTGCGCGATGGCGCGGGGGCTTAGCGCGCGCAGCTTGCCCGCCAGATCCAGCGCAGAAGCCAGCAGCGCTTCGGGTTCGGCGATGGCATAGAGAAGGCCGCGACGCTCGGCCTCTTCGGCCGGGATGTGGCTGCCCAGCAGGATCCATTCCATGGCCTTGCTGCGCCCGACATGGCGCGACAGTTTCTGCACCCCGCCGGCCCCGGCCAGCGCCCCCAGCTTGACCTCGGGCAGGCCCAGGAAGGTGCCCTTGGCCATGATGCGGAAATCGCAGGACAGCGCCAGTTCGCAGCCGCCACCAAGCGCATAGCCGTTGATGGCCGCGATGGTCGGCCAGGGCTGTTCCTCCAGCCGGTCGAACAGGGCGGCGATGCGGTTCAGATAGCTGTCGCGCAGCCGGAAGCGGGCATCCTGGCCCATGTTCTCGGCCTCGAAATAATCCAGATGCGCGCCGCAGCAGAAGGCCCGGCCAGAGCCGGTCAGGATCATCGCCCGGATGGGCTTCGGGCCCAGCTCGTCCAGGATCGCCTCAAGCTCGTCCAGGAAATCGTGGCTCAGCGTGTTCATCGCGCTGCCGCGGGTCAGGGTGACCAGAGCGACATCGGGCTCCGGCCAGGTCAGGGTCATGGCGTGGGTGGACACGGGGTCTCCTTTCAGGACGGATCAGCGGGTCAGCACGATCTTGGCCGCCTCGCGGTCCCAAAGCGACCCGAGGTTTGCGTTGGCCCAGTCGCGCAGACGGTATTTCTCGATCTTCTCGGACGAGGTCTTGGGCAGGGCCTCCAGCACGTGCAGATAGCGCGGCACCATGAAATAGGGCATGTTCCGGTCGCAGAACCGGATCACTTCGGCGAAGTCGATCGTCGCATCCTCGGCCGCGACCACGAAGCACAGGACGTCATCCTCGCCCAGATCCGATTTCACCGCGACGGCGGCGGTTTCCCGGATCGAGGGGTGGCGCGACAGGATCATTTCCAGCTCATAGGCCGAGATATTCTCGCCCCGGCGGCGGATCGCGTCTTTCTTGCGGTCGACGAAATACAGGTAGTTGTCTTCGTCAAGATAGCCCCGGTCGCCGGTATGCAGCCACAGCGTTCCCATCGCCTCAAGCGTGGCTTCGGGCATGCCGTAATAGCCTGTCATCATGATGCCGGGCAGGCTGGGGCGCAGGGCGATTTCGCCGGTGGTGCCGGGGGGCAGCCGGTTGTCTTCCTCATCCAGAATGGCGACCTCGACATAGGGGTAGACCCGCCCGGCCGAGCCCAGTTTCAAACCGCCCTCATCGGGGCCGTAAAGCGTGACCGCGAAAGTCTCGGTCTGGGCAAAGAGGCTGGTGATCTTCACCCCAAATCTTTCGGTCAGCGGCCTTGCGACCTCGGCGCTCAGCGCGGGCACCACCATCATCTGCCGCAGGCGGATGCGGGGGGTGTCGGCGCGGTCGATCTCTTTGATGACGATATTGGCCATGGCGCCCAGTACATTGGTCTGGGTGGCGCCGCAGTCTGCCACCTCGTCCCAGAAGCGCGAGGCCGAGAAACGGCGCGAGATGGCCAGTGTCGCCCCGGCACACAGCGCGGGCATGAAGGAATACCAAAGCGCATTGCCGTGGAACAGCGGCAGGCAGGTGTAAAGGATATCGGCCTCGGTATAGCGATAGACGTGATGCAGCTGGCTGCCGACGCTGATCCCCTGCGAATGCGGGCTGATCACGCCTTTCGACGGGCCGGTCGTGCCCGATGTGTACATCAGATACATCGGATCGCGCGGGGTGATCTGGACCGCGGGCCGGATCGCGGGGCCCGTCTCCAGATCCGAGAAGTCCAGCATGCCCTCGGGCAGGGGGGCGCCATCGCGGGCGCCGACGATCACGACGCGTTCCAGCAGCGGCACCTGGTCCAGCACCGGCAGGACGCGGTCAAGATGTTCGTGATCGACGATCAGGATCCGGCTGTGCGAGTTTTCAAGGAAATACCGCAGCAATTCGCCCTTCGCGGCCGTGTTCAACGGCACCGCCACGGCCCCCAGCCGGGCCAGGGCGAAGATCGTCCACACGAATTGCGGCGAATTGCCAAGGAAAAGGGCGATGTGCTGGCCCTTGGCGATGCCCAGCTCGGCGGCCATCCGGGTCGCGACCCGGTCGGCATGGCCGTCGGCGAAGGCATAGGAAAAGTCCTCGCCCTCCCACCGGATCAGGGGCTTGTCGCCGAACCGGGCGGCCTGTTCGGCCAGGAGTTCGCCCAGAGTGGTCTGCATGGCGCCAAAGGTCATGGTCGTCTCTCGTCGGATAAGGGTATTGTCAGCGGCCCAGCGGCCACAGCACGATTTGAGGGAAGGCGATCAGCAAAAGGATCAGCGCGAGCTCGATGAAGACGAAGGGGATGCAGCCGATGAAAACCTCTTTCAGCGGCAGGTTCGGCACCGATCCCTTGACCACGAAGACATTCAACCCCACCGGCGGCGTGATCAGCCCGATTTCGACGGTCTTGACCACCAGGATGCCGAACAGGATCGGATCGACGCCCAGCTGCTGGACGATGGGAAAGACCACCGGCATGGTCAGAAGCACCATCGAGAAGCCGTCGATGAAGGCGCCCAGGAACAGGAACGGGATCAGGATCAGGATCAGCATCACGGTCGGCGGCAGATCGACCGATGCCGCCATCAGCGCCAGTTCGGTGGGCAGGCGGCTGGTGGTCAGGGCGATGCTGAACAGGCCCGCGCCGATGATCAGCGCGAAGACCGTGCAGGTGACGCTGCCGCCTTCCTTCAGGCCGCCCCTGAGGATCCTCATCCGCCCCTTGCGGGCCATCGCCATCAGGAAGGCGAGAAGCGCCCCCAGGGCTGCGGCCTCGTTCGGGGTGGCGATCCCGAGGTAGATCGAGCCGATCACCACGCCAAAGAGCAGGATCGCTTCCCAGGTCAGCGCCAGGCTCTGCACCCGCTCTTTGAAAGGAATGCCGGGGCCGGTGGGCACGCCCCCGACCAGGGCGGGGCGCAGATGGCCCATGACCATGATGCCGATGACATAGGCCACCGCGGTGATCAGCCCGGGGATCAGCGCGCCGCTGAACAGCTGCACCACCGATGTGCCCGTGGCGAGGCTGTAGATGATCAGGATGCTGCTGGGCGGGATCAGCACGCCCAGCGTGCCGCCTGCCGCGATGCACCCCGCTGCCAGCCGGTCGGAATATCCGGCGGCCCGCATCTCGGGGATCGCGATCCGCGCGATGGACGAGGCGGTGGCGATGCTGGATCCGCTGACGGTCGAGAACAGCGCGCAGGCAAAGACCGAAGCGGTGGCCAGCCCGCCGCGCATCCCGTGGGTGACCTTGTAGGCCATCTGGAAGGCCCGGTTCGACATGCCTGTCGCGTAGGCCAGATAGCTCATCAACATGAACAAGGGCACGACGACATAGGCGAAATTCGCGACGTAGGAATAGGGGAAGGTCGCCACGACGAATTCGAACCCCGCAGCACCCCGGGTCAGGAAGATGCCGACCAGGGCGCTGCTGATCAGCGCGAAGGCGATGGGCATGCCCATGATCAGCAACAGGATCAGAAGGGCGATGATCAGCCAGCCAACTTCAATCGGCGTCATTCTTGCAGGCCCCCGCTTTCGCCCTGGTCGGTCTGAAGGCCGAGGCAGAGCCGGATTGTGTCCATCAAGAGTTGCAGCGTGAGGAGGGTCAGGCCAAGGGCGACGGCGATCCGCGCCGGCCAGACCGGAAAGACGATGGCGCCGAACGTCATCTCCTGGGTTGCGGTGGCGTGCCAGGCCTCGGCCAGGGTGAACCAAGCCAGGATGCCGATCGCGATCATCGACAGCAGCGTGGTCAGGATGTTCAGCGCCGCCCGGGTGCGCGCCGCGACCGTGCCGATCAGGATCTCGACCCGGTAATTCTGCTTGGAAGCCTGGACAGCGGCCAGACCCAGATAGATCAAGGCCACCAGCAGAAGGGTGCTGAGTTCGGTCGCCCCCGGGATCGGCATGTTGAAGAGCGCGCGCATCGCGACGTCGATCACGACGATGAGGGTGATGACGAAGATCATCAGGCCCGACAGAACGCCCAGGCCGTGGTGCAGGCGCTCTATAGCTTGGAAGACGCGCATGGTGGTTTCCCTGTTGCAGAGCGGGCTTTCCGCCCGTCATCGGTGGAATCCGGGCCGCGCGGCGACGGCCCGGTTTCGTCGCGGTCAGTCTTTGCCGTAGCGATCCATGTAGAGTTCCAGGCCCGGCGTGTAGGCCGCCGTCGCCTCGCTCTCGCGCACCAGCGCGATGTAGCGGTCCAGGATCGCCTGACCGTCATAGCCGGCGGCATTCGCCGCGGTCAGCCAGTTCTTCCACAAGGTGTCGGTCACCGCATCGCGGACGCGCTTCGCCTGGTCCTCGGACATGATGACGACTTTGGTCACGCCGACGGAATGCAGCTTGTCGACGCTTTCGGACACGAGGTCGTTCATGATCGCCGCGTAATGGTCGGGCACTTCGGCCGCAACCTCGGTGAAGATGGCCTGCTCCTCCGGCGTCAGCCGGGCCCAGGCATCCGCGTTGATGCCGGTGCTGGAAACGGCATAGACGCCCATCCCCCCGCCATCCGAGACATAGGGCGCGAATTCATGCACCCCGACGGCCATGCTGGTCAGGAAGGGCGCCGAAGACAGCCCGTCCAGCAGGCCGCGCTGCAGGCTTGACACCGCATCGGCGAAGCCCATCGACACCGGCACCGCACTCAGGATCTGCAGCGCGTCCGCGATGCTCATGACCGAGCGGATCCGCATGCCGGAAAGATCTTCGATCGTGTGGATCGGCTTGTTCGACCAGATGCTGTTTTCCGGGAAGGACAGCCCATACAGCAGGTGGATGTTGCGGCTTTCGTATTCCGTCTTCAGCTCGGGCAGTTCTTTGTACAGCTGGTTGAAGGCATAGGTCGTGGCGACCGCGTTTTCGGTGATGTAGGGCAGGGTGACATTCGTCAGGATGTATTCGGTCGGATGGAAGGCCGAGGGCACGCTCATGCCCATATCCACCGCGCCACGCGACAGGCCGGGATAGATCTCGGGGCCGCCCAGCATCGCCCCGCCGATATACTGGTCGAAGGTGATCGCGCCTTTGCTGCGTTCGGTCACCTGCGCCATGAACCACATGTCGACCTGCACCAGCGGATCGCTGCTGCTGAAATAGGTCGCATAGCTTAGCGTGGCATCGGCGCTTGCTTGCGTTGCCAGTCCGGCGAAAGCCGTCAGGGCGGCCGCGCCAAGCGCGGTGATGCGGGAGTTCGTCTTCGTCATTGTTCCCTCCTCGTTGCCAGTCGCGAAACCCTCCCCGATTTCTACCTAACGACTGTCCTAAAATCAGAGTAGCGAGTCTTCACCGCATTGCAAGCCCGCTGTCGAGGCTTCCAGCAGAAGGCGGGGCGACAAAGGTGAAAACGGCCGTCGCGACAGGGGTGGTTTCGCCAGGATGCCCGGCGCGGGCCGAGACGAAACTGACCGCACGGCCAGGCTTTTCAACCTGGGCGGTGGCCAGAAGATCCTGTGGCCGACCATAGATCAGAAAACTGTACTGCGCGGTCGCCACCTGGGGGGTGGGCGTGTCGCGCATCAGATGGCGCGCCGATTCCAGCAGATGCGCGGCGATGGCGCCGCCATGCAGCGCGGGCAGGCTGCCATTCCCGATCAGCCCGACGCGATAGGGCAGAAGAATCGCGCCATCCGCTTGGGCGGTGAATCCCATAAGGCTTTGATAATCTGGGAAGCCATCAAGGACTCGGTCGCTGTGCAGGCTGTGCGCCCTGTCGGGTCGGGGCAGTTTCTTGCGGTAGAACCGTCCCAGTGCCCGCGCGCAGTCTGCCTGGCTTTCGGGCGTGCGGGCGCTGGCCGCAACCAGAACCGCGCCCCGTGCGGCGCTGCCCGAGATATGCGTGACCCTGGCGGTGGCCTGCAGATCCTGCCCGGGAAGGGCGGGCGCCAGATGGTCGATCCGCAAGTCCAGCGTGGCGGTTGATTCGCGATAGTCCAGGCCGGCCATCGCCGAGACACCGCAGACCGTGTCCAGAAGCGTGGTGATTGCCCCCTCGTCAATCCCGTCGTGGCTGGTTCGGGTCAGGGCCGGCCGGTAGGGCAGGCGCATCTGCACCAGGCCATCTTCTTGAACTGAAGTGACAATTCCAAGTTCCTGGTCATGCACGATGGCCCCACCCAGGGTGGCTAGCAGATCTGGCTGCCCTGGCCCTTGGCCCTTCATCCTGCGGCTCCTGTTCCTGTTGGGCCGGGTGCCGATCTTTGCGCAGATCCCGGTTGACCAAACTCTTCCCTGCTGTTTAATCTACCTAACAACTGTCCGAAAATCTACTGTGACTTGGGGCTGCTGAATGGGACTGACCTTCGAGGAATTCTTCACCGAACAGCGTTGGGTGACGCAGGGCCGCACGGTGACCGAGGGCGAGGTCGCGCAGTTCTGCGGCCTGTCCGGCGACTTCAACCCGCTGCATTCGGACGAAGAGCATTGCCGCGCCACGCCTTTCGGCACGCGCATCGCCCATGGGCCGATGACGCTTTCGATGGCGATCGGGCTGATGTCGCAGCTGAACCTGATCAACGGCACCGCGATGGGGCTGTTGAACCTGAACTGGGACTTTCGCGCTCCGGTCAAACCCGGCGACACGATCCATGCCGTCGTCACCACCCGCTCGGTGCGCCCGACCCGGGCGGGGCATGGCGTGGTCGTGCTGGCGCTGGAGGTGAAGAACCAGACCGGCGCGGTGGTTCAGGAGGGCGCGCTGACACTTCTGATGAAATCCGGCCACAGCCGCACCGCCTGAGCCTTTGCCTGAAGACTGCGGGCCCGCCCGCAAAGCCGAAAGCGAGCATCCATGACCACATTGACCACAGCGATCGATCCGCGCGACAGCGGCTTCCAGACCCGGACAGGGGCCTATCAGGGCCTGCTCGACCAGTTGCGCGACCGCCTGGAATGGTCGCTGGCGGGCGGCGGCCCCCGGATGGTCGAGCGCCACCGCGCCCGGGGCAAGATCCTGGTGCGCGACCGGATCGACCTGTTGATCGACCCGGGTACGCCCTTTCTTGAGCTGAGCCCGCTGGCGGGCTGGGGCCTGTACGAGGGGCAGCTGCCCGCGGCGGGCCTTGTCACCGGCGTCGGCACGGTGCGCGGCACTGCCTGCATGATCATCGCCAATGACGCGACCGTCAAAGGCGGCAGCTTCTTCCGCGAGACGGTGAAAAAGCACATCCGCGCGCAGGAGATCGCCTGGGAGAACCGTCTGCCGATCCTCTATCTGGTCGATTGCGGCGGTGCGAACCTGAACCAGATGGAAGAGGTTTTCTACGACGAGAACCATTTCGGCGGCACCTTCTACCGCCAGTGCCGCATGTCGGCCGAGGGGATCCCGCAGATCGCCATCGTGTTCGGCGAATGCACCGCCGGCGGCGCCTATATCCCCGCGCTTTGCGACGAATTCATCATGGTGGACGAGATGGCCTCGATCCACCTGGGCGGGCCCTCGATCGTGAAGGCCGCGATTTCCGAGGTGGTGGACCGGATGACCCTGGGGGGCGCGCGGATGCATGCGCTGACCTCGGGCGTCAGCGACCATCTGGCGGCCGATGAAAGCTCGGGCCTGGGGCGGATGCGCGACATCGTGGGGGCGCTGAACTATGTCCAGCCGCTGGCCCCCGTGCGCCAGACCCCGGAAGAGCCGCTGTTCGCGGCCGACGATCTGCCCGGCATCGTCGGCACCGATCTGAGCCGCCCCTTCGATCAGCGCGAGGTGATCGCGCGTCTGGTCGATGGCAGCCGCTTCCACGAGTTCAAGCCGGAATGGGGCGAAACCCTGGTCTGCGGCTTTGCCCATATCGACGGCTTCCCGGTGGGGATCATCGCCAACAATGGCGTGCTGTTCGGCGAGGCCTGCCTCAAGGGCGCGCATTTCATCGAGCTGTGCGACCAGCGGCATACGCCGATCGTCTTTCTGCAGAACACCACCGGCTTCATGGTCGGCAGCGATGCCGAGCGGAACGGCATTTCCAAGCATTCGGCCAAGCTGGTCTATGCCATGTCGAACAGCCGGATGCCGCGCTACACCATCGTGACCGGCAGTTCTTATGGTGCTGGCAATTACGGCATGTCGGGCCGGGGCTTCCGGCCGCGCTTCATGTTCGTCTGGCCGAATGCCCGCGTCGGCGGCATGAACCCCGATGTCGGCAGCGCCGTGCTGATGGAACTGCGCCTGGCCTCGATCAGCAAGAATCCTGCCACGCCCGAAGAACTTGCCGCCTATGACGCCGGCGTCCGCAAGATGTTCGAAGACAAGTCGGACCCGTATTTCTGCACCGCCCGCCTGTTCGATGACGGGATCATCGACCCGCGCGATACCCGCCGCGTGCTGGGGATCTGCCTTGCGCTTGGCTTTACCCGCCCGCAGCGCGGCGCGCCGCGCGCCGTCTACAGGATGTGACTCATGAATGAATTCCTTAAAGCGTCCCGGCCGATCCGGTCTGTTCTGGTGGCCAACCGCGGCGAGATCGCCTGCCGGATCATCGCCGCCTGCCACAAGCTGGGGCTGCGCGCGATCGCCATCTATTCCGAAGCCGATGCCGATGCGCGGCATGTCTCGCTGGCGGATGAGGCGCATCTGATCGGGCCGGCGCCCTCGGCGCAAAGCTATCTGAACATCGAGGCGGTGATCGCCGCGGCGCGCCGCTCGGGCGCCGACGCGATCCATCCGGGCTATGGCTTCCTGTCGGAAAACGCAGGGTTTTCAGCGGCCTGTGCCGCGGCCGGGATCGTGTTCGTCGGGCCCAGCCCCGAGGCCGTGGCCGCGATGGGATCGAAGATCGAGGCAAGGCGCATCGCCGAGGCGGCCGGTGTGCCCATCGTTCCCGGATACGAGGCCAGGAATGCCGGCATGGCGGATATCGCTGCGGCGGCCGACCGCATCGGCTATCCGGTCATGGTCAAGGCCAGCGCCGGCGGGGGCGGGCGCGGCATGCGCGAGGTTGCGGATGCCAGCCAGCTGCAGACCGCGATCCAAAGCGCCCGGGCCGAGGCCGGCGCTGCCTTTGGCGACGATACCGTGTTCATCGAGCGCCTGATACTGGCGCCGCGGCATCTTGAGGTGCAGGTCTTTGGCGACGGCAAGGGCGATGCGCTGCATTTCTTCGAACGCGACTGTTCGATCCAGCGCAACCACCAGAAGCTGGTCGAAGAGGCTCCGGCGCCGAACCTGCCGGACGCGATCCGGTCGATGCTGTACGAGAACGCGCTGAAACTTGCCCGGGCCATCTCCTATGCCGGGGCGGGAACGGTCGAATTCATCATGCAATCGGGCTCGGACGAGGTGTTCTTCCTGGAAATGAACACCCGCCTGCAGGTCGAGCATCCGGTGACCGAAGCGATCTGCGGTGTCGATCTGGTCGAGTTGCAGTTGCGGCAGGCGGCCGGATTGCCGCTGGGTCTTACGCAGGATCAGATCGTTGCGCGCGGCCATGCGATCGAGGTGCGGTTGAATGCCGAACGCCCGGATGCGGGCTTTCTGCCCGCCACGGGCCGCTTCGTCGATATCGTGGCGCCGCGGGGCCTGCGCTTTGACACCGGCGTCATGCCCGGATCAACCGTCGGCACGCATTACGATTCCATGCTGGCCAAGCTGATTGCGCATGGTCCCGACCGCGAAAGCGCGCGGCTGCGGCTGATCGAAGGGCTGGAGATGCTGGCGATGCCCGGCGTCCAGACCAACCAGCCCTTCCTGGCCGATTGTCTGCGCGCGCCGGTCTTTGCCCAAGGTCAGGCGACGACCGGCTTTCTGGCCGACCATTTCCCCGCAGGCTGGGCGCCCGATCGGGGGCATGTCCTGAAACTGCGCGCCGGCGCTTCGCTGCAGGCGATCGCCGCCCCCGGAACCGACCCGCTGCGCCGCAGCGACGGGTTCCGCGTCACCGCGGCCAGTCGGCCGGCCACGATCCCCCTTCGGGTCGAGGACGAGGCGGGCACCGCCGATCTGCGCATCGAGCTGTCCTCGCCGCCGCGCGTGGTGCAGGCAGAGGAAAGCCAGCCCCTGACCGGGATGGAAACGGCCCGCTACTGGCGGCAGGGCGATGTGATCCATGGCTGCTGGCTTGGCCATACCGTGGCGGCAAAGGTCCGGGCACTTTCGGAATCCAGTCTGGACAACCAGGCATCCGGCGATCACGCCGGGCAGATCCAGGCGCCCCTGACCGGGCTGGTCTCGGCCATCCATGTGCAGCCCCAGGATATGGTCCGCAAGGGCGACCCCCTGGTCGAGATGGAGGCGATGAAGCTGGTTCACAGTCTGGTCGCGCCCTTTGACGGCCGGGTGACGCGGCTTGGCTGTGCGGTGGGCGAAACGCTGACGGCGCGCAGCATTCTGGTGGAACTTGAGGAGGCAGTCTGATGGCAGGGCTTTGGTTCGAGGATTTCGAAGCAGGGATGGTGTTCAACCATGAATGGACACGCACGATCACCGAAACCGACAACCGCTGGTTTTCGCTTCTGACGATGAACACCCAGCCGGTTCACATCAGCGTGGCGGCGGCCGCCAAGACGGTCTGGAAGAAGCCGCTGGTGAACTCGTTGCTCACGCTGGGCTGCATGGTCGGCATGACGGTGAACGACACCACCTTCGGCACGACGGTTGCCAATCTGGGCATGACGGATGTGAAATTTCCCCATCCGCTGTTCGAGGGCGATACGATCCGCATGAAGACCCTGGTCGTGGCCAAGCGCGAAAGCAAGTCGCGCCCCGGCGAGGGCATCGTGACCCTGCGCCACGAATGCTACAATCAGGATGACGTGCTGTGCGGCACCTGTGACCGGGCGGCGCTGATGATGAAGCGCCCGGTATCGGCATGACCGAGGCGCCCTTGCGGGCCCTGGTCGTGGGCGGAACCGGCGGGATCGGGCGGGCCATCGCCGCGCGCCTGGTGCAGGACGGCGCGCGCGTCGTCATCGCCGGCCGCGACCCCGACCGGGCGCAGGCCGCCGCGGCCGCCTTGGGCTCGGCGGTCCTTGCGGTGACGGCGGAGGCGGGCGATCCGGCGCAATGCGCCGATATGGTCGCGGCCGCCGAGGCGCATCTGGGCGGCATCGACGCGCTTTTCTCATGCGCGGGCGGCAATCCGATGCCGCGGCTTCTGGCGCAGATCCCGCTGGAAGAGTTGATGGGAACCATCGGCCGCTCGCTTGCGCCGACGATCCTGCCCGCGCGCGCCGTGCTGCCGGGCATGACGGCGCGCGGCGGCGGTTCGATCCTGTGCGTGGCCTCGGACGCGGGCAAGCTGGCAACGCCGGGCGAGGTTGCGATCGGAACCGCGATGGCCGGGATCATGATGTTCTGCCGCGCCATGGCCTATGAGGCCAAGCGGCAAGGCATCAGGGTCAACTGCCTGACCCCTTCGATCGTCGAGGGCACGGCCCTGCATGACAGCGTGATGGCAGACGAATTCGCCGGCCGCCTGTTCGGCAAGGCCAAGACCCTGGCCCATCTGGGCGTCGTCCAGCCGCAGGATCTGGCCGAGATGGCGGTGTTTCTCGCCTCGCCCCGCGCGGCGCGGATCACCGGGCAATGCATCTCGATCACCGGCGGGATCTCGGCGATATGACCGTGCCTGCAGACCGGCTGGCGCCTGCCGCTGATGCAATGGGCAGGCGGACGCCGCAGGATGGGGTGCGCAGCGCGCAAGGGCGTGGCAGAATGGGTCCGGTGCAGACAGGACATCCAGAATGAGTGAGCTTCAGCCCCCCCCGACCCGGAAAATCGGCAAGGCCGACGTTGCGCGGGCGGAAATCCTTTCCGCCGCTGCCGGCCTGATGCGGCGGGTGGGCTATGCCGAAATGTCGCTGCGGGATCTGGCGGCCGAAGTGAACATGAAGGCGGGCAGCCTGTATTATCACTTCCAGTCCAAGGATGACCTGGTGACCGAGGTCATGCGCATCGGCGTCGAGGTGGTCGAGGCTGCGGTGCGCGAGGCGCTGGCCAGACATCCCGACCTGCCGCCGACCGATCGGATCATGATCGCCGTGCGGGTTCATCTGGATACGATGCTGAAGAAAAGCGACTTCGTCTCCAGCCACATCCGCTGCTACCCCTTCGTGCCGACGCCGATCCGCAACCGCCTGCGCGAGGTGCGGCGCAGCTATGACCGGATCTGGATCGACCTGCTGGGCGAATATCTGGGGCCGGATGCCGCCTATGACGATGTCCGCTACCTGCGCCACCTGCTGATCGGGGCGCTGAACGGGGCTCTGGAATGGTTCAACCCCAATCGCGACTCGGCCATGGCTTTCGCCGGTCATATCGAGGCGCTGCTGCGGAACGCCCGCTGAAGGATTGCCATGGACTATCGTTCCTACCTTTTCGTGCCTGCCGACCAGCCGCGCAAGCTGGCGGGGGCCGCCGCAGGCCCGGCGGATGCCATCATCCTTGATCTGGAAGATGCCGTGGGTCTGGCGCAGAAAGATGCCGCGCGCCAGATCGTGGCGGGCTTCCTGGCGGCAGGGCACGGCGCCCATCCGTCCGGCCCGGCCCGGCTGATCCGGGTGAATGCGCTTGCGACCGGGATGACCGAGGCCGATGTCATCGCCACCGCGCGCCATCGCCCCGCGGGCTATGTGCTGCCGAAATGCGCGGGGCCTGCCGATGTCGAGGCTTTGGCCCGGCTTGTCGCGACGCATGGCGGCGGCGATG
>NZ_JAICBZ010000159.1 GCF_020179405.1 Xinfangfangia pollutisoli | reverse complement strand
CTTGGCCGGCTGGGCCGGGCAACCGCCGCGCTGGCGCTGGGCCTCTGCCTTCTGGGCACAGCCCCCCCGCCCGCCCAGGCACAAGAGCCCGCGGCCCCGGGCGCCGCGGCGCAGCCCGGCGACGATTTCGCCATTCAGGCCACCAGCGCCGTGGTGCTGGCCCATGTGCTGACCGGCGATGCAGCGGTCGATGACATGGCCCAGGCCGGGCTGCGGGGCCTGGGCGACCGGCTGTGGGAACGCACCGCGATCGAACCGGCCGAGCCGATGGCGGTCGATATCGAACGCGACGAGCTGGCCTTCTTCCCCTTCCTGTACTGGCCGGTGACGGCCAGCATGCCCACGCCCTCGGACGCGGCCTATCAGAAGCTGAACCAGTATCTGCGCAGTGGCGGGATGATCCTGTTCGACACGCGCGATGCCGATGTCTCGGCCTTTGGCGGCACGACGCCCGAGGCCGAGGCGCTGCAACGGATCGCCGCGGGGCTGGACATTCCGGCGCTGGAGCAGATCCCGGGCGACCATGTGCTGACCCGCACCTTCTATCTGATCCAGGAATTCCCCGGCCGCTACAGCGAAGGCTCGCTTTGGGTCGAAGCCGCGCCCGCCGATGCCGCCGCGGCCGAGGGCGCGCCGTTTCGCAATCTTAACGACGGGGTGACGCCGGTGGTGATCGGCGGCAATGACTGGGCCTCGGCCTGGGCCAGCGACGATCAGGGCGTGCCGCTTCTGCCGGTGGGCCGTGGCTTCGCCGGCGAGCGCCAGCGCGAGATCGCCTATCGCTTTGGCATCAACCTGATCATGCATGTGCTGACCGGCAATTACAAATCCGACCAGGTCCATGTGCCGGCACTGCTGGAAAGGCTGGGGCAATGACCAATCCGATCGCAGGTCTGGTCTTCGCGCCGCTGGTGCCCTGGCCCTTGATCTGGGCGCTGGCCGGGATCGCCGCGCTGCTGCTGGCGCTGGCGCTGTGGCGCGGCCTGCCGGGCTGGGCCCTGCGTGGCCTGGCGGCACTGGCGCTGCTGGCCGCGCTGACCGGCCCTGCCCTGCAGCAGGAGGAACGCGAAAGCCTGTCGGATATCGTGATCCTGGTCGTCGATGACAGCGCAAGCCAGGGCTTGTCGGACCGCCGCGCCCAGACCGCCGCCGCCATTGCCGGGGTCGAGGCCGAAATCGCGGCCCTGCCCGGCACCGAATTGCGCATCCGCCGCTTTTCGGACGGGGAAGAAGATGCCGGCACGCTGGCGATGACCGCCGTGTCCGAGGCGCTGGCCGA
This sequence comes from Xinfangfangia pollutisoli, assembly GCF_020179405.1. Taxonomy (GTDB): domain Bacteria; phylum Pseudomonadota; class Alphaproteobacteria; order Rhodobacterales; family Rhodobacteraceae; genus Pseudogemmobacter; species Pseudogemmobacter pollutisoli. The sequence continues at coordinate 1,793 of NZ_JAICBZ010000159.1, read as the reverse complement.
GGAACCCCGCGCGCGCGTGGCCGGGGTGATCCTGATCTCGGACGGGCGGGTGCATGATCTGGACCTGACCGCGCAGATCCCCGCGCCCTTCCATCTGCTGCTGACCGGCCATGACCGCGACTGGGACCGCCGGCTGGTGATCAAGAACGCCCCGGCCTTTGCCATCATCGGCGAGGAATTCACCCTGTCTCTGATGATCGAGGATCGCGGCGCCGTGCCGGCCTCGGCCGGGGATATGGTCGATCTGACGATCGCCGTCGATGCCGATGCGCCGCAGACCTATACGGTCCCGGTCGGGGAAGAGCTGGAGCTGCCGGTCACCCTGTCGCATGGCGGCATGAACGTGCTGCAATTCTCGGTGCCCGGCGCGGAGGGCGAGCTGACCGACCGCAACAATGCCGCGGTGGTGCAGGTGAACGGCGTGCGCGACCGGCTGCGGGTGCTGCTGGTCTCGGGCGAGCCGCATGCGGGCGAACGGGTCTGGCGCAACCTGTTGAAATCGGATGCCTCGGTCGATCTGGTGCATTTCACCATCCTGCGGCCGCCGGAAAAGCAGGATGGCGTGCCGGTCGACGAATTGTCGCTGATCGCCTTCCCGACGCGCGAGCTGTTCGTCGAGAAGATCAGCGAATTCGACCTGATCATCTTCGACCGCTACCGGATGCGGGGCATCCTGCCGATGTCCTATATCGAGAATGTGGTGAATTACGTGAAGGGCGGCGGCACGGTTCTGGTCGCGGCGGGCCCGGAATATGGCGCGGTGGATTCGCTTTACCGCTCGCCCCTGTCGGAAATCCTGCCGGTCGCGCCCACGGCGCAGGTGATCGAGGGCGGGTTCAAGCCGAAGATCACCGAATTGGGCCAGCGCCATCCGGTGACCGAGGGGCTTGAGAAATTCGCCCCCGCCCCGCCTTCTGCCGATGGCACGCCCGGCTGGGGCCGCTGGATGCGGGCGATCGAGGTCGAGAAATTCTCGGGCCAGACGGTGATGGAAGGGCCAAACGGCCTGCCGCTTCTGGTGCTGGACCGGGTGGGCGAGGGTCGGGTAGCGGTTCTGGCCTCGGATCAGGCCTGGCTCTGGGGGCGCGGCTATGAAGGCGGCGGGCCGCAGCTGGAATTGCTGCGCCGGCTGGCGCATTGGATGCTGAAAGAACCCGAGCTTGAGGAAGAGACGCTGACCGCCACCGCGAAGGGCGAGGTGCTGACCATCACGCGGCGGACGATTTCCGACCAGCCGCCGGGCGATCTGGTGGTGACCGGGCCCGATGGCGCGCAGCAGGTGCTGAAGATGGAACAGAAGGCGCCCGGTCATTACGAGACGCACTGGCAGGCGCCGGGTCTGGGCCTGTACCGGCTGGAGCAGGGCGATCTGACCCGGGTGATCGGCGTCGGCCCCTCGGCCCCGCGGGAATTCCTGGAAACCATCGCCTCGGGCGAGGCTCTGGCGCCGCTGGTCGAGGCGACGCGGGGCGGGATCGTGGCGCTGGACGATGGCATGCCCGACATCCGCAGCGTGGCGGCGGATCGGCCGGCGGCGGGGCGGGGCTGGATCGGCATCACGCCGCGCGCGGCCTATCTGACGACGGCGGTGACCATGGCCGAGATGCTGCCCGTCTGGGCCTGGGCGCTGATCGCGGCGCTGCTGTCGGTGCTGGCCTGGCTGATCGAGGGGCGGCGCGGCGCGAAAGCGGTCTGAGTGGCGGTGGGATGGCCGGCCGGGGGGGGGGGGGGGGGGGGGGGGGGGGGGGGGGGGGGGGGGGGGGGGGGGGGGGGGGGGGGGGGGGGGGGGGGGG
>NZ_JAICBZ010000158.1 GCF_020179405.1 Xinfangfangia pollutisoli | reverse complement strand
CCGGCCAGCGCCACATCGGGCGCCACCGGAGGCCGGCCCTTGGCGGCCAGAGGCACGGCCTGCGCCAGGAACAGATCGTCGCCCGCGCCGGCCACCGCCAGCGACCACAGATCGGCCGCGGTGTCCGGCGCCTGCGGCAGCTCGGCAAAGGCCGCGGCAAAATCGCCCTGCAGCGCCGAGGCAAGAATAAAGGCGCGGCGCAGCGGCGCCTCCATCGCCGTGCGGCCGGCATCGCCGCGATAGGCCATCAGGGTTTCGGGCAGGCCGGCCGGCAAGACGGCGCCGGTCTTGAAGGCGGCCTCGACCAGGGTCACCAGCGCCTCGGGGCTGGCGGGTCCGGTTTCCTGCGCGACATCCTTGGCGATCTTCGCCGCATCCTGGCCATCGCCGGTGGCCAGATCGTATTTCGCATCCATCAGCGCCACTTCGGGCCCCGCCTCGCCCGGCGCCCGCAGGATCGCATCGCGAATCAGCCGCGCCTCTTCGTCGCGGCCGGCGGACAGGAACATCTCGACCAGGCCCGGGCCGAATTGCCGGCGCAGATGGATCGGCAGGGCCGAGAAGGACCGCGCCACCGCCCCGCCGTTCAGCGCCTTGATGTCCGACGCTTCCACACCGCCCCGCAGCTGCAGCGCCAGCGCCGACCACAATGCCGCCGCGGTGTTGCAGCCGGCCATCGGGGCAAAATAGCCGGTCTCGTCGGGTTCCTGATCGGCAAGCCGCGACAGCGCGGCCAGCATCCGCAACGCGTCGCCGGTGCTGTCGGGCGGCGGGGCGGGCAACAGGGACAGATACTGCCGCGCCTCGGCCCCAAAGCCCAGGGCGATGTACAGCCGCGCCGCGCGGCGGATCGCATCGGGGGCGGGCGCGTCGAATTCGCCCAGAAGCCCGGCGCGGCCCGGCCCCAGCTGCTCGGCCACCGGGCCGGGCAGTAGCCAGGACGCCAGGTCCAGATCGGCATCGGTCAGGCAAGGCCCGCCTTCGGCCGTCAGATTGGGCTTTGGGTCATGCACGCCCGAGGCCACCATGCCCGGCAGATCGCCGGTGACGATCCGCATCCCCGGCCCCTCGCTGCGCCGATCTTCCGAGGCCTTGGGCAGGATCGGATGTTCGGCGATGCCGACAATCCCCTCTGCCGCGCCGCGGCTGATCTGTTCCAGCAGCGCCGCGCGCAGCGGGTCGATCCGCGGGTCTTCGATCTGCAGCGGCAGGGGCAGCGGCCGCGTGGCGCCCTCGGCCGGGGCGGCATCGCCCTGACGCAGGATCGCCAGCCAGTCATAGCCCGGCCCCTGGGCGACAGGCGCCGGGGCCGGGCCGGGATCGGGCGCCGGCGTGGGCGTGGTTTCGGGCGCGGCGTCAGGCTTGGGCGGCGGATCGAGCGGCCCTTCGAAGGCCGAGCCGCGGGGCGGCTGGCCGGTCTTGAGGTCGATCACCACCACGCCGGGGCGGAATTCGAAGGCCACCGCAAAGCAGGGGCAGGACAGCGAGAACCGAAGCCGCCCGGAAACCGGATCGCGCCACAGCGCCGAGACGCGATCGCGCGGGATGCGTTCGAAGGCCTGGGTCAGGTTGTAGCCGGTCACTTCGGGGCCCAGCTGCAATTCATAGCCGTCTTCCGTGCGGCCAAAGCGCCAGTCGCCGGGCTGCGCCGCCTCAACCACGATGCGGGTGAAATCCGGGTGTTCGCCGCCGCGCACCACCGCAACCTCGGCCGCGGCCCGCCCCGGCCAAAGCGCCAGAAGCAGCGCCAGAAGGCCGGCAAACCGCGTCATGCCGCCTCCTGCTTCAGGGCCCGCAGCGCCTCTTCCAGATCGCCGAAACCGGGGCGCAGGTGATGCGGCGTGTTCTGGCGCCCGACCTCGATGCAGATATTCGCCGGGTGGCGGTGCAGGTTCGCCACCAGAACCTCGCGGATCAGCTGGTAGAAATGGGCGTCATCCTCGACCACCTGTTTCACCCGGGCGGCAAAGGGGCCCATCAGCCCATAGGCGAGGAACACCCCCAGAAACGTGCCGACCAGCGCCGAGCCGATCATCGCGCCCAGCACCTCGGGCGGCTGGTCGATCGAGCCCATGGTCTTGATCACCCCCAGCACCGCCGCCACGATCCCCAGCGCCGGCAGACCGTCGGCCATGCTTTGCAGCGCGTGGCTGGAATGCATGGCGTGATGCATCTGCGCCTCCATCCGCTTGTCCAGCACCTCTTCCACCTGATGCGGGTCGTCGTAATTCATCGAGGCGGCGCGCAGCGTGTCGCAGATCAGCTCGACCGCGTCATGATCGTGCTGGATCTTCGGATATTTGCCGAAGATCGAGGACGTCCCGGGGTTTTCGACATGTTCTTCCAGACCCACCGGGTTGGACCGCGCCAGACGCACCAGTTCGAACAGCATGCACAGAAGGTCGCGGTAATCGGCGGGCTTCCATTTGTTGCCCTTGAACACCTTGCCAATGTCCTTGAGCGTGTGTTTCACCGCGGCCAGATCGTTCGAGATCAGAAAGGCGCCCACGGCGGCGCCGCCGATCATGATCATCTCGAAGGGCAGCGCCTCGATGATCGGGGCAAGATTGCCGCCGTGGATGATGAAGCCGCCGAAGACCATCAGCAGGATGACTGCGATCCCGATAAACCCGAACATCCCCGCCCTTTCCCTGGCCTGACCACGGGCATCCTGCCCGGGCAGGGTTAAGATCGCCTCAACTCAGTTCTTCGGGGCCAGCGCATTCCGGCCGGCCAGAATCGCGCTGATCGCATAGGCCTTGTCGGCCGACAGGCCCGCCAGGATCGCCGCCGCCGCTTCGGGCCGCATCCGGGCCAGAAAGCCGGCGGCGAATTCGGGATCCATCGCCTCGAACAGCTTGGCGGCATCCTTGGGCTTCATCTGTTCATAGACCGCGGTCAGCTGGGTCAGATCGGTTTCCGAAGCGCCATTGGCGATGGCCAGGGTGGCCTTCAGATCGGCCTCGGCCTTCTGCAACGCCTCAAGCCGGCCGCGCAGGGCCGCATCGGCCAGGGCCAGCGCCGCCTCGCGGTCATTCGCCGCCGCCTCCTGCGCGGCCAGACGCGATTCGCGGGCCGTCAGCGCGGCGGCCAGTTCGGCGGGCGGGGCGGGGCAATCGCCGGGCGGCGCCGCAGCCGGCGCGTCATGCC
>NZ_JAICBZ010000157.1 GCF_020179405.1 Xinfangfangia pollutisoli | reverse complement strand
GCCAGGGCGCCGCGCAGGGCGTCGTGGTGGCGCCCATTCACCGACCAGCCGAAGCGCCGCAGCACCGCCGACAGATCCTCGCCCGCCAGGCACACCGCATCGACCAGCGCCCGGTCGCCGATCGGCCGCGCGCCCGCACCCCGGGCCGAGGGGCGGATCCGGCGCACCGCAAGCGCCGTCCCGTCGCCGATCCGGCGCTGGATCCGGTCGATCTCTTGCCGCTCGGTCAGCAGCGCCGCCAGGAAATCGCCGCCGCCGCCGCCGCGCATCGCCCGCGTTTCGGCCGAGGCGCCCTTGATGCCGGCCGCGGCGTGCCGCTCGACCAGCGCCTGATAGCGGCAGGCCATCGCGATCTGGCCCGGCGTGAAGGGCGGCACGAAGGGCGCCTCGGGGTCGGTTTTCTGGTGGCGTTCCCAGGCCTGCCGGCACATCACCGACAGCGCGTCCAGCATCTGGCCGCGCGCGCTGCCGTCGCGGTAAAGCCCGCCGCGCGCCGTGCTGGCGAAGTTCGGGATCAGCCGCAGCGGCCCCCGGGCCGGCGCGACCGGCGCCGCGGCCAGCGCCTCGGGCGGGGTTGCCGCCGCCAGACGGCCAGCGATCCGCGCCCGTTCCGCCTGCAGCCGCGCCGATCCGCTCAGCGCCCCCAGCGCCCCCGTCACCAGCGCGTCGGCCTCGGCCCGCACCCGGCGCAGCGCCAGGGATGCCAGCCGGGTCAGGCTGTCGGTCTCGATCTCGGCCAGAAGCGCCCGGCCGATCTGGTCAACTGTCATCGACGCCAATTGTGCAGTCATCATGCCGCTTCTCCTTCCGCGCGATCCTGCGCATCCATGATTGCCAGCGCCCGCGCCTCGGCCGCAAACCACCAGTCCAGCCAGCGCCCATCGGCGGCATCCATCCCGCCAAACCGCGCGGCCTCCTGCACCCGGGCCCGGCGGCGCATCGCCCGGTCGGCCTCGAGTTTCAACTCGCGGATCACATAGTCATTGGGCGGCCGGCCCATCTTCTTCAGGTAAAGATACAGTTCCACCAGCCAGCCCTCGGCCCGCGCCCGCCGCCCCGCCGCGCTGCGCAGATAGGTGGTCACAAGCTGGCTGTCCGAGGCCGGCGGCTCCTGCAAGCGCCGCGCCCATTGGCAGATCAGCAACTCGGACGGCCAGCGGTTGCGCGCCTTGCCCGCCCCGTTCGCCTCCACCACCTCGGCCAGCGCCCGCAGGTTCGGCGCCGTCATATAGGCCAGCCGCGCCGCCAGACCCTCCATCGCCGCCTCATGCTGCGCCACCGTCAGCCCCGCCCCGCGCACCATCCCCCGCCCCGCCAGCGGCCGGATCAGCACATCCCGCACCCGCTCCTTGCCAAGCTTCAGCGCCTCGCCTTCCATCCTTCCCCCTTTCTCAGCCTGCTCGGCCGGACTTATCCACAGGTTCGCGTCACAAGCGGAACAGTCTTTTCTCATCTCGTCTTCTCTTCTCTACGCGGGACAGTCACAGCCAGAGCGTGACTGTCCCGATCCGTCCCCGTGACAGTCACAAAGCGTCACCGTGACGCTGCGCTCAGAACCAGTTCTGCCGCCGCGCGTGCAGGATCACCGCGCCATAAGCCTCTGACCCACGGCGCTTTTTCCAATTCTCGGCCAGCCATTCATCCATCCGCCGCATCAGCACCGGATCGCGCAGGGCCGCCTCGACCAGGCCACATTCCTTCAGACCGTCGCGCAGCCGCTGCAGCCGCTTGCGCGCCGCCAGCTCTTCGCCCGACAGCGCCCGCTGGTCGCGCCGCTCGATCGCATCGCGCACCTGCTCCAGCACCACCGGATGCATCAGCCGCGTCTCGCCATCGCAAAGACAGGGCCGCCAGCCCCGGAACGGGCCAAACTCCTGCCGGCGCAGGTCGACGATCCGCCGCGCATCGGTGCGCAGCATCACCGCCAATTCGTCATTGTCCGCCGGGATCGTGCCGACCGGGCTTTCGCTTTGCGCCATGTCGAACAGCGCCCGCGCCATGCCCTGCGCCTCCCAGGAGGCCAGCTTGAAGGTGCGCGAGGACGTCCAGCGGTGATACCACCATTTCACGAAGGAATGCCCGTCCAGCCGCTCGTCGCGGCCGATCGGATAGACCGGAAGATCGCTCGGCACCGCGCGCAGGCCGGGTTGCGGATGCGCCATCATGCCGCCCTCGCCATCGGCTCGGGCCGGTCCTTCATCGACAGGCCGAGTTTCCGCAGATCGCCCCGCACCGCGCCCTCGCCCGCGCCGGTGGCCCGGCACATGGCGGCGACGGTTTCGCCCTGCTGGTATAGCGCCGCCACCGTGGCGCGGCGCGCGGCAATCGCCGGATCTTCCGCCCGGCGGCGTGCCAACGCGCGGCCAAGCGCCGACAGCGCCGCCCGCGGCAGCCGGTTGATCGGCACCCCCGCGTCCTGCAGGCAGGCCCGGACCGTCCGGTCCGCCACGCCCAGCCGCTGCGCGATCTGCGCCACCGGCAGGCCTTCCGCCGTCAGCGCCAGGATCTCGGCCCGGCGCGATCCCGCCCGCGCCCGGCGCTGGCGCGCGGCCCAGGTCTGCCGCCGCACCTGCCGCGGATCGGCCGTGCCCGGATCACCCGGCGCATCGACCAGTTTCGCGCCATCCCAGACCGGATAGGGCCGCCCCGAGACGCCGCGCGGAATGACCCGCGCCCGGCCCGCCAAAAGCGCCGCCTCGATCAGCGCCCGGTCCTTTTGCGACAGTGTTCCGCTCATGCCGCCCGCCTTTCCGAGGCCAGCCGCAGATCCTGCAGAAACGCCCGCGTCCGCGCATTCGGCACCGGCGCCAGGATCACCGCCCCGCCCTCGGCCCGCTCTTCCCAATCCCAGAATTCCCGGCCGGCGGTGAAGCGCCGCAGCCGGTCCAGCCCGTCGGGCAGCGCCTTCGCAAGCCGCAGCATCTCGGCCACGCAAAGATGCGCCGCGCGCAGGTCCTTGCGGAAATCGGTGGTTCCGGTCATGCCGCCCTCCTGCGGGTGATATGTTGGTAAATCAGAGGCTTACAGCGCATCGCCCGCCTCCATCATCGCGGCCAGCCGGCGCGCGGCCGTCACCGCCTCGGCCAGTTCCTTGCGCGCCGTCGCCCGGTCGCCCCGGCCCGAGGCCAGGTCCATGACCGCGCTGACCGCCTCGCCATGTTCGCGCACCGCGTC
>NZ_JAICBZ010000156.1 GCF_020179405.1 Xinfangfangia pollutisoli | reverse complement strand
GACCGAGCCCAGCCGCGGCAGCGCCACCGGCACGACCGTATGCCCGCCCATCATCCCGGCCAGAAGCGAGTCGAGGAACAATTCGCCCTGCGGCAGCGCCAGCACCAGCCGCAGCGGCCCGTCGCCCAGCAGCGCCCGCCAGCGCGCCTGCGCGGCCGCGGCGCGGTCCTGCAGATCGCGCCCGGTCAGCACCAGGGGCGCCGCCTTGCGCCGCAAGACGGTGATCACCGCGATATCGGAACTGCCGGCCAGCCGGCCGGCGATGCGGTCTGCAAGCGGATCGGTCATGCCACTGCCCGTTCCCGGACCGTCGGCGGCGACAGCGGCGCGTCCAGCGACCGGCGCGCATAGCCGTTCAGATAGCTTCCCAGCGTCTGCATCAGATCCGTGCGCAGCGCGGGCTGCGCGGCGGACAGATCGCGGACGCATTCGATCACCCGGCGCACCGCGCGGTCGCGCGACAGCTGGGCGATCAGGTCCAGAAACGGCCGGATCTTCGCATCACTGCTGCCGGCGCCGCGCAGATCGCGGATCAGATGCGCCGGCGGCGCGCCCAGGATCCGCGCGTAATGTTCGAAGCGCTGGATGGTGTTTTCCGGGTCGAGGATCCGGCTGCGCAGCCATTCGGCCCCCTCGGCCAGCTGTTCGCGCGTCATCTGCGCGGGCTGGATGTTGGTCAGCGCGCTGCCGCTGGTCACCGGCACCAGCGAGGCTTCGTCGACCAGCCGGCCTGCCGCCTTCATCTCGGCGTAAAGCGGCGTGGCGGCCGGCGCGGTCAGCACCGACAGGCGGTAGACGACAATGGGCAGGGCCTGGGCAAAGTCCAGCTGCCGCTCGAAGCAGGACAGATCGTCGCTGTCGAAGCCGACGATCAGACCGGCCTGCACCGACAGGCCGGCGCTGACGATCTTTTCGCATTGCTCGACCAGATCGACGCGCAGATTCTGCCGCTTGCGGCTTTCCTTCAGCGCCTCGGGATTGCTGGTCTCGATCCCGACAAAGGCCGCGCGCAGCCCGGCGCGGTTGCAGGCGGCCAAGAGATCGGGATGCCGCGCCACGTCGATCGACATCTGGGTCACGAAGCTGACCGGCGCCCGCCCCTCGGCGCCGTTCCAGGCGGCCAGCGCCTCAAGCAGAACCTGGCTGCGCTGGCGGTAGACGGTGAAATTGTCGTCCGACAGGTTGATGTGGCGATAGCCCAGATCATACAGCGCCTGCACCTCGGCAAGCACGCGTTCCGGCGGCTTATGGCGCTGGACCCGGCCCAGATACTGGATCACGTCGCAGAAATTGCAGTCGAACGGGCAGCCGCGGCTGGTCTGCACCACGCCGCCCAGCGCCAGGTGATTGGGATACAGATCCCAGCGCGGCGCCCGCGCTTCGGCCAGATCGGCCTTGCTGCCCTGATAGCGCGGCTTCAGCGCACCGGCCATCAGATCGGCCATGAAGGTTTCGGCAATCGGCTCGAACTCGCCCGCCACCAGGCAATCGGCGATGCCTTCGAACATCTCGGGCACCAGCGACACATGCGCGCCGCCGATGATCACCTTGCGCCCCATGGCGCGGAAGCGACGGGCAATCTCGGCCGCATTCGGGGCCTGGGCGACATTGATGCTGATCGCGATATAGTCGGCAGGATCGTCGTAATCGACCGGCTCGACGATCTCATCGCAGAGGCGCAATTCAACCTCTGCGGGAAAATAGGCGGCAATGGTTGCAATTCCGGCCGCGGCATTCAGCGCGAAGGGTTTGCCGAAGCCAAAGACATAATCGTCGTTCAGCCGGCTGCGACCGAAGTCGGGCGAGGGGGAAATCAAATAGACACGCATGACACCTCGTCACTGCAAAGGAAACAAGTCCCGCATGTAACGCGCGGCGTATCTGAATATCACACTAGCGCCAGATGATACCGCTTCTCGTTGTGATATGTCCAGTCAACAGGACCAAATTTTTCGCGGCAGGGAAACAGCCGCAGCTCCCACTCGCCGGCGGGTTCGGGCGCGTCGACCACGATCCGTAGCGGTTCCGCCGTGGCCGAAGCCGGCAGGCGCGGCACCTCGGCCTGGACACGGAAGCCCGCAGCGGCATTGACCCACAGCGGATGCAGCACCAGATCCTGGGCGCGGGCCGCCCCCTGCAGCGCGGCCGTGGGGCGGATCAGCACTTCCAGAGGCTGGCCCGCCGCGGCGCTTTGCGGCAGGCCGATCAGTTCAAGCGCGATCCCGGCAGTGGTGTGCCGCGCGGGCCGGGCCAGACCGTCGCGCAGCAGCCGGGCGATGCCGGCGCAAGTGGTTGCGCGGTTTTCGGGGGTGAAATACGTGCCATGCGCGCCCGGCACGATCTCGACCGACCAGCTTTCGAACAGCCGGTCCCAGGTCGGCTCAAGCCTTTCGCCGCGCAGGTAGGGGTTGAACATCTCGCTTTCGGCGCCATAGAGCAGCCCGACATGGCCGGGGTAGGGGGCGGCCGACTGGGTTTCCATCAGCACAAGCATGCCGACGCGCAGCCCCGATTGCACCAGCCGTGCGGCCAGCGGCGCCGCGACCCCGCCGCCCTGGCAATTGCCCCCGACCGCGCAGCCCTCCAGCGCCAGGCCGCTGGCCAGCAATGCCTCGGCATAAAGCCCGGCGGCCCATTCGTCTTCGGCAAAGCGTTTCGGGCCGTTCGGCGTGACAAGATGCAACGAGCGGATGCCGATCACCGGCTGATCGGGGCCAAGTTCCTGTGCCATTGCGGGAAATTCGGGGGCCGAATTGTAGCACCAGATCAATGGCGGCTTGCGGCCGGCGGGATTGAGAATGCGCAGCAGCCGGCTCTCTCCGACCAGAGCGCCTTCCCAATCCGACATCAGGTGTTTCAGCAACTTTAGGGCGCGCGGCACGGGGGGCCTCTTTCCCGAAGCGTTTCATTTGCGGCAGGACAAAAACGAATTCACGCGGGATTCGTCTGAAACTGGGAAAAACAGCCTTCCTGATAGGCGGTTGCGGCGGGCGAGTCTATGCCGGTCGGGCAGAGGGCGTGCGCGTCCGGGCCAGCGACCGATCGGCGCGGGCCGGCGCTGCGGGGTTTCGCCCGGCGGCACATGCGGCCATGCTTCGGCACAGGACGGGGCGGACGGGGGAAGACGGATGACGGCGCGCAACAGGCTGGACCGGCTGATCGCGGCGCGGCGCGGGGCGCTGCGGCGGATCGCGGCCCTGTCGGTGGCGGCGGGGATGATCTGGCCCTTGCAGGCGGGGCTGGTCGCCTGGGCCA
>NZ_JAICBZ010000155.1 GCF_020179405.1 Xinfangfangia pollutisoli | reverse complement strand
CGCGGCGGGGGATCGGCGCGCGGCTGCTGGCGGCGGCCGAGGCGCGGGCGCGGGCCTTGGGGGCGGCCGAGATGCGGGCCTCGGCCAGCCTGGCCTCGGAGCCGTTCTTCGCCCGGCATGGTTGGGAGGTCGTGGCGCGGGAAGAGATCGCGCGCGGCGATGTCTGGCTGAAGCGGGCGCAGATGCGCAAGGCGCTGCGGCCCGAAGGTCAGGGCGACCGGCCCGACCCGGGCGACGCGCCGCCGCCGCCGTGACGCAGGCGCCGTGACGCGCAGGTCTTGACGCTGGCGGCCGGCTGCTTCAATCCGGCCGCACAGATCGTGCCCGAGGAAGGAGCCCGCCATGACCGACCGCCGCCGCATCGTCCTGTCCAGCGACCATGCCGCCATTCCGCTGCGCCAGGCCATCGCCGCGCATCTGGCCGCGCGCGGCTGCGAGGTGGTGGATATCGGCCCGGTCACCCCGGAAAGCACGCCCTATCCCGAACATGGCGCGGCGGCCGCGCGGCGCGTCGCCTCGGGCGATTGCGCGCTGGGGATCATCCTGTGCGGCACCGGCCAGGGCATCATGATGGCCGCGAACAAGGTCAAGGGCATCCGCTGCGGCGTCTGCTCCGACACGTTCTCGGCGCGGATGATCCGCCAGCACAATGACGCGAACATGCTGTCCCTGGGCGCGCGCGTCCTGGGCGAGGGGCTGGCGCTTGAAATCGTCGACGCCTTCCTGAACGCCGAATTCGAAGGCGGGCGGCATGCGACGCGGGTGGGGATGATCGACGCGCTGGAGGCCTGAGCCGGCAGCCGCGCGCCGAGGCCCGCGGCGCGGGTCTGTACGCGCGGGGGCGGTCGGTCTAGACAGGGGCCTGACCGCAGCTGACCGCAGGATTTCCCATGCGCATCGCCCCCTTGCCCCGTTTCGCCCCGGGCCGCCCGGCCGGTTTTGCCGCTTTGCTGGTCGTGCTTTGCCTGGGCGTGGCCCTGGCGCTGGCCCTGACCGCGCCCCCGGCCCGGGCCGAGCCGCGCGGCACCTATGAGGTCACGGGCGTCGGCCCCGAGGACATGCTGAAGATGCGGGCCGGGCCGGGCACCGGCTACAAGATCGTGCTGGGCCTGCCGAATGGCACCGTGCTTTGGCTGCAAAGCTGCGAAAGGTCGGGCAATACCAGCTGGTGCAAGGTTTCGCTGAAGGACGCGCGGAACGTGAGGGGCTATGTCTCAAGCGCCTATCTGAAGAAGATGTAGCCGCCGGCGCCGGCCGGAACTGCGAAGGGGCGCCGGTGATCCGGCGCCCCTGCAAGTTTCACCCCCCCCGGAGCCAAGCCCCGGTTTTCAGAACTCCGGGGCAAGCCCCGGTTTATTGCGCGACCGAGGCCAGATAGGCGGCCACATCCTCGCCGCCCTTGGGCAGCTTGAAGCTCATCTTCGATTTCAGCGTCGGATCGCCGGCCTGTTCGTCGATCCATTTCGTCGGATCGACCACATAGGCGGCAATCATCGCCTCATCCCAGACCGCGCCGGTGGCGCCGACGGCCAGGATGCCGCTGCCATATTTGAAATCGGGGTCCGAAGCCACGGCGCGGCCGACGACGCCATAAAGGTTCGGGCCGGTCTTGCCGCCCTTCTGGATCACGGTCCCGTCGGGGGCGATGACCGAATGGCAGGCTTTGCATTTCTTGAACACGTCCTCGCCGGCGGCGGGATCGCCGGCGAAAGCCGGGACGGCCAAGGTGAAGGCAGAAATCGCTGCCAGCAGGAAGGGTGTCTTCATCTCGTCCTCTCAGATCAGGTGGCGGTGAGTCGCGCGCCTCGGGCTCAACATGGGTTTTCAGGCCCTTGTTATGCAATAGCACCGAGGTCGCAGGCGATAGCGCCGGCGCGGCGCCTCCGCTCAGCCGCCGCCACAGCGGGCGCCCGCGCCGAAGCTGCGCTCGAAGGTGGCGCGCAGGGCGGCGTCGAGATCGTCCATCGTCACCGGCAGGCCCAGATCGACCAGGCTTGTCACCCCATGGTCGCGGATGCCGCAGGGCACGATGCCCTGGAAATGGCTCAGATCCGGCTCGACATTGATCGACAGGCCGTGGAACGACACCCAGCGGCGCAGCTTGATGCCGATCGCGGCGATCTTGTCTTCGGCCGGGCTGCCATCGGGCGCGGGCGGGCGGTCGGGCCGCACCACCCAGACGCCGACGCGGCCGGGGCGGATTTCGCCCTTCACCCCGAATTCGGCCAGGGCCGCGATCACCCAGGCCTCCAGCGCGCGCACGAAGCAGCGCACATCGCCGCCGCGCGCCTTGACGTCAAGCATCGTATAGACCACCCGCTGGCCCGGTCCGTGATAGGTATATTGCCCGCCGCGCCCGGTCTGGATCACCGGGAAGCGGCCCGGATCGGTCAGATCCTCGGGCCGGGCCGAGGTGCCGGCGGTGTAAAGCGGCGGATGTTCCAGCAGCCAGATCGCCTCGGGCGCTTCGCCACGGGTGATCGCCTCGACCCGCGCCTCCATGGCGGCCAGGGTTTCGTCATAGGGCGCAAGGCCGGGGATATGCCGCCATTCGACCATTTGGCTTGTCCTTTGCTTCGATCGGGCGCTGCAAGCGGGGGCTGCGATCGGGCCGGTTCGACGCGAAACATGCGGAAATCCCGTCTTCCCAGACGCGGGGCCCGTGCTAGACTGCGGCCAATTTCCGCTTCCCCGCGCTTTCAGCTTTCCCACGCTTTATGCCTTTCCCGGAGTGATGCAATGAAGATCAAGTCAATTGCAACCAGTGCCGTCATCGCCTCGATCTCGTTCAGCCCGGTCTCGCCGATGGTCACCGCCGCCCGCGCCGACAATGGCGATGTGATCGCGGGTATCATCGCCGGCGCCATCGTGGGCGCCGCGATCAACGAGGGCAGCAAGAAGAAGAAAAAGACCAAGGCCACCAAGACCGCGCCGGCCAAGCCCTCGATCTCGGCCGAGCAGAAGGCGGCGAACCGCGATGTGCAGCAGGCGCTGAACTATTTCGGCTGGAATGTCGGCTCGGCCGACGGGGTGCTGGGCGGCAAAAGCCGGACGGCGATCAAGGAATACCAGGCCTTCATGGGCTGGGGGGCCACCGGCGAATTGTCCGAGGATGAGCGGCTGATCCTGACCACGGCGCATGCCAGGGCCGAGGCCGGCGGCGCGGTGATCCAGGATATCGTGGCGGGGTCGGTCTATGGGGTGCGCGGCATCCTTCTGGCGCAGCGCGACGAGATGATGGCGCCGAAGGGGATGATCGTGGCCAACAGCCCCTCGCCCAAGGACGGGCCGGCGCCGGGCAGCATCGCGGCCAAGGCCGAGGCGGCGCTGCCGGCGCTTTTGCCCGAACCCGCGCCGGTGGCGGTGGCGCCGACCCCTGCGC
>NZ_JAICBZ010000154.1 GCF_020179405.1 Xinfangfangia pollutisoli | reverse complement strand
TCGGCGCTGCTGCGGCGGCGGCCGGCGCTGCATCCGCTCAGCTTTCTGGCCGGGTTGTTCGCCCTGGGCGCGCTGGCCCTGTCGCAATCGGGCCCGGTCGAAGGCAGCGCCCTGACCCTGACGCCAGACGCCCTGCATTACGATGCCGCCCGCGTGGCGCCCGAAGCCGCCAGCGCGCTGGCCGCCCGCATCGCCCATCTGGCCGCCCAGATCGCCGCCGCCGCGCCTGACGCGCCGCTTGCCAGCCTGTCGCCGCTGACGCCCCAGGAACGCGACCGTGTTCTGTACCAGCTGAACGACACCGCCCGCGACCATGACCGCAGCCTGATGGTTCATACCGCCTTCGAGGCCCAGGTCGCCCGCACGCCGGACGCACCGGCCCTGGCCTTTGAAGGCGTCACCCTGACCTATGCCCAGCTGAACGCCCGCGCCAACCGTGCCGCGCATCTGCTGATCGGCATGGGCGTGCGGCCGGGCATCTTGGTCGGCCTGTCGACCAGCCGGTCCCTGGATCTGGTGGTGGGCGCCTTGGCGATCCTGAAGGCGGGTGCTGCCTATGTGCCGATGGACCCGGCCTATCCGGCCGACCGGCTGGCGCTGTATGCTGAAGATTCGGGCGCCCCGGTCATCGTCACCCAGGCGGCGCTTGCCCCGCGCTTTCAGGCCGAAACCCTGTGCCTTGACAGCGACGGTCGCCTGGCCGCCGCGCCCGACACGAACCCCGCGACCGGCGTCACCCCGCAGGACGTGGCCTATATGATCTACACTTCGGGCTCGACCGGGCGGCCCAAGGGCGTGCAGGTCGAACACCGCAATGTCGCGAATTTCTTTACCGGGATGGATGACCGGATCGGCACCGATCCCGGGGTCTGGCTGGCGGTCACCTCGCTGTCCTTCGACATCTCGGTCCTGGAGCTGTTCTGGACGCTGGCCCGCGGCTTCAAGGTGGTGATCTCGTCGGATGAAAACCGCGCACTTGTCGCCTCGGGCCGGATCGCCAGCCCCGGCAAGATGGATTTCTCGCTCTATTACTGGGGCAATGACGACGGTCAGGGCCCGAAGAAATACGAATTGCTGCTGGAAGGCGCGCGCTTTGCCGACAATCACGGCTTCTGCGCGGTCTGGACGCCGGAACGGCATTTCCACGCCTTCGGCGGGCCCTATCCGAACCCCGCCGTCACCGGTGCCGCCGTGGCCGCGGTGACGAAGAATGTGGCCGTCCGGGCCGGATCCTGCGTGGTGCCGCTGCACCACCCCGCCCGCATCGCCGAGGAATGGGCGGTGATCGACAATCTGACCAATGGCCGCGCCGGTCTGGCGATTGCCAGCGGCTGGCACCCTGACGATTTCGTGCTGCGCCCGGAAAATGCGCCGCCAAAGAACAAGGCCGCGATGTTCGAGGCCGCGGCCCAGGTGCGCCGGCTGTGGCGCGGCGAGGGGGTGGATTTCCCCAAGGCCGATGGCAGCCTGTTCACGGTGAAGACCCAGCCCCGCCCCGTTTCGGCCGAGCTGCCGCTTTGGGTCACCACCGCCGGCAACCCGGAAACCTGGCGCGAGGCGGGCGCCATCGGCGCCAATGTGCTGACCCATCTTCTGGGTCAGACGATCGAGGAAGTGGGCGAGAAGATCGGCCTTTACCACGCCGCCCTGCGCGAAGCCGGCCATGATCCGGCCGATTTCACCGTGACCTTGATGCTGCACAGCTATGTGGGCCGCGACCGTGACCAGGTGCGCCGCGTGGCCGAAGGCCCGATGAAGGCCTATCTCGCCAGCGCCGCGGGGCTGGTGAAGCAATATGCCTGGGCCTTCCCGGCCTTCAAGAAACCGCAGGGCGTGACCAATCCGATGGATATCGACCTGCGCAGCCTCTCGGACGAGGAAAACGCCGCGATCCTGGATTTCGCCTTCCACCGCTATTTCGACGATTCGGGCCTGTTCGGCACGGTCGAGGACGCGCTGGCGCGGGTGGAACAGCTGAAGCGGATCGGCGTGGGCGAAGTGGCCTGTCTGATCGACTATGGGATCGCACCCGAGAAGGTGCTGGAAGGCCTGTATCCGCTGGCCGAAGTGGTGCGCCGCGCCAATGCCGGCGGCGAGATCGAGCCCGACGATTTCTCGATCGCCGCGCAGATCCTGCGCCATGGCGTGACCCATCTGCAATGCACGCCGTCCATGGCGCGGATGATCGCGCTCAGCGACGAGGCGCGGATGGCGCTGGGGCGGGTGAAGACGGTGATGCTGGGCGGCGAGGCGCTGCCGGGTGCCCTGGTGCAGGATCTGCGCAAGGTGACCGGGGCGCGGATCCTGAACATGTATGGCCCGACCGAAACCACGATCTGGTCTTCGGTCGAAGAGGTGGGGGCGGCCGAGCCGGTGGTGAATATCGGCACGCCTTTGGCCAACCAGCAGATCTATGTGCTGGACGAGGCACAGCAGCCGGTGCCCCCGGGCGTGGCGGGCGAATTGTGGATCGGCGGCGAAGGCGTGACGCGCGGCTATTGGCAGCGCCCCGACCTGACGGAGGAGCGCTTTGTCGCGAACCCGTTCCATCCGGGCCGGATGTACCGCACCGGCGATCTGGCGCGGCTGCGGCCGGATGGGAAGGTCGATTTCCTGGGCCGGGCCGACCATCAGGTCAAGCTGCGCGGTTATCGGATCGAGCTGGGCGAAATCGAATCCGTGCTGGAAAGCCAGCCCGGCGTGACCCAGGCCGTGGTTCTGGCGCGCGAGGATCAGCCGGGCGATCTGCGGCTGGTGGCCTATGTCACCGGTACGGCCGGGGAACCGGCGCTGCGCGCGGCGCTGGCGGCGGAACTGCCGGCGCATATGCTGCCTTCGGCCATCGTCCCCCTGGCCGCAATGCCGCTGACGCCCAATCGCAAGGTCGACCGCAAGGCGCTGCCCGCGCCTGCCCTGGCCGGGTCCGCTGTCGCCTCGGCCCCCGCTGCGGCGGGCTTCGAAGCGCCGGCGTCCTCGGTCGCCGAGGATCTGGCGGCGATCTGGGCGCGGGTTCTGGGCGTGGCCAAAGTCGGCGCGAAAGACAATTTCTTCGCGCTTGGCGGGCACAGTCTACTGGCGGTGCAAGCCCATCGCGAGATCCGCGACAAGCTGGGCGCCAGCAAGGTCTCGATCACCGATATCTTCCGTTTCCCGGTGCTGGAGGCGCTGGCCGCCCATATCGAAGGGCCGAAGGCCGCCCCCCTGGCCCCGGCCGTGCCGCAGCCCGTGGCCGTGCCGGCCGCGGGTGACACGCTGGGCGATGCCATGGCCCGGCGTCGGGCGATGCGGCTGGCGCGGCGCGGCGTCGATGCCTGACCGGCCCCCACCCGATCTGGCGGCGCCCGATCTGGCGGCGCTGGAACGGGCGGCCCGGGACCTGCTGCCCGAAGGCTGCGCGGTGGCCTCGGCCGATCCGCGGCAGATCCATCCGCTT
>NZ_JAICBZ010000153.1 GCF_020179405.1 Xinfangfangia pollutisoli | reverse complement strand
GCAGATCGCGGCCCGGGGGCGCGGGCGTCACCTCGCCCGCCTCGGCCGCGGCCAGGGGCGCCTGGCCGGTGTAATGGCGCAAGACCTCGTCCAGCGCGCCGGCCGCCAGCACTTCGGGCGCGCCCACCCAGGCCGCCTCGGCGCCGCTGGCGCGCGGGCACAGAAGCGCGCGATCCGCCTCGGCCGCGGCCATAGCGGCGGGCAGGGCGCCCGCGACCGGCATCAGCCGCCCGTCCAGCGACAATTCTCCGATGGCGACGGCGCGTTCCACCTCGTCGCGCGGGATGATCTCGATCGCGGCCAGCAGCGCCAGCGCGATCGGCAGGTCGAAATGGCTGCCTTCCTTGGGCAGATCGGCGGGCGAGAGGTTGACGGTGATCCGCTTCGGCGGCAGGGCGATCGACAGCGCCTGCAGTGCCGAGCGGATGCGTTCGCGCGCCTCGGAGACCGCCTTGTCGGGCAGGCCCACCAGCGAGATGCCGGGCTGGCCCGGCGAGACGGCGCATTGCACCTCGACCAGGCGGGCCTCGACCCCTTCGAATGCCACCGTATAGGCCCGCGCGACCATGCCTGCCCCCTTAACCTTGGTTAAGGCGATAGCGGCAACTGGTTAGGGATTGGTAAATGCCATCTGCGAAAGCCGCGCCCGCGGCCCCGATCAGGCCGCGTTGACCAGGGCCATGAAAGCCGGCCAGGCCTCGGGATCGGCGGCGGTCTTGTCGCGGCAGAAGGCGTTGCAAAAGCCGAAGCGGCGGCCCTGCAGCGCCAGAACATGGGTCACGGGCCGGCCGGAATAGGGGCAGGCGGCGTTTTCCGCCTCGGTCCCCGGCACCGGCTGGGCGTGCAGCGGCTGCGGGCCCGGCCAGGGGCGCTGCGGCCAGTCGCGGCGGTAGAAGGGTTGATCCGGCCCGTCGACCAGCCCCATCGCCCGCCAGCGCCGGAACGCGGGATGGGCCAGATGGGCCGCGACATACTCCATGGCGGCGGGGCCGACCGGCAGGTTGTAGCCCGCGATCCGCGCCGCGATGGGCGCGAAGAAGGCATCGGCCGCCGAATAGGCGCCGCACAGCCAGGGGCCTTGCGCCCCGGTCGTGTCCCGCGCCCAGGCCCAGATCGTCTCAAGCCGCGCCAGATCGGCCAGAACCGGATCGGGCGGGCCGCAATCGACATAGCTGACGCGCAGATTCATCGGGCAATGGCTGCGCAGCGCTGAAAAGCCCGCATGCATTTCGGCCGCCAGCGAGCGCGCCGCCGCCCGCGCCCGGGGGGCCGAGGGCCAAAGCCCGGCCTCGGGATGGCGGCTGGCCAGTTCTTCGGCGATGGCCAGGGTTTCGAAGATCACCGTGCCGTCGGGCGTGCGCAGGGTGGGCGCCAGGCGGGCGGGGGCGTAATCCTGCAGCAGGGTCGACAATTCCTCGGTGTAAAGCTGCGCGCGATGGCAGCGGACCGGCAGGCCGAAGGCCTCCAGCAGCAGCCAGCCGCGCAAGGACCAGCTGGAATAGCCGCGGTCGCCGATCACAAGGTCATATGGGCGCTGGTCGCTCATCATCTTCTCCATGCTGCGCGCGCAGGATAGCCGCGCGGCGCGGCGCGGCAAAACGCTGCTTCGTGCGCAGGATCATCACGGAATGTGATTGACGCAGCCCACCTGCCAGCGGCTGTGCGCCCGGTCCAGCCGGGTGATCGACAAAGGGTCGATGCGCTGGGCCAGCGCTTCGGCGGGCGTCAGCCGGGCGGCCAGGGCATATTGGGTCAGGATCGCGCCCATATGGGCGACAAGGACGATCTCGGCGCCGGGATGGGCCTCGGTCAGCCGGGCGACCGCGGCCGAGATCCGCGCCTCGGCCTGGTGCCAGCTTTCGCCGCCGGGCGGGGCGACGGCTCCGGGATCTTCCCAGAAGGCGCGCGACAGGTCGGGCCAGCGGGCCGAGACCTCGGCATGGTGCAACCCGTCCCAATCGCCGAAATGCAATTCGCGCAGGTCCGGATCGGCGGGCAGCAGGCGGCGGCCGCGCGCCAGGGCGGCGGCGGTGTCGCGGGCGCGGATCAGGTCGGAGGAGATCAGCAGCGCGCCCGCCGGCAGGGCGGCATCCAGCCGCGCCAGCGCCGCGGTATCGGACAGATCGGCCGGGATGTCGCGCCAGCCGGCCAGCGCCTTGGCATGGGTCGGGCCATGGCGCACCCACCAAAGCCGGCTCATGGCAGCGGGCCTTTCAGCGCCAGCGGCAG
The DNA here is from genome assembly GCF_020179405.1 of Xinfangfangia pollutisoli. GTDB lineage: Bacteria > Pseudomonadota > Alphaproteobacteria > Rhodobacterales > Rhodobacteraceae > Pseudogemmobacter > Pseudogemmobacter pollutisoli. The sequence continues at coordinate 1,215 of NZ_JAICBZ010000153.1, read as the reverse complement.
CCCGCACATCACCGCGACGACCAGCCCGGCCTGACCCGCGAGCCGTTGGTTCAACCGCCCCTGCGCGTCGCGGAAGGCGCGCGACAGCGCATCGCCCGGCACGATGCCCCAGCCCACCTCATTCGTCACCAGGATCACCGGGCCCTGGGCGCGGGCCAGATCGGCACAAAGCGCCTGGGTACGGTCGTCCAGATCATGACCGGCCAGCAGATGGTTGGTCAGCCACAGCGTGGCACAATCGATCAGCGTCACGGTCCCGGCATCGGCCCCCTGTAGCGCGGGGCCAAGGTCCAAGGGCGCCTCGACCAGATCCCAGCCCGCGCCCCGATCGGCGCGGTGGCGGACGATGCGCGCCTCCATCTCGGCATCGAAGGCCTGGGCGGTGGCGACATAGCGCCGCTGCAGGCCGCTGCGCCGGGCCAGCGTCTCGGCATAGGCCGATTTGCCGGATCGCGCGCCGCCGGTGACCAGGCTCAGGGGGGGAAGGGGGATCTGCATGGCTTTCCGGTATAGGCGGCGCGGGGCGGCGGGCCAAGCCCCGCCGGCCGTCCGGGCTTGCGACTTGCGCCCCGGGCTGGCATGGGTCGGGCATGCTGAGACCTGTCCTTCTGACCCTGGCGCTGGCTTTGGCCCTGCCGGCCCGCGCCGCCGAAGTCACCGCCGAGGCGCTGGACGCCTTGCCGCAAGCCGATGTCATCCTGCTGGGCGAGGTGCATGACAACTCCGCCCATCACCTGAACCAGGCCCGCGCCGTGGCCGCGCTGCGCCCCAAGGCGCTGGTCTTCGAGATGCTGACGCCCGAGGCCGCGGCCGCGGCGCCGGCCGACCGCTCGGATGCGGCGGCTTTGGGCCGGGCCCTGGGATGGGACGGCTCGGGCTGGCCGGATTTCGCGCTGTATCATCCGATCTTCGCCGCCGCGCCCGAGGCGCGGCTTTACGGTGCCGAATGGCCACGCGATCAGGTGCGCCGCGCGGTGACCGAGGGCGCCGCGGCGGTGTTCGGGCCCGAGGCCGCGCGCTATGGGCTGGACCGGCCCTTGCCCGAGGCCGAGCAGAGCGCGCGCGAGGACGAGCAGTTCCAGGCCCATTGCGGCGCCATGCCGGCGGATCTGATGGCGGGCATGGTCCAGGCGCAACGGCTGCGCGATGCGGCGCTGGCGCGGGCGGTGGTGCAGGCGGTCGAGGAAACCGGCGGGCCGGTCGTGGTGATCGCCG
>NZ_JAICBZ010000152.1 GCF_020179405.1 Xinfangfangia pollutisoli | reverse complement strand
CCAGCATATGCGCCAGCCGCGGATGCAGCGGCAGCCCGGCCAGCGCCCGGCCATGCGCGGTGATCCGCCCCGCCCCGTCCAGCGCGCCCAGTCCCGCCAGAAGCGCCCGCGCCTCGGCCAAGGCCGGCGCGGGGGGCGGGGTCAGGAAGGGCAGGTCCGAGGCGCCCCAAAGCGCCAGTTCCAGCGCCAGGGGCGCCAGATCGGCGGCCTCGATCTCGGGCGGCGGAAAGGCGGCCAGCGCGCCCTCTTCACCGCGGGTCCACATCCGGTAGCAGATGCCCTCGGCCACCCGCCCCGCCCGGCCGCGGCGCTGTTCGGCCTCGGCCCGGGTCACCTTTTCGGTCACCAGCCGCGACATGCCCGAGCCCGGATCGAATCGCGCCCGCCGCGCCCGGCCGCAATCGACGACGGTGCGGATATCCGGCAGCGTCAGCGAGGTTTCCGCGATCGAGGTCGCCAGTACGATCTTGCGGCCCGGCGCGGGGCCCAGCGCGACGCGCTGCGCGGCCAGATCCATCGCGCCGAACAGCGGCTGCACCGTGCAGCCCGGCAGGCCCTGCAGCGCAGCCTCGACGCGGCGGATCTCGCCCTCGCCGGGCAGGAAGGCCAGGATGCCGCCTTCGGTTTCCTCGACCGCCTGGCGGATCAGCAGCGCGGCGGCAGCCTCGAAGCGCAGCGAGGCATCCATCGGGCGCGGCAGCCAGCGGGTTTCCACCGGGAAGGCGCGGCCTTCGGCGGTGATCCGCGGCGCATCGCCCATCAGCGCCGCCACGGGCGCGGCATCCAGCGTGGCCGACATCACCAAGAGGCACAGGTCGGGCCGCAGCGCCGCGCGCAGCTCTAACGCCAGCGCCAGGCCAAGATCGGCCTGCAGCGAGCGTTCGTGGAATTCGTCGAAGATCACCACCGAAATGCCGGGCAATTCGGCATCGGACTGGATCATCCGGGTCAGGATACCCTCGGTCACCACTTCGATCCGCGTCGCGGCCGAGACCTTGGCCTCGCCCCGGATCCGGTAGCCGACGCGCTGGCCAAGCGGTTCGCCCAAGAGATCGGCCATGCGCTGGGCGGCGGCACGGGCGGCAAGGCGGCGGGGTTCCAGCATCAGGATCCGGCCCGGAAAGGCGCCCGAGGCCAGCAGGTCCAGCGGCACCAGCGTGGTTTTGCCCGCGCCCGGGGGCGCCTCCAGCACCGCAAGCCCGCCTTGCAGCGCGGCGCGCAGGGCGGGCAGAACCTGGCTGACGGGCAGATCGGACGGGGCGGCCTTCATGGCGGTCTTATCGCAAGGCCGGGCTGCCATGGCCAGAGGGCGGACGGGGCGGCTGGCCCCGGGGCGCCGCCCCGGACCCCGGGATATTTCTGCAGAGAGGAAGGCCCGATCGGCAAGGGGCGCGGGCTGCGGCGGAAATTCCTGTTTCACCTGCGGCCACAGATCGCTATAGCTGCCGCGCAATTCCAAACGGAAGGACCTCTGGCACATGGCCAACGTGGTTGTCGTGGGCGCCCAATGGGGCGACGAGGGCAAGGGCAAGATCGTCGACTGGCTGTCGGAACGCGCCGATATCGTGGCGCGCTTTCAGGGCGGCCATAATGCCGGCCACACGCTGGTGATCGACGGGACGGTCTACAAACTGTCGCTTCTGCCCTCGGGCATCGTGCGGGGCGGCAAGCTGTCCGTCATCGGCAATGGCGTGGTGCTGGACCCCTGGGCCCTGCTGGCCGAGATCGAGAAGCTGTCGGCGCAGGGCGTGACGGTCAGCCCCGAGACGCTGCTGATCGCGGAAAACACGCCCTTGATCCTGCCGATCCATGGCGAGTTGGACCGCGCGCGCGAGGCGCAGAATTCGGTGGCCAAGATCGGCACCACCGGCCGCGGCATCGGCCCGGCCTATGAGGACAAGGTCGGCCGCCGGGTGATCCGCGTCGCCGATCTGGCCGACGAGGGCACGCTGGACACGCGGATCGGCCGCCTGCTGACCCATCACAACGCGCTGCGCGCCGGGCTGGGGCTGGACCCTGTCGATGCCGAGGCGCTGAAGGCCAAGCTGCTGGAGGTCGCTCCGAAGATCCTGCCCTTTGCCAAGCCGGTCTGGAAAATCCTGACCGAGGCGCGGCGGGCGGGCAAGCGCATCCTGTTCGAAGGCGCGCAGGGCAGCCTCTTGGACGTGGATTTCGGCACCTATCCCTATGTCACCTCGTCGAACACCCTTGCGGGCATGGCCGCGGCCGGCACCGGCCTTGGCCCCACCGCGATCGACTTCGTGCTGGGCATCGTCAAGGCCTATACGACCCGGGTGGGCGAAGGCCCCTTCCCCAGCGAATTGTTCGATGCCGATGGCGAGCGTCTGGGCGAGCGCGGGCATGAATTCGGCACCGTCACCGGGCGCAAGCGCCGCTGCGGCTGGTTCGATGCGGTTCTGGTGCGCCAGACCTGCGCCACCTCGGGCGTGTCGGGCATTGCGCTGACCAAGCTCGACGTGCTGGACGGGTTCAAGACGCTGAAGATCTGCACCGGCTACATGCTGGATGGCGAACTGCTGGACTATCTGCCCACCGCCGCCAATCTGCAGGCGCGCGCCGTGCCGGTCTATGAAGAGCTGGAAGGCTGGTCGGAATCGACGGCGGGTGCGCGCAGCTGGGCCGATCTGCCCGGCGCCGCGGTCAAATATGTGCGCCGGATCGAAGAGCTGATCCAGTGCCCGGTCGCCCTGCTGTCGACCAGCCCCGAGCGGGACGACACGATCCTGGTGACCGATCCTTTCGCCGACTGACCGGCCTTTCCCTGTCACCGCCCCCGCCGGGGCGGCGGCAGGCCCAAGGCGCCGAGGGAGGAACCGATGGCCCTGACCTACCGTGCCCGCAAGCGTCTGGCGCTGCTGATCCTGCTGATCGGCATGCCGGCCTATGTGGTCGTTGCCGTGACGCTGATGAATGCGCTGGACGCGCGCTTCGGGCGGCTGCCGATCTGGGCCGAAGTCGCGGTCTATCTGGGGCTTGGCTTTCTTTGGGCCCTGCCCTTCCGCCGGATCTTCCGCGGCATCGGCCAGGCCGATCCGGCGGAAACGCAACAGGCGGAGGACCGGGGGCCCTCCGCCTGAGGTCGGGCTGATGGCAGCTCAGCCCGCGATGCGGCGCGCCTCGGCCAGAATGGCCGAATCCTCGGGCAACGCATATTGGCCGCGACGAACCTTCTCGATCCGGCCGTCGCGCAGCAGCGACCCGAAGGACCGCAGCCCGTCCTCGCGGGTGATCCCCGCGCCCTTGGCATCGGTGATCAGCCGGCGCATCAGCAGCGGCCGGGTGAAATGTTCGCGCTTTTCGACAAGTGTCGCATAGGCGGCGGCGGCTTCCAGCAATTCGGGCAGGCCGGTGACGCCCAGCGCCTCGGCAAAATCCGAGAAATCGCCGCGGTCGGAAAAGATGTTGCCGGCCGCGGGCGCGGCCTCGCCCGCTGCCTCGTCTTCGTCGGCGTCAGCGTCAGCGTCGGGGCCCGCGGCGAAGGGCGCGTCATCCGACAGCGCGCGCAGCAGGTCTTCGTCCAGTTCATCCTCGTCCTGTGCGGCGGCGTAACCCGCAACCGGGCTTAGCGCGGCGGCGGCGGCGCCGGCAACGCGGCGCGGGCGCACCG
>NZ_JAICBZ010000151.1 GCF_020179405.1 Xinfangfangia pollutisoli | reverse complement strand
CGCGCTGACCACGGCGCAGATCCTGGCCCTGTCTTCCGATCAGGTCGCGGCGCTGGGCACGGCGCAGATCGCCGCGCTGACCACGGCCCAGCTCGCCCGGCTTGAGGCCGAGGACATCGCGGCCCTTGGCACGGTCGGGATCGGCGCGCTGACCACGGCGCAGACCGCGGCGCTGGGATCGACGCAGATCGAGGCGCTGACCTCGGACCAGCTGGCCGCGCTGACCACGGCGCAGATCGGCGCCCTGTCCTCGGCCGGGTTGCGCGGGCTTGAGGCGGCGGATATCGCCGCGCTCAGCGCTGAACAGGCGGCTGTTCTGGGTTCGGCCCAGATCGCGGCCCTGTCGACCGCCGCCTTTGCCGCGCTGGAAACCGAAGATCTGGCCGCCCTGACCAGCGCCGCATTGCGCGGCCTGACCACGGCGCAGATCGTCGCGCTGACCAGCGATCAGGCGGCCGCGCTGACGACCGAACAGCTGGCCTCGCTGACGATCGCGCAGCTGACACGGCTGGAGGCGGGCGATCTGGCGGTGCTGAGCGAGGATCAGATCGCCGCGCTGACCACGGCGCAGGTGGCCGCGCTGACCACCGCGCAGGCGGCCGCGCTGACCACGGCCCAGATCGCGGCCCTGACCGCGGCGCAGGTCCAGCGCCTGACCACGGCGCAGATCGTGGCCCTGTCCAGCGACCAGATCGCGGCCCTGACGCCCGATCAGCTGGCGGTCCTGGGCAGCGCCCAGATCGGCGCGCTGGCCACCGAAGATGTCGCCGCGCTGACGCTGGATCAGGTGACCGCGCTGGCGACCGGGCAGATCGCGCTGTTTTCGGCCGCGCAGATCGCCGCCCTTGCAACCGACCGGATCGCAGCCCTGTCTTCCGATCAGGTCGCGGCTCTGACCACCGCGCAGATCGTGGCGCTGACCACGGGCCAGATGCAGGCGCTGACGGTCGAGCAGCTTGCCGCCCTGACCACCGCGCAGGTGGCCCGGATCGAGGCGGCCGATCTGGCGGTGCTGTCCAGCGACCAGCTTCTGGCGCTGGGCACGGCGCAGATCGCGGCACTGGGCTCGGCCCAGTTCGCCGCCTTGGAAACCGATCAGATCGCCGCGCTGACGCCCGATCAGATCGCCGCGCTGACCACGGGCGCGCTGCTGGGCCTGGGCACCGATGGCGCGGTGGCGCTGACCAGCGATCAGATCGCCGCCATGGGCGCGGCACAGATCGGCAATCTGACCACGGCGATGCTGGCCGCGATCGAGGCCGCGGATATGGCGGCGCTGTCCAGCGACGCGATCCGAACCCTGACCACGGCGCAGATCACCGCGCTGACCAGCGATCAGGTGGCGGGCCTTTCGGGCGAGCAGTTGGCGGTTCTGACCACGGCGCAGCTGCAAAGGCTGGAAACCGCGGATTTCGCGGCCCTGTCGACCGATCAGCTGGCCGCGCTGACCACCGATCAGGTGGCCGCGATCAGCGCCGCCCAGCTGGGCGCGCTGGCGACCGACCAGCTGCAGGGCCTGACGCCCGACCAGATCGGTGCGCTGACCACCGCGGCGCTGGCCGGCCTTGGCAGCGATGACATCGTCGCCCTGACCGAGGATCAGGCCGCGGCCCTGACCTCGGTCCAGATCGGCGCGCTGTCGACGGGGCTGATCGCCGCGATGGAAGTGCCCGATCTGGCGTCGCTGACCACCGCGGCCCTGCAGGGACTGACCACGGCGCAGATCACCGCGCTGTCGACCGATCAGGTCGCGGGACTGACGGGCGATCAGCTGGCCGCGCTGACCACGGCGCAGGTCTTGCGACTGGAAACCGCGGATTTCGCGGCGCTTTCGGTGGACCAGCTGGCGGCGATGGGTTCGGCGCAGGTTGCGGTTCTGGGCTCGGCCCAGGTCGCGGCCCTGTCGACCGACCAGATCGCCGGCCTGACCACGGCGCAGGTCGCGGCGCTGACGGTCGGCGCGATCGCGGGCCTGGGCACCGACGACGTGGTGGCGCTGCGCGTCGATCAGGCGGGCGCGCTGACCTCGGCGCAACTTGGCGCGCTGGCGACCGAAGCGATCGCAGTGATGGAGGTCGAGGATTTCGCCGCCCTCACGGCATCGGCGATTGCGGGCCTGTCGACCCGGCAGATCGCCGCCCTGACCTCGGCCCAGGCGGCGGCGCTGACCACGGCACAACTGGCCGCGCTGACCACCGCGCAGATCGGCAAATTCTCGACCCAGCAATTTGCCGCCCTGTCGAATGACGCGGTGACGGCGCTGACCACGGCGCAGATGGTTGCGCTGACCACGGCGCAGATCGCGGCCTTCACCACCGACCAGATCACCGCGCTGGAGACCGACGATATCGCCGCGCTGTCGAATGCCCAGACCAATGCCTTCACCTCGGCCCAGATCGAGGTGATGAGCACGGCCCAGGTCTCGGCGCTGTTCCTGTAGGGGCGGGGCCTTCGGGCCCCGCCTTCGACCGCCCCGACGGGTCTTATCCGGGCCGCTGGGCCGAGGCCCAAAGCGCGAAGCCGCCGTCGCGCTGAACGCGGATCTCGGCAAAGCCCGCGCGGGTCAGGTGATCGGTCAGGCTTTGCGCGGTAAAGCCGGTGCGATGGGCCATGAAATCATTGCCCGAGGCGATGGCGGGGCGGAAGCCGTAAAGCATGTCCAGCGCGGCAATCGGCCCCAGGGCCGAGACATAGGCCGGGTCTTCCAGACGCCCTTCGGCGACCAGTGCCGCGACCTGCTGCAGGTCGGGCATGGTGACCAGAAGGAAGCCGCCGGGGCGCAGCACGCGCAGGAACTCGGCCAGGGCGCGGGGCACCTCATGCGCGCGCAGATGTTCCAGATTATGCGCCGACCAGACCGCATCGACCGAAGCGTCGGGCACCACCGCCATATCGGTGATCGAGGCCAGGATGTCGGGCGCGACGGAAGGGTCGATGTCGAGCCGGATCTCTTGCCAGGCACCGCGGGGGAAGAAGGCCGCGGGCACCTTGTCGGGATGGGCCGCACCGCAGCCGACATGCAAAAGCCGCTGCGGCGGCGGGATCGGGGCGGTGTCCATCCGCGCGTCGGGGGCGGGATCGGCGGTCAGGGTCGGGGTCATGACGGCTCCTTTCAGGATTTGGGTCTGGACGGGACGGGGATCAGGGTTCGCGCAGGCTTTCGCCCAGTCCGCGCAACAGCGGATCCAGGAAGAAGGACAACACGCTGCGGCGGCCGGTGCGGATTTCGGCCGACAGCGTCATGCCCGGGATCAGGGCGGCCTCGGCCAGGTCGGCGGCCAGGCCGGCGTTCAGACCGGCGGGCGGGGCGGTCAGGCTGACGCGGGCCGGATGACGGGCCGCGCCGCCGCTTTCGGGCGCGACCGAGGCGGGGCTGACGGCCTGAAGGGTGCCCGAGGCCGCGCCCATGCGCCGCCAGGGAAAGGCGTCGATCTTCAGCACCACCTCGGCGCCCGGGGCAACCTGCCCTGCCTCGTCCGAGGGGATGCCGATTTCGGCGATCAGCGGCGCGTCGCGCGGTACCAGGGCGACGATCGGCTCGCCCTCGGCCATGACGGCGCCGATGCCGCCGGGCGCGACCGAGATCACCACCGCATCGCGCGGCGCGACCAGCGTGGTCAACTCGGCCAGCCGCGCGGCCTTGTCCAGCGCATCGTCGATCTGCGCCAACCGCAGCCGCAGCGCCGGCAGCGCCTCGACCGCTTCGCGATGCAGCGCCAGTTCGAAGACCGCCCGCTCGTCCTGCGCGGCCTGCAACTGGCGCTGCCGCTCTGCCAGGCGGGTGCGCTGGTCGGCCAGATCGGTCTCGGCCTCAAGCCGGGCGGCGCGGGCAGCCAGCGCCTCGCTTTCAGTGGCCAGCCTGCGGGCGGCCAGATCGGCGCG
>NZ_JAICBZ010000150.1 GCF_020179405.1 Xinfangfangia pollutisoli | reverse complement strand
CGTCCCTCCTGCACGCGGAAGGCGCCCTGGCCCAGCTGCGCCAGCTGCCCCGCCCTGACCAGTGCGGGCTGCCCCCCGGGCCCTTCGATCAGCAGCGCATGCTGGCGCGACAGGCAAAGCGGCCGGTCATTGCCCAGCGCCCCGGCGCGGATCAGCACCGGCCGCAGCCCCGGCCGCACCGCCAGTTCGGCCGCGTCGATCCGCCGCCCCCCCGCCCAAAGCAAGGGCTGGGCGCCCTGCGGCGTCACGACCAGATCGCCCGCCCGCAGCGCCTCGACCGGGCGACGGCCCTGGGGCGTGTCGATCAGCGTGCCGGCGGTGAAACAGGGCAGGCCCATCTGATGCGCCTCAAGCTTGCCGATCCCGCCCGGCGCCACGCCCACCAGCACCAGGCTTTCGCCTTCGGGAAAGCTCAGCAGCGTATTGCCCTGCCCGTCATCAGCGATCGTGTAATCGCCCCAGCGCAGCGGGCTGCCATCGGGATTGCGCAGATCGCTGGCATCCAGCTGATCGGCGGTGCGGCCATCGGCCAGGGTCATGTCGAAATCGGCGATCCGGTCCGCCCCGCCGCCTTCCGTCAGCCCGAAAAGATCCTGTCCCGCGCCGCCCGACAACGTGTCATTGCCCGCCCCGCCCGCCAGCAGATCGGCACCCGCGCCCCCCGACAGCAGATCGTCGCCGCCGCCGCCCAGCAATGTGTCATTGCCGGCATTGCCCGACAGCGTCAGCGCCGCACCCGAGGCGGTGGCGTCGATCAGATCGGCCTGGGCGCTGCCCTCGATCTGCTCGATCTCGTGGAACTGGCCGCCGGCCGCGCCGGGGCCGAAGCTGTAGCTGCCCCATTCCCAGCCCTGGAACGTTACCGTCACCCCGCCCGCAAGCGTGGTGGCAAGCGACAGGATATCGGTATCCCCGCCCTCGTCGCCGCCCAGGATCTGGTCCTGGCCATCGCTTTCGCTGACCGCGAACGTATCGGATCCCTCATTGCCGATCAGCGAATCGTCGCCCGCGCCCCCCGCCAGCAGATCGTCGCCCGTGCCGCCATACAGCGTGTCATTGCCGGCATCGCCATAAAGCGAATCGTTCCCGCCGCCGCCCTTGACCAGGTCATTGCCAGCCCCGGCCGAGATCCAGGTCGTGTACCTGTCCGCGGGGATCGTCGACTGGGCATCGGCGCCGGTCAGCGTGTCGTCATGGGCCGAGCCGATGATCCCGTCGATCCCGCTGCCGAGCGAATCGCCGCTGGCATCGCCGCCCGAAAATACGCCGGTCTGCAGATTGACCAGCACCGCCCCGCCCGAGGCGGAATAGTCCAGCACGTCCAGCCCCGTGCCGCCATAGAAGACATCGGCCCCCGCCCCGCCGGCCAGCGTGTCATCGCCGGCGTCGCCCGCCAGCGTGTCGTTGCCCGCTCCGCCCGAAAGACTGTCATTGCCGGCGCCGCCATAGACAAGGTCGTTCTCGGTCCCGGCGTCGATCAGGTCATTGCCGTAATCGCCATAGATCGTGTCGGCCCCCTGGCCGCCATAGATCGTGTCGGCAAAATCCTCGGTGAAGGTGACCGACTGGTTCACCCCGCCGACATAGACGGACAGGTAATCGCCCGTCGCGGCATCGGTCAGCATGAAGTTGCTGTCGCTGAGCGTCGCGCCGCTCCAGCTTTGGCCGGGGGCGAGCGTGGCGTAAAGCTGCGGCGTGCCGGTGCCGTCGATCCAGTACAGCCGGAGGGTCAGGGTCGAGTCGTTGGTCAGGCTGAAGGTCGTGGCGCTGCCCGCCCCGCCCGACGCATAGGCCGACGGGCTGAAGGTGCGGATATCGCCATGGATCAGATCCGCGCCGTCATCGCCCGTCAGCAGATCGCCGCCCTGCCCGCCCTGGATCGTATCGGCCTCGGTCCCGCCATCGACCGTATCGTGACCGTCGTCGCCCGCCAGGGAATCGCTGCCATGGCCGCCATAGATCAGATCATTGCCGGTGCCGCCCACATCGGTATCGTCGCCGTAGCCGCCGTAAAGCGTGTCATTGCCCTGACCGCCCCGCGCCATGTCGGCCCCGTCGCCGTCAAAGATCAGGTCGTCGCCCGCCCCGCCATAGCTGTAATCGCCGCTGCTGTTGCCGGCATAAAGCGTGTCATTGCCATCGCCGCCGTACAGATCGTCATAGGTATCGTCCCCGCCATAGAGCAGGTCATTTCCGGCATCGCCATGCAGCACGTCATAGCCGAGATCGCCCAGCAGCGTGTCGTCGCCCGTTCCGCCATAAAGCTGATCGTCCAGCCAGCCGCCATTCAGGCTGTCATTGCCGGCATCGCCATACATCGTGTCGTTCAGGATCGTGCCCGAGACCGTGTCATTGCCCGATCCGCCATAATAGGTCGTCATGCGTCCCGCCCGCCACTCGGCCTGTCGATCATCTGCGGACCGCCGGGCCCGCATCTTGGACAAGCGCTAGCGTCTTGCGGCTAAATCCCGGTTAAGACGCGAATTTTCGGGAAATGATCGGCATTCGGCCTGGGCGGCGTCGGGAAGAGGACCGGAAGCGGAAACGAAAAGGCCCAGGTCCGTGCGACGGACCCGGGCCGGGCTGGTGCGGATGAAAAGACTCGAACTTTCACTCCGGTTAAGGAACAGCGACCTCAACGCTGCGCGTCTACCAATTCCGCCACATCCGCATGCGCCCGGCCTCGGGTGGCCGGTATTTAGCCGCAGCCTGCCGGGAAGGAAAGAGGGAATCTCTTGCCCCGACCGCGCCCTGGCGCGGCCGGCGCAAGGGCCGTCTCAGAGACCGGCAAACAGCAGGAAGGGCAGCCGGGCCGCGGCCGCCACGGCCAGCACCGGTGCCGGAAAGGCGGCCAGCGCCCGGCGGGTCTTTTCCGCCAGCACATCGGCTACCGCAGCCTGAAAGCCCGCGCAAAGATCGGCGCGGTCCTGCCGGGTCAGGCCGGATTTCTGGGCGACAATCTCGTCGCGGGCCCGCAAGACCGCCGTCTTCAGCCCGCTGAACGACAGATCGCAGCCCGGCCGATCCAGCAGGGGCCGCGGAAAGCGGAAGCGCGCGGGATCGCCCGCCAAGGCCTCGGCCTCGACCGCCGGGCCGCCCGGCTGCGGCAGGCCCAGGATCTTTGCCACCTTGTCGAAAGCCTCGCCCGGGGCATCGTCGATCGTGCTGCCCAGCCGGCGGAACTGCGCCGGGCCCTCGACCGCCAGGAACTGGCAATGCCCGCCCGAGACCAGCAGCATCAGATAGGGAAAGTCCACCGCATCGGTCAGCCGCGGGGTCAGCGCATGGCCGGCCAGATGGTTGACGCCCACCAAAGGCAGCCCGGTCGCCGCCGCCAGCCCCTTGGCCAGCATCAGCCCGCTCATGAGCCCGCCGATCAGCCCAGGGCCCGCCGTCACCGCGATACCGTCCAGATCGCCCAAACGCATCCCGGCCGCCGCCAGCGCCGCCTCGACCACATGGTCCAGCTTCTCGGCATGGGCCCGCGCGGCGATTTCCGGCACGACGCCGCCGAAATCGGCATGCAGCGCGGTCTGACCCTCGACCACCGAGGCCAGGATTTCGGGGCCCCCGTCGCCCAGCCGCACCAGCCCCGCCGCGGTATCGTCGCAGCTGGATTCGATCCCCAGGAATGTCAGCGCCTTGCCCATGGTCCTGCTTGTGGCCCGCTCCTCCCCGGAGGTACCATCGCGCCCATGTCAGGACAATCGACAATAGCCGGCCAGATCCCGGTGCTGATCACCCGCCCCGAACCGCAGGCCAGCCGTTTCGCGCAGATGCTGGCCGCAGCCGCCCCGCAGGCCCGGGCGCTGATCGCGCCGCTGATGCGGACCGAGGATCTGACGCCGCCGCTGCCCGCGGGCGATTTCGCGGCGCTGCTGCTCAGTTCCGAACCCGGGGCGCTTGCGGCGGGGCGGCTGGGGCCGGGCCTGCCGCGCCT
>NZ_JAICBZ010000015.1 GCF_020179405.1 Xinfangfangia pollutisoli | reverse complement strand
GGAGCAGGACGGAAGGCAGATCCTGCTGGGCGGCGGGGCCGGGCTGTCGGTCGGCAGCCAGCGCCGCGCCCGGGACGCCGCACTCGACAGTGGCCGCGACGATGCCGGCGCCGCGGCGGCGCTGTCGGTGCAGTTCTTCGCCAGCGGGCGGGTCGCGCCGGTGCTGATGCCGCTTCTGCCGGGCCGGGCCCTGCGGCTGCGGCTCAGCGCGGCCGAGGGCGGCGACCTTCTGTCGGCGCTTCTGTGTTCCGACCCCGATCTCGTGCCCGACGATCAGGCGGCGGCCTTTCTGGAAGGCTTTGCCGAAACGCTGGAAATGCCGCTGGCGCTGCTGGCCTGACCGGCGCCGCCCGCCCCCGGCGCATCGGGGGCGGAAGGTCGTGGTACCCGCAATCGGTCGATTTGCCCCCTTCGGCTTTTCAACCGGCGGAACTGTGATATTAGCATCTTGTCCAAGCAACCTGACGGGCCCCGACGATGGTGGAAACCAGCGCTCCGATCGACCTGTTTCCGCGCCGCACCCTGTCGCGCGCCGATGGCCCGCTTTACAAGCAGCTTGCCGATCTGATCCGCGACATGATCGCGACGGGCCGGCTGGAAGTGGGCACGGACCTGCCGAAAGAGGCCGAGCTGGAAGAGCATCTGGGCGTCAGCCTTATCACCGTGCGCCGCGGCCTGCGCGAGCTTGAGGATCTGGGCCTGATCCAGAAACGCTCGGCCAAGCCCGCCCGCGTCACTGCCAGCACGCCCACCCAGCGGGGCGGCACGCGGTTCATGGCCTATGAGGATCTGACCGATTTCACCCGGGGCGGACAGCTGGTCGTCGAGTCCTATGACCGGATCCGCGGCCCGGCGATCGAGAAATACTTCGGTCTGGCCAAGGATCAGGATGGCTGGTGCCTGCGCGGCCAATTGGTGGCCGGCGATCAGGTGCGCACGATCGTCACCACCTATTTCCCGCCCGAGATCGGCGACAAGCTGCGGATCGCCGATTTCTCGGATGTGCTGATCTTCCGCAATGTCGAACGCTGCCTCAGCCTGACGATCGAGCGGGTGCTGATCTCGGTCCGGGCCGAGATTGCCGGCAAGAAGACCGCGCGGGCACTGTCGATCGCCCCGGGCAGTGCGCTGATGACGACGGAAATGGTCTATATGACGCGCGACCGGAAATATCCGGTCGAGGTCACGGTGACGCAGACCCCGTCGGAACTGTTCACCCTGTCATACGACATTCCGCTGTCCACGCCCTGACCCGGCGCCGCCGGTCAGCTGATCAGGAAGTCCGGCGCGCCCGCGATCTCGTCCAGCGGCCAGATCGGCCGGCGCAGTTTGAAATAGTCGCGGATCCGGTAATTGGGCGAGGCCAAGGCGCCGCAATCGCAGACGATCACCTCGGCCGCGATCGGTTCAAAGGCGGCGCGGAAATGCTGCTGCGATTTCAGCCCCAGCACCGACAGCGTTTCGGGTTGGATGCCGAAAGCCTTGAACTGCTGCAGGTCATAGGCCTGGCCGCGTTCGGTGACGATCAGAATGTCGATCCCGTTCACCCGCAGCACCGCGGTCTTGCCGAAGCGGAAGGTGATGCCGCCGATCACGGGGCCGTCGCCGACCAGCAGCCCCTCGGCCGACAGATGCCGGATCTCGCCGGTCAGCATCAGCGGCGCCCCGCCATAGCGCGGATCGCATTTGCCGCCGACGGGCAGGGTCACGGTTTCGCCCAGCGCATGGCCGTGCAGGGTGGCGGCGGCTTCCGGGTCGATCAGCGGGCCGAAGCCCGCATTCTGCAGGTTCAACTCCAAAAGCCCGGCCAGAAGGTTGGTGGCATCGCCATAGGCGCCGGCGCCCGGATTGTCGGAAAAGTCGGAAATCACCAGCGGGCCCGGACGTTTCGGCTGAAAGCCCTGCACATAGGCGCAGGTTTCAGCCACCGACAGAAAGCGGTTCGCGCAGGCATCCCGATCTGCCCAGATCGACCCGGCCAGGTCGCGGGCGATCTGCTCGGCCCGGGCGGCGGCGCCTTCGGTCAGCAGATCGTAGCTGACCAGGATCGAGGGGCCGCTTTCCAGCACATCGGCATCGGCAAAGCCCGAATTGACCGACACGGCCAGAATGCCCGGCTCGGTCTCATGGGCGCGGGCGCGGTCGTAATAGGCCATGGTCGGCATCACATCCGAGCGGCCGCCATTCGCCTCGTCCAGCATCGGCAGCTTCAGCCGCAGCGTGCGCCCGCGGGCCCGGCCTTCCATCAGCCGCTGCATCACCCGCGCGGCATGGCTGGCGGTTTCGACATGGTCGACATGCGGGTAGGTCTTGAACGACACCGCCACATTCGCCCCCGCCGCCATTTCCGGCGTGGTGTTGGTGTGCAGATCCAAGGTGATGCCGATCGGCAGATCAGGGCCCAGAATCGCGCGCAGCCGGGTCAGCAATTCGCCTTCGGGGTCATCGCAGCCCTCGGCCGCCATGGCGCCATGCAGCGCCAGAAGAACCCCGTCGAGACTGTCTTTCTGCGCCGCCGCCGCATCGGTGATGATGCCCAGAAGATGTTCAAACGCCTCGGCCGTGACGATCGGGCCGGGCGTTGCGGTGGCCGAAAGCGCATGAGTTACCCGCCAGCCCTCGGCCTCAGCCACGTCGAGAAAGCCCTTCAGCTCGGCCCGCGCCTCGCGCCGCTGCGCGATGGCGGCGGCACCGGTTTCCAGGATCTCGACCCGGTATTCGTCCAGCCCGGTGCGGCCCTTGTTGAAGGTGCTGCATTCCTGGATCAGTTCGGCGGTCAGGACGTGGAAGGACATGGATCAGGCCTCTATCGGATTGAAACAGGCGACACGGCCCCGCGCGGTGGGGACGGTCGGCGGATAGGCGCTGCGGCAGCGGTCCAGCGCGCGCGGGCAGCGCGGCGCGAAGGGACAGCCCGGAGGCAGCGCGAAGGGCGAGGGGATCTCGCCCTCCATCGGCGCGATGGTGGCGCGCGCCGTCGGGTCGGGGGTGAAGGACGATGCCATCAGCGCCGCGGTATAGGGATGGGCGGGCGCCGCCTGCGGGTCTTCCAGCACCTCGACCACCGAGCCCAGATACATGACGACGATCCGGCTGCAGAAATAGCGCACCAGACCCAGGTCGTGGCTGATGAACAGGTAGGTCAGCCCGTGCTGGCGCTGCAGATCCTGCAGAAGCGCGATGATCTGGGCCTGGATCGACACGTCCAGCGAGGCGGTCGGCTCGTCCAGCACGATCAGATCGGGGCGATAGGCCAGCGCGCGCGCGATGCCCACCCGCTGTCGCTGGCCGCCCGACATCTGATGCGGGTAATTGCCGGCAAAGGCGCGCGGCAGGCCGACCTGATCCAGCAATTGCTCGACCCGGCCGGCGGGCACCTTCTCGCCCAGCGCGCGGAAGGGTTCCTCAAGGCAGTCGCGCACCGTATAGCGCGGGTCCAGCGAGGCGTAGGGATCCTGGAACACCATCTGCAGCTTCTTGCGCAGCGCCCGCAACCGCCGGCCGCGAATATGGGTCACGTCGGCGCCTTCGAACAGGATCCGGCCGGCGCTGGGTTCGATCAGCCGCATCGCCAGCCGCGCCAGGGTGGACTTGCCGCAGCCGCTTTCGCCGACCACGCCGACACAGTCACCGCGCGCCACCGTCAGATCCAGGTCGCGCACCGCCGTCATGCTGCGGGCCGGGCGCAGGAAGCCGCCGCCCGACTGGAAGCGCCGCGTCAGACCGCTGAGCGCGAGGATGGGATCGGCCCCGGCGGAGGGCTCTGCGGCTTTTGTCATCGGGCAACCTCGGGCGCGGCAGAAAGCAGCGGCAGCGGATGGTGGCAGGCGACCGTCATGCCGCCCTCGATCCGCTCGGGCGGGCGGGTTCTGCGGCACAGCGCATCGGCGCGCGGGCAGCGTTCGGCAAAACGGCAGCAGGCATCGCCATAGGCCGCGGCCGAGGGCACGCCGCCGGGAATGCCCTTCAGCGCGCCGGGCGCCATGCCCTCGCGCGGGATGCAGCCGATCAGCGCGGCCGAATAGGGATGGCGCGGCGCGGCGAACAAGGTCTCGACCGGCCCGCTTTCGGCCACGCGCCCGGCATAAAGCACGCAGACCAGATCGCAGATCTGCGCCACGACGCCCATGTCATGGGTGATCAGGATCAGCCCGATCTGCCGTTGCCGCACCAGATCGGCCAGGATCATCACGATCTGCGCCTGCACCGTCACATCCAGCGCCGTTGTCGGCTCGTCGGCGATGATCAGCTCGGCATCGGCGGCCAGCGCCATGGCGATCACCACCCGTTGCTTCATTCCGCCCGACAGCTGATGCGGATAGGCGCGCGCCACCTGGGCGGCATCGGGAATGCGCAGCCGGGTCAGGATCTCGACCGTGCGGGCGCGGGCGGCGCGGCGCGACAGGCCCAGATGCAGCCGCGCGACCTGATCGACCTGATCGCCGATGGTCTTCAGCGCATCCAGCGCCGACATCGGGTTCTGGGTGATGAAGGCGATGCGCTTGCCGCGCAGGCGGCGCAGCGCCGGCTCGGGCAGGCCGGCCAGATCCTGGCCGTCGAACAGGATCACCCCGCCGGTCACCACCCCGCCGATCCGCCGCACCAGCCCGGTCAGCGCCAGCGCGGTCAGGGACTTGCCCGAGCCGCTTTCGCCGACCAGCCCCAGCACCTGGCCGCGATCAACGGCAAAGCTGACGCGGTCCAGCAGCCGCAGGATGCCGATGCTCAGCGACAGGTCCTTCACCTCAAGCAGCATCAGGCCGACCTCACCCTTTCGCGGATGTCCAGCTTGTGCAGCAGCGCATCGCCGAACAGGTTGATTGCCACCACCGTCAGCGCGATGCACAGGCCGGGAAACAGGATGATCCAGGGCCCCTTGAACAACAGGCCCGAGCCCGAGGACATCATGCCGCCCCAGGACGGGGTCGGCGGCTGCGCGCCGAGGCCAAAGAAGCCCAGCGTCGCCTCAAGAATGATCGCATCGCCCGTGGCCAGCATGCCCGCCACCAGGACCGGGCCCAAGCAATTGGGCAGCAGATGGCGGAACAGGATCGCGGTCCCAGACGCGCCCATGCCGCGGGCGGCCTCGACGAAGGTTTCCGATTTCAGCGACATCACCTGCGCCCGGGTCAGCCGGGTGAACTGCGCCAGATAGGCCACGCAGATCGCGACCAGCGTGCCGGTGGTGCCGGGGCCGATGATCGCCACCAGCATCAGCGCCACCAGGATCTCGGGGAAGGCCCAGGTCAGGTCGACGACAACCATCACCGCGCGGTCGAAGCGCCCGCCCAGATAGCCGGCGCTGGCCCCCAGCACCATGCCGCAGAACAGCGAGATCGCGATCGCCACGCCCGAAACCGACAGCGAGGTGCGCGCGCCGTAAAGGATGCGGGTCAGCAGATCGCGGCCGAATTCGTCTGTGCCCATCGGATGGGCCAGGCTTGGCGGCTGGAAGGCGCCCGGCAGGTTCTGCACGTCATACTCATAGGGCGTCAGCCAGGGCGCCAGCAGCGCGCCCAGGATCAGAAGCAGCAGGAAGCTGCCGGCGATGGCGCCCTTCCAGCTGGTGAAGGCCAGAACGGGGGCCGATCGCAGCACAGCGGGCAGCAGGCCCGGACGGGGGGCGGCGGCGGTCATTTCAGCCCATCCCGAATGCGCGGATCCATCGCCGCCTGCAGCAGATCGCCCAAGAGCGTGCCCAGGAGGACCGCCATCGCCAGGATCAGCAGCGAGGCCTGCACCACCGGGTAATCGTGCTGGTTCAGCGATTTGATCAGCAAAGACCCCAGGCCCGGCCGCGCGAAAACCACCTCGACCGTCACCGCGCCGCCCAGGATCCAGCCGATCCGCAGCGCCAGGATGGTGACCACCGGGATCAGCGCATGGCGCAGCACATGGCGCAGCTGGATCACCACCGGATGCACGCCCTTGGCATGCAGCAGCATCACGAAATCGCGGCTTTGCGCGTCGATCATCGCCACCCGCGTCACCCGGGCGACCAGGGCCGTGCCGCCAAGGCCGATGGTCACCACCGGCAGGATCAGGCTTTCCCAGCCCCGCGCGCCCGAGACCGGCGTCCAGCCCAGGCTGACCGAGAAGATCAGGATCAGCAGCAGGCCGATCCAGAAATTCGGCAACATCGAGCCGAACAGGACCCCGCCCATCAGCCCCTGATCCAGCCAGCTGCCCTTGGCGCTGGCCGCGATGACGCCGACCGTCACGCCCAGCACGGTCGACATAACCAGCGCCAGCCCGCCCAGCGCCAGCGAATAGGGCAGCGCCTGGCCGATCAGGCTGGCCACCGGGCGGCGCTGCACGATGGCCGTGCCGAAATCGCCCTGCAGCACATTGCCCAGCCACAGCGCGTATTGTTCGTAAAGCGGGCGGTCCAGACCGTATTTCGCGGTCAGCGCCGCCCGCTGTTCGGGCCCCGCCCCGATCTTGAGCAGATTGTCGATCGGATCGCCCGGCAGAAGGTGGATCATCAGGAAGATGATCACCGACACGGCCAGAAAGACCGGCACCAGCATCAGGATGCGGCGAATGGCGAAGCCCAGCAATGGCTTACTCTTTCACGTCAAGTTCAAGGAAGCCCAGCGTGTTGAACCGCGCGGCCTGCAGCGGCTCGGGCAGCGAGAGGCGCTCGGCATTGTAGCCGATCAGCTGCACCGGCTCGTAGATCGGCGCATAGGGATACAGCGAGTTGATATACTGGTGATAGGCGATGAAATTCGCCTCGCGCTCGGCCGCCGTCTTCGCCCCGGTCATCGCCGCCGCCTTCAGCTCTTCGGCCTTGGGATCGTTCAGCATCGAGATGTTGGGGTAATACAGACGGTCGCCGCCGAAGAACCATTCCAGGATATCGGCATTGTCCCAAAGATAGGTGCGCACTGCCAGCTGCTGCTCGCCGGTCTTGTACTGGTCGCGGATCGCGGCGCTGTCGAAGGTCAGGATCTCGGCCTCGACGCCCACGGCCTTCAGCTGGGCCTGCACCACTTCCGACAGGCGGCGGAAGATGCTGTCGGACTGGGTCCACAGCGTCACCGACAGCCGCTGGCCGTCTTTTTCGCGAATGCCATCGGCGCCCTTGACCCAGCCCGCGGCCTCAAGCGCGGCATTGGCGCGGTCGGGGTCATAGCTGATGCGGAATTCCGGCGCGGTCTGCGATTCCGGCAGGGCCGAGATCAGGAACCCGTCCGCCGCCTTGCCGCGCCCGTCAAACACCGCATCGACGATTTCCTGCTGGTTGATCGCGAAAGCCACGCCTTCGCGCACCTTCACATCGTCGAAGGGCGGCTTGGTGACGTTGATCGGCATATAGATCAGATCGGTGCCGGGCAGTTCCAGCAGCTTCAGATTGTCGGTGCCCGTCACTTCGCCGACGAAATCGGTCGGCACGTTCATCAGCATGTCGACGCCGCCGGTCTTCAATTCCAGAAACGCGGTCGAGGCTTCGGCGATCTCGCGCAGGGTCAGCGTCTCGATCTTGGCCGGACGCCCGGTCGCCGCGCCCGGCCCCCAGGCGTAATCGTCATTGCGCACCAGCACGGTCTGGTTGCCGATCTCGAAGCTTTCCAGCTTGAAGGGGCCGGTTCCCACGGCCTCGACCACGCCGAAATCCTCGCCCAGTTCGGCGAACACGGCCGGATCGGGGATCGAGCCGTAAACGGTGGACAGGTTGTACAGCAGGTTCGGCTCGGGCCGCTTCATCACGAAGCGCACTTCGGTGTCCGACACGGCTTCGGCATGGTCGATCGCGTCGAACAGATATTCGTTCTCGGTGCCCTTATACAGCGGCAGCCAGTCGACCACGGTCTGGGCGGTGAAGGGGGTGCCGTTGTGGAAGGTGACGCCGGGCTTCAGCTTGAAGGTCCAGCTCATCCCATCGGGCGCCTCTTCCCAGCTTTCGGCCAGCTGCGGCACGTATTGCAGCTTCTCGTCCTTGGCGACCAGCCGGTCGTAGATCAGCCAGGCGCCGACCGACAGCAGCTGCGCGGTGATCGGATTGTACGAGGTGGCGCCCACCTCGTTTTGCGACATGACCACGGTCACGTCCTGCGCCTGGGCCGGCAGAAGCGCGCCCCCGGCCAGAGCCGTGCCAAGGAGAAGCGAGCGGATCGTCTTCATGATGTTCCTTCCGGTTGGATGCCCTGTTCGGGGCTGTTGTTGTGGTCTTCTGCAGGAATGGTCGGGGCGGGGCGTCAGCGGTGATGGCCGACGAACTGGCCGTAGCTTGCGGAAATGGCGTTCAGCCGGGTCTCGATCCCGGGGCCGATCTCTTCGAAGACGCGGTTGACCAGCAGGTTGATCAGCCCGGCCATCTGGCCCGAGGCGTCCCAGAAATGGTTGAAGTCGGTATCGACGCGCAGCACCTCGTCGGCGATGGCGGGGGCCCAGCCGCAATAGGGATCGGTGATCACCGTCACCGGAATGCCCGCCGCGCGGGCCTTGCTGGCCAGGGCATGCGCCAGGCGCGAATAGCGGCGGATCTCGATGATGACCAGCGCGGCGCCGGCCGGATCGTCCAGCAGGATTTCGGCGAAATGCCCGCTGTCCAGCGCCACGGATTGCACGCCGGGCCGCAGATAGGCCAGGTTATGCGCCATGTATTGCGCCAGGCCGCGTTCGGTCTGGAAACCCGCGACA
Source organism: Xinfangfangia pollutisoli (assembly GCF_020179405.1). GTDB lineage: Bacteria > Pseudomonadota > Alphaproteobacteria > Rhodobacterales > Rhodobacteraceae > Pseudogemmobacter > Pseudogemmobacter pollutisoli. The sequence continues at coordinate 46,301 of NZ_JAICBZ010000015.1, read as the reverse complement.
TGCACTTGCCGCGCCGTGGCCAGGCGCCGGGCGCAGCGCAGGAATTCGGGGCTGGCGGCCAGTTCGTGATTGCGCATCACCGCGCGGATTTCCAGCTCCAGCGCCAGATTGGGCGCCTCGGCGCGCCCCCCCGCCGGAACGCCGCCGGCGCCTCCGCCCTGGCGATGCGCGAAACGTTCGGCCAGGGCCGCGCCGTTCAGCCAGGGGCTGTCGCCCACTGCCGCGATCGCCTGCAGATCGGCCTCGGCCTTCAGCGCCTCTTTCATTTCCTTCAGGTTGCGATAGCCCAGCGTCCGCGCCAGCCGCCCGACCGACACTTCGGACACCTGGATCCGCGCGGCCAGCGAGGCCGCCGTCTCGAAGGGCAGGTCGACGATATGGTCCAGAAGATAGGCCGAAATCGCGCGCTCGACCGGGGTGCCTTCGACCAGAATCGCCCGAAGGCGGGCGTGAAGGCCTGTGTCATCCCCGGCTGATTGCATCGCTTCCCCTTCCCCGATCTGCACCGGCCCCCTCTCCCAAAGAGCCCGGATGGCAGCGTCTGCGGCCTGTCCCGAACGCTGACAGTAACCTAACATCAAGTCAATCTTGACTGTAAACTAAAAAAGCCCTTCCCTGCCCCGGACCCGCAGGCTGCCCGATCTTTCATCCGCAGATCGGGTCATCCGAATGTTTTGCAAAGGAAACCCCATGGCCCTTGCGCCGCTGCGCGACCCGCTGGTGATCGAATCCGCCGAATTGCGGCTGATCGAACTGCCGCTGCTGCACCCGTTTCGCATCGCGACGGGCACGATGTACCGCAAGGTGATGCCGATCGTGGTGCTGCGGGGCGGCGGGCAGGAAGGCTATGCCGAGGGCGTGGCCGATGTGCTGCCCGACTACCTGCCCGAGACCATCGTCTCGTCGATGATGATGATGCGCGAGGTGTTTCTGCCGCAGATGGTGGGCCGCGCCTTCGCCAATCCGCATGAGATCGAGCGGCTGTTCCGGCCCTGGCGCGATCACCAGATGGCCAAGGCCGCGGTCGAGATGGCGTTCTGGGACCTTTGGGCCAAGGTGCAGGGCCTGCCGCTGTGGCAGGTGCTGGGCGGCACGCGCGATCAGGTGGAAGTGGGCGTCTCGCTGGGGATCAAGCCGATCCCCGACACGCTGGACGATGTGCGGCTGCATGTGGCGCAGGGCTATCGGCGCATCAAGCTGAAGGTGATGCCGGGGCATGATCTGAAGCTGCTGGATGCGGTGCGGGCCGAGTTTCCCGATACCCATCTGACAGTGGATGCGAATTGCTGCTACACGCTGGCCGATCTGCCGGTGCTGCGCGCGATGGACGGCTACGGGCTGGATTACATCGAGCAGCCGCTGGCCTGGAACGACCTGCATGACCATGTGCGGCTGCAATCCCTGCTGGCCACGCCGCTGTGCCTGGACGAATGCATCCGCAGCCTGCCCGATTGCCGCAAGGCGCTGGCCAGCGATGCGGGGCGGGTGATCAACATCAAGGTCGGGCGGCTGGGTGGCCATGTCGTGGCCAAGCAGGTCCACGACCTTTGCCTGGCGCATGACGTGCCGGTCTGGTGCGGCGGCATGCTGGAGGCCGGGATCGGCCGGGCGCATAACATCCATCTCTGCACGCTGGAGCAATTCTCGCGCCCTGGCGACACCTCGTCCTCGTCGCGCTACTTCGCCCGCGACATCGTGGTCGAGAAGCTGGAAACCAGCGACGGGCTGATGCCCATCCCCGCCAATGGCGCCGGCATCGGCGTGACCATGGACTGGGATTTCCTGGAGACGATCTCCACCTCGGTCGAGACGATCCGGCCATGATCGTCTGCCGCGACCTGAAGGGCCTTGCCGAGTTCCGCGCCGCCTATGCGATGCAGCATGCCGTCTGGGGGGACGATGACCAGGCCGATCCGCCGGATCTGCTGATGGTGATCCAGGCCGAGGGCGGCATCGTCGCCGGCGCCTTTGATGGCGCGATGCTGGCGGGCTATGTCTTCGGCTTTCCCACCGCCGACCCCGAAGTGCAGCACAGCCACCGGCTGGCGGTGCTGCCGGCCTATCGCGGCCGCGGGTTGGGGGCGGCGCTGAAATCCTATCAGCGCGACTGGTGCCGGGCCCGCGGCATAAGGCGGATCCGCTGGACCTATGATCCGCTGATGACCCGCAATGCCAATCTGAACATCAACAATCTGGGCGCGATCGGCACGCGCTATCTGGTGAATTACTACGGCGCCGAAGGCAGTTATCAGGGCGGCGTCGAAAGCGACCGCGTCGTGGCCGAGCTGCATGTCGATGGCCGGCCCCAGATGCAGATCCGCGACCAGGTGGCTGTGGTGCCGGATTTCCACATGCTGGTGCGCCAGGCCGGCGCAAAGGCCCAGGCCGCGCGGGCCGAAAGCCGGGCCGCGATGCTGGCGCGGTTCGAGGCCGGCCTGTCGATCGTCGGCTTCGATCCGGCGACATCCACCTATCATTTCGGCGCCTGAACCCGCGGCCTTCCGCGTCCGTCGGCCCCGCGCCGCCGTCTGACCTGCCCCCGCCCGCTTCGGGCGGGGCGGCGGGCTGTTCCCCCCTTCGCCCCCTACCCTTCCCCCCGCTTCCCGCCCTGGGCTTTGGCGGGCCGCCTCTGCCTTTGGCAGCCGGTGCGGCGGCAGGCATATCGCATGCACGTTGTTTATTATTGCATACATAAAGATTCATACTTAAAACACCGCTGCTACCATTGCATGCATTCTAGGGAGGAAACGCATGTCTAGGCTTGCACTATCCGGCACCACCGCATTGATCCTGCTGGCATCTTCGGGTGTCTCGCTTGCGCAAGAGGTGCTTCGCATCAGCTCCTGGGGAGGAGGTTGGCGCGATCTGATCGCCGAAACCATCGCTGCGAAATTCACCGAAAACACCGGCGCCGAGGTCGAGTTCATCACCGGCGGCACCATCGACCGGCTGAACCAGGCGCAGCTTGCCGCCGGCGCGCCGGAAAGCGACGTGACCTTCACCACGGCGCATGTCGGCTGGCTGTACCAGAATTCCGGCCTGTTCGAGCCCCTGGACATGTCGCGCCTGTCGAATGCCGACAAGCTGTTCGACCAGGCCAAGATCAGCCCGGGCCATGTCGGCGTCTGGTCCTATGTCTATACCATCGTCTATGTGCCCGACCTGGTGCCCGATGTCCGCTTTGACAGCTGGGCCGATCTGTGGTCGCCCGCGCTGGCCGGCAAGATCGGGCTGTCCGACTTCGATCCCTCGTCGATCATCGCCGCCACTGCGAAGATGGAAGGGCTGGGCATCGAGGACTGGCGCCAGGCCACCGACAAGCTGAAGGCGCTGAAGCCGAATGTGCGCGCCTATTTCCCCTCGGATGCGGCCAGCGAGCAGCTGATCTCGACCGGGGAAACCCCGGTGCAGGTCATGCTGTCGATGATGGCGCATCAGCTGCGCGATCAGGGCATCGACCTTGAGATCGTGATTCCGAAAGAGGGCGCGGTGCTGAACATGGATGCCATCGGCATCATGAAGGGCACCGACAAGCTGGACCTGGCCTATGCCTTCATCGACGCCGCACTGGACCCCGAGGTCCAGGCCAAGATCGTGGCGATCAAGAAAGGCGGCGCCACGGTCGAGGGCGTCGAGGTGCCGCCCGAAGTCGCCGCCCTGCCCGGCGTGTTCCTGACGCCCGAGCAATGGCAAAGCGAGGCGATCTATGTCGACCCGCAACTGCGCGCCGAAAAGCTGACGGAATGGCGGACCTGGTTCTCGGAAGAGATGATCGCCAACTGAGTTTCCACAGGCCCCTGCGCCCGGCCGGTCCGGGCGCAGGGTCAGACCCATGACAAGCGGTCCGTCCGATCCGGACCGCCCGCATCGCTGTTGCCTGCGCCTCGCCCAACGGACCCTGAAAGGCGATCCATGACCCGAAGCTCGATCTTCTACTGGTTTGTCACGCCGGCCATCCTTCTGGCCCTGCTTTACGCGGCCGCCCTGTCCTGCATCCTGGTCTTCAGCCTGCGCGAACATGTGCCGGGCAGCCTGGTCGTCGGCGGCTGGACGGTCGAGAATTTCTCGTTCCTGCTGCGCCCGCTGCTGATCGCCGTCTTCTCGGACACGGCGCTGATCTGCCTGCTGACCGCGCTGGCCACCCTGCTGGTCGGCTATCCCATCGCCTATGCGCTGGTGCGGGTGCGCAGTTCCTTCCTGCGGGCGACGATCCTGATCATCGCCATCACGCCGATGTTCACAGGCGAGATCACCCGCACCTATTCCTGGCTGCTGGTCCTGGGCAATTCCGGCTTCATCAATGCCGCCCTGCTGCAGCTGGGCCTGATCGCCGAGCCGGTGCAGATGATGTTCACCCTGCCCGCGGTGGTGCTGGTCCTGGTCCATTTCACCCTGCCGATCATGGTCATCATCCTGGCGACCGCGATCAGCCAGATCGACCCGGCCTATACCAAGGCCTCGGAAAGCCTGGGGGCGGGGCCGCTGCGCAGCTTCTGGCATGTGACCCTGCCGCTGTCGGCGCCGGGGCTGATCGCCGGGATCATCACCTGCTTTGCCTGGACCTTCAGCGCCTTCGCCACCCCGCAGCTGATCGGCGGCGGCAAGGTGAACATGATCGGCAATGTCGTCTACCAGATCGGCATTTCCAGCTTCAACTTCCCGCTGGCCGCGGTGCTGAGCCTGGCGGGCGTCCTTTTCACCATCGTCCTGGTCGGCCTGATGCGTTTCGCGCTGCGCCCGCTGGACCATATCCGGGTCGGGTAAGCGCATGCGTCTGAACTTTCACAGCATCGCCTTCTGGCTTCTGGTTTCACTGCTGATCGGCTTCGTGCTGCTGCCCGCCGTGGTGACCGCGATCGTTGCCTTCAACGCCGGCGCGGTCATCACCTTCCCACCCAAGGACTGGTCGCTGCGCTGGTTCGAACGCGCGCTGACCTATCGCGATTTCCAGCGCGGCCTGTGGAACAGCGTGATCGTCATGCTGTGGACCTCGGTCTTCGCGGTCAGCATCGGCGGCGCCTTCGCCTGGGTGATCGACCGCTGCGACTTTCCCGGCAAGCGGCTGCTGGAAGGGCTGCTGACCTCGTCGCTGCTGATCCCGTCCTTCACCATCGGCATCGGCTTTCTGATCCTGGCCAATCAGGTCGCGATGAACCGCAGCTTCGCCGTGGTGATCGTGACCCATGTCATCCTGGTTCTGCCCTTCGTGATGCGCGCGGTCTTCGTCTCGCTGCGCAGCATCGACCCCAGCCTGGAACGGGCGGCGGCCAGCCTCGGCGCCGGGCCCTGGGCGGTGCTGCGCACCATCACCCTTCCGCTGATGGTGCCGGGGCTGTTCTCGGGCCTGCTGTTTGCCGCGATCCTGTCGTTCAACGAATTCACCGCGACGCTGTTCGTCTCGGCCCAGGCGACCCAGACCCTGCCCGTCGCCATGTACAATTACGTCCGGGAATATGCCGATCCGTCGATGGCGGCGCTGTCGGTGATGTTCTTCGTGATGATCACCGTCGTTCTGGCACTGACCAACTGGCTGATGGATCTGGGGCGGATCCTGGCCATCAAATCCCAAGATCACTGAGGGCCACATCATGCAAAGCGCTTCGGTCGACATCGTCCAGGCCGGCAAGACATTCGGCAGCCACATCGCGCTGGCGCCCATCGACATGGAAATCCGGCAGGGCGAGTTCATGACCCTGCTGGGTCCGTCGGGCTGCGGGAAAAGCACGCTTCTGAACATGATCGCGGGCTTTGTCACGCCCAGCTCCGGCGCGATCAGGATGGCGGGGGCCGATGTCACCCGCCTGCCGCCCTACCGGCGCAAGATCGGCATGGTGTTCCAGAACTATGCGCTGTTCCCGCATATGACGGTGGCCGACAATCTGGCCTATGGGCTGAAGATGCAGAAGCTGCCGAAAGCCGAGATCCGCGCGCAGGTCGCGCGCACGCTTGAGGTGATCAAGCTGACGAAATTCGCCGACCGCCATCCGCGCCAGCTGTCGGGCGGCCAGCAGCAGCGGGTCGCGATCGGGCGGGCGGTGATCACCAATCCGCAGGTTCTGCTGCTGGACGAGCCGCTTTCTGCGCTGGACAAGAACCTGCGCGGCTCGATGCAGGTCGAGATCAAGGAGATTCAGCAGCGCCTGGGCATCACCACGGTCTTCGTCACCCATGATCAGGCCGAGGCGCTGAGCATGTCGGATCGCATCGCGGTGATGTCGGAAGGCCGGGTGCGGCAGGTCGGCACCCCGGACGAGGTTTATGAACGGCCAAGCGACGGCTTCGTCGCCTCGTTCCTGGGCGATGTCACACGCATCTTCGGGCGGCTGACCGAAATCCGGGGCGGCGCGGCGGTGATCCTGACCGAGGCCGGGCCGCTGCGCTTGCCCGAAGCCCAGGCCGATCTGGTTCTGGGTCAGGATTGCGAGGTCTTCATCCGCCCCGAGCATCTGACCCTGGTGCCCGACGGCCAGCCGGCCATGCTGCGCGGCACGGTCGCGATGCGGATCTATCAGGGCGGGCATTTCGACATTCTGGTCGATCATCCGGGGGCGGTCGGCGGCCATATCCTGTTGCGGCTGACCGACCGCGAACAGGCGGCACAGGCCGAACCCGGGCGCCAGATCGGGCTGCATTGCGACCCGAAGAACCTGCGCGCCTTCCCCTCTGCCTAAGAACCGGAGCCCGCGATGACAGATGCACAGAAGCGCCCCGCCGGATCCGGCTGGGGGGCGGGGGCGGCCACCTCGGCCGAGGCGAAGGCGCTGCGCCGCCTGCCCGACAGCCTGGCGCTGCTGGCGCGGGCGCGGCGGCGGGTTCCGGGCTTTGCCTGGGACTATCTGGAAGGCGGGGTCGGCCAGGAACTGGGCCTGGCGCGCAACCGCCAGGCGCTGGACCGGATCGAGATCCTGCCGCGCTACGGGGTTGAAATCCGCGACACCTCGACCGAGACCCAGCTTTTCGGGCAAAGCTATGCCCTGCCGCTGGGCGTTGCGCCGATGGGGCTTTCGGGTCTGGTCTGGCCGCAGGCCGACCGTCACCTGGCCCTGGCCGCGGCGCGGGAGCGGGTGGGGTTCGTGCTGTCGATGGTGGCGAATATCGACATCGAAACCGCGATGGCGCTGGCGCCTCACAGCTGGATGCAGCTGTATTGCGTGCCCAAGGACGATGTCCACGCGACCTTCGATCTGGCCGCGCGGGCGCAGCGCTGCGGGGTGCGCACGCTGGTGCTGACGCTGGACACGCCGATGCGCCAGAAGCGGCTGCGCGACCTGCGCAACGGGCTGACCGTGCCTTTCCGCCCCAGCCTGACGACGGTGCGCCAGGTTGCTGCCGCCCCGGCCTGGGCCTGGGCGATGCTGCGCCATGGCCAGCCCGAGTTCTCGAATTTCAAGGCCTATGCCGGGGCGCGCGCGTCGGCGGCCCAGGTCGCGGCCTATGTCGACAAAGAGATGTCGGGCGCCTTCACCTGGGCGCTGATCGCGCGGCTGCGCGATCTGTGGCCGGGGCAACTGGTGCTGAAGGGGATCCAGCATCCGCAGGATGTGCTGCAGGCCGTGGCGCTGGGGGTGGATGGGGTGATCCTGTCCAACCATGGCGGCCGCCAGTTCGATGCCGCCCCGGCCGCGGTCAGCCTGCTGCCGCAGATCCGGCCGCTGGTGGGCGAGCGGATCAAGCTGATGGTCGATGGCGCGATCCTGTCGGGGCTGGACATTCTGAAGGCCCTGGTGCTGGGCGCCGATTTCGTCTTTGCCGGGCGCCCCTTCCTGGCCTCGGTCGCGGCGATGGGCGCGCGGGGGCCGGATCACCTGATGGCGATCTTCCGCAACGAATTGCGCGGCGTGATGGCCCAGGCGGGCGCGGTCAACATCGCCGCGCTGAAAGACCACGGCGCCAGCCAGCGCGCGGCGCCGGCCAGCACCTGACGGCCAGCACCTGACGGCCGGGCTGCACGGAAAAGGCCCGCAGCGGCAAGGCTGCGGGCCGGATCCGGGATCAGCAAGGGCCGGCGCGATCAGCCGCGCCCGAACAGCCGCGCGATCTTGCGCCGGACCACCCGCAGCATGATCTGCACCATGTTCAGCTCGCTTGCCCGCGCCACCGGACGCGGCGCCTCGGCCAGGGGCGGCGCGGCGGGATCGGCCGGGGTCTGCGGGGCGGCGGGGGTGGCTTCGGCGGCGATCTCGGCTTCCAGATTGGCGGCGAAATCGGCGCAGATCTGTTCGGCCACCGCCTCGACGATGCCGCCGCGCGCCACCTGCGCCAGCGAGCCCGACAGCGCGTAATCCACCTCGACCTCGACCGTGGTCACCCCGGGCTGCGGGCTGAGCAGCCGATAGGACACATCGCCCTTCGCCCGCGAGGCATGGCTTTTGTCAACGCCGACACCGGCGATCTTCGCGCTCCAGTCGGCGCGGTCGGCGCTGATCGTCGCCTCGCCGCCGAAATTGGCCTTGACCGGGCCCAGCTTCACCGTGACCCGGCCCTTGGCCTTGTCGCCGTCCAGCGGGCCATCCAGCGCGGCCCCCGGCACGCAGCCCACGACCCGCGGGATGTCCTGAAGCATGTCCCAGACCACCGGCCTTGGATGGTTCACGTCGAATTTTTGTTTGATTACAGGCATATTCACTTCCGCCCCGGCAGGTTCATGATCGGGCACCCCAGGGGTCCGGGGGGCCCGGCTTTGGCTTAGGCGTCGATGCCGCACCAGTCGCAGATGCAGACCGCCATGACCTTGATCGCGGTGAGGTAATCCTCGATCGAGACATATTCGTCATTCGAATGCATCACGGCCGTCGATCCGGGCCCGTAGATCACCGTCGGCGTCGCCCCGTAGGAATTCAGGAACCGTGTATCGGCCGCCCCCTGCCGCCCGCTGATCACCGGCGCCTTGCCGGTGATCTCGGTATGAACCTGCGACAGCAGTTGCACGATCGGATGCGCCACCGGGATCTCCGAGGCTTCGGCGTCATAGCCGACGAATTTCACCACCGGCGGGTGATCGCGCATCCAGGGGTCCGAGGCGGCAAGCGCTGCGATCTTGTCGCGCAGGCTTTGCTTGACGCCTTCATGATCTTCGCCCGGAACCGTGCCGATGCTGCCCTTCAGCAGCGCCGTGTCGGGGAAGGCGCTGGGGTAATTGCCGGCCTGGAAGCTGCCGATCATGCAGGGCAGCGAATCCAGCGCATTGGGATACAGCGGATGGGTGACGGTGGCGACGCGATGGTCTTCCAGCTCTTTCACCGCCTGGACGACCTTGTTGCCAAGCTCGATCGCCGAGATGCCCAGATAGCGCTGCTGAATGCCCGCGGGCTTGCCTTGCACGGCGATCTCGAACCAGATCCGCCCGATGCAGGCCGGCTGCACCGCCAGATCGCTGGTCTCGCCCGAAATGCCCGCATCGGCCTTGTAGCCGCGGATCACCGTATCCAGGGTGCCATGGCCCGACACTTCCTCGTCGATCACCACATTCACCAGCACATCGCCCTTCAGCCGGATCCCGGCCGCGGCGATGTATTCCAGCGCCAGGATATGGCTTGCGACACCGCTTTTCATGTCGCAGGCGCCGCGGCCATAGATCCGGCCATCCTTGATCAGCGCCGACCAGGGATCATCGGTCCAGCCTTCGCCATTGCCGACCGGGATCACGTCGGTATGGCCGTTCAACAACAGCGACCGCCCGCCGCCCGTGCCCTTGCGCGTGGCCACGATGTTCGGCCGGCCCTCATAGCCGCGCGCGACCGGGCGATAGCCGGGATGGCGCTTCAGCGCCTCCCAGTCGGTTTCCCACATGTCGACATCAAGCCCGAGGCCGGCCATGTAATCGGACACGAATTTCTGCACCGCCGCCTCGTCGCCGGTGACCGAAGGGATGCGCACCAGATCCTGCAGGAAGCCGATGGCATGATCGCGCTTGGCCTCGATGGTCGAGAGCAGCTTTTCTCTCGTTGTGTCAGTCATTTGAACTCTCCTTGAAAGTCAGGCCGGGCCTACATCAGCGAGGGCAGCCAAAGCGCCAGCGCGGGCCAGAGGATCAGGATCAACATCAGCAAGATGTTGATCAGGATGAAGGGAAGCGCCGCGCGGTAGATCTGCCCCATGGTGGTTCCGGGCACCGCGACGCCTTTCATCACGAACAGCGACAGGCCGGCGGGTGGGGTGATGGTGGCCAGTTCCAGATTGACCATCATCACCACGGCGAACCAGATCGGATCCCAGCCCATGGCGCCGATGATCGGCAGGAAGATCGGCATGGTGATCAGCACGATCGAGGTCTGTTCGATGAACATGCCCACGATCAGCACCAGCGCCATCATCATCAGCATCAGCGTGATGCTTGAGACATCCAGCGCCGTGGCCCAGGTGGTGATCGCGCCGGTCGCGCCCGAGAAGCTGAGCAACTGGCTGAAGCTGGCCGAGCCGGTCATGATGATCAGGATCATCACCGACAGCTTGGTCGAAGACAGCAGCGCGTGTTTCAGCTTGGCCAGGCTCAGATCGCCATAGGCCGCCGCCAGGAAGAAGGTGATGAACGTGCCGATGGCGGCGGATTCGGTCGGCGTGGCCAGGCCGGTGAAGATGCAGACGACAATCATCACCACGACCATGACCGGCGGCACCAGATACAGCGCCGTGTCGCGCAGCTTTACCGACAGGGGCACCGAAGGCACCTCATAGGCCGGCGCATCCTGCGGGCGCAGCTTCACCCGGATCAGGATGTAGATCACATACATGATCGCCAGCAGGATCCCCGGCAGGATGATCGCGATCAGCATCTTGGCCACCGAGAAGCCGCCCACGCTGGCCAGCACGATCGCCAGCGTGCTGGGCGGGATCAGGATCGCCAGCGCCCCGCTGCCCAAGACCGGCCCGATCGCCAGCGTACGCGCATAGCCCCGCCGCTCCATCTCGGGGGTCAGCGTGCCGCCCAGCATCGCGACCGAGCCCATGGCAACGCCGGTCAGCGTCGACAGAACCGCGCCGGCGCCCACCGTCAGCACGGCCAGCCGGCCCGAGATGAAGCCCAGCCACTGGTCGATCACCCGGATCATCCGCTCGGCGATGCCGGCATGGAACATCACCGAGCCCATCAGGATGAACATCGGGATCGGCACCAGGATGAAGGTCGAGATCGAGCTGTCGATCGACAGGACCAGCTGGTTGAAGCCGTTGAAGCCGCCCCACAGCAGATAGACCCCGATCATGTTGACCGCGAGAAAGGCGAAGGCGACGGGCAGACCGATCAGCATCAGCCCGGTCAGGCCCAGGAAGAACGTCGAAAGAAAGACCCACCATTCCATCTTAATGTCCTTCGCCTTGCGTCACGACCGTGCCGCCGGACAGCGCTGTTGCCGCCCGCCGCAGGAATTCCAGCCCGAGGAACAGCATCCCCAGCGGAATGGGCGCGATATTGACGGCACGGGGAATTTCCAGCTCGGCCGCAACCAGGATGCCGCGCCGCAACGAGGTGAGAACGGCCTGCAGGCCGAACCAGGCGATGGTCAGGCAGACGATCGCGCCCAGCAGGGCCGCGACGACCGCAAAGACCTGGGCGCTGCGTCCGCGCAGGTTCAGGATCAGCAGGTCGACCACGACATGGCCGCCTTCGCGCAGAACCCAGGGCGCGCCCAGGAAGGTCATCCAGACCATGATCAGCCCGCTCAGCTGATCAATGCCCAGAAGCCCGTAGCCCGTGGTGGCCCGCAGCCCGACCTTCGCGACGGTCGCCAGCATCAATGTCAGAAGCAGCAGGGCCGCCATCCAGGCCATGAGTGTGATAAGCAGGTCAAATACCCGCAGCGGAGTTCGCATTTCGATGTCCGACTGTATGAAGGGGATGGGCAGCAGCGCGGGGCCGCTGCCGCGGCTGCGTCAGTCGGCTTGGGCGGCCGCTGCGAACAGATCCTTGATCGTGGCGATCTGCTCGGGCGAATAGATCGTGTCGTAATAGGCCCAAAGCGCATCGACCACGACCTGGTTCCAGCGTTCGGCTTCGGCGGGATCAAGGGTGATCACCTCCATGCCGGCGGCCTTCATCAGCCCGACCTGCTCATCCTGATTGTCGGCAAACCAGGTCTGGGCGAACAGCTGGGTCTCTTTCACGCTGTCCAGCAGGATCTGCTGGATTTCCGGCTCCAGCGCGTTCCATTTGTCCAGGTTCATCGCCAGCCCGCCGCCGCTGCGATACATCGGCTGATCGACCAGATATTTGGTCACATCCTGCCAGCCATAGCGGGTATAGGCATCGGCGATCGGCCAGGTCATCGCATCGACTGTGCCGCGATCCAGCGCCAGGAAGATTTCCGACGGCGGCAGGGTGATCGACTCGGCGCCGGCCTTCTGCACGAAATGCCGCGACAGCGGGGTGACGCGGACCGGGTGGCCCTTCAGATCGTCGATCGAGGTCAGCGGGAAGCGCGTCGTCATGTAATGCGCGCCAACGCCCGGCACGCCCGCGGCATGGCCCAGATAGCGCACGCCCTTGGCGGCAAAGGCCTCGACCAGGAAATCGTACAGTGGCGTGCCGGGGCCGCCATCGGGGATCTTGGCCGGCGACAATTCGGTGATGTCGCCGCCCGGCACCACGCCGGCCCAGTAATTCGGCGCGCCATACCAGACGTCGAAGACGCCATTCACCAGCGCCTCGGGCTGATCCAGCGGCGGCATCACGTCATCGGCGCCGATGAACTGGATCGAAACCTTGCCCTCGCCCAGCCGGTTGACGTTCTCCATAAAGCTTTTGCCGATCTCGGCCGTGGGCGAGAATCCGGGCGCCCAGGCGCCCACCATCCGCAACTGGACTTCCGCCTGCGCAGCCACGGCGGTCAGGACCAGGGCGAGGATTCCGCCCGTCAGCGTTGTTCGTATACGCATGTTGCGCTCCCTGTTATTCAGCGGGCGGCCTCGTGCCGCCTTGCCGGTAGCGTAATACCCATTCCCCGCATGTGTCTACAAAGTTTTTTATGTTGCATACAATTTGACCTCGACCTAACCTGATCCGACAGCCAGCGGGCGATGACCCCGCAGCAGCAGAGAGGAGCGGCAATGCGGCCGAAAGAGTTCGTCTATCACCGGGCCCGAGACCTGGATCATGCCCTGGCGCTGCTGGCCGAACATGGCGAAGAGGCGCGTCCGATCTCGGGCGGGCAAAGCCTGGTGCCGATGATGAACCTGCGCCTGGCCCGGCCCGATCACCTTGTCGATGTGAATGACCTTGGCCTGGACGAGATCCGGGAAGAGGCGGGCGCGCTGCATGTCGGCGCGATGGTGCGCCACGAGCGCTATCTGACCGACCCGCTGATCCGCCGGCACCTTCCGGCCTTGCTTGAGGCGGTTCACTGGATCGGCCACCCGACGATCCGGCGCAACGGCACCCTTGGCGGCAGCCTGTGCCATGCCGATCCCACCGCGGAACTGCCGGCCATGGCGGTGCTGCACGGGGCGCGGATCGTTCTGGCCTCGACCGCGGGGCGGCGGGAAGTGGCGGCCTGCGACTTCTTCAAGGGCGCCTATATGACCGATGTGCAGCCCGGCGAAATGCTGGTCTCGGTGATCTTTCCCTGCCCGCAAGGCGCCCATAGCGGCGCCTTCGAAGAGCTGGGCGAGCGGCTGGGCGATTTCGCGATGGGGTCGTTCGGGGTGGTGCTGGAACATGAAGGCGGCGTGATCCGCCGGGCCGCCACCGTCTGCGGCGGGGCGAAGATGACGCCGATCCGCCTGCCCGAGATCGAAGCCGCCCTGCAGGGCCAGACCCTGGCCGGGCTGGATGCCGCCGCCCTGGGCGACAGGGTGACCGGGCTGATCGCGCCCGCCGGGGATTTTCAGGTCAGCGCCGAGTATCGCCGCGCCCTGATCGGAGAACTGGCCGGCCGCGCCCTGCAGCGCGCCCGTGACATTGCGCTGAACGCACAGCCGTGAGGAAAAGATGACCAGGATCACATTGACCGTGAACGGCAGGAAACATGTGGTAGAGGCCGAACCGCGCCGGCTTCTGGCCGATGTCCTGCGCGAGGACTGCGGCCTGACCGGCGTGCATATCGGCTGCGCCCATGGCGCCTGCGGCTGCTGCACCGTGCATGTCGACGGCAGCCCGCGCCTGTCCTGCCTGACCTTCGCCGTGCAGATGGACGGCCGGGCGATCCGCACCGTCGAGGATCTGGGCGGCACCGAGGCGACCCATCCGCTGCAGCAGGCCTTCCGCCGCAATCACGCGCTGCAATGCGGCTATTGCACGCCGGGCTTCCTGATGGCGCTTCTGCCCTTTGTCGAGGCCCAGGTCAGCGCCGGCCAGATGCCCGATGACGACGAGATCCGCGAGGCGATGAGCGGGAACATCTGCCGGTGCACCGGCTATCAGGGCATCGTCGAGGCGGTGCGCGAAACCATCGGCGACGCCCTGGCCGCCAAAACGGAGGCCGCGCAGTGAAAGCCGAAACGCCACGCCAGATCGGCGCCCGTGTCCTGCGGCTGGAAGATCCGCGCCTGCTGTCGGGTCGCGCCCGCTATATCGACGACATCCGGCCGGCCAATTGCCTGCATCTGAAATTCGTCCGCGCCCAGGTCGCGCATGCGCGGCTGCTGGACGTCGACACCTCGATGCTGGCCGATCTTGAGCCGGCGGTGACCGTCTTCACCGGCAAGGATATCGGCAAACTGTCGATGAAGTCGCATCAGGACTACCCCGAGATGCAATATGCCGAACAGCCGCTTCTGGCCCAGGGCCGGGTGCGCTTCGTGGGCGAGCCGATCGCGGCGGTGCTGGCCGAAGATGCCTATCTGGCCGAGGATGCGGCCGAGATGGTGTTTGCCGATTTCGACTTCCTCGATCCGGTCACCACGATGGAACAGGCGCTGGACCCGGCCGTCCAGCCGCTGTTCGACCATTGGAAGAACAACACCTGGGTGGAACGGCAGATGAAGGGCGGCGATCTGCAGGCCGCCCGCGCCGCCGCCGCCCATGTCATCCGCCGCACCTATACCAATCAGCGCCATACCGGCGTGCCGATGGAAGGCCGCGGGGTGGTGGCCGAATACGATCCGGGCCAGCGCTTCCTGACCGTCTGGTCCTCGACCCAGATGCCGCATCTGGTGCGGACCTATATCGCCGAGGAACTGGGCCTGCCCGAAAGCCGCATCCGTGTGATCGCGCCCGATGTCGGCGGCGGTTTCGGGGTGAAGGGCCAGGTCTTCGGCGAAGAGGTGCTGGTCGCCTGGTGCGCGATCCAGACCGGCCGGCCGGTGAAATGGATCGAGGATCGGCGGGAAAACCTGATGGCCTCGATCCATGCCCGCGACCATCGCCACACGCTTGAGGCCTATGTCTCGGCCGAGGGCCGGCTTCTGGGGCTGAAGGCCGATATCACCGTCGATATCGGCGCCTATTCCACCTATCCCTTCTCGGCGGCCGGCGAATCCGGCATGGCGGCGAAGGTGATGCCGGGGCCCTATGACTTCCAGGCCTATGAGGCGACCTTCCGCAGCCTTGCCACCAACAAATGCCCCAATGGCACCTATCGCGGCGTCGCCCGTCCCTCGGCCGTGTTCTCGCAGGAACGGCTGATGGACGATATCGCGCGGGAAATCGGCATGGACCCCATCGCCTTCCGGCTGAAGAACATCATCCGGACCTTCCCCTATCGCAATGTGCTGGGCTTCAGCTACGACCCCGGCTCTTACGTGGAATCGCTGGAAAAGACCCGCGAACTGCTGGCGCCCGACTTTGCCCGTGCCAGCGCGACCGCGGGCGATCCCAACCGGCGGATCGGCGTCGGCATCGCCTGTTTCATCGAGCAGACGGCGCATGGCACGCCCGATTTCACCCGCAGGCGGGTGCCGATCGAAACCGGCTATATCGCGGCGCGGCTGGAGGTGATGACCGATGGCCATGTGCTGATCGACCTGGGGCTGCAAAATCACGGCCAGGGGCTGGAAACCACCATGGCGCAGGTCGCCTCGGATGCGCTGGGCATCACCCCCGACCGGATCTATGTCCGGCACGGCGATACCAGCGCGCCCTATTCCGTGGGCACCTGGGGCAGCCGCGGCGGCCCCTTGGGCGGCGGCGCGGTGCATCTTGCCGCGACCGAAATCGCCGGCAAGATGCGCGCCATCGCGGCGCATCTGCTGCAGGCCCCGGTGGGCAGCGTGCAGCTGGGCGACAACAAGGCCTTCGTCTCGGACCAGCCCGACCGTTTCGTCGATCTTGCCTATGTCGCCCGCTCGGCCCTGCGCAATGTCGACCGGCTGCCCGAAGGCATGGCGCCGGGGCTTGCGGCCGAGGCCAGCGTCGACGGGCCGAAGGATGGCAGCTATTCCAATGCCGTCCATGCCGCGGTGGTGGATATCGACCTGCGCACCGGCAAGCTGAAACTGCTGCGCTATGTGGTGGTCGAGGATTGCGGCACCATCCTGAACCCGCTGGTCGTCGACGGCCAGGTGCGGGGCGGCGTGGTGCAGGGCATCGGCTCGGCCCTGTGGGAGCATTTCGTCTATGACGCGGAAGGCCAGCCCCTGACCACCAGCTTCGCCGATTACCTGATGCCGCAGGCGCCCGAGATCCCGATGATCGAGGTGCATCATTTCGAAACCCCGACCAGCCTGACCCCGCTGGGCGCCAAGGGCCTGGGCGAAGGCGGGGCGATCGGGCCGCCGGCGGCGATTGCCAATGCCGTGACCCATGCGCTGGATATCGGGGTGACGGGCACGCCGCTGACGGCCAGCGTCCTGTGGCATCTGGCGAAGACGGCGCGGGAAGGCGGCTGAATGCGCCGCGGCCGAACGGCAGAAAGGGGGCGCGCAGGCCACGCGCCCCCTTCGCTTTTTCTGCAGCCCTCAGAACCCGTTGCGCGGATTGATCTGGTTCAGCGGCGCCTCGCCGCGGGCCACCCGGCGGATGCTTTCGGCCACGTCGCGCGCCGCGGTTTCGGGCACGGTGATGCTGGCCAGATGCGGGGTGATGAAGACATTGTCCATGTCCCAGAACGGGTGGTCCTGCGGCAGGGGCTCGGTCTCGAACACGTCCAGCAGGGCGCCGCCCAGATGGCCAGATTGCAGCGCCGCGATCAGATCGCGCTCGACCACCACCGCCCCGCGCGAGGCATTGATGAATTTCGTCCCCTGCGCCATGGCGCCGAAGGCCGCAGCATCCAGCGCCCCGCGCGTCTGCGGGGTCAGGGGCAGCATGTTCACCACGATCTCGGATCCGCCCAGAACCTGCAGCCGGCCCGCCTCTCCGCTAAGGCAGGTGACATTCGGCAGCGCTTTCGGCGCGATATCCCAGCCGGTGACCGCAAAGCCCAGATCGGCAATCGCCCGCGCGACCGAGGCGCCCAGCGCCCCCAGCCCGATCACGCCAACCTTGATCCGGTGCAGGGGCCGCGGATGGATGTAATGCCAGGCGCGCCGCTTCTTGGCCGCTTCGAAATCGTCCATGTCGCGGGCAAAGCGCAGAACGCCGAAGGCGACATAGGAACACATCAGCCGCACCATGCCCGGATCGGACAGGCGCGAGATCGGCAGATCCGGCAGGTCATCGCGCCCGACCAGCGCATCGACACCCGCGCCCAGATTGATGACCTGGGTCAGGTTGCGGAACTGGCTGAAAAAGCCTTTCGGCGGCAGCCAGGCGAAAACCGTGCGCACCTCGTCGGGGTTGCCGATATCGGGCCAGACCCGGAAATCCAGATCGGGCATCTGCGCCAGCAGCGCCGCGCGCCACTCTTCGGGGTCGTCGAATTCAGAATAGAAGACCAGCGCGCCGGGGGCGGCATCAGTCGGGGATGGGGAAGGATCAGTCATGCGGTCTCTCATTCAGTCAAGGAAGGATCGCCGCCCGCGGCGGGGCGAAGGCGCCGGGCACAGAGGGGCGGGGCCGGGCCAGGGCGCCGGGGTCTGCCGCGGTTGCGCCCGGCCCGGCGCCGCGCAATCGCGCTTCAGGCCCGGGCCCTGACACATCGCCGCGGCCGCGCAGGTTTTCGAACTGCCACGCCATGTTGGCCCAAACCGGGCCCCAGCTAAAATACTTCTTGCCTATGCCAAAGATCGGGAAGGCCAATGCATCTTTCATTCCGGGCGCTGCGCTATGCGATTGCGGTTTCCGAATTCGGAAACATCACCCAGGCGGCGCGCGATCTGGGAATATCCCAGCCCTCGCTTTCCGCCGCGATTACCGATCTGGAACACGCGGTCGGGGCGAAGCTGTTCATCCGCCATCACGCCAGGGGCGTGACGCTCAGCGCCGCCGGCCGCCGCTTCATTGCGGAATGCGAGGTCCTGATGGGGCATGTCCGCCAGTTCCAGGACCGGGTCGGGCAGATCGGGCCCGAGACCCGGGGCGAGGTGCGCGTGGGCTGTCTTGGCACATTGGCGCTGCGCTATCTGCCGCGCCTGCTGGCCGAGGTTTCGGAACGCCTGCCGGCGCTGACGGTCCGGCTGGACGAGGCCAGCCAGGCGGGGATTCTGGACGGGCTGCTGCAAGGCCGGCACGAGATTGCGATCGGCTACGATTACGGGCTTCCGCCCGAGATCGCCGCCACCCGCCTCAAGGCGCTGCCGCCCTGCGTCCTGCTGCCGGCCTCGCATCCGCTGGCGGCGGCGCCTTCGGTCAGCCTGGCCGACTTGGCCGAGGCGCCCTATCTGCTGCTCGACCTGCCGATCACCCGCGACTACTTCCTGTCGCTGTTCAAGGCCGCGGGCATCACCCCGGCCATCGCCTACAGATCAACCTCGTTCGAACTGATCCGGGGCCTGGTCGGGCAGGGTCGCGGCTATACCATCCACAACGCGCTGCCCGACACTTCGGCAACCTATGACGGGCGCCAGGTCATTGCCCGACCGATCCGCGAAACGCTGGCGCCGGTCAGCATCTGCGCCCTGCATCTGCGCGGTCAAAGCCTGCGGCCGCCGGCCCAGGCCTTCCACAGCTTCGTGACCGGGTTCTTTCAGCCGACCGGCAGCACGGCGCCGCCGGCCGGGATCTAGCCCATGGGGCCCGGGCGCGCGGGCCGCCCGCTGCCGGATCAGGCCTGGCCCAGCAGCGCCTGATAGACTTCGGGGTCGGTGGCGCCTTCGGTGCCGATCAGCAAGACCCTGGACGTGCGGTCCAGCCCCAGTCGCGCCCGCAGATCCGGGTCATCGGCCGCCACCTGCAGCGCGGCATAGCCCGAAGCGCCCGACTCGCCGATCACCAGCCCGCGGTCGCCGGCCTTTTCGCCCGCCAGCCGGCGCAGCCCGGCCACCGCCTCGGCATCGCTGATCAGCAGGAAATCATCGGCGCTTTTCGCGACGATCCGCCAGGCGGCCAGCGAAGGCTCGTAACATTCCAGCATCGCCATGACGGTGGGTGCGCCCGCCGGCACCGAAACCAGACGGCCCGCCGCCGCACTGGCCTGCAGACAGGGCGCAAGATCCGGCTCGACCACGATGGTGCGCGGGCGGCTGGCGCCCAGCACATCGTGGAAATAGCCGCAGACCACGCCCGCCAGCCCGCCGACGCCCGCCTGGACGAAGACATGGGTGAAGGGCGCGGGGGCTTCGGCCAGGATCTCGTCCATCATGATCGTGTAGCCCTGCATCACCAGGCCCGGGATCTCTTCATAGCCTTCCGACGAGAAATCCGACACCAGCAGCCAGCCTTCGGCCTCGGCCACCCGGCGCGCCTCGGCGACGGAATCGTCGTAATTGCCCGGAACCCGGCGCATTTCGGCGCCGAATTGCGCGATGGCCGCCTCGCGGCCCGTGCTGACGCCGGCATGCAGATAGATAACGCAGCGGCAGCCGAACAGGCTGGCCCCCCGCGCGACCGAGCGGCCGTGATTGCCATCGGTGGCGCAGCAGACGGTGATCCTGGCGGCAAGCGCGCGGATCTCGGGCGTCAACAGCTCTTCCGGCGCCACCATGCGGCCCAGCTGGTCCGACAGCTGCGCCTGCAGTAGCCGCGCGACGGCATAGGCCCCGCCCAGCGCCTTGAAGCTGCCCAGACCGTAGCGGCCGCTTTCATCCTTCAGCATCACCGCGCCAACCCGGAAGCGCGAGGCGCTGTCGGGCAGGTCGACCAGCGGCGTGGGGGCGTAATCGGGAAAGGCGCCCAGCATCACCCGCACCCGCGCCGGACCGGCCTTGCCGGCGATCTGGCTTTCGGTTTCGGTCAGGGGCTGGCCGTGTTCGGGCATGGTGTTGGAAATCAGTCGGGATCCGGTCATGGCTCTGTCCATAGGAATGCATCTCACCACCCGGCGAGGGCAGCCCCGCCGGCTTCTTGTCCTGTCGCTTGCGGAAGGTCCGCCTAGCCGATGTCGCGCTTGGCCGTGGGCGCATTGCCCAGCGCCATGACGATATCGGCCGCCGATCCGGCGATCACATCGACATGCGCCCGCATCGCCGATTGCGCCGCCGCCTCATCCCCGGCCGAGATCGCGCTGAGGATGCGTTCATGCACGTCAAGCGAGCTGGCCATCTGGCGCGGATGGGTGATCGCCCGGCGATAGCCGGCCAGCCTTTTGCCAAGTTTCGCGGCTTCGGTCGCCAGAAACTGGCTGCGCGCGCCGCGCTGGATCAGCGCATGCAATTCGGCATTCGCGGCCAGGAACCCGGCATAGTCATTGTTGGCCGCGGCCTCGGCACAGGCCCGGTTGCAGGCGCGGGCCTCTTCGATCTCTTCGATCGACATCCGCCGCGCGCACAGCCGGGCGGCCAGGCCTTCCAGCTCGGCCAGCACCAGAAACATGTCGATCACCTCGGCCGCGGTCAGGGTCTTGACCGTTGCGCCAAGATTGCGGCGCACCTCGACCAGGTTGTTGGCCGACAATTCCCGGATCGCCTCGCGCACGGGGGTGCGCGAGACGTTGAACCGATTGGCGAGCGCCTGCTCGTCAAGCTTCGTCCCAGGCGGCAAACGCCCGTTCAGAATATCGTCTTCAAGGATCTGGACGATTTCCTCGGATGACGCCTTGGCTCCGGCTTTCTCGTGCAAAGTCAAGTTGCCTCACTGAACTGACGCGTTTCTGATCTTGTCGGGGCAGGCCTTCGGGCCTGGCGACTATTGTTGCACCGTGATCACAAGGCTGACGGACTCTTCGTCGGCCTCATTGATGGTATAGTGTGGATCATTGGGCTCGAAAAGCACCGCTTCTCCGGCGGTCAGGGTGAAACGCTCGGCGCCGGTATCGAATGTCAGCGCGCCTTTCATGACGAAAAACACCTGTGACCAGTCGGGATGGCTGTGCAACTCGCCCCCGCCGCCCTTGGGCGCGCGCGACAGTTGAACCGCGAAATTCCGGCCCTTGAACGGCACCACGTCCAGGGTCCGCAAATTCCCGAAATGGTTCGGAGGCACCACGCCTTCGGCTGCGCCGTCTTTCCAGATCTGCATTGTCTTCTCCCTGCTCAGGAAATGGATTTCATATAGGGGCTGATCACGCTGCGGACCGGCACCTGGATGATCGCGGGTTTGCCCGAGGCAATGGCCGCGCGCAGCGCCTCGGCGATTTCGGTCTCGCTGCGCGCCAGCCAGCCCTTGCCGCCCAGCGCCCGCGCCACCCCTGCCCAGTCGCGGCGGGGCAGGTTCATTTCCCAGGTCGTGCCATAGGTCATTTCCTGCGGCAAAGAGATCGCGGCCCACATCTCGTCATCCAGGACGACGATGATCACCGGCGCGTCGTAGCGCTCGGCCGTGTCCAGTTCGGTCACATGGAAGCCCACGCCGCCATCGCCCACGAACACGACGACCGGCGCCTTGCCATCGGCAAAGCGCGCGCCCGGCCCATAGGGCACCTCGGCGCCCAGCGTGCCCGACTGGCCGGCGCGCAGATAGCGGCCCGGGGCCTTCACCTGGATGCGCCCATCGGCCCAGAAATCCACATTGCCATGCGAGGTGACAAAGATCGTGTCCTCGGGCGCGGCGTCGGTCACGGCATCGATGGCATTGATCGGATGCAGCCCCTCGGGCCCGTTCTCGCCGGCCTGGGCGGCCCGCTCGGCCTGCCATTCGGCAACCAGCGCCTGGCCCCAGGCCCGGTCAGAGGGCGCCGCCGCGGCCTCGGCCAGAAGCCAGAGGAAGTGGAAGGCGCTGGTGTTGAAGGCGATGTCGGCCCGGCGGTTGCGATGCAGCAGAACCGCATCGGTGGCGACCTGCACCACTTTGGTCGCCTCGCCCAGCCCGGCGCCAAAACCCAGATCGAATTCGAAATGGTGGCCGACCAGAATGACCAGATCCGATTCCGCCAGCGCGCGCTTCAGCGCGGCATTGCAGGGCACATAGCCGGGCCCCGCGCAAAGCGGGTGGCGTTCATCCAGCGCGCCGCGCGCAAGGCGCAGGGTGAAGAAGGGCAGATGGTGCTTCTCCACCGCTTCGGCCAGCCGGTCGCTGGGATTGAAGAATACATCGTCGCCCAGAAGCAGGATCGGGCGCCTGGCATCGGCCAGCAGCGTCTCGAACGCCTGCCGGTCGCCGGCGCAGATGCCGGGCAGACCGGGTTTCGCCGGCGGCGGCGGCAGCTGGCTGCGGTAATGGTCCTCGATCGGCGCATGCAGGATGTCGGTCGGCACTTCCAGGAAGACCGGCCCCGGGCGCCCGGCCCAGATATGGCGCCAGGCCATGTCCAGATATTCCTGCAGGCGGCGCGGATCGGTGCAACGGCCGGCCCATTTCGTGACCGCGCGCATCGCGGGCAGCACGTCGAAGGTCATGCCCGCGCCGCGATCGGTGACCGCCGTGCTGGATTGCGCGCCGATGATCAGAAGCGGCGTGCCGCCAAGACTGGACACGATCGCCGGGGTCGCCGCATTGGTGACGCCCGGCCCCAGGGTCACCATCGCCACGCCCAGCTTGCCATTCACCCGGGCGCGGGCCTCGGCCATATAGCAGGCGGCGGCCTCGTGGCGGCAATGCACAAGCTGAACGCCCAACTCGGCGCAGGCGCGATAGACCGGGTTGATCGGCCCGCCCGAGACGGAAAACACATGTTCCGTCCCGGCGGATTTCAGCCAGGCGACCAGGGCGGTGCCACCATCGGCGGCGGGAAAATTGTCAAGCATGGGACGATCCAGTTCTTAATAGGCGCGGGACTTGCCGCCATCGAGCGCGATGGCCGTGCCGGTGATGAAAGAGCCGCGATCCGAGGCAAGGAAGGCGACCATGGCGCCGAAATCCTGGGGATCGCCGAATTTGCCCACGGGCACCTCGCCCAGCCACAGCGCCTCGGCCGCCTTGCGGTCCAGCCCGTCGCGCTGCATCGAGGAGGTGACGAGGTATTCCATCCGGTCGGTGCCGAAGGGACCGGGGCACAGGCAGTTGACGGTCACGCCTTCGGCCGCGAATTCGATCGACAGCGATTTCGCCATGCCGACGGTGGCAAGCCGGATCGAATCCGACAGCACCATGTTCGGCTGCACGACTTTGACGCCCACCGTGGTGACAAAGATGATCCGGCCCCGGCCCGAGCGGGCAAGCGCGGGCAGCGCGGCCCGGCACAGATCGACCAGCGGCAGGAAGGTTTCATCCAGCGCCGATTGCCAGGCGTCCCGGTCGAAATCCATGAACGGACCCGACGAGGGACCGCCGGTATTGGCGACCAGGACATCCAGCCCGCCAAAGGCCTGGACCACCTCTTCCACCCCCGCCGCGATCGAGGCGCGCTCGGCCAGGTCGATCCGCACCAGGCGCACATCGGCCGCGCCGGCGGCCCGCAATTCGGCTTCCAGCCCGGCCATCCGCTGCAGATCGCGGCCGGCCACGGCAATTCTTGCGCCCTCTTCCGCCAGCGCGAAGGCCGAAGCCCGGCCAAGCCCGCGTGCGCCGGCGGTGACAAGGGCCGCCTTCCCATTCAGTCCGGTTTTCATTTGGTCTCCCTAAGCTTGCCGCAGCTTAACCCACATCTCACACACAAAGTCAATTCTTGTCGACAAGTACGGCGTAACTGTATACACATTGACACTGTTCGACAGGAGATACCCAGATGCAACACATTCCACTGGTCATCGGCGGCAAAGAGATCGCAGAGGCCTCGGACGGCGCCGCCGAATCCTTTGATCCCTCGACCGGAAGCGCGATCGGCAGCTATGCGCGGGCCGGGCTGACCGAGGTCGATCTGGCCGTCTCGGCGGCGCGCCAGGCCTTTGACGCGGGCCCCTGGCTGCGCATGCGCCCCTTCGAACGGGCCCGCATCCTGCGCCGGATCGGGGAATTGATGCTGGAACGGCGCGATGACATCGCCCGGCTGGAAAGCCGCGACAGCGGCAAGCCCCTGCGCGATGCCTATTGGGAAGTCGACTGTTCGGCGCGGTTCTTCGAGTATTACGCCGGCGTGGCCGACAAGCAGCATGGCAGCTCGATCCCGCTGGGCCGCGGCATCATGGACTGGACGGTGCGCGATGCGATCGGCGTCTCGCTGCAGATCATTCCGTGGAACTATCCGTTCCAGCTGATCGCGCGCGGCGTGGCGCCCGCCCTGACCGCGGGCTGCGCGGTGGTGATCAAGCCCGCCAGCGACACGCCGATGAGCGCCTATGAATTCGTGAAGATCTGCCGCGAGGCCGGCCTGCCCGACGGCCAGGTGAACCTGGTAAACGGCCGCGGCTCGGTGATCGGCGATGCGCTGGCCCGGCACCGGGGCGTCGACCAGATCACCTTCACCGGCTCGGTCCCGACCGGCACGCGGGTGCTGCAGGCGGCGGCGACGCATGCCATTCCCTGCAGCATGGAACTGGGCGGCAAGTCGCCGCAGATCCTGTTTGCCGATGCGGATATGGACAAGGCGCTGCCGATCATTGCCGGCGGGTTCCTGACCCATGCCGGGCAGGTCTGCAATGCGGGCACGCGGCTTTTGGTCGAACGCCGCGCCCATGACGCGGTGGTCGCGCGGCTGCATGACCATATCAAGGGCCTGCGCCTGGGCCAGGCGACCCAGGATCCCGACATGGGGCCGGTGATCAATGCCGGTCACAAGGCCGATGTCGAACGGTTCTACGACCTGGCGCAAAGCGAGGGCGAGCTGCTGATGGGCGCCGAGCTGCCTCAGGATCCGGCCTTGCAGAACGGCGCCTATGTGCGCCCGGCGCTGGTGGTGGGCGTGACCAATCAGGCCCGGATCGCGCGTGAGGAGATCTTTGGCCCGATCCTCAGCGTCATTCCCTTCGACACGCCGGACGAGGCGATCGCGATGGCCAATGATTCCGATTTCGGCCTGGTGGCGGGGATTCATACCGGCTCGATCGACCATGCCATGCGACTGGCGCAGGATCTGCGCGTGGGTCAGGTCTGGGTGAATGCCTTCGGGATCGGGCTGGATGTCGAGTTCCCCTTCGGCGGCTACAAGCTGTCGGGCTTTGGCCGCGAGAAGGGGCTGGAGGCGATTGCCACCTATCAGCAGATCAAGAACATCTGCGTGCGCTTCGGCAGCTGAGCAGATTTGGGCGCGCCCGGTCAGCACCGGGCGCGCTGCCGCTCGCGCCGCGCGACCCGGAACCCGGAACCCGGAACACCGGACCCGGGCCGGGCGGCGTATTCTTGACTATTCCAATCAGTTATTATTCTGTCCCATCCGGCAGCGCGGGCCGCCCCCGTCCAAACCCGCCGCGGGGCAGAAATGAACCTGATCGAACCGCATCGCTTCACCCCGCACGAGACGGGCAGCCCGACCTCGGTCACCCTGCCGGGGCTGAACCGCAGCACGCATGTCGATGTGATGCGGATCAATCCGGGGCTGGTGCTGGCCCACAGCCATTTCTCGGCCGCGATCCGCCATGATGACGACATCCGCCGCCCCGAGGATCAGCTGATCCTGGCCTTCAACCTGTCGGGCCGCATGCTGCTGATCGACCCGCAGGGAAAGGCGCATGCGATGACCGGCGGCGAGGGCTGGATCATCCGGTCGGGCGGCAGGCGGCTGCAGCGGATCGTCGAGAAGGGCGAGGGCTGCTCGAACCTTGTCATCGCACTGTCGGTTTCGGGGCTTTCCCCGGCCCTGGCGGCGATGCTGGCGCCTTTGCTGCCGCCCTCGGCCCCCTTCCGCCGTCTGCGCCTGCCCGTGCCCGGAACGGCGACGCTGCAAACCTTGCTGGACGGGCGCAGCGATCCGGCGGCGCTGTTGCGCAAGGAAGGCCAGTGCCTGGCGCTGATCGGCCATGCGCTGGAAGAGATCGCCGCCGCGCCGGCCAACGGCCAGCCGGGCGGCGATCATGATCTGCTGATCGCCCGCCTGCAGGCCTTTCTGTCCGAGCGGCTGGCCCAGCCGGTCACCATGTCCGAGATCGCGCAGGAAGCCGGGATGAGCCATGTCACGCTGAACCAGATCTATCGCGCGGCGACCGGCATGACGGTGTTCGAACATCTGCGCCAGCTGCGGCTGACAGCGGCCGAAGGGCTGATCCGCCACACCGAGCGCAGCTTCACCGAAATTGCCGCGGATTGCGGCTTTTCCGATGCAAGCCACCTGTCGAACGCCTTCCGCCGGCGCCACGGCATGACGGCAACCGACTGGCGGCGGCAGGCAAGGGAAAAAACCTGACCCGGCTTCGGCAAATTCAAGAGTATTTTCGTCAGTTACAAGAATCCCGCCGCCCGCCATGGCACCAGCCCCTGAAAAGGAGGCCTGCCATGTTCCGAACCTCTTCCCCCCAACGGGTCCTGCGCCGCATCGCGCTGTGCAGCCTGTCCACCGCCCTGGCCACCGGCCTGCCCCCTGGCCTGGCCCTCGCCCAAGACGAGGCGCCGCTGCATCTGGGCCAGATCACGCTGTTCAGCAATTTATGGGAAGAACTGGCCCGGAAATCCGCAGCCACCGCGACGGTGCTGGAGGCAGGCGATCTGGCGCGGCCCGTCGCGGCCGATCTGGGCATTCTGGCCGGGCGTTCGGCCAATACCGTCTTCCAGCGCGCGAATTCGCAAGAGCGGCTGGTGGTGCGCGGCATGTCGGCCTTCGACAATGCGCTGTCCGATCCGGTCGGCTATCTGGTGAACGGCGTCGCGCTGCCGATGGGCACGATCCAATTGCCGCATTTCTTCGGAGCCGAAACCGTGACGCTGCTGAAGGGGCCGCAGGGCACCACCTTCGGGCGCAATTCGGAAGCCGGGCTTCTGGCCTTCGACACGATCCGGCCCGGCAGCCGAACGGGGGGCGAGATCAACCTGGGCCTGTCGGGATCGGATGCCGGGGCGGCGCCGCTGGGCGGAAACGGGTCGATCCTGTGGTCGGGTCAGGCGGATCGCGGCCCCGCCCTTGCCTTCGGGCTGGAATTCGCCCGCGATCCGGGCGTGATCGCAAACCCGGTGACCGGCGCAGAAGATGGCGGCAAATCCCGCCGCATGACCGGCTTTGCGGCGGCGGAATGGGATCTGCAGGAGGGCGGTTCCCTGCGCCTGACCACGCTGGCCGAGGACCAGAAGTTCAACAAGGAACAGTTCCGCTACATCTCGGGTCCGCTGGCCACCGGGCGCTATGAAAGCGTCTATTCCGACCCGTCCTGGGAACGGCGGCGCAGCACGGTCACCGCGCTGGAATACGGCACCAGCTTCGACGGCTTCGACCTGACCGCGATCACCGGCCTTGCCACGTTCGCCCGCGATTTCGTGCTGGATTTCGACGGCTCGCCCCTGCCCCTTGGCGTCACCGGGCTGGATCTGCGCGACCGCAGCCTGTCGCAAGAGATCCGCCTGACCTCGACCACGGAAGGGCCGCTGAAATGGGTGCTGGGCGTCAATGTCTTCCGGCAAAGCACCGATGCCGATTTCAACCTGGGCGCCCTGTCGACCGACCGCCATACCGAGATCGACCAGACCGGCGCGGCGATCTATGGCTTTGCCGAATATGCGCCAAGCGACCGGTTCCGGCTGGGCGCCGGGCTGCGGGTCGACCATATCGCATCTGAGGCCTGGCAAAGCTTCGCCTCGCCCCTGGCAAGCCTGCGCTACGAGGGCAGCGACAGATCGACCACGGTGCTGCCGAAACTGACGCTGGCCTATGACCTGTCCGACGCCACCACGCTTCATGGCAGCTATGCGCGCGGCTATATGCCGGCGGGCTACAATTACGGCTTCGCCAACAGCGCCGACAGCCTGACCTATGCCGCCGAAACCAGCTGGAATGCCGAGATCGGGGTGAAGCACGCCTTCGCCGGGGGCGCCACGCTGAACCTTGCCGCATTCCATACCACGGTGAAGGACAAGCAGATCACCGAAACCATCCCTGGCGCCGCGCAATACATCTCGAACGCGGGCCGCGCGAAAAGCTATGGGATCGAGGCGGAACTGACCGCCCCCCTGGGCGGCGGCTGGCAGATCGCGGCCAATGCCGGATGGCAGCGCGCAAGGGCAACCTCGTTCCGCACTTCGGCGATGGATCTGACCAGCGGGTCCCTGGTTGCGGTCGACTGGTCGGGCAATGCGCTGCCGATGGCGCCGGACACCAGCTGGGGCCTTGCCCTGTCGCATGACGGTCCGGTCTGGCGCGGCCGGGTCGGCTTGCAGGGGTCGGGCGGGTTCTGGTTCGATCCCGGCAATACCGTGCGGCAAAAGGGCTTCATGACGCTGGATGCCGAGCTCTCGCGCACAGTCGGGGCGGGCGAGGTGACGCTTTGGGCGAAGAACCTGCTAGACGAAGACTATTACAGCGCCGCCGCCGCCACGATCCGCGGTGTGGTGGTGGAAGATGGCAGCCCGCGCACGATCGGCCTGAACTGGAAGATGACGTGGTAGCCCCGGCCCCCCTGTCGGGCGCGGGTTTGCTTTTGCAGACGCTGGAAGGCCCGATCCGCCATGCGCTGCTGGACTGGGCGCTGGAAAGCGGGGTGTTCGACCTGTGCGAAACGCCCCAGCCGCCCGATCTTCTGGGCCAGCGGATGGATCTGCCGGTCGGCCCGCTGACGCTTGCGCTGCGCGCGCTGGTCGCGGCGGGCTTCATGGAGCGGTGCGATGCGGGCTTTCGCACCGCGCCCGGCATCCTGCCCTTCGTCGCGGCCGCCAGCCCGCGCAATATGGTTGAGACCTTGCGCATGATGGCACGCACCCGGCACGCGGGCCTTGACCAGTTGGGCGCGCTGATCGCGGGCGCCGGTGTCGCCCCGGGCGCGCGGCTGTTCGATGCGGCGCATTGGGATGCCCATCACCGCTCGCTGGCCGCCTTCCACCGGGCGGTCGCCGCCGAGGCGACGGCGCCCTGCCTGACCGGCCTGCCGGAATGGCCCCGCGCCCGAACCCTGCTGGAGATCGGCCCCGGGTCTTCGGCCCTGGCGGCGCGGCTGCTGGACTGTCGCCCCGATCTGCAGATCACGCTGTTCGACCTGCCGCCGGTGGCCCGGCGGATCCGCGCCGAAGCCGCCGATCTGCCGGTGACCGTTCTGTCGGGCGATTACACCCAGGCCCTGCCCGAGGGCCCCTTTGACATCATCTGGTGTTCGATGGCGCTGTATTTCCACGACCGCGGCCTGCCCGATCTGGTCGCGCGGCTGGCGGATCGGCTGGCGCCGGGCGGGGTTCTGGTCAGTTTCCACGAAGACCTGACCGATCAGCGCTGCGCCCCGCCCGAACATGTGCTGGGCCGGCTGATGCCGGCGCTGCGGCAGGGCGATGTGTCCTTCGCCGAGGGCGAGATCGCCGAAGCCATGGCCGGTGCCGGGCTGGTGCAGGCGACATCGCAACTGCTTTCCACCCCCTTTGGAAGTCTCCGTCTGGATGCCGCCCGCAAAGAGGCCTGACATGCGCGCCCTGCCCTTCTTCCTAGCCCTGATGCCGCTGCCCGCCCTGGCGGAAGACATCCTGCTTTCCGGCCCGCCGATCTGGGAAAGCGCGCCGCTGATCGCGCTGGCCGATCGCCAGCCGGTCGAGGGCGTGACCTTCACCTTCGCCCCCTGGACCAGCCCCGAGGATCTGCGCAAGCGGATCACGGCAGAGGCGCCGCTGATGGCGGTCGCGCCCGCGCCCACGGCGGCGATCTTCGATGCGACCGGAATGGGGGTGCGGGCGGTCTCGGCCACGATCACCGAAGGCAGCCTGGCGCTGGTCGGGCGCGGGGCTGCAATCGGGGATCTGGCCGATCTGCAGGGGACGGCCGTGGCGCTGCCGTTCAAGGGCTATCTGCCGGATCTGCTGATGCGCCGCATCGCTGCGCCCGGCGATCACAACTGGACGCCGCGCTATACCGGCAGCCTGGTTGCCGGGCTGCAGCTGTTGCTGGCCGATCAGGTCGAGACGGCGCTGCTGGCCGAGCCCCTGGCCACGCTGGCCCTGGCGCAAGACCCGGGGCTGAGCCGCCGGGCCGAGATCTGCGTCTTGTGGCAAGGTGCGACGGCGCTGGCCGATTGCCCGCCCGCAGGGGTGGTGATCGTCAATCCCGCCTTCGCCGACCGGCCCGCGATCCTGGCCGCCTATCATGCGGCTTTCGCCGATCTTGCGGCCGATCCGGGCCAGGCCGCCCGGCTGCTGGCCGCCCATTTCCCCGATCTGGCGCAGGCCGGCGAAGGGTTCAGCCGCCTTCATGCCATCGACCTTCCGCTGCCCGAACACGCCGCTGTTCTGGAAGGGTTCTATGCCGAGATCCTTGCGATCGAACCCGCCGCCATCGGCGGCGCGCTGCCGGGCCCGGACTTCTACGGGAAATGAGCGCGAAACTGGCCTTTCTGGTCGGCCTTGCGGCGATTGTGCTGCTTTGGTCGCTTGCCGCGGGCGCGAACCTGCCCGCGGTGCTGCCCGGGCCGGGGGCGGTTGCAATCGCGCTTGGCCAATTGGCCACCGATCCGGCCTTCTGGTCCGTCACCCTGCTGCCCAGCCTGGGCCGGGCCACCGCCGGCCTGGTGCTGGCCTTCGCCATCGGCGCGCCGCTTGGCCTTGCGGGCTGGCGCTGGCCGGTCGTGACGGCGCTGCTGGCCCCGGCGCGGCTGATCCTGATGGGCCTGCCCGCGCCTGTCCTGGCGATCCTGTGCATCCTGTGGTTCGACGGCGGCAGCACGACGGCGATCCTGACCGTCGCGGCGCTGCTGGTGCCGGTCTTCCAGATCGCGATCGGCCAGGGCATGGGCGCGGTCGACCCGCAGCTGGACGAGATGGCACGGCTGTTCCGCCTGCCGCTGCGGCGCCGGCTGCACCGGATCATCGGCCCGGCCCTGTGGACGGCGCTGGGGCCCGCCTTGCGCATCGCCGTTGCCAATGCGATCCGGGTCACGCTGCTGACCGAACTTCTGTCGGGGGCCGAGGGTCTGGGGGCCGCGGTGCAGCGCGCGCAGGGCTGGCTGCAGACCGACCGGCTGTTCGCGCTGGTCCTTGTGATTCTGGCGCTGATCGGACTGGCCGAGGCCGGACTTTCCGCCCTGACCCGAGACAGGCGGCGGCGATGATCCTGTTTTCGGCCGACAGCATCAGCCTGCGCTACCCGGGCCGCCCCGGCCCGCTGTTCCGCGACCTGTCGCTGACCCTGCGCCGCGGCGAAAGCCTGCGCCTGACCGGGCCCAGCGGGGCGGGCAAGACCAGCCTGATGCGCGTGATCGCCGGGCTGCAGCGCCCCAGCGCGGGCCGCGGCCTGATCCTGCCGCGCCGGGTCGGCATGGCCTTTGCCGAGCCGCGGCTGCTGCCGCATCTTTCGGTGCTGGAGAACCTTCTGTTCATCGCCCCGAAGGCCCGCCACCAGGCCGACGCGATGCTGGCCGCGCTGGAGATGCAGGCCCTGCAGGGCGCCCGTGCCGCCAGCCTGTCGAAGGGCCAGGCCCAGCGCGTGGCGCTGATCCGCGCCCTGCTGATCCGCCCCGAGATCCTGCTGCTGGACGAAGCGCTGGGCGGGCTTGATCGCCCGGCCTGGACCCGTGCCCGCGACCTGATCTGCCAGCAGCGCGCCCAAGATGGTTTTGCGCTGGTCGAGATCAGCCATGATCCCGCCCGGCTGATCGTGCCGGAAGCCCCGGCGATCTGCCTTACCTGAAGAAAGGACTGCCCATGCACATGCCCCCTCGCCCTTCCAGGCCCCGCCTTGCGCTGCTGATCGGGATCGGCGTCTGGCCGATCATCACCGCCCTTCTGTACCTGATCCGCCCGATCAGCGCCGGCTGGCCGATCTGGCTGACGACCCTTGTCCTGACGCCGGCCATGGTCCTCCTGATGGTCTGGGGACTGCTGCCCGCGATCCACCGCTATTTCGGCAGGTTCCTGATGCGCAACGGGCGTTAGGGGCGGGCCTTGCGCGCGCGCCCCGCGGTGATCGAAGCTTTGGCTGACGGACCGGATCACGCGGGGTTGCCCGCCCTTGCCTGCGCGGCAAGGGTGGAGATTTTCGCCTTCAGGCGCGCCACTTTGGTGAAGCAGCTTCACCCGTGACAGGCGTGGCGACGGCGATATATGGACCCGCAAGGCCCCGTCAGATCACCGCGCGCAGCTTTTCCTGGGCCGCCTTCGAGAACGGGGCCAGATGCACGGTCGCGCGGATCGTGGTCTGGTCGTGGCGTTCCACATGCGGCTTGCGCGACCCGCCGCCCACCTCGCCCCAGGTCAGCACGACTTCGGTTCCGGGTTCGGCTGCCGCTTCGTCAAGACAGGCCAGCGACAGGAATTCGCGCTCGTTGATGTTGTAGCCGCAATATTGCGACATGCCGATCAGGGCGCCGTCGGTGCTGCGGACCTCATCGGCCTGCGGCCAGCCGTAATAGGATGTGGGCATGTCGATCGCCTTGTAGATCGGCCCATCGCCGGTCTGAGACGCGAAGATCCTGGCCACATCGTCATGGTGCCAGCGCAGCACGCGCTTGACGCGGCGCGGGGCCTGCATCTGCGCCTTTAGCGCGGCGCTGCCGATGAAATCATGGTCGAACTTGACGAATTTCTCGTAGCCCAGCGCCGAGGGCGTCCAGTAGTAATCCTCGATGTTCTTGCTGTAGAGACTGCCGCCCAGCTGCATGTTCGCCTCCCAGCTGTCGGCAGGCAGCCACGCGCGATAGGGCCGCAACTCTTCGCCGGTATAGATGCCGGGCAGCGGATAGGGGATCCAGCCGTCTTCCAGCGGGGTGGAATAGTAGGTCCGGGTGCCCGCCTGACGCAGCCCATGCTTTTCGCCCGCCGCCAGAATCGCGTCGCGCACCCGGTCGAGTTCAGCGAAGGGCCCCGAGATTTCCGCCCCCGCATGACCGGCCATGCCATGGCGCAGCACATGCACCCGGCAGCCGGCAATGGTCACATAGGCGGTGTGGAAGAACCTGATCTCGGGCCAGCCGCCTTCGCAGATCTCGTCCAGGATGGCGCGGGCCCTGGGGCCTTCCAGCTGGAAGCGGTATTTCTCGCGCTTGCCGTCCTTGGCATAGGGCGTGGTCGGGTCGAAGCGCATCTGCACGTCATAGCCGCCGGTCTCGCCATGGAAGCGGACCCAGTTCAGCACCGGCATGCCCGAGATCAGTTCGAAGCCGTCCGTCTCGCCATAATAGTTCAGCACGCAGTCGCCGACATGATGGCCGCGGGGCGTGACGCAGAAATACTGCTTCGCGCGGTCGGTCGACAGGTTCGAGAAGCTGCAGGGGCTGAGATATTCCAGCAGCCTGCGCGCGTCGGGGCCTTTGACGAACAGGACCGGCATGTGATGCGACTGGTTGAACAGCACCGCCGTTTCGCGCCAGGCGCGCTGCTCTTCGCGCCAGGTCGTGTATTCGGGGGCGATCAGCGTGGCGAACAGGCTGGTCCGCGATTTGTGATACTGCGAGATCGTGTCGTTGTAGAGATGGTCGACCAGATCGGGGGTCTGGTCGATCAGGTCCTGAAGCGTCTTCATCTTCGGCTCCGCGCATGGGTGTGGGACAGGTTTCGGGATGCGTCTCGGGCCGCGCCCCGCCCTGCGGCGCGGCGCGTTCCGGCCTTGGCGCCGCCCCTCCTCCAAGCGGCGGGCACCCGGGATATCGCGAGTCGAGCCTAGGGCGATCCGGTTTGAAATGCAACTTACAAGGATCACTCCTTGTTTTTTGATGCCCGCAGAAGATCGGGGGAAATGTCCGATCAATTGTTCTGATTTTCAGTGCCTTACGGGCCTGCGAACAGCAGCTCGCGCGAGGCGTCGCGCCATTGGGCGATGATCTTTTCCCGCTCGGCCCCCTGCGGCAGCCAGGTTTCGGACAGGTAGAGACCGCGCATCAGCACATGCGACAGGTCGACATAGCGCCGGGCGGCGGCGTCGCCCTGGCCCAGACGGGCCAGAACCTCGGTCCAGACATCGTCCAGCCGCCGGCGCGCATCGGTGATGATCGGGTGGATCACCTCGGCCAGCGCCTTGTCGGCGCGCGCCGCGATAAGAAGTTCGATCTGTGCCGCATAGGCGGGGGCGAAGAAGAAGCGTTCCGAGGCGGCAAGGAAGGTGCCGACCGGATCGCCCGCCATGTCGGGGCTGGCGGCGGCCTCGCGCGCCTCGGCGACCGAGCGTTCGATGGCGTGATGGCAGGCAGCGGCGATGAGGTCGATCTTCTTGGGGTAGTAATGCTCCAGCGCGCCGCGGGAAATTCCGGCCCGCGCCGCCACCCCGCTTGAGGCGAAGGCGACATAGCCCTCGGTGGCAAGGATCTGCAGCGCGGTGTCCAGAACCGCGGCCTGCGTCGCCTCGCGCCGTTCGCCCTGCGTGCGCCGCTTGCGCCCCGCTGCTGCCGCCATGTGTCCCGCCCCTTGCCGAAGCCGCCCTGCCCCTGCCTAGCGGGACAGGGCGGCCCCGTCGACGGGCAAGTTGGGATCCGGGCCCGGGATGGGGCCGGCCGACCTGAACCGCGTCCTTACGCCTCGCGCAGCGCGTCGCGCACAGCCTTCGCGGCGGCGACCAGCAGGCCCAGATCGACGCTTCCGGCGACGAAAGCATAGCCCCAGGACAGGTAGCGCCGCGCATCGGCCGGGTTGGTGGCCAGAATGCCGCCCGGCTTGCCCAGTTTCTGCAGCCGCGCGATGGCGTCTTGCAGCGCCGCCTGCACGTCCGGATGGGCCGGATTGCCCAGATGCCCCATCGAGGCCGCAAGGTCCGAGGGGCCGATGAACACGCCATCCACGCCCGGAACCGAGGCGATCTCTTCCAGACGCCCCAGCGCCTCGCCCGTTTCGATCTGCACCAGCAGGCAGATCTCGTCATTGGCGACGCGGAAGTAATCCGCGGTCTGGCCGTAGCGGCTGGCCCGCGTGCCGCCCGCCACGCCGCGCACCCCATGCGGTGGGTAAAGACAGGCCGCGACCGCCGCCGCGGCCTCGTCCGCGGTCTGGACAAAGGGCACCAGCAGGGTCTGCGCCCCCATGTCCAGCGCGCGCTTGATCAGCACCTTGTCATTCCAGGCCGGGCGCAGCACATGCGCCGAGGGCCCGGCCGAGGCCGCCTGCAGCAGGGGTTGCAGATCGGCCAGATCGACCGCGGCATGTTCGGTGTCGAACAACAGCCAGTCGAAGCCCAGAAGGCTTAGCGCCTCGGCGGTCACCGCATTGGGGATCGACAGCCAAAGCCCATGCAAAGCCTCGCCCGCCGCAAGCCGCGCCTTGAAGGCGTTGCGGGGGGCCGAAACCGGGCCGGTGGTCAGCGGGTGATGCGGCAGGCCGGTCATGTGAACTGCACCGAGACCGAGCCGAGCGGGCCGAAATCGGCATGCAGCGTATCGCCCTTTTTCGCATGGACGGGGCGGGTGAAGCTGCCCGACAGCATCATGTGGCCGGGTTCCAGCACCGTGCCATATTGCCCGACCTTGTTCGCCAGCCAGGCAATCGCCATCGCCGGATGGCCCAGAACGCCCGCCGCAAGCCCGGTCTCTTCGATTTCCGAATTGCGATAGAAGATCGCGCCGACCCAGCGCAGGTCCACATCGGTGGGCCGCACCGGGCGGCCGCCCAGGATGATGCCCGCCGCCGCGCCATTATCGGCCACGGTGTCGAAGATCCGCCGCGGTTCGGTCACGCGGGCGTCGATGATCTCGATCGAGGGCACGACCCATTCGGTGGCCCGCATCACGTCGATCAGCCCGATGCCCGGGCCTTTCAGCGGCTCTTTCAGGATGAAGGTCAGCTCGGGCTCGACCCGCGGCACGCAGAAACTGTCGAAGGGCACCTTGGCGCCATCGTTCAGGATCAGGTCGTCGAACATATAGCCGAAATCCGGCTCGTCGATCTTGGACGCCGCCTGCATCGCCTTCGAGGTCAGGCCGATCTTGTGGCCGATGATCCGCGCGCCGGCCTTTACCTTGGCTTCGGCCACGGCCGAGGAGATCGCATAGCTGTCTTCCAGTTCAATCTGCGGAAAGCGTTCCGAGGGGCGCAGGCCCTGCACCTTGGTGCGGTGGCTTTCCAGAAGCGAGGCGACGCATTCCGCCCGCTGGTCTTCGGTCAACATGGGGCTTTCCTTAAAGCTTGATGCAGATGTTGCGAAGTTCGGTATAGAACTCCATCGAATGGACCCCGCCCTCGCGCCCGATGCCCGAGGCCTTGGCGCCGCCGAAGGGCGTGCGCAGGTCGCGCAGGAACCAGCAATTCACCCAGGAAATCCCGACCTCGACCTGGCGGGCGACGCGATGAGCGCGGCCCAGACTTTCGGTCCAGATCGTGGTGGCAAGCCCGTAGGGCGAGTTGTTGGCCAGGGCGATGGCCTCGTCCTCGGTGTCGAAGGGTTGCAGATGGGTGCAGGGACCGAAGATTTCCTCGCGGATCACCGGGCTGTCTTCCGACAGGCCGGTCCAGACCGTGGGTTCCACCCAATAGCCGCCCTCATAGCCCTGAATCGCCGGCACGCCGCCGCCCGCCAGAACCTGAGCCCCGCCCTTGGCGGCGCGGTCGTAATAGGACAGCACCTTGACGCGGTGTTCGGCCGAGATCACCGGGCCCATGGTGGTGGCCGGATCGAAGGGGTCGCCGAAGCGATAGGCGCGCGCCTTGGCGGCCAGGCCTTCGGCCACGCGGTCGAAGATGCCGCGCTGCACATAGATGCGTTCGGTGCCCAGGCAGACCTGCCCGGTATTGGCGAAACAGGCCCGCCCGATGCCTTCCATCGTCTTGTCGAAATCGGCATCGTCAAAGATGATCCCCGCATTCTTGCCGCCCAGTTCCAGCGACACCGGCCGCACCCCCTTGGACGAGGCCGCCATGATCGCCTCGCCGGTGGTGGTTTCGCCGGTGAAGGTGATGCCGTTCACGCCGGGATGCCGGGTCAGGAATTCACCGGCCGAGCCGGGGCCGTGGCCATGCACCACGTTATAGACGCCGGCCGGAATGCCGGCGGCATTCATCACCTCGCCCAGAAGCGTGGCGGTGGCCGGGGTTTCCTCGGACGGTTTCACGACGACCGTATTGCCGCAGGCCAGCGCGGGCGCGACTTTCCAGGTCATCAGCAGAAGCGGCAGGTTCCAGGGGCAGACCACCGCGATCACGCCGCGAGGGCCCCGCACGGCATAGTTCAGCGCGCCGGTGCCATCGGGCGTGGCCATCTCGAAGCTTTCGTTCGACAGCGTCATCACCTGATCGGCGAAGACGTTGAAATTCGCCGCCCCGCGCGGGATGTCGATATGGCTGGCGATCGAGCGCGGCTTGCCGGTGTCGCGGATCTCGGCCGCCAGGAATTCGTCGAAGCGGGCGTTGATCCCGTCGGCGACCTTGCGCAGCAGGGCCACCCGTTCGGCCAGCGCCATCCGGCCCCAGGGGCCTTTCAGCGCCCGTTGCGCCGCGCCCACCGCCTCGTCGACCTGGTCGCGGTCGGCGGCGCGCACTTCACCCAGCACTTCGCCCGTCGAGGGGAAGTGGTTGGCGAAGGCTTCGGCCCGGCCGGGGACGAAACGCCCGTCGATGAAATTCAGAAACTCAGTCATCACGCTCTCCTTGCGGACCTGCTTGCCGGGCACCTTCGGGGTCGCCTTCGGTCAGGAAGTCCCACATCCGTTCAAAAATCCGTCCGGCCTTGGTCGCCCGTTCGGACGCCGCTTCGGGGCCGATCACCGGGGCATCGGCAAGGCCCGAGGCCAGCGCCGCCAGTTCGATCCGGCAGGCATCTTCCAGGTAGAAGGCCAAGCCCAGCGCTTCTTCCAGACTGTCGCCCGCCACCACCGCGCCATTGCCGCGCATCAGCAGGCCGCGGCTGTCGCCCATTGCGGCAATCGCGCCCTGGGCCCTGGCATCGTCGCGCACCAGCTGCGGGTCATCCCACAGCCCGACGCGCGGGGCGAAATAGGTGCCAAAGCCATGCCGCATCGCGGGCACGCGGCCCAGCGCCGCCAGCGCCATCGCCTGGGGCGACATGAAGCGGATCACGCCGGCCGCATCGGGCCGCAGCGCATAAATCCGCTGGTGCAGCCGCACCTCGCCCAGCACGCCCTCGGGCAGGGGGCCATGGACGGGCACCAGGGTGCAGGCCTCTCCCGGGCGGACATGGCCCAGGGGTTTCGACGGCGCGACCAGGAAATGGTCGGCGTCGATCCGGGCCGAACAATGGCCATAGGCATGGACCAGCCCGGCCCGCCCCAGGGCCCGCGCCGCGATCCG
The DNA here is from genome assembly GCF_020179405.1 of Xinfangfangia pollutisoli. Taxonomy (GTDB): domain Bacteria; phylum Pseudomonadota; class Alphaproteobacteria; order Rhodobacterales; family Rhodobacteraceae; genus Pseudogemmobacter; species Pseudogemmobacter pollutisoli. The sequence goes on along the minus strand of NZ_JAICBZ010000015.1, from coordinate 7,873 downwards.
CACGGTGCGGGCCAGCGTTTCTGTCGGCACCGCCGTCACTTCTTGAACGCCGCGATTTGCGGGGCGGCGCCCCAGTGGCAGAAGCCCTTCGGCTCGAAATGGAACTGGCGGTCGCGCCAGGCCGGTTCGTCATGGATCTCGCGCACGCCGGTGGAATATTCGAAGGTCATGCCCTCGGGCCCGGTGAAATACAGGAATTCCGCCGAAGAGGTCGGATGCGCGCCGGGGCCGAAGGTGATGTTCACCTGGTTCTCGCGCACGAAATGGAACGAGCGCTGGATGTCATCGGTCGAGCCGACCTGGTGGTTGATGTGCTGGATGCCCGCGCGGTGATAGGGAAACAGCGCGATGGAATGGTGGATCGTGCCCAGCCGCATCAGGGGCGCATCGCCGATCCGGTCCGACACCCGGGCATTGCAGACCGAGGTCCAGAAATGCTCGTCGCGGGCCAGGTCTGACGAACACAGGCCCACATGCGAGAAGCCGGTGATCCCGGCATTGCGGCTGCCGTGGTAATCAAGCCCGGTGGTTTCCGGCCGCAGCACGAATTCGATCACATTGCCGGTCGGATCGCGGAAGCGGATGAATTCGCGCACCATCCGCGCTTCGCATTCCGCGCGGGTGCCGTAATAGACATCATGCCCCAGGGATTCGAGCGTGGCACCGGCGGTGTGCAGATCCTGCGCCGTGCCGATTTCGAAGGCGGTCATCTGATCGGTCGGATCGCCCTCGAAATAGCACAAAGTATGGGCGCGGGCATCGGATTTGAAATAGACCGCGCCCTTGCGCCGCTCGGCCACTTCAAGGCCCAGGATATTGACCGCATACCATTCGGCCCCGGCCAGATCGGTGGTGCCCAGGCGGCAATAGACGACATCGCGAAGTTCGATCATCCTTCGATCCTTCCCTGAAATTCCGGCTGCGTGCTGGACGAGCCCCAGGCGCAATGCGACCGGGCGGTGTCGGCGAATTGGCGCGGGCCGCGGGCTTCGATCTGCGGTCCCTTCTCCATGCCGTGGATGTACGAGAACAGAATCCCGCCGGGGCCGCGCGTGGTCACGAAACTGGCGCCCGATGTGGGTTGGCGGCCGGGGCCGGCCACGACGGGCAGTTGCAGCTTCTGGAAGTGATACCAGTTGCGCATGATGTGATCGCGGGTGGCGACTTCCCAGCTGGCGCCCAGAATGCCATCGCGGTCCGAAGGGTATAGAGCGATGCGGTGATGCGCCTCGTCCAGCGCCAGGAAGACCGCGTCGCCCGCATAATCGCTGATGCGCAGACCCAGGCCCTTGACCCAGAAAGCCTCGTTCGCGGCGATGTCGCGGCAGCACAGCGAGACGGCGGCAAAATCGCTGATCCCGGCATCGCGCCCGCCGTGATAGGGCCAGCCCGAGGTCAGGGGCCGCCAGACCAGTTCCACCGTCACGCCATTCGGCGCGGCCACCGCCAGCGCCTGCTTGACCTGCCGGGCCGCGCAGGCCTCGGGCGAAAGCCGGGTGGCCGGATGACCATACGCCGCCAGCCGGTCGGCCAGCGCGTCCAGATCTTCGGGCCGCGCCACGGTCAGCGCCACAGCCTGGCCCTCGCCCCGCGCACAGCACAGCGCATAATTGCGCGCGTCCGAGCGGAACAGGGCGCGGGTCTCGTCACGGTCCATCGGCATCAGCGCGAAGACGCCGGCGGCGAAGGCATGCGCCGCATCAAGGTCTTCGACATCGACGCGCAGATAGCGCAGGTCACGATAGGTCATCTTCGTCTCCGCAAATCTTGCCGGGGTCCGGGCACACAGGGCGCCCGGCCCGCGTTTTCGTCAGGTCAGTTGGCCGCCATCTCGGCTTCCAGCTCGACCAGAACCGGCGCCTTCACCCGCCAGTCTTCATACCATTTGTCGACCGCCGGGCCGAACCAGGCCCGGTCCACCGTCATGACCGTCACGGGCGTGGTCTTCAGGTCTTCCATGTATTTGTTGTCCAGCGCGCCATAGGCATCCACGATCGCGGCGAAATTCGCGGTCATGATCTCCTGGATCGCGGCGCGGTCTGCTTCGGAAATCGCCTGCCACTTGCGGCCCGAGGCCACGGCGACCATCGGGAACATCATGTGGCGCGAGTCGATGATCGTGCCGGCGTGGTCGTAATACTTGGTGTTCCAGGTGCCTTCATGGTCCAGCTGCGCGCCATCGACCTGGCCATTGGCCAAGGCGTCATACAGCGCCGGCAGCGGCATCGGCGTGGGGGTGGCGCCCAGCAGGGTCCAGAAATCCAGTTCGGGCGCGTTCGGCACGGTGCGGATCTTCTTGCCCGCCAGATCGCCCACCGTGGCAATGGTGCCGCGCATCACGACGGTGCGCATGCCGGCCGAGCTCCAGCCCAGGCCCACGACGCCGAACTTGTTCATGCCCTCCAGCAGCTTGCCCGCGGTCGCGCCGCCCAGGGCCTTCTTCGCGCCCTCGATGTCGCTGACCAGATAGGGGGCCAGGAAGACGCCGTAATTCGGATCGCGATTGGCGAACTCGCCCACGGTCAGGAAGGCGAAATCCAGCGCGCCGGTCTGCAGCTGCTGCAGCATCTGCGCCTCAGATCCCAGCTGGCCCGAGGGGAAAAGGCTGATCTCGACCCGGCCCTCGGTCTTTTCCTTGATCGCATCCGCCGCCAGCTGGGCATGGACGCTCCATTGATGCGAGGGCGGGGTGATCAGGCCCAGCCGGTACTGTTCCGCCGCGGCCATGCCGCCCGACAGCAGAAGCGCCAGCCCCGCCGCCAATCCGATCTTTTTCAACAACATCCTCGTATTCCTCCCTCAGAGCCCGTCAGCGCGGGCCTGTTCCTCCAGAAACGTCAAGATCTCGGGCAGGCGCCGGTCGCGCGCGGCGCCGATCTCGGCCACGCTGCGCGGATCGGCCTGTGCCATGCCCCGCACCAGTGCGGCGCGGGTTTCGGCATCGAAGCGCGGCGCCCCCAGCGTGTCCCACCAGCGTTCGAATTCGGGGGCCAGCGCGTCGAAGAACCCCTCGAACCCGCGCGGCCCGCCCGAGACATGGAACACTGCCGAAGGCCCCATCAGGCACCAGCGCGGCGCCAGGCCCAGCGTCACCGCATCTTCGACATCGGCCAGCGAGGCCACGCCTTCGCGCACCAGATGCACCGCCTCGCGCCACAGCGCGGCTTGCAGCCGGTTGACCAGATGGCCGGGCATCGGCTTGGCCAGGGTCAAGACGCGCTTGCCCAGACCTTCATAGAAGGCGCGGGCCCGGTCCAGCACCTCGGGCAGGGTTGCGGCGCCGCCCGACAGTTCCACCACCGGCATCAACCAGGGCGGATTGCAGGGATGCGCGATGAACAGGCGCCCTGCCCCGTCAAGCCCCTGTTGCAGATCATCGGGCGACAGGCCCGACGAGGACGAGGCGATCAGCGTCTTCTCATCCAGAAGCGGCAGGATCGCGGCCAGCGCCGCGCGTTTCAGATCCAGCCGCTCGGGCAGGCATTCCTGCACCAGGGCCGGGGCGGGCCCTTCGGCTGCGGCCAGGATGACCGGCCGAAGCGCCCCGGTGTCGCCCCTTGCCGCCGTCGCGCGGGCCCAGACCTCGTCCAGCCGCGCCTGCGCCGCTGCCCGGTCGGGGTCGATCACCTGCACCGCATGACCGGCCAGCCCGAAGGCCGCCGCCCAGCCCGCCCCGATCAGCCCGCCGCCCAGAACCCAGACGACCGCCATCACAGCAACTCGGGCAGGAAGGTGACCATCTGCGGGAAGCAGACCATCAGCAGGATCACCGCCAGCACTGCCACGAAGAAGGGCAGCAGCAGCACGGCCAGCCGTTCCGCCTTGACGCCACCCATCAGCGCCGCGGTGAACAGGCCCGTGCCCACCGGAGGCGTCAGCAGCCCCAGCGTCAGGTTCACGCAGACGACGACGCCGAAGAAGACCGGGTCGATCCCGTAGACGCCCGTGGCGACCGGCAGCAGAACCGGGACGATCAGGATGATCGCGGGAATGGGATCCGTCACCATGCCGATCAGCAGAAGCAGGACGTTCAGCATCAGCATGAAGACCAGGGGCGAGGCGGTCATCGCCTGCATCGCCGCCGCGACCTGGGCCGGCACGTTCTCGAAGGTGATGACCCAGGAAAACACCGTGGCGGTCGCGATCAGGAACATCACGATGGCCGATGACCGCGCGGCATTGGCGAAGGCCAGAAGAATGTCGCGGAATTTCAGCTCGCGGTAGATGAAGGCGCCGACAAGGATCGTCGCGATGCTGCCCAAGGCCGCGCTTTCGGTGGGATGGGCCACGCCGCCCAGGATCGTGCCGATGATCGTGGCCGGAATCAGTGCCGCCGGCAGCGCATCGGCGATGGCCCGCAGGCGCGCCCGGAACGGCAGCGTTTCACTGCGCGGGAAATCGTGCTTCTTGCCCAGCCAGCCGATGACGGCCAGGAAGGCCACGAAGATCAGAATGCCCGGCACGATGCCCGCGATGAACAGATCGCCGATCGGAAGCTGCGCGATGACGCCATAAATGATGAACAGCATCGACGGCGGAATGATCGGCGCCAGAAGCCCACCCGCCGCTGTGATCGCAACCGAGACATCGCGCGGATAGCCCTGCTTTTCCATCTCGGGCACGGCCAGGCGCGACATGATGGTGATCTGCGCCACGGTCGACCCCAGGATCGCCGCCATCATCATGTTGGCGCCCAGGTTCACATAGGCCAGCCCGCCCTTGACCGACCCCAGAACCGCCATGGCCAAAGCCATCAGCCGCCGGCCGATGCCGCCCACATTCATGAACTCGCCCAGCAGGATGAACAGCGGCAGCGACAGAAGGCCGTAATTTTCCAGCCCGCCGAACAATTGCTGCGGGAAGGACATCAGCAGAACGGTATTGCCGCTGGCGAAGATGTAGATCAGCGCACAGATCGCCAGAACGAAGGCGATCGGCACCGACAGGACCACAAGTCCGAGGAAGCTGCTGCCGACGATCATTTCGCAAGATTTCCCAGGTGTTTCAGGTCCGCCTCGATCTGCGCCAGGCAATGCACCGTCGCGGCGATGGCGAAGACCGGCATGACCAGCCAGAACCACACCTTTTGCAGGCCCAGCGTCACGGTCGGTTCCTGATAGATGAAGTTGAAGGTCTGCGCCGCAAAGGCATCAAGCGATTCCGCCGCGCTGGCGGTCAGCGGATCGAACCAGACCCAGACCATCCAGCTCAGCAGCAGCATGAAGCCCAGCAGGATCAGATCGGCCAGCAGCCGCAGGATGGCCGCGTTGCGGGGCGACAGCATGTCGGGAAGAAGCGTGACCGAGATATGCTGGCGCGCGTCGATCGCCGCGGCCGCCGCCAGGAAGGCCGCGATCACCATCAGATAGACCGCCAGCTCATCCACCCAGATCAGCGGCCGCCCGAAGAAGCGCGAGGTCACATTCGCCAGCAGAAGCGCGAAAAGAACGAATGTCAGGACGGCGGCCAGAAGAATCTCGGCGCGCGCGATGGCGGTGCTGACCCGTGCCAGCATCGAGCGTCGAGGCATGGCCGCGCCCGCTCCGGGTGACTCTAGAGCGTTTTCCATATATTCCTCCCGCCGCGCAGAAAATATTGATATTATCGCGATGTCAAACTAAAATTTGATTTTACTGGGTGAATGCCTATGATCCAAGGCAAAGCAGCCCGCCCCTCAACCCTGGCAGCCCGCATGCAGCAGACCATCCTACTTTCCCCCGATGCCTTCGACGCCAGCGACAAGACCCTGGCCGAAAAGGCCTATCGGCTTTTGCGCGAGGATATCGTGGCGGGCCGGCTGGCGCCGGGGCTGAAGCTGAAGATCGACATGCTGCGCGACCGCTACGGCCTGGGCGCGGGCCCGCTGCGCGAGGCGCTGGCGCGGCTGTCGGGCGACCATCTGGTCACCCTGCTGGGCCAGCGCGGCTGCGTGGTTGCGCCGCTGTCGGCGCAGGACGCGCGCGAGATCGGCGAGTTGCGCAAGCAGCTTGAGGCCGAGGCCATCGCCCAATCGCTGCCGCGTGGCGACCGGGCCTGGGAAGAGCGGCTGATCTCGGCCTGGTATCGGCTGGAGCGGATGGAACGCAGCGCCGAGCCGCGCGACCTGACCGAATGGGAGGGGCTGAACACCGAGTTCCACGAGGCGCTGGTGGGGGCGGCGCATTCGGTCTGGCTGTTGCGGATCCGGGCCATGATGTACAAGCATCACGAACGCTACCGCCAGCTGTCCCGCAGCCGCCCTGCCTTGTCGCGCGACGTGCATGACGAACACCGGGCGCTGTTCGACTCGGCCATGGATCGCAACGTTCCGCGCGCGATCGAAGTCAGCTGCGCCCATATCCAGCGCACGACCGACCGCGTTCTTGCGGCACTTGAGGTGGCCCAGCAGCGCAGCGAAAGCTGACGCCGCCGGGCGCCTGGCGACACGCAGGTACCCAACCCATCATCAGAGCCGATAACCGCCCTATTCACGGGTTAAATGCTGAGGCCGGTGAATTTCCCCCTGCACAAACTCTCCGCCAACTGATCCCCAATGATGATGAGGAAGTCTCTTTGGCGGCGTTCTCCAAAGCGCTGCCGGCTGCGCACCATTTCGAGTGGGCCAACTGGTTGCCGCCCCGCAAGAATTTTGACTTCCCCTTGTATATCCGAGTAAACACCGTTTGGCTCCCCGCAAGTCTTACACAATGCTGTCCCATCAATCATAAATCCCCGCATGTCCAAGACTATTTCACGCTTAGGACGCAAAACGAAATAACCACCGCCGGTTTCAAAATACTCGATCGGACTCGTGCACGTTTCGTCCAGAAATTCCTTCAGGCGCGGAGATGCCAAATGCATGTGTTCGGAAGTTATCGAAATATCATATTTTGACTTTACTCGCCCTGGGAAGCCGCTTCTATATGGATCGAAGAATACCTTACAGGTTGGGCACATAGGCAATTTCGGATCGCCGCCCCGCATGTTATTGTAGTTCCCTTCGCATTCCAGAATTACCGGCATTCTGCCCTCTCTTTCAACATCCAATAGAAAGCTTAAAATAACTATACATATCGTCATAGAAGTTCCTGGCCACGCGCTGCATATAGGCCTGGGAGTAATCGCGTTGTATCATATTGCCGCCCCTTTTCGAAATCCAACGCAGGTTGAAGACGCTTGTGTATTCCTGCATGGCCTTGTGAACGAACTGGTGCGCTTTTTTGTCTAAATCCTTGAGGTGTCCGATCCTTGCATCGCCGCTCATGTACTTTGGATAGCAATGGTGCTTGTTGATCGGGCCGCCCCTGTTTGCCTCAAGTATAGCATCAATGTCCGTTTCCGCGAAGGCAAGTGCTCCCACAATGTAGCCGGTCAATCCAAACACTCCCTCAGCAACAGCCGTGGAGGAGCCGTCTGGCAGGTTCGAGCCGCCCAGCCTGCCCGTCGCGTCATAGCTGTAAACGGTGGTGTTGCCATTCTGGTTGGTGGTCGAGATCAGGCGGCCGTTTTCATCGTAGCCGAAGCTTACCGTTCCGCTCTCCGGCGAAGGTTCGGTAATGCTGGCGAGCGCTCCGGCCTCGTCGTCGTAAGTGAAGGTCGTGACCCGGCCGTCGGGATTGGTGATCGCGTCCAACCGACCGAGAAGCCCGTAGGTGATCGAGAAGATTTCGCTCACACCGGGGCCTGTGCGCGGCGAGATTTACGCGACATTGCACGGCGAACTGGGCACGATCCTCAACTGGACGGAGCGGCGAACCATTGGAAAGTCTGCAAAAACAAAAAAACCCGCAGCGTGTGCTACGGGTTTGTCGTTATCGTTGGTTGCGGGGGCAGGATTTGAACCTGCGGCCTTCAGGTTATGAGCCTGACGAGCTACCGGGCTGCTCCACCCCGC
>NZ_JAICBZ010000149.1 GCF_020179405.1 Xinfangfangia pollutisoli | reverse complement strand
GCGGCCGCGCCCTGGGCCGATGGTCCGGGCCCGGCTGGCCCGGGCGCCGCCTTGCCCGGGCGGGTTGCGTGTGAAAGCTTCTGAACCATCGCCGAACTCTGAAAGACAGCGGCGGCCAGCACCACGCAACGCACCGGCCAAGCCGCGAACCACACATTCAAAATCGCCTTTAGCGTGTCATTCTTGCTGGCTCCGCGCAAGATGCATGCGTGCGGTGCTGGGGATATTTGCATTTGTTTCATGGCCTCGGCGCGCGGCGCGGGCGCGGGTGGAAAGAAGCGGCCGGGATGCGGGGCGGCTTTCGCGGCGCGGCGCGGCATGGCAGGAAGGCCGGGCGGGCAGGGGCCCGACGGACGGAACGGAAAGGGCGGCGGGATGCGCGATCTAAGCGGTATGGCCTTTGACAGTGGCCCGCGGCTGAACCGGGCCCAGGCACTGCGCGGCGATGCGGCGGCGCTGGCAGGGCTTTGGGCCGCGGGGCTTGTGCTGGCGCTGTGGCGCGGGCGGGTCGCGCAGGGCCCCGAGGGCCTGTGCTGGCTGGCCCCGGACCATCCGCTTCTGGCCGAGGCCGCGCCGCCGGTGTTTCTGGGCACCGATGCCGAAGGCCGCGGCCGCTTTGCCGCCGATATCTCGGCCTGGGTGCCCGAAATGCATCCCTTGCCCGGCCCGGGCGCGGGGCCCTTCGATGCCGGGCTGCAGCTGCATCCGGCGCTGGCGCAAGAGCGGGGCGAGGGGCTGGGCGATCTGCGCGCGCTGCTGGGCCGGCTGGATCCCGACGAGGGCGAATTCGCCGCCATGGCCAAGGCGCTGACCGACTGGCACCGCAGCCACCGCTTCTGTTCGGCCTGCGGCCAGCCCTCGGCGCCCGAACAGGCGGGCTGGCAGCGCCGCTGCCCCTCTTGCGGGGCGCAGCATTTCCCGCGCACCGATCCGGTGGTGATCATGCTGGTCACCCGCGGCAACCGGGCGCTGATCGGGCGCAGCCCGGGCTGGCCCGAGGGGATGTATTCCTGTCTGGCGGGCTTCATGGAGCCGGGCGAGACGATCGAGGCGGCGGTCCGCCGCGAAGTGGCCGAGGAGACCGCGGTGATCTGCGGCCCGGTCGGCTATGTCGCGAGCCAACCCTGGCCCTTCCCGGCCTCGCTGATGATCGGCTGCCGGGCCGAGGCGCTGACCGAGGCGATCACGCTGGACCCGGTCGAGCTGGAGGATGCGCTGTGGATCAGCCGCGAAGAGATGGCCGAAGTGGCGGCGGGCCGGCATCCGCGGATCCGGGCGCCGCGGAAAGGCGCCATCGCGCAGATCCTGCTTGCAAACTGGCTTGCCGGCCGGCTGGATTGAGGCAAGATGCGCGCGCGCCGGGCGGCTTTGACGCTTTGGTGCCGATCCCGGGCCGGTGGTCCGGGCGACCCATGAGCCCGCAAAGGGCCTGCTGAGGCCAGGAGACAGGCAATGAAACTGACCACACGGCAGGATATCGAGGCGCCGATGGATTTCGTCTTCGCGCAGCTGACCGATTTCGATCAGTTCGAACGCATGGCGATGCGGCGCGGCGCCGAGATCGAGCGGGTGGACCGGCTGACCCAGCCCGGCCCCGGCATGGCCTGGCGGCTGAAATTCCGTTGGCGCGGCAAGGCGCGCAATCTGGTGCTGCGCTATACCGAGGGCGAGCCGGGCAGCCATCTGAGCTATGGGGTCGAAGGCGATGCGATCCTGGGCGCGGTCCGGGTGGATCTGATGGCGCTGGCGCCAAAGCGCACCCGGCTGACCATTCAGGGCGAGGTGAAGCCCAAGACCCTGGCCGCGCGCCTGGTGCTGCAAAGCTTCCGCCTGGCGCGGGGGCGGATGCTGAAGCGCGTCGACGGCGCGGCGGGCAAGCTGGCCGTGCTGATCGAGGACAAGTTCCGCGGCGGCAGCGCCCTGCCGCGCTAAGCCTGGACGGGCTGCGTCTGGCGCGCGCCCCCGTCTGCCCTGCCGGCGCGGGCCGGTCAGCGCTTGCGGTCGGCCGGATAGGCGCCGAGGATCTTCAGCTCGGTGGTGAAGAAGCCCAGTTCCTCCAGCGCGCGCGCCACGGGCGGGTCTTCGGGATGGCCCTCGACATCGGCATAGAATTCGGTCGCGGTGAAGCTGCCGCCGACCATGTAGCTTTCCAGCTTGGTCATGTTCACCCCGTTCGTCGCGAATCCCCCCAGCGCCTTGTACAGCGCGGCGGGGATGTTGCGGACGCGGAAGGTGAAGGTGGTGATCATCTGATCGCCGCGGCGGGTCAGGTCGGGCGCGCGCGCCATCACCAGGAATCGCGTGGTGTTGTTCTTCTGATCCTCGATCTCGGGCGCCAGCACTTCAAGCCCGTAGATCTCGGCCGCAAGCCGGCTGGCCAGCGCGGCGCGATGCGGCAGGCCGGCCTCGGCCACTTCGCGGGCGGCGCGGGCATTGTCGCTGCTGATATGGCCCTTGATGCCATGCGCCTTCAGGAAGCCCGCGCATTGCGGCAGGATCACCACATGGCCATGCGCTTCCGTCACCTGATCCAGCCGCGCGCCCTTCACCCCCAGAAGGTTGACATGCACGCGCACGAAAGCCTCGTCCACGATATGCAGCCCGGCGCGGGGCAGCAGGCTGTGGACATCGGCCACCCGGCCATAGGTCGAGTTTTCGACCGCCAGCATGCCCAGATCCACCTCGCCCGAGCGGGTCTTCTCGACCACATCCTCGAAGGTCTGGCAGGGCACGACTTCCCAGCCGGGGCGGGCCTGGGTGCAGGCCTGATGCGAATAGGCCCCCGGTTCGCCCTGAAAGGCGATGCGGCCCGGAACGGGTTTCGGGGCGGTCATCGGGGCTTTGGTCTGGGCCGTCATCGGGGCGCTCTCGGGTCTTGGCCGCCACAATCGGGCGGAAGGGGCGTTTGGTCGCGCTCGTACACCTTGCGCTGCATGGGGGGAAGCATATAGAAACCGCCCGAAACACGGCCAGGGGATGCGCGCGACATGTTCGACACGATGACAGTGACCAAGTCGGTTGGTGCGGTCTGCGGATCGCTTCTTGTCTTCCTGCTGGGCAACTGGGCCGCCACGAGCATTTATGCGATGGGCGCCGGCGGCCATGGCGGGGAAGGCGAAGAGCATGCCCAGGCCTATACGATCGAGGTCGCTTCGGCCGCGCCGGCCGCCGGCGCCGAGGCTGCTCCGGCCGTTGACGTGGCCGCCTTGCTGGCCGCGGGCGATGCCGCCGCGGGCGAGAAGGTGTTCTCGAAGTGCAAGGCCTGCCACCATGTCGATGGCAAGGACGCGACCGGCCCGCATCTGAACGGCGTCGTGGGCCGCCCGATCGCCGAAGTGCCGGGCTTTGCCTATTCGGCCTCGATGGCGGCGCATCATCCGGCGGTCTGGGATGCCGAGACGCTGTTCCACTTCCTGGAAAACCCCAAGGCTTTCGCCGCGGATACGAAGATGAAATTCGCGGGCATTCCGAAGCCGGAAGACCGCGCGAACCTGATCGCCTTCCTGGCCGCTCAGAACTGATCCGCAGCGCCGCTGCGTCTTTGGGCCGCTCCTTCCGGGGCGGCCTTTTGCTTTGGCGCAGGTTGGCGCCAAGGGGCCGCGCGCCAGCGCCAGATCCGGCGCAGCTGGGCCTGCCAGGCGGAAAACGTGCCGCCCAGCGCGTAGAATTCTTCCTCGGACAGGCTGGGGCGGCGTGGCGGGGGGATCAGGGGCAGCATGGGGATCTCGGGTCTGGTGTTTCACAGATGACCGAATAAGCTGCGGATCGGGGCGAATCTGCGCCCGGGATCGCAATGGGTGTTTCACTGGTGAAAGACATCAGCTGGGACGATTTGCAGCTGTTCCTGCTGGTCGCCGATGCGGGCGGCCTGTCGGTGGCGGCGCGGCAGAGCGGGCTGTCGGCGCCGACGCTGGGCCGGCGCATGCTGGCGCTGGAACAGCGGGCGGGGCAAAGCCTGTTCCGCCGCGCCCAGACCGGCTACCGGCTGACCCCGCAGGGCGAGGC
>NZ_JAICBZ010000148.1 GCF_020179405.1 Xinfangfangia pollutisoli | reverse complement strand
CAGCGACGCCCCCGCGCCGGCCGACGCGCTGACCGCCTCGGGCTCGGGCCTGGATCCGCATGTCTCGCCGGAAAACGCCCTTGGCCAGGCCGCCCGCATCGCGACGGCCCGCGGCCTGCCGGTCGAGACGGTCCGCGCGATGATCGCCGGCCTGACCGAGCCCGCCTGGCTTGGTCTTTACGGCGAGGCGCGCGTCAATGTGCTGCGCTTCAATCTGGCGCTTGACGAAGCCGCCCCCGTGCCGCCTTCTGCCGGCAATTAGGGACCGCCATGCCCGACCTGCCCCGCCCCGCGCCCGAGGCGCTTCTGCCCCAGGCTCGCCGCGAACATCGCGGGCGGCTGAAGATCTTTCTCGGCGCGGCCCCCGGGGTGGGCAAGACCTATGCGATGCTGCAGGCCGCGCGTCAAAGCGCGGCCGAAGGCGTCAAGGTGCTGGTGGGGGTGGTGGAAACCCATGGCCGGGCCGAGACCGAGGCGATGCTGCGCGGGCTGGAAGTGCTGCCCCGCCGCGCCGTCTATCACAATGGCCGCATCCTGCAGGAAATGGATGCCGAGGCGCTGATCGCCCGCCGCCCCGACCTGGCGCTGATCGACGAGCTGGCGCATTCCAACCTGTCGGGCGGTCGGCATGACAAGCGCTGGCAGGATGTCGAGGATGTGCTGGCGGCGGGGATCGACGTTTTCACCACGCTGAACGTCCAGCATGTCGAGACGCTGAATGACACGGTGGCGCGGATCACCGGGGTCAGGGTGCGCGAAACCGTGCCGGATTCGGTGCTGGAGGCAGCCGACGAGATCGAGCTGATCGACCTGCCCCCGGACGAGCTGATCGCGCGGCTGCGCGCGGGCAAGGTCTATGTGCAGGATCAGGCGGCGCGGGCGGTGGCGAATTTCTTCGCCAAGGGCAATCTGACCGCGCTGCGCGAACTGGCCATGCGCACCGCCGCCGACCGGGTCGATGCGCAGTTGCAGGAACATATGGCCGCCCATGCGATCGAAGGGCCCTGGCCCACGCAGGAACGCATCCTGGTCGTCCTGCCCGAAGGCGCCGTGGGGCGCGATGCGCTGCGCATCGCCAAACGCTCGGCCGACCGGGCGCGGGTGGAATGGATGGCGATCGCGCTGACCAGCCTGCATGCCGAGACGCGGACGGGGGCCGAGGCGCGCGACAGCGCCGCGGCGGCGCTGCGGCTGGCCGAACGGCTGGGGGCCGAGGTCAGCGTCTTGCAGACCGAACGCGACGCCGCGGCCGAGGTGATCGCCTTCGCCCGCGCCCATAACATCCGCCGCATCGTCCTGCCGCGCCCGCCCGCGCGCGGCGGTCCGGTGGGCCGGCTGGCGCGCTGGCTGACGCCCTCGGCACATGAGCTGGCGCTGCGCGGATTGCTGCGGCAGGCGACCCAGTTCGAGCTGACGCTGGTCACCGATGACGAAAGCCCCGCCCGCGCCCGCACCCTGCCCCGCCTGCCGCCCTGGCCCGAAACCGCAAGGCGGCTTGGCCAGGCCATGCTGGCCGTGGCGCTGGCCACGCTGATCGCCTGGGCCGCCGACCGGCTGGTGCCGGTTCTCAGCCTGTCGCTGATCTTCATGACCATGGTGGTGGCCGTGGCCGCGAAACTGGGCCGCTGGCCCTCGGTCGCGGCGGCCGTCGTCAGTTTCATGGTCTACAACCTGCTGTTCACCGAGCCGCGCTACACCTTCCGGATCTGGAGCGAGGCGCAGTTCCTGACCCTGCTTCTGTTCCTGGCCGCCTCGATCCTGACCGGCAATCTGGCCGCAAGGCTGCGCGACCGCGCCATCGCCCAGCGCGCGATTTCCGACCGCACCCGCAAACTTTACGATTTCTCGCGCCGGGCCGCCGCCGCCGCCTCGCTGGACGATGTGGTCTGGGCGGCGGTCAGCCATGTCGCCGCGGTCCTGGGCTGCGAGACGATCCTTCTCTTGCCGGCCGAGACGGGCCGGCTGGCGATCGTCGGTGCCTTCCCGCCCGAAGACCGGATGGAACCGCGCGAGATTTCCGCCGCGCATTACGCCTTCGACCATGGCGAACCGGCAGGCCGCGGCTCGACCACGCTGCCCGCCTCGCGCTGGCTGTTCCTGCCGCTGACCGCCTCCGACCGGCGGATCGGCGTTCTGGGCCTGGCCTATCCCGAAGGGCGCGAGGCCGCGCCGGGCGACCGCCGCCTGGTCGAGGCGCTGACCGATCAGGTCGCGCTGGCGCTGGAACGGGTGCGGCTGGCCGACGATCTGGCGCAAAGCCGGGTGCTGAGCGAAACCGAAAGGCTGCGCAGCGCGCTGCTGTCTTCGGTCAGCCATGACCTGCGCACGCCGCTTGTGTCGATCCTGGGCGCCGCCGAGGGGCTGGAGCGGCCCGACCAGCCGGCCGCCGACCGCGCGGCGCTGGTCGAGACGATCCGCGACGAGGGCGAAAGGCTGGACCGCTATATCCAGAACCTGCTGGACATGACGCGGCTGGGCCATGGCGCGCTGAAACCGCGCACCGCCGCCACCGATCTGCGCGAACTGGTGGGCGCGGCACGCCACCGGCTGCGCTCGGCGCTGCGCGGCCAGCCGGTCGAGGTGACGATCCCCGCCGACATGACCCCGGTCGAGGTCGATCCGGTGCTGATCGAACAGGTCCTGGTCAATATTCTGGACAATGCGCAAAAATATGCCGGGCCCGGCAGCCCGATCCGCATCGCCGCCCGCCTGGGCCAGGGCCGGGCGATCCTGTCGGTCGAGGATGAGGGCCCGGGCCTGCCGCCGGGCGCCGCCGCGCATGTCTTCGACATGTTCTGGCGTGCCGAGCAGGGCGATGGCGGGCGCGGCGGCACCGGGCTGGGCCTTGCCATCTGCAAGGGGATCGTGGAAGCCCATGGCGGCAGGATCCGCGCCGAACCCGTCCATCCCGACGGGCGCGGCACACGGATCGTGATGGAACTGCCGCTGTGGAATCCCGAGGTGTCGCATTGACCGCCCCCCAGGCCCGGATCCTGATCGTCGAGGACGAGGCGCCGATCCGCCGCTTCCTGCGCCTGGCGCTGGAGGCCGAGGGCCATCTGGTCTCGGAAGCCGCGACCGCGCGCGAGGGGATCGCGCTGGCCGCGAAACAGGCGCCCTCGGCGATGATCCTGGATCTGGGCCTGCCCGATGCCGACGGGATCTCGGTGCTGAAGGCAGTGCGGGAATGGTCGCAGCTGCCGATCCTGATCCTGTCGGTGCGCAGCGATGACAGCGGCAAGATCGCCGCGCTGGATGCGGGCGCGCAGGATTACGTGACCAAGCCCTTCTCGACCGGCGAGGTGCTGGCGCGGCTGCGCGGGCTGTTGCGCGATCACCGCGCGCCCGGCCAGGCGGCGGCGCGGCTCGAGCTGGGGCCCCTGGTCATCGACGCGGCCGATCACCGGGCGCAGATGGCGGGCGAGGATCTGAAACTGACCCGCCGCGAATTCGATCTGCTGTGGCTGCTGGCCAGCCATGCCGGGCGGCTGGTGACGCAGGAGATGATCCTCAAGGCAATCTGGGGCCCGGCCCATGCCGAGGACAGCCAGTATCTGCGCGTCTATATCCGCCAGCTGCGCGCCAAGCTGGGCGACGATGCCGCCGATCCGCACTGGATCTTCACCGAGCCCGGGGTGGGCTACCGGCTGTCGCGCGGACAGGATTAGGACCAAGGCCTAGCCCCGCAGCCGCGCAGCCGGCCCCCAGATCGCCAGAAGCCCCGCCAGCGCCATCAGCCCGCAGGCCAGGAATACGCCCTCGGCCCCGGCCCGCGCCAGAAGAGCCGCCCCCAGCGCCGGCGCCGCGGCCGAACCCAGAATCGGCGCCACCGCGATCGCGCCGGAAATCGCCCCAAAGCCCGACCGGCCCAGCGCCTCGGCCACCAGAACCGGGCGCAGGATCGACATCAGCCCCGCCCCCGCGCCCTGCAGCGCGGCAAAGCCGAAGATCAGCGGCAAGGCCAGCCCCGCCGCCCACAGCAGCGCCGCCGCCAGCGCGACCGCCGCGAATGAGGCCAGAACCGCCGGCCCGG
>NZ_JAICBZ010000147.1 GCF_020179405.1 Xinfangfangia pollutisoli | reverse complement strand
GATGACTATGTCAGCCTGGGCCGCGATGTGGAAAGCCAGGTGCTGGCCCGCGCCATCCACGCCCATATCCACCGCCGGGTCTTCCTGAACGGCAACAAGACCGTCGTCTTCCCCGCCTCGCCCGGCAGCTACGCCTCGGAACGCATGGGCTAAGCGCGACCACCAGGCACTGGCGCAGGTCGCGCCGCCCGGGTTAATCTTGCCCCGGCCCGACCTGCGGGCCGGAGTGAATGCCCGTGTCCCTGCCGCCTGCCCGTACCGCCCCGCCGCCGCTGGATTCCTCGGCGCCTGTCGGATCGACGGTTCAATATGTGATCGACACGCTGACGAACCGCATCGTCAGCCAGGAATACGGGCTGGACGAACGGCTGCCGTCCGAGCGCCAGCTGTCGCAGGATCTGGGCGTGGCGCGCAACACGGTGCGCGATGCGCTGGACTGGCTGGAAGAGCGCGGACTGATCCGCCGCCGGGCGGGATCGGGGTCCTTCGTGACCTACGATCCGCATGGCAAAAGCGTTTCCCTGGCGCCGGTGGCGGCCGAGACCGGGCCCCTGCAGCTGCAGGTCATGCGCGGGATCATCGAGCCCGAGATGGTGCGGCTGGCGATCATCTCGATGCCGCCCCGCGCGATCGAGGCCCTGGGCGAGACGCTGTCGCGGATGGAAGGGGTGATGACCGATGCCGCGGCCTTCGTGCGGCTGGAGGAGGAGTTTCACCGCCAGATCGCCGCGGGCACCGGAAACCCCTTGCTGATCGCCTGCTACAATCTGGTGATCGACGCCCGGCGCCAGTCGTTCCGTGCCGCGATGTATCGCCGCCACCTGACCCCCAGCCGGATCGCCGCCTATCAGCGCGCCTATAACGCGCTGTTCAACGCCATCGCCGCGCGCGATATCGAAGAGGCGACCGAGTTCATGAAGCTGGCCTTGATCGAAGATCAGAAGCTGCTGATGCAGGAAGACTGAGCCGCAGGAAGCCGCCTGCCGGGCGCTGCTCAGGCCGGAACCCGGGTCCGGGCCGCCAGGCGCTGGTGCCACATCTGGCCCAGATCGGCCATGTGACGCTGCAACAGCGGCTCGTGCCGTGCCAGCCAGTCCAGCACCGAGCCGAAGCTGGCGATCCGCGCCTTGCCCGACCGGATCGTCACCACCGGCCAATCGCCCACCAGCGCATTGTCGATGCCGAAGATCTCGGTTCCCCACCAGCGCGCCGGGCCGAAGGCATGTTCCATCTGCTGCTCGCGCTTCATCGCGGCCAGAACGGTCACCGGCTCGGTCGTGCCGGCGCGTTCCACCGCATTGTGCCACAGGTCCAGGATCGAGGCATATTCCCAGCTGACCGCCGACCATTCGCCGGGAAAGCGCGCGTTATAGGTGTCGAAGAAGGTTTTCGGCCGGTTGAAGAAAAAGGCGGTGTCGGTCAGGGCCGGGTCGTCGAAATCGGGGAACTGGAACGTGTAGCCTTCCATGAATTCGGTCGAGGTGCGGGCAATCATCCGGGGGTAGTCGTCGGCCGTGCAGGACAGGATCTGGCCGCGAAAGCCTTGCCGGAACGCCTGTTCCGTCAGCGCCTGCACCATGGGCGTGGCCGAGGAACACCAGCACAGGATCTGCGGATCCTCGGCCAGCATCGCCGCGACGATCGCCGCGGGGTCGTGCTGCGCGGCGCCATAGCGGATTTCGCGGGTCACGCTGCGGCCGGCGGCCTCGAAGGCCGCGCGGTAGACCGCCAGCGAGGGCAGGCCCAGGCTGTCGGTCTGGCTGCACAGCGCGACGCGGCGCAGACCGGGCCGGGTCCGGGCCAGCCAGTCGACGCCGGTGACATTGAACAGCGGATGCACTTCGGCCGGGGCGATCATATAGGGCGTGTCGGGCGACAGGTCCGAGGGCAAGAGCGTGGCGACCAGCACCCGCCGCGCCATCAGCCAGGGCAGGGCAGGGGCGAAACTGTCGCCGCCCAGGGTCAGGATCATCTTCACCCGCTGCCGGTCGACCAGATCGCGCGCCGCTTCCAGCACATCGACCGAAGCGCTGTCATGGGCCAGGATCTCCACCCGGTGGCGGCGGCCCGCGACCATCAGCCCGCCATGTTCGTTCAGCCCGTCGGCCCAGATCCGCGCCCCGTCCAAGCCCGGCCGGCCCCAGAATTCCTCGTCCCCCGACAGGGGCGTCAGGAAGCCGATTCGCAGCGCCCGGTGGTTTTTCGCCTCCAGCCGGGGAAGAGAACCAGTGACGGCCAGCTGCTGGGCGAAGGAAGGGCTGCGCATAAATTCATCTATAATTCACAATTTCCCCAAGGAAACGCAGAAAAAATCCTCTGCCGCATATTCCGCTGAGGAAATTTTGTTGACCCGCAGTCAGGTCATTTGTCTTACTTGGTCCATACCGAAGGAACCAGTTCGCAAGACAGGTTCATGCCGGACCAACAAGGAGGAAACAATGAAGAAGCGTGTGGCCATCATCGGTGCCGGTCCCTCGGGTCTCGCCCAGCTTCGGGCGTTCCAGTCGGCCGCCCAGAAGGGGGCCGAGATCCCCGAGGTCGTCTGTTTCGAAAAGCAGTCGAACTGGGGGGGCCTGTGGAACTACACTTGGCGCACCGGCGTCGACGAGAACGGCGAGCCGGTGCATTGCTCGATGTATCGCTACCTCTGGACCAACGGGCCGAAAGAGGGGCTGGAATTCGCCGACTATTCCTTCGAGGAACATTTCGGCAAGCAGATCGCCAGCTATCCGCCCCGCGCCGTGATGGTCGATTACATCGAGGGCCGGGTGCAGAAAGCCGGCGTCCGCGACTGGATCCGCTTCAATTCGGTGGTGCGCTGGATCGAGTTCGACCGCGATGCCGATGATTTCACCGTGACCGTGCATGACGCGGCCAAGGATCACACCTACAAGGAACGCTTCGACCACGTGATCGTGGCCTCGGGGCATTTCTCGTCGCCGAACGTGCCGGAATATCCGGGCTTCGACCAGTTCTATGGCCGGATCGTGCATGCGCATGATTTCCGCGACGCGCGGGAATTCGAGGGCCAGAATGTGCTGGTGGTCGGCTCGTCCTATTCGGCCGAGGATATCGGCTCGCAATGCTGGAAATACGGCGCGAAAAGCGTGACCTCCTGCTACCGCTCGGCGCCGATGGGCTTCAAATGGCCGGCGAACTGGGAGGAGAAGCAGGGGCTTGTGAAGGTCGAGGGCAAGACCGCCTTCTTCCAGGACGGCTCGTCCAAGCAGATCGACTCGATCATCCTGTGCACTGGCTACAAGCATTTCTTCCCCTTCCTGCCCGATGACCTGCGGCTGAAGACGAAGAACCGGCTGGCGACGGCCGATCTGTATAAGGGCGTCGTCTATGCCCATAACCCGAAGATGTTCTACCTGGGCATGCAGGACCAGTGGTTCACCTTCAACATGTTCGACGCCCAGGCCTGGTGGGTGCGCGATGCGATCCTGGGCCGGCTGGACCTGCCCTCCGACAAGGCGGTGATGCTGGCCGACGTGGCCGAGCGCGAGGCGCGGGAAGAACTGTCGGACGATGTGAAATACGCGATCAAGTACCAGGGCGATTACGTCAAGGAACTGATCGCCGAGACCGATTATCCCAGCTTCGATGTCGATGGCGCCTGCGAGGCCTTCTACCAGTGGAAGAAGCACAAGACCGACGACATCATGGCCTTCCGCAACCACAGCTATCGCTCGGTCATGACCGGCACCATGGCGCCCACGCATCACACGCCCTGGAAGGATGCGCTGGACGACAGCATGGAAGCCTATCTGGCCAACTGACGGTTCCCCCCCCGCTTCCCCGGGGTCCCCCTGGGGGGCCGTCTGGCCCCCCCTTTTCCATTCAGGATAGGCCCATGACGCTGTCCATGCATGAGATGCTGTTTCGCCCCGGCCCGCCGCGCGCCACCCGCGCGCGCCGGCCGCTTGCCTTTGCCGAAGGCCCCAAGGTGGAACGCTACCAGGTGCCTGGCGCCGGCGCCCTGGCGGTGCAGATCCGCCCGGGCGATCGGGTCGAGGTGACCAACAGCGAAGGCGGTCAGCGGGCCGAGGTTCTGGCGGCCCATCCCGACGGGCGACTGGATTGCGGGCTTCTGGGCTGGCAGGCCGATGTCCCGGCCGAGGGGCTGCGCGCGCTGCTGGCCGGCGGCGCGCCCTCGCTGCGGCAACTGCGCCTGCGGCTGGAGCGGCTGGGCATCGCGCTGGACGGCGCGCGTGCCATC
>NZ_JAICBZ010000146.1 GCF_020179405.1 Xinfangfangia pollutisoli | reverse complement strand
TGGCCGCAACCTCTTGCGGCAGGCGCAGCTTCAACTCGGCCCAGAACGCCTCATCCGACCAGTCCTCGACCTTGTCGATCATCGGCCATCGCGGGCCAGGGATCGGACCAGCGCAGCGCCAGGGGGCTGCCGCTGCGGCCGGTCTGGGCCAGCGTCAGATCGGGAGCGGCAGGGGCGGGGCAGACCGCAGCCGGCGCCTCCTCCTGCGCCAAGGCCGGGGCCGAGGCCCAGCCTGCAAGGGTCGTCAGCGCCGCAAGGGCAAGGATATGCCGGAACCTGGCCTGCATCTTCCGCCTTTCCTTACGTGTTCGACCAGCCCCCGTCGATCAGATGGGCATGGCCGGTGGTGAAGCTGCTTTCATCGCTGGCCAGATAGACGACCAGATGCGCGATCTCTTCGGGATGGGCGATGCGCCCCATCGGCTGGCGCGCGGCGAAGGCCTTCATCGCGGCGTCGAAATCGCCCGTCGCGCGCAGCCTTTCGAACAGGCTGGGGCTTTCCACCGTGCCGGGACAGATCGCATTGCAGCGGATGCCCTGGGTCACGAAATCGGCGGCAATCGCCTTGGTCAGGCCGATCACCCCGGCCTTGGTCACGCCATAGACAAAGCGGTTCGGCGCCGCGATCACCGAGGACACGGCCGAAGCCATGTTGACGATCGACCCGCCGCCCCGCGCCAGCATTCCGGGCAGGAAGGCGCGGCACATCCGATACATCGCGGTCACGTTCAGATCGACCGAGAAGGCCCAGTCTTCCTCGCTGCAGTCCAGGATCGTGCCATTGGCAACAAAGCCCGCGCAGTTGAACAGCACATCCGCATCCGCGTGATCGGCGGCAAACTCCGCCACGGCGCCTGCGTCGCGCACGTTCAGATGCTGCGTCTCCATGCCCAGATCCGCCAGCTCGGCCAGGGTTTTGGTGTTGATGTCGGTCGCCACGACCCGCGCGCCCTCGCGCTGCATCGCCAGGGCCGAGGCCCGCCCGATCCCCTGCCCCGCCGCCGTGACCACGCAGGTCTTGCCCTCCAGCCGTCCCATTCCGCATTCTCCTTCGCGTCCGATGGCCAGCCTAGCGGGACAAGGCCCATCCGGCCAGTCCGGCGAACCCGGCTGACCCGGCCCGGTGCAGCCGCGCCCTGCGCGCCGGAAATCCGCAAGACGGGGGGTTGAAAGCCCGCCGCGCTGCGCCATATTGCCCCTGCGGGCCGGGCCCCTCTGACGACGCCAGTCGTGATGTCGGACCGCGATCGGGAACATGCGCCCGATGTTCAGCCCGGCACCCCGCCGCCTTTTCCGGCTGATCTCGGCGCGATTGCGGAAGGGCAATATCTTGGAATTGATGACAACGCTTTTCATGGGGACGCCGCTCTGGATGTGGGCGAGCTTCCTGTCGGTGGTGCTGGTGCTTCTGGCGCTGGACCTTGGCCTGTTGAACCGCGGCGGGGGCGAGATCGGCATCGCCCGCAGCCTGAAGCTGTCGGCCTTCTACATCACCCTGGGGCTTGGGTTTTCCGGCTTCGTCTACAGCCAGATGGGCGGCGAGGCGGCAAAACTGTATCTGACCGCCTTCGTGGTCGAAAAAACCCTGTCGATGGACAATGTCTTTGTCATTGCGCTGATCTTTACCTTCTTCGCCATCCCGCGCGCCTTTCAGCACCGGGTGCTGTTCTGGGGCATCCTGGGGGTGATCGTGCTGCGCGGGCTGATGATCGGCCTGGGCGCGACGCTGGTGGCGCAGTATCACTGGATCCTCTACATCTTCGCGGCCTTCCTGATCTTCACCGGGATCAAGATGCTGGTGACGGAAGAGAAGGAGATGGACCTGTCGCAGAACCCCGCGCTGCGTCTGCTGCGCCGGGTGCTGCGGGTGACCGACGATCTGCGCGGCCGCGCCTTCTTCGTGCGTGAGCCCGATCCGAAGACCGGCAAGCTGGCGCTGTTCGCGACGCCGCTGTTTCTGGCGCTGGTGCTGGTCGAGCTGGCCGACCTGGTCTTTGCGGTCGATTCCGTGCCCGCGGTCTTTGCGATCACCGCCGACCCGTTCATCGTCTACACCTCGAACATCTTCGCGATTCTGGGGCTTCGGGCGCTGTATTTCGCCCTGTCGGCGATGATCCACCGCTTCCACTATCTGAAATATGCGCTGGCGGTGCTGCTGGTGTTCATCGGCTCGAAGATCTTCATCGCCGACCTGTTCGGATGGGAGAAGTTCCCCGCCAATGTCTCGCTGGGCGTGACCTTCGTGATCCTGGCGGCGGGGCTGGGCTGGTCGCTGTGGAAGACCCGCGGCCAGACGGCGACGCCGGAACTTCCGCACTGACCGCGATCTTTCGTCGAAACGTCCCCCCCCCGGCGCAGGGCGCCGGTGGGGTTGCGGGCGGGGTTGCGGGTGGGCGGGCGGCTGACTAGCCTTCGGGCCTGACCGGAGAAGCGCCATGTCCCAGCCCGTCCCCGACCCTGCCCCGGATCTCGCCCCCGCAACCCTGGTTGCGGCGGGCATTTCGCTTTGCTTCGCCCCGCAGGGCGGCGCGCTTCGCGATCTGACGATCCAGGACCAGGGCGCCGAGATCGCGCCGCTGCACCGCGCGCCCTGGGCCGCGGCTGAGGTGCCGCCCGATGCCCCGCCGCATCAGCGCGGACTGGGCGGCGATTTCCTGGCCGCCCCGATGGGCCCGGACCCGGCGGGGCTGCATGGCCCTGCCGCCAATGGGCTCTGGCGCCCGGTCGCCGCCGCGCCCGGCACGCTGCGCGCCGTGCTGGAGGCGCCGGTGCAGGGAGCCACTTTGGTCAAAGAGCTGCGGCTGGTCGACCATCACCCGTTCCTCTACCAGCGCCACCTGTTCATCGGCGGCAGCGGCGCCCTGCCGGTTGCCAATCACGCCATGGTCGCCCTGCCCCGCGGCGGCCGCCTGTCCTTTTCGCGCAAGCGCTGGTTCGAAACCCTGCCCGCGCCGCTGGAAACCGATCCCACCCGTGGCCGGTCCTGCCTGGCTTATCCGCGCCGGGCCGAAGACCCCGCGGAATTTCCCGGCGCCAAGGACGGCACGGTCAACCTGCACCGCTTCCCCTGGGGCCCCGCGCATGAGGATTTCGTCAGCGGGGTCGAAGACCCCGCCTCGACCCTGGGCTGGACGGCGGTGGTGCGGCCCGACGAGGGCGATCTGTTCCTGTCGCTGAAAAACCCCGCGCATTTGCCGCTGACCATGCTGTGGCATTCGAATGGCGGGCGCGACTATCCGCCCTGGAACGGCCGGCATCTGGGCTGTCTGGGGGTCGAGGAAGGCGCGGCCCTGCCGGTTCTGGGCCTGTCCGCCGCCGAGACACCCGATCCCCTGTCGGCGGCCGGCCAGCCGGGCCTGCTGACCCTGGATCCGCTGGGCACGGTCGAGATCCGCCATGTGATCGGCGCGCTGCACTGGCCCTCGGGCCAGACGGTGGCCGGGGTGCGGCTGGACGGCGACCGGCTGACCGTCACCGGCGATTGGGGGGCGGAACGGCAGGTGCCGATCCTGGGCGCCTGGCTGGGGCTGGCCGGCCCTGCCGTGGCGGCGCCGAAGCCGCGGCTGGACTGGGACGCCTGACGCCCCGCCCTATTTGCAATAGGGACCCGAGCGATATCCGGCCGTGTCGAGATGCAGGTGATCCTCGTGATAGCCGTCCGAGCCGGGGCCCAGCGTGGTGCCGAAGATGCCGCAGGCGGCGCGATGCACCTTGCGCAGCGATTTGTAATTCTGCGCCACGCTCAGCACCCGGCCATTGGCCAGCACCAGGGCGGCAATGTCGATCGCCTTGCCGCGGCCATGTTCGCTGACCTTGGCGCCCTTCACATTGTTGCGCGACCGGCAGATGTAATGCGCCGCCACCCGCAACTCGACCACATCGCCGCGAAAGGCCGGCTGCACCACCCGGTCCACCCAGGTGTTCAGCGCCCGGGCCGTGTCGCAATCAATGGTCGCGGCCTGCGACAGTTTCACCCCCGAGACCGAAGTGACCCGCACCCCGTCCTTCAGCCCGCAGCCCTTGATCTTGGATTTGATCGGGGCGATCTTCTCGCCCTTGATCGCGTTGACCCCGCAGACCGACCCCTTGCGCGATCCGGTTTCCTTGTCTTTCTTCTTCTTTTTCCTCGGCGGCTCGGGGGCTGCGACCGGCTCTTCCGGCGGCGGCGGGCTGAGCGCCAGAAGATCGGGCCCGGCGGCGGCGGCGGCTTCGGCCGCCCGCACGGCCGCGACCTTGGCGGTCAGTTCCGCCGGGCGCGGGCGCGGGCGCAGCGAGGCGGTCAGCGCGTCGGCGGGCGCAGGGACAGCA
>NZ_JAICBZ010000145.1 GCF_020179405.1 Xinfangfangia pollutisoli | reverse complement strand
GCCGCCAGGCCGCGGGCAAGCGCCGCGCGTTCCGCCTCGACACAGGGCAGCGCGGCCGAGCGTTCCTCAAGCCGGCCGGTCACCGAGATCACCTGCGCCGCGGCACCCGCCTTGCGGAACTCGGCCGCCGCGGACTCGTCGATCACCGCGATATGGCTGAAGGCGGCCAGACTTTTGCGCAGCTGGCCGGAAAACCAGCGGTCGCGCCCCTTGATCAGCCGGGGGCTGCGCGCCTCGACCAGCATCAGCGGCAGATGCCGCGCCCGTGCCTCTTGCAGCAGCGACGGACGCAGGCCGCCATCGGCAAACACCACCAGCTCGGGCTGCCAATGGTCCAGGAAGGCGCGCAGCTCGGCCGGGTTTTCCTCGGGCGCGGGCTGAACCACCGCCCCCGCCAGCAGACCCGTTGCCGGGCCGGTCAGCAGCAGCGCGAACCCGTCTTCCTCGGCCAGGCGACGGCCCAGCTCTTCCAGCCCCGGTGCCGGATCGGGCCCGGGCGCGTGCAGCCAGATCAGCCGGCCAGGCGGCCGGGGCGCCCGCAGCGCCTCGCCCCCCGCAGCCGGCCGCGGTCGCAGCGACGGAAGCGCAAGCCCGAACAGCGGCGGAGGAGACATGGATCAGCCGAGTTCCTCGGTGGGCGACGCCGCGGTTTCCTCATCGCGCAGGCGATGAATATGCGCGATGAAATAGCGCATATGGGCATTGTCCACCGTGCGCTGCGCCTCGGCCTTCCAGGCACGATGGGCGCTTTCGTAATCGGGGAACATGCCGACGATATGAATCTGCGACACGTCGCGGAACACGTTTTTCTCGGGGCTGACAAGCTCGCCGCCGAAGACGAGATGAAGGCGCTGGGGCATCTTGGCCTTTCCGGGCAGGTTGGGGATCATGGCGCGAAGATAGCGGTTGTGCTGCGGCAGCGAAAGGCCGCGCGATTCCGGCCCTTGCCGGAACCGGCCGCCCCCGTCACATTAGAGGCGCTGCCCGGTGGCTGACGCTGCCGGTGCCGCGCGACCTGACCAGGAGGCTTTTTCAATGGAATTCAGAGATTTGCTCGGCTGGAATGCCGTCTTTCTTGCCATCGCGTTTTTCATCATCCTTTGCATCTTCCTTGGCGTGCGCATCGTGCCGCAAAGCGAAAAACATGTGGTCGAACGCTTCGGCCGGCTCAGATCGGTGCTTGGGCCGGGGATCAACTTTGTCGTCCCCTTCCTGGACCGGATCGCCCACAAGGTCTCGGTGCTGGAACGCCAGCTGCCGAATGCCTCGCAGGATGCGATCACGGCCGATAACGTTCTGGTCAAGGTCGAGACCTCGGTCTTCTACCGGGTGACCGAACCGGAAAAGACCGTCTACCGGATCCGCGACATCGACGCCGCGATCGCCACCACGGTGGCCGGGATCGTGCGGTCGGAAATCGGCAAGCTGGAACTGGACCAGGTCCAGTCCAACCGGGCCTCGCTGATCGAGCGGGTGCGCGAACAGGTGGCGGCCATGGTCGACGACTGGGGGGTCGAGGTGACGCGGGCCGAGATTCTGGACGTGAACCTGGACGAGGCGACGCGGGCCGCGATGCTGCAGCAGCTGAATGCCGAGCGGGCGCGGCGGGCCCAGGTGATGGAGGCCGAGGGCAAGAAGCGCGCGGTCGAGCTGGCCGCCGATGCCGATCTGTATTCGGCCGAGCAGCAGGCCAAGGCGCGCCGGGTGACGGCCGATGCCGAAGCCTATGCGACGGGCGTGATCGCGCTTGCGATCAAGGAGAACGGGCTTGAGGCGGCGCAGTTCCAGGTGGCACTGAAACAGGTCGAGGCCTTGCAGGCCGTGGCCGTGGGGCAGGGCAAGCAGACGATCCTGGTGCCCGCCAATGCGCTGGAAGCCTTTGGCGATGCGTTCAAGATGCTGAAAGGCAGGGGGTAGGCGATGCCGGGGCAGCTGTGGACGATCTGGTGGGCCTGGGTGGTGCTGGGCTTCGCCCTGGGCGGGCTGGAGATCCTGGCGCCCGGCTTCATCTTCCTGGGCTTTGCCATCGGCGCGGCCCTGACCGGGGTGCTGATCGGCGTGGGCATTCTGGGCGCGGTCGGCTTGCCGGCGCTGATCCTGATCTTCGCGCTTCTGTCGCTGGCGGCCTGGTATCTGCTGCGCGCGATCTTCGGCAAGCGGCCGGGCCAGGTGAAGACCTGGGATCGCGACATCAATGACAACCCCTGACCGCGGGCCGGACCCGGGGGATTTCATCGGCGCGAAAGCCGCGTTCTTCTGCGGAACGCGGCTTTTGTGCTATCTGCGCGACGATTTCCCCGGGCTGATCTGGCGCGGGCACTGGGATCTGCCGGGCGGTGGCCGCGAAGGCCATGAGACGCCCGAGGCCTGCCTTCTGCGCGAATTGCACGAGGAATTCGGCCTGATCCTGCCCGCGTCGCGGCTGCAGCGTCGGCTGATCCTGCCCTCGGCCGATTTTCCGGGCCGGGTCTCGGCCTTCTTCTCGGGGGTCTTGAGCGAGGCGGAAGTGGCCCAGGTGCGGTTCGGCGACGAGGGCCAGCGCTGGGAGATGATGGAAGTCGCCACCTTCCTGTCGCGCGGCGATGCGGTGCCCTGGCTGCAGGACCGCGTGCGCATGGTGCTGTAGCGGCTTAGCCCGCGAACCAGGCGGCGCGATGGACCTCGCGCCCCTTGACCAGGGTCAGCAGCACCCTGGTGTCGGAGATCTTCCAGGCCGGGCAGGTGAAGATGTCCTGATCCAGGATGATCGCATCGCCGGAAAAGCCGGGCCGCAGCTGCCCGGTATAAGCGCCGCGCCAGCAGGCGGCGGCGGCCTGCACGGTATAGCCGGCGACGCAATCTTCGACCGTCAGGCGTTCCTGCGGCTGAAACGGGTCTTTCGGCCGCTCGGCCAGCCGGGCCTGACGCGTCACCGCGGTTTCGATGATCTCGAACGGGTTCAGGGTGGAAACCGGCCAGTCCGAGGACAGGCAGGTCGCGGTGCCCATGTCCAGCAGGCTGCGGAACGGGTAAGTCAGGGCTTCGCGCTCGGCGCCGATCATCTGCAGCGCGATATCGGGCACGACCGGATCATAGCGCGCCCAGAGCGGCTGGATATTCGCCATCGCCCCCAGCGCCGACAGGCGCGGCGCATCGGCGGGGTCGACCAGCTGCAGATGGGCCAACTGGTGCAGGCCGGGCCAGGCGCCGTTGGCGGCGCGGGCGGCGGCCAGCCCGTCCAGCGCGCGGCGCAAGGCGGCATCGCCGATGACATGGACATGGATCTGAAAGCGCGCGGCATCCAGCGCGGTCATCAGCGCCAGCGTCTGCTCTTGCCCGAACATGCAGGGCGCGTTGCCGCCCGGCGCATCGGCATAGGGGGCCAGAAGCGCGGCGGTGCGGTTTTCGAACACGCCATCCATGAAGAACTTGGCCGATTGGATATGGAAATCCGGCCCGGGCGCCGCCGCTCGCATCGCCAGAAGCCGCGGCAGGGCGGTTTCGACCGTATCGCTTTCGCGCACCTGCGCCGCCCCGGCGACGCGCATCGTCAGCAGGTTTTCGGCCAGGGCGCGCGTGTAAATGCGTTGCTCCAGCGCTTCGACCCGCGGGTCCAGAACGCCGGTCAGCCCATGGGCATGGGCATGCGCCTGCCCGGCCAGAAGCCCGGCCATATGGTCATCGTCCGACAAGGCGGGCAGTCGGGAGAGCGCCCATTGGATCGCATCCTCATGCAGCATCCCCGTCGGCTGGCCGGCAGCATCGCGGACGATATGGCCATTCGCGGGGTCGGGCGTCTTGGCCCCGATCCCCGCCAGACGCAGGGCGGCCGTGTTCAGACATGCATTGTGAAAGCTGGAATCATACAGCACCGCCGGGCGGTTGCCGGTTGCGGCGTCGATCGCGGCGGCCGTCAGGTTGTGATCGCCGAACAGGCCCGGCTGCCAGCCCGCGCCGATCACCAGGGGCAGTGCCGGGTGGCGGGCGGCATGGGCGGCGATTGCGGCGGTCAGCTTTGGCAGGGTTTTCACGTCATACAGCGGCGCCGAACTGGCCAGATCGGTCCCGCCCGACAGGAAATGGATATGCGCGTCCTGAAAACCCGGCAGCACCAGCCGCCCGCCGGCGTCGATCACATGGGCGCCGGCCGAGGCCATGCGGCGCAGCTTTGCCGTCGGCCCCAGCGCCACGATGCTGCCATCGCGGATCAGCATCGCCGCCGCGGTCGGATGGGCGGGGTCCATGCTGCGGATCCGGCCATGGACGATCAGCGTCTCGGTCATCCGGCGGCCGGCTCGAACAGGGCCCAGTCGGGCGCATCCAGCACATAGGCCGGGGCGGCCACATCGGCGGTCCAGGCGAACAGCGCCAGAAAGGGCAGATCGCCGGTCAGCGTGGCATGCGGCCGGTGCGGCGGGTTCCAGACCGGGGCGAAGGCGGGCTTTTCATGAAAAGGGGCGCCGGGGGCGAAGCGCCAGCGATGCGGGCCGGTCAGGGGCAGGTACAACTCGGCCGCCGGATGGGCATGGTCGCGGTACAGCGTGCGGGGCGCGACCAGGAACAGGCCGAAATCATAACCCTCGGCCGCGAAGGGCGCGGCTTCGCCCACCAGCGAGGCAAAGGCATGGGCATGCGGGAAGAAAGGCCCGATCCGGGCAGGATCATAGGCGTCATAGGTGATCCAGGGCAGATGCGGGGCGGCGGCGGCGATGGCCATCTTCATCTGCCGCTCTTCATCCAGCACGATGGCCAGGCTGGTGACTTCGGCGCCGGTGCCGCCC
>NZ_JAICBZ010000144.1 GCF_020179405.1 Xinfangfangia pollutisoli | reverse complement strand
GCCGCGGGGCGTTGCCCCCGCCCCTCGGCCGGCAGAGCCAGGATCACCTGGCCGCGCCGCGGCACCGCGGCCGGATCGGCCGCCGCAACCTGCAGATCGGCGCTCAGCACCCGATAGGGCTGATCTTCCAGCAACAGGCCCAGGGGCCGCGGATCTTCCAGGAACGAGGCATAGCGGAAGCCCCCCGCCCATTCGAGATCGGCCTCTTCGGCCAGGATCGATTCAAGTTCGATCAGCGCCCGGTCGATCAGCCCGGCGACCATGGCCGCATCGGTGCGGGTCGGCCGGCGCGGGGCGGGCGGCTGAGGGGCGACCTTGCCGATGGTCTGCATCTCGATCAGGGCCGACAGGATTTCGGGGGCGACCGCGATCATGCCAAGCCCCGCCGCCGGCCCGTCCAGCAGCGCGATCAGCGCCCGCTCGGGCGGCAGGTCCAGCAGTTCCGCCAGCCCCCGCCGCGCCAGCCGCAGCCCGGTGACATCGACATGCAGACCGATCACGTCGCGGGCCGCGCGCGCGAAGGCCAGCCGCCAGCCCTGGTCGGCGCCGGGGCCGCCTTCGCCCCCTGCGCTGCCGCCACGCGCCAGCTTGCGTCGGATGATGTCGCTCATGCCCAGGGTCCGCCTGCCGCGCTGCCGGATCGGATCTGTCCTGCCCGATCCGCGCCAGCCTAGCCAGAAGGCGTTTGAAAAAGGGTTAAGCCGTGCCACCTTCGATCCGCAGCGGCACGATGATGCGGAAGGCCGCGCCGCCCTGCCCCGGCAGATAGGCGATCGACCCGCCCAGATTGGCCACGATCTCGCGGCAGATCGCCAGGCCAAGCCCCGCGCCCTTGGCGCGCAACTCTCCGGGAAGGCGCGAGAATTTCTCGAAGATCAGCCCCTGCCCCGCCTTCGGGATGCCCGAGCCGTTATCGGCGATGTCGATCCGGACCCGCGCCGCCTTCAGCCGCACGGTGATGCGGATTTCCGGGTATTCGGCATCGCAATATTTCCGCGCATTGGCGATGAGGTTGATGAAAACCTGGGTCAGCCGGTCGGCATCGGTGCGGATGAACAGGTTTTCCGAGGCCAGATCGCGCTGGAAGACAAAGCGTTTCTCGGGCTTCACCTGTTCGGTGGCCAGGATCGCCCGGTCGATCATCTCGCGCAGGTTCGACAGGCTGACCGACAGCTGTACCTTGCCGCTTTCCAGCACCGACAGATCCAGGAGATCGTCCAGCAGCCGGGTCAGGCGCTTGGCCTCGTCCAGGATGATCTGGCCATTGCGCGCCACCATCTCGGGCGGCAGATCGCCTTCCGACAGGATTTCGGAAAAGGCCCGGATCGAGGTCATCGGCGTGCGCAATTCATGGCTGATCTGGCTGAGGAACGCGTCTTTCTGCACCGAGATCTGGGTCAGCTTCTCATTCGCTTCGCGCAGCGCCGTGGCCGAGCGCGCCAGTTCGGCCCGCTGCGCTTCCAGCTGGGCGCTGTATTCCAGCACCTGCGCGGTCTCATGCGCGACGGTCATCAGATCCTCGACCGTGACGGTCTGCCGCCCGACCAGCTTCGAGATCATCGCATGCGCCGTGGCCGCGCCCACCGCGCCCGCCATCCGCTCTTCCAGCGCGGCCAGGAAGGCGGGGGTCGGGTCGGGCAGGATCGAGCGGCTTTTGCCCTGGTCGCGCGCCGCCGCCTCGAACAGCGCCTGGGCGTCCTCGTCGCCCAGGATGCGCTGCGCCATGGTCAGCAGCTCCTCCGGCTCGGCCGCGCCGCCCTCCCAGCGTTGCGGGCCGACCTGCCCGTCGAAGACATTGACGAAAGCCGCGCCCTGCAGCCGCTCGACCGGGCCCGGGAAGGTCAGCACCGAGGTGATGAAGAAGGCCGAGGCATTGGCCAGCAGCGACCAGAACAGCGCATGGATCAACGGGTCCATGTCCGAGGTGCCGAACAGCGCCTCGGGGCGCAGCCAGGACAGGCCCCAGGGCCCCTCGGCCATCAGCTGCGCCGACAGCACGGCATCGGGCCCGAAAGACGGCAGGAACAGCGCATAGACCCAGATCCCGAAGCCCAGAACCAGCCCCAGGGCCGCCCCGGCCCGGGTGGCGCCGCGCCAGAAGATGCCGCCCAGCATGGCGGGCAGGAACTGCGCCACGCCGACAAAGGCGATCAGCCCGATCGCCGCCAGCGCCGCCGAGCCGCCCGAGACATGGTAATAGCCATAGCCCATGGCCAGAACCGCGCCGATCGACACCCGGCGCGCATTCAGCACCAGCCCGCGCAGGTCGCCCGACAGACCCGCCGCCGGCCGCAGCCGCAGCCACAGGGGCATGACGATATGGTTCGACACCATGGTCGCCAGCGCGATCGCCTCGACGATGACCATCGAGGTGGCGCTGGAGAACCCGCCCAGAAAGGCCAGCATCGCCAGACCCCCGCGATCCTGGGCCAAAGGCAGGGTCAGAACGAACATGTCGGGGTTGGCCGAGGCGGGCATCAGCTCCAGCCCGGTCACCGCGATCGGCACGATGAACAGGCTCATCAGCATCAGATAGGCCGGGAAGGCCCAGCTGGCGCGGGCAAGCTGGATGTCATCGCCATTCTCGACCACCAGCACCTGGAACATCCGCGGCAGGCAGATCACCGCGGCGCCCGCCAGGAAGATCAGCCCCGCCCAACGCCCGGGATCCAGCGACCAGCGCGCGATGGGCGAGGCGTCGATCCGCGCCACGATCCCCGACAGCCCGCCCGACAGGCCCCAGACCACGAAGATCCCCACCGCCAGAAGCGCGATCAGCTTGACCACCGCCTCGACCGCGATGGCGGTGACGATGCCGTGGTGCTGTTCCTGCGCATCGAGATTGCGGGTGCCGAACAGGATGGTGAACAGCGCCAGCCCCGCGGTCAGCCAGATCGCGGTCGACCCGGCGCCTGGCGTCGGGCTGTCCGGCGGCGTCGCCGCGGCGAAGGCCTCGAAGGACAGCACCACCGATTGCAGCTGCAGCGCGATATAGGGCGTGGCGGCGATCACCGCCATCACCGTCACGATCACGCCCAGGGCGTTGGACTTGCCGTAGCGGCTGGAGATCAGGTCGGCGATCGAGGTCACCCGATGCAGCCGGCCGATCCGCACCAGCTTGCGCAGCACCCACCACCAGCCGACGAAAACCAGCGTCGGGCCAAGATAGATGGTGACGAACTCCAGCCCCGAGCGCGCGGCATAGCCGACCGCGCCGTAGAAGGTCCAGGCGGTGCAATAGATCGACAGCGACAGCGTATAGACCAGGGGCGAGCGCAGCCAGCCCAGCCGCCCCGCCCGCGCCCGCCGCTCGACCCAGAAGGCGACGGTGAACAGGAAGATCACATAGGCCAGACAGACCAGAACCAGCAGATTGAAAGGCATGGCTCAGCCCCCGCCGCCGCTGATCCCGCCGCTGCCCGCGCCCGTGCTGCCACCGCCCGTGCTGCCGCCGATCCCCCGGCCGGGCTGGCGCGGATCGGCGGGAAAGCCATCCTCGGCCTCGTCGGCCCCGCCGTCATCCTCTTGCCGCGACAGGCCGCGGGCAAAGGCCCAGGCCACGCCGATCAGCAGCACCCAGACGGCGAAGAAATAGAAGACATCGCCCGACAGCCGGCGCGTCCCGGTGCCGGGCGCCGTCCACAGGGCGGGAATGACCAGCAGGAAGGCCCCGAAGACCGGCAGCAATCGGGCCGCATCTCGCAGCCGGCGGCGGCGATAGGGCCGGGGCGCCAGGAACATCACGCGGCGCGGCCGCTTCATGCGGCGCCCGGCCGCGGATCGGTCTGGATCGCCCGGGCACAGAGCGCGCGCACCGCGGCCATCATTTCGGCATTGGCGAAGGGTTTGGCCATGAACCGGTCGGCCCCGGCCCGCACCGCCGCCTCGCGGTCGCGCGGATGGCCGCGTGCGGTCAGCATCAGCACCGGCAGATGCGCCGTCGCCGGATCGGCGCGCAACCCGGTCAGGATGTCCAGACCCGAGATATCGGGCAGCATCTGATCCAGGATCACCAGAACCGGCGCCAGGATCCTGGCCTGATCCACCGCGCCCGCCCCCAGCGCCAGATGGGTCACCTGCCAGCCATCGCGCCGCAACAGAAAGATGATCGCCTCGGCGATATGCGGTTCGTCCTCGAT
Source organism: Xinfangfangia pollutisoli (assembly GCF_020179405.1). Classification (GTDB taxonomy): domain Bacteria; phylum Pseudomonadota; class Alphaproteobacteria; order Rhodobacterales; family Rhodobacteraceae; genus Pseudogemmobacter; species Pseudogemmobacter pollutisoli. The sequence goes on along the minus strand of NZ_JAICBZ010000144.1, from coordinate 656 downwards.
CAGCAGAACATGCGGCGCCACTCCTGCAGGTCCCCTCCCGATGGCCCGTTTTCACCAGTCTGTCATGAAACCCGACCCGCTGTCAAAACCGCCGCGCGCTGGCCGGGCACAGGCCGCGGGCCGGGGCCAGGGCGGCGCGCCTCAGGCGGTTTCCTGCAGAATCGAAGGCTCGCGCCGCGCCGGACAGGCCGCACGGGCGCAGATCCGGCAGGTCGAGCCGATCTCGATCACCCGCCGCCCCGCCCGCGCCCCCGGCTCGGGCAGGATCAGCATCGCCGCCTCGCGCAGTTCTGGCCCGGCAAAGCCCCAGGGCTGGCGCGTCTCGCAATAGGCCAGCGCGCGGTAGATCCCCCCGGCGGGCCCGGCCGATTCGACCAGCGCCTCGACCGGCAGACCCGGCCGGGCCAGCGCCGCGAACAAGGGCCATAACGGACAGGCCGCCCCGAAACGCGGCAGGGCAAAGCCTTCGGCCGGCTTGCGGAAGGTCAGCGTGCCCGAGGCATCGCAGATCGCCAGCCCCGCCTCGGCCCCCGGCCACAGCGCCAGGCGGCGCATCGCCGCCAGCACACCCGCGCCATGCAGCAGCGTGACCGGACGGCCGCCCATTTCCATCAGCTTGACCATCAGCGCATTGGCGATCGTGGACTTGCCCGAGC
>NZ_JAICBZ010000143.1 GCF_020179405.1 Xinfangfangia pollutisoli | reverse complement strand
GTCCTGGCGCTGGCCCTGCCGCTGGCCACCGCGCGCAACGCCCCGGGCTGGACGGCGCTTGCTGCCGTCTTGCCGCTGGCGGCCTCCAGCCTGGCGCTGGGCACCGGGCTGTACCTGCTGCTGCGGCCCCTGGCGCCGCCCGTGACCCTGGCCCTGCCGGTCACCCTGGCCGTCAATGCGCTGCTGACCCTGCCCTTCGCCTATCGCCTGCTGCGCCCCGAGGCGCAGGCGCTGCAGGCCGATTACGGGCGGCTGGCCGACAGTCTGGGCCTGCGCGGCTGGGCGCGGCTGCGGCTTCTGACCCTGCCGCGGCTGGCCCGTCCGCTGGGCTTTGCCGCCGGCCTTGCCGCCGCCCTGTCGATGGGCGATCTGGGCGTGATCGCGCTGTTTGCCGGCGAGACCGAGGCGACGCTGCCCTTGGTGATCCAGCGCCTGTCCTCGGCCTACCGGATCGAGGCGGCGGCGGGCGCCTCGCTGCTGCTGGTCGGGCTCAGCCTGACCCTGTTCTGGATCTTCGATGCCGGAGGCCGCCGTGCTGCACCTTGACGATCTGGGCCTGGCCCAGGACGATTTCCGGCTGGAGGCCGACTGGAGCCTGCCCGAAGCCGCGCGCGTGGCGCTGATCGGGCCTTCGGGCGCCGGCAAATCCACGCTTCTGGCGGGAATCGCGGGCTTCCTGCCGCCGGCACGCGGCCGGATCCTGTGGCAGGGCCGCGATCTGGCGCCGCTGGCACCGGGTCAGCGGCCGCTTTCGATCCTGTTCCAGGACCAGAACCTGTTCCCGCATCTGACGCTGGCGCAGAACCTGGGCCTGGGCCTGCGCCCCGATCTGCGCCTGTCGGCGGCCGAAAAGACCCGCGTCGAGCAGGCGCTGGAGCGGGTCGGTCTGGCGGGCCTTGGCCCGCGCCGGCCCGCGGCCCTGTCGGGCGGCCAGGCCAGCCGGGCCGCGCTGGCGCGGGTGTTGCTGCGGGCCCGGCCGATCCTGCTGCTGGACGAACCCTTCGCCGCTCTGGGCCCCGCCCTGAAGGGCGAGATGCTGGATCTGGTGGCCGAAGTCGCGGCCGAGACCCGGGCGCTGGTGCTGATGGTCACCCATGACCCGCAGGATGCGCTGCATTTCGCCGCGCTGACGGTGCTGGTGGCCGAAGGCCGGGCCGATCCGCCCCAGCCCACTGCCGCCCTGTTCGCGGCCCCGCCCCCGGCCCTGGCCGCCTATCTGGGCACAGGAAAAAACCCCGCCCGGTAAGGGGCGGGGTTTTCATTCACTGTCCGGTCTTGAAGGTCGCTGACCCTTGGGTCACGCCTCGAAGGTCTTGCCCTTCACGCGCGCCCAGATCTTCTTGTTGGTCAGGAACAGCAGCGAGGCCAGCACCACCAGGAAGGTCACGGCGACGAAGCCGGCCTGCTTGCGGGCCATCAGCTTCGGCTCGGCCGACCACATCAGGAACGAGGCGACATCCTCGGCGATGTGATGCTTGGTGTTGGAATGGCCATCCTGGAACTCGACCGAACCATCGTCGATCGGCGGCGGCATGGCGATCCAGCTGCCCGGCACGGTGGAATTGCCGTGTTCGTCCTTGCAGCTTGCCGGCACACCGCCCGCGGTGAAGGCGGTGTTGTAATAGTAGCCGTCAATGCCCTCGGGCGCGCAGGCCGGATTGTCGGCATAGCCGTTCAGAAGCGAGACGATGTATTCCGGCCCGCCGATGCCGCGGACCAGCTGGTTGATGCCGGTGCCAACAGGGCCATGGAACCCGGCACGGGCCTTGGCCATCAGCGACAGGTCCGGCCCCATCCCCTCGCCCGAGCGGGCGGGGAACTTGTCGGTCCATTCGCGCGGACGCTCGGTCCCGTCGGGCAGGGTCACCGCATCCAGCGAGGCCGCATAGGCGCGGACCTGGTCGCCGGGCAGCTCCGGCCCGCCGGGATCGGCCAGCGTGCGGATCGGCACGAATTTCAGCCCGTGGCAGGACGAACAGACCTCGGTATAGACCTGCAGCCCGCGTTGCAGCTGGAACTGGTCGAACTTGCCGAACGGGCCTTCATGGGCGAAGGACACGTCCTCGATATGCGCCGCCGCGCCCTCGGCATGGGCCGCGCCCGCAAGGGCAACGACCGAAGCCGCGGTGAGTGCGATTTTTTTGAACATCTGTTGTTCCTCTCTCACTCGGCCGCGTGGGGGTAGTGGGACTTGAAGTCTTCCTCGATCGTCGCCGGCAGCGGCAGCGGCTTTTCGATGACGCCCAGAAGCGGCAGGATGACCAGGAAGTAGGCGAACCAATAGGCCGAGGCGATCAGCGAGATCGTGGCATAGGGTTCGGCCGCGGGCATGGCGCCGCACCACATCAGCACGACGAAATCCAGCGCCAGAAGCCAGAACCACCACTTGAACTGCGGCCGGTACTTGCCCGAACGCACCGCCGAGGTGTCCAGCCAGGGCACCAGCGCCATGCACAGGATGGCGCCGAACATCGCGATCACGCCGAAGAACTTGGCGTCGATGATGCCGAAGGACAGGAACTCGGCCGCTTGCACCACCCAGACATCGGCGGTGAAGGCGCGCAGGATCGCGTAGAAGGGCAGGAAGTACCATTCCGGCACGATATGCGCGGGCGTCGCCAGCGGGTTCGCCTCGATATAGTTGTCGGGGTGGCCCAGATAGTTCGGCATGAAGCCGACGATGGCGAAGAACACCGCCAGAACCACGGCCAGGGCGAACAGATCCTTGATCACGAAATAGGGCCAGAAGGGCACGGTGTCCTTCTTCGCCTCTTCCTTGGACCCGCGGCGCACTTCAACACCCGTGGGGTTGTTGTTGCCGGTGGTGTGGAAGGCCCAGATGTGAACGGCAACCAAGGCCGCGATCACGAAGGGCAGCAGATAGTGCAGCGAGAAGAAGCGGTTCAGCGTGGCATTGTCGACCGCCGGCCCGCCCAGAAGCCATTCCTGGATGGTCGGCCCGATGCCGGGGATGGCGCCGAACAGCCCGGTGATCACGGTCGCGCCCCAGAAGGACATCTGACCCCAGGGCAGGACATAGCCCATGAAGGCCGTGCCCATCATCGCCAGATAGATCAGCATGCCGACGATCCAGGTCACTTCGCGCGGCGCCTTGTAGCTGCCATAGTACAGGCCGCGGAAGATGTGCAGATAGACGGCGAAGAAGAACAGCGAGGCGCCGTTGGCATGCAGGTAGCGCAGCATCGTGCCGCCGTTCACATCGCGCATGATATGCTCGACCGAGGCGAAGGCCAGGTCGACATGCGGGGTGTAGTGCATGACAAGGACGACGCCGGTGGCGATCTGCAACACCAGGCAGAAGGCCAGCACGATGCCCCAGATCCACATCCAGTTCAGGTTCTTGGGCGTGGGGATCATCAGCGTGTCATAGATCAGGCTCACCACCGGCAGGCGGGTATGAAGCCACTTTTCGATGCCCGACTTGGGCTCGTAATGGTCGTGGGGAATTCCGGCCATGTGTGTTTTCCTTAGCCCAGAAGGATCGTCGACTTGGAATCGTCGGTGAACTGCACCAGCGGCACGTCCAGATTGCGCGGCGCCGGTCCCTTGCGGATACGGCCGGCGGTATCATAGTGCGACCCATGGCAGGGGCAGAACCAGCCGCCGAACTCGCCCTGCTGGCCCAGCGGCACGCAGCCCAGATGGGTGCAGACGCCGATCATGACCAGCCATTCGCCCTCGGCATCGAGGGTGCGGTTCTCATCGGTGGCCTCGGCGCCGGGCTTGTTGGCGTTCTCGGCGTTCTTGTCGATCAGATCGGTAAGCTGCACGGCGCGGCCGGCATCGATCTCATCCTGGGTGCGACGGCGGATGAACACGGGTTTCCCACGCCATTTCACAGTCAGTTGCGTGCCGGTTTGCACACCCGAGACATCGACATAGATCGATGCAAGGGCGCGCGTATCGGCCGAAGGGTTCATTTGGTTGACCAGCGGCCAGACTGCGGCGCCCGTAGCAACCGCACCGGCCCCGGCCGTGGCGTAGTACAGGAAATCGCGGCGCGTGCCGGCGGGGTTTTCTGCGTGGGACACGAGTTCCTCTCCCTGGCGTAGCCGCAGGCTGACGCGGCCATTGAAAACGGGGACTGGCGGTTTCCCGCCGGCCCTGCCCGTCGCGCTTTTAGACAAGGGGCGCGCGCCAGTCCAGCGGACAAACGCGCACAGGGCAAGGCTGTTTCCCCTTTGCCACCGCCTGTTTCGCCTTTGCCGCAGGTCGGGGGCGGATCGGGGGCGGCAGGGCGGGGCCGCAAACCGCGTAAGCAGCCGCTTAAACGGCCGGTCTTATGCCATCCGGCCAATGCCCGGCACCGCCCGATGCGGGCTAATTGCAAGGCGGGGCCCTGCCCCACTTCGTCCGGGGCCCTGCCCCATTTCGTCCTCGTCCCCTGGCCCCCTGCCACCCCGGTTCCCCTCACACCCGGATCGGCGGGGGGCCAACCCTGAAGGGCCAGATGCTGATCGGCAGAATTCTTCGCGGCCTCGGTCTGGCCCATCTGGTGCTGGGCGCGCTTGTCGCGGCGCTGGTGACGGCCCAGCCGACAGTGCGCGGCTATGGCGACCGGCTGCAGGTGGTGCTGCCGATTCTCGGCTGGGGCTGTGCCCTGACCCGCGCCGAGGGCAAGGATTTCGCCCTGCGCTTCGCCCTGCTTTGGGCTGGCGTGCGCGGCAGCAAGGCCCTTCTGGGTGAAACGCCGCTGAACCTGCGCCCCACGGGCGAGACGGGCGGCTTCCCCTCGGCCCATACATCGGCCGCGGCGATCGGGACAAGCCGTGTGGTGCAGGACTGTCTGCGCGGCAACCCGGGCGCCCAGGCGGTGCTGGTGATCACCGCGGGATTCGTCGGCGGCACGCGGATCGAGCTGGGGGCGCATACGGTCTGGCAGGTCACCGCCGGGGCGCTGTTCGGCTGGGCGGCCGACCGCGCCCTGCGCCGC
>NZ_JAICBZ010000142.1 GCF_020179405.1 Xinfangfangia pollutisoli | reverse complement strand
GAGGCCGGCGGCAGGTGCTTGTCCAGCGCCAGCGCCGCTGCCAGCCCCGGCTGCGCCAGCCGCGCCGCGCGCAGCACCAGATTGTCGTCGCCGGAAGGCAAGTCGGCCCCGAAGGGCCCCGACAGCGCCAGGCTGAGCGCTTCGGCCCGCCGCGCGGTCACCCGGTCACCCACGCCGGCAAAGGCAACCAGACTGTCCAGCAGATGATAGCCATCCGCCCGCTGCCCGGTCACATGCAGGCAGAGGTTGATCTTGGCCGGCGCGAATTCAGAGACCTGTTCAGTTGCCATTCTTGGCGGCTTTGACCTCGGCCAGCGGCGGGGCGCCTTCCTCGGCCAGAACCGCGTCCAGCCCCTGTTCCAGCTTCTTGCGGATCCGCGCGGCGTCCTTGTCCTCGGGGCCGAAGGACAGCGCGCGGTGCCACTGGAATTCCGCCTCGCGCTGGCGGCCCACGGCCCAATAGACATCGCCCAGATGGTCGGTCACCACCGGATCGACGGGTTCCAGCAGCGAGGCCTTTTCCATCGGCGCAAGCGCCTCGTCATAGCGCCCCAGACGGAAATAGGCCCAGGCCAGGCTGTCCAGGATATAGCCGGCGCGCGGCTGCGCCTGCACCGCGTCCTGGATCAGCTGCAGCGCCTCGTCCAGCTTCTCGCCGCGCTCGACCAGCGCATAGCCCAGATAGTTCAGCACTTCGGGCCGGCCGGGGTTCAGCTGCAGCGCATGGCGGAAATCGGCCTCGGCCAGATCCCAGTTGCCCATCCGCTCGTGGCAGACCGCGCGCGAGAAGAACAGCACCCAATGCGGCGGCAGCGGGTCGCCCGCCAGCTTGATCGCCGCATCATAGGCCGGCAGCGCATCGGACCAGCGCTCGTCCCGGCGCAGGATGTCGCCCAGGGCGGTCTGCACCACGATCATCTGCGGATAGCGCCGCGCGACGCCGCGCATCGCCTCGATCGCGGCATCCTTCTTGCCGATTTCATACAGCGCATCGGCGCGGCCCACTTCGGCCGAGTAGAAATTCGGATCGTCCGGCGGGAAGGCGGCGAAGGCCTCGACCGCCAGATCGTAGCGCCCCAGGCTTTCCAGCTTGGCCGCGGCCAGAAGCAGCGCCTCGGCATGGTCGGGCCGCAGAGCCGAGGCGATGCGCGCATGCAGAAGCGTGCTGGCCGGGTCGTTTTCGCCATTGGTCACCGTGGCCACGGTGAAGAACACCTCGGCAATGCCGTCGCGCGCATCGCGGATCGAGGTGAAGGGCAGCGGCTCGCCCGCGCGCAGCTTGACGCGCAGCGCGTCGATGGCCGGTTCGGGTTCGGTGCCGAAGACCTGGTCCAAGAGCTGCAGCGCCTCGTCGCCGCGTTCCAGCTGCGACAGGATCTCGACCCGCGCCACCAGACCGCGCCGGTTCAGGTTGATCGGCCCCGCGACCTTGCCCGACAGGATCGCATCCGCGCCCTCGTAATCGCCGGCCAGCGCCAGGGCCATCGCCTTGTGGTACAGGCCGAAAACCTCGCCGCCCTGGGTCGCGGTCACGGCGTCGAAATCGGCCAGCGCGTCGGACATCCGCCCCAGGCCGAACTTGGCCCAGGCCAGCGACAATTCGTCGACCAGGGGCCCGGCCTTGCGGCCCGCCGCGGCGCCGGCGACGATCGCCGCATAATCCTCGCGCCGCGCCTCGTCGGCCAGCAAGGCGATCTCGGCCAGCTGGCTTTCAAAGCCCTTGGCCTTGGCCACCGTGGCCACCTCGGCCGCCAGCCCAACCTCGCCCAGGTTCAGATTGGCATACATGCTGCCTTCCATCAGGTGCAGCGTATCGGGATCGGCCAAAAGCGCGCGCGCGTACCAGCCGGCCGCGGCGCGGAAATCAGCCTCGGCCTCGGCGGCGCGGGCGGCCAGATAGGCGCCGGAATCCGGGGTGACCGTCTCGACCGAGGCGCTGACCTCGGGCGCCTGCCCCTCGGCCCGGGCCGGCGGCGCGAAGGCCAGGCTCAGCGCCACGGCGGCGGTCGAGAGGTGAAGGACGGATCGCGGCATCGGGCTCTCCCAGGCGGACATCGGGCGCAGATATCGGGGCAGGCTAGCCGGGCGCCGCGCGACTGTCCATGTGGGGCGGTCCCGACCTTCGGGGGATCGCGGGATTGTCAGCGCAAGAAAACGGGCCCGCGCCGGAATCGGCGGGGCCCGCAGGGCTGGAACGGGCCCCCTGCGCGGGGGCGCGCGTCACATGTTCGGATAGTTCGGCCCGCCGCCGCCCATGGGCGTGGTCCAAACGATGTTCTGGCTGGGATCCTTGATGTCGCAGGTCTTGCAGTGGACGCAGTTCTGGAAGTTGATGCGGAAGGTCGCATCGGCGCCTTCGCCCAACACTTCATAGACCCCGGCCGGGCAATAGCGCTGCGCGGGTTCGGCATAAAGCGGCAGGTTCACCGAAATCGGGATCGAGGGATCCTTCAGCCGCAGATGGGCGGGCTGGTTTTCATCGTGATTGGTGAAGCTGTAGGCCACATTGGTCAGCCGGTCGAAGGACAGAACGCCATCGGGCTTGGGGTAGTCGATCGGCTTGAACTCGGCCGCCTTGTGGGTTGCCGCGGCATCGGAATGCTTGTGGCGGATCGTGCCGAAGGCGGTCAGGCCGAAGGTGTTCAGCCACATGTCGAACCCCCCGCCCAGCAGCGAGGCGACCAGCCCGTAATGCGACCACAGCGGCTTGACGTTGCGGACCTTCTTCAGATCCTTGCCGATGGCGCCGGTGCGAACCTCGGTCTCGTAATCCGACAGCTCGTCGCCCATCCGCCCGGCCTTGATCGCGGCATGGGCCGCCTCGGCCGCGGCCTTGCCCGACAGCATCGCGTTGTGATTGCCCTTGATCCGCGGCACGTTCACCAGACCCGCGGTGCAGCCCAGCAAAGCCACGCCCGGCGCCACCATCTTGGGGATCGACTGCCAGCCGCCTTCGGAAATCGCCCGCGCGCCATAGGCCACGCGCTTGCCGCCCTTCAGCAGTTCGGCCACCATCGGGTGGTGCTTGAAGCGCTGGAATTCCATGTAAGGGTACAGATAGGGGTTCTTGTAGTTCAGGTGAACCACGAAGCCCACATAGACCTGATTGTTTTCAAGGTGATAGATAAAGCTGCCGCCGCCGGCATTGCCGCCCAGCGGCCAGCCCATCGTATGGGTCACCGTGCCAAGCCGGTGCTTGGCCGGGTCGATTTCCCAGATCTCTTTCATGCCCAGGCCGAATTTCTGCGGGCAGTGACCCTTGGACAGGTCGTATTTGGCGATGACTTCCTTGGCCAGGCTGCCGCGCACCCCTTCCGACAGGAAGACATATTTGCCGCGCAGCTCCATCCCCGGCTCGTAGGCGGGGCCGGGAAGGGCGGTTTCCGGGTCCAGGCCAAACTCGCCCGCCACCACGCCCGCCACCCGATCGCCGTCATAGACCAGCTGGCTGCAGGCCATGCCGGGGAAGATTTCGACGCCCAGCCCCTCTGCCACGCCCGCCATCCAGCGGCAGACATTGGCCATCGAGACGATGTAATTGCCGTGATTGTTCATCAGGGGCGGCATCGGCCAGTTCGGCACCCGCACCTGGCCCGCCGGGCCAAGGATGTAGAAATTGTCCGATGTCACCTCGGTCTTGATCGGCGCGTCCATCTGGCGCCAGTCGGGCAGCAGCGCATCCAGGCCCGAAGGGTCCAGGACCGCGCCCGACAGGATATGCGCGCCGACCTCGGACCCTTTTTCCAACACGACGACCGACAGGTCCGGGTCCAGCTGCTTCAGGCGGATCGCCGCCGACAGACCCGCCGGGCCCGCCCCCACGATCACAACATCGTATTCCATCGACTCGCGCTGGATGGCCGACATCTCGCTACCCCTTCCCTTGCTGGCATTTCCTGTTGCCACCTGCCCGACCCAAGGTCAACCGTGACGCAACATCACGTCGCTGCATCGCGGCAATCCGGCAATTTTCTTTCCCGAAGGCGACGTTCCGGCGCCCGGCCGCGGCAGTCTTTGCAACGGGCTTGCATTTCCCAATCCGGCGGGCGAGGTTGCCCCCCGAGGACGTATGAAGTCATGACCCGGTTGCCCCGGGCCATGACTTCTCTTTTTGATTTCGGCGGGAGGCCCATGGACAAGATCCCGATGACCCGGCGCGGGTATGACGCGCTGGACGCAGAGCTGAAGCAGCTGAAGACGGTGGACCGGCCGGCGATCATCAAGGATATCGCCGAGGCGCGCGCCCATGGCGACCTGTCGGAAAATGCCGAATACCACGCTGCGCGTGAAAAGCAGGGCTTCATCGAGGGCCGGATCAAGGAAATCGAGGGCATCCTGTCGCTGGGCGAGGTGATCGATCCGACGAAACTGTCGGGTGCGATCAAGTTCGGCGCCACGGTGACGCTGCTCGACGAGGATTCCGAGGAAGAGAAGACCTATCAGATCGTGGGCGAGGTCGAGGCCAATATCGAACAGGGCCTGCTGAATGTCCGCTCGCCGCTGGCGCGGGCGCTGATCGGCAAGGAAGAGGGCGACAGCGTCGATGTTGCCACGCCGGGCGGTCGGCGCGGCTACGAAATCCTTTCGGTCCGCTACATCTAGGCCCCCCGCCATGGCCCGCCTGCCCCTGCGCCCCCGCGATCCCGGCTTTCCTGCTTCGGCCGGGCTGGGGGGCGCGCGCCTGCCCGAACTGGTGGCCGGCGGGCTGAGCCTGGTCTGGGTGATCGCGGTTCTGATCTATGCCTTCTCGGCCCCGGCCGAGGACGGGGCGCGGACGCCGGGCCTGTTCATGACGCTGCTGATTGCCGTCCTGCCGCTGGCGCTGATCTGGGCGGCGGCGATCACGCTGCGCGCGGTGCGCGATCTGCGCGCCGAGGCGGCGCGGCTGCAGGCCACGGTCGACGAGATGCGCGCGGGCTATGCCCAGGGCGGCACGCCCGCCCCCCTGGCCTCGGCAGATC
>NZ_JAICBZ010000141.1 GCF_020179405.1 Xinfangfangia pollutisoli | reverse complement strand
CCGGCCGCCGCCCCGGCGCTGGATTCGCCCGAGCCCGTGGCGCCTGCCGCCGTGGCCCCTGCCGCGCCCGCAGCGCCCGCTCCGGCGGCCCCGGCCGCCGATGCGCCCGCAGCCGACGCCCCCGCCGCGGCGCCCAGCTGCCCGGTGGCCCTGGTCGACGGCGCCTGCCCGCAGGGCTAAGCCCCGCCAGACAGGAACACATCAGGCCGCAGCTTCGCCAGAAGCTGCGGCCTTTTTCCTATCCCAGCCAGCGATCGTAATCGCTGACCAGCAGATGGGTCGGCGGCTCGTCCTCGACGATCTCGGCAAAGCGGCCGATCGGTTCGCGGAAGATGTTGTCGGTCAGATCGTCATTGACGGTCGACACCTCGCCGATCAGCACATCGCCGCCCTCGCCCCAGAACGCATGCCAGTCGCCCGGCATCAGCGTGACGCTTTCCCCGGGCGCCAGGCGCAGCTTCTGGCCCGGCGCATAGGGCGTGGCGATGCCGTCGCAATGCACCAGACCGCCGCGATCCCCGGCAAAGCCGCCCTGATCGTCGCTGCCATACAGTTCCACCACCAGCGTCGCGCCACCGCGGTTGATGATATCCTCGGCCTTCAGCACATGGGTATGCATCGGCGACAGCTGATCCTGCCGCGAAATCAGCAGCTTCTCGGCATAGCACATGCCGCCGCCGCGCTGCAGATCGGCCAGTTGGCCATTGCGCAGGGTGAACAGGAACAGGCCCATCTGGTCAAAGCGGCCCTGGCCGTAATCGGTGATGTCCCAGCCGCAACGGCCCTGGATCACCCGTTCCGCCTGGGCGCGGCGGGCGCGGAACGTGTCGGGCGACCAGGCCGCAAAGGGCGGCAGGGCAAAGCCGTAATGCGCGATCATCTCGGCCGCTTCGGCCATGATCGCATTGATGCGCGACCGTTTCATCTGTGTCTCCCCGGTTTTCGTTCAGCATAGGCGGCGGGCGGCCCTGCGCCAAGCCTTTGGACCCGCCCGCGCGCGCGGGCGATTGCGGGGCGGGCCCGGCCCGGCTAGGCTGCCGCCACCTGCCGGAGAGATCGCATGCTGACCACGATCCTGATCGCCCTGATCGCTGCCCTGCATCTGTGGATCCTGGTCCTCGAGATGGTTCTGTGGACCCATCCCGCCGGGCGACGCGCCTTCGGCACCAGCGCCGACTTCGCCGAGGCGACCAAGGTTCTGGCCGCCAATCAGGGCCTGTATAACGGATTTCTGGCCGCCGGTCTGGCCTGGGCCGCGATCGCCGGGCCGATGGGCGCGGGCCAGGGCCCGGCGCTGTTCTTCCTGATCTGCGTGCTGGTGGCCGGGGTCTATGGCGGGCTGACCGCGAACCGGCGCATCCTGGCGGTCCAGGCCGCGCCCGCGGCGCTGGCGCTGGCCAGCTGGATGGCGGGGCTGTAGCGCCCCCGCCCTTCGCCGTTTCCCGCCCTTCGCCGTTTCCTGCCGCCTTCTGCGGCCTATTCGGCCGCCTGCGCCGCCGGGCGCTGGCCCGCGGCCCAGGCGTCCAGCGCCGCGCCGAAGGCCTGGAACAGCGGGCGCGAGACCGGATCCTCGCCCGCGCGATATTCGGGGTGCCACTGCACCGACAGGGTGAAGCCCGGCGCGTCTTTCACATAGATCGCCTCGGGCGTGCCATCCTCGGCCAGACCGTCGATCACGATCCGCGCCCCCGGCCGGGCGATGCCCTGGCCATGCAGCGTGTTGGTCATCACCTTCTCGGCCCCCATCAGCCGCGCGAACACCCCGCCCGGCGTGAAGCTGACGCTGTGGCGCAGCGCGAAGACCTCTTCCTCGGTGCCATCGGGCGGCATGCGGTGATTCATCCGGCCCGGCAATTCGCGGATCTCGGGGTGAAGCGAGCCGCCCATGGCCACATTCACCTCTTGAAAGCCGCGGCAGATGCCGAAGAAGGGCTGGCCGCGGTCAACACAGGCGCGGATCAGCGGCAGGGTGATCGCATCGCGGCCGCGGTCAAAGGCGCCATGGGCCGGCGTCTCGGCCTCGCCATATTCGCTGGGATGCACATTGGGCCGCCCGCCGGTCAGCAGGAAGCCATCGCAGACCTCCATCAGCGCCTCGACCGAGACATGGCGCGGATCGGCCGGCACGATCAGCGGCAGCGCGCCGGACACTTCGGCCACGGCGGCCACGTTCATCTCGCCGCCGGCATGCACCCGGTAGCGGTCGTTCATCGCGTGGATATTGCCGATGATCCCCACGACAGGGCGCCGGCTGGAGCGGAGGCACATGGCATGGCCCAGATTGTGACAAGATGACAAAAACATAGCCCCGCGCGCCGCGGCTGAGAAGCCCCCCCTGCCGCACAGAGCCGCGCCATTCCCGCACATTGCCCGCCTTTCGGGCAGGTCGGGCCGGCGGCCGCCAGGCGAATGGCGAAAATCCGAAGGGTTTCTGCGATGACGCCGGGCGCAGCCTGTGCTTTTCTGGGATCACGGAGGGGGCGCGATGCATGTTCTCATCATCGGCGCTGCCGGGCTTCTGGGGCGCAGGCTGTCGGCCGCCATCGGGCGCGGCGATCTGGCGGTCAGCCGGCTGACCCTGGCCGATCTGTCGCCGCCCGCCGCGCCCGTGGGCCTGCCCGCGCGCCGGCTGACCCTGTCGCTGGCCGAACGCAGCGCGCCGCAGCGCCTGCTGGCCGACCGGCCCGATCTGATCTTCCACCTGGCCGGCCTGTCCCCCGCCGAAGCCGAGGCCGAGCCGGAGAAGGCCTATGCCCTGCATGTCGAGGCGACCCGCGCCCTGTTCGAGGCGATCCGCCGCCTGCCCGGCTACCGGCCGCGGCTGATCCTGGCCTCGACCCTTGCGGTCTTCGGGCCGCCCTGCCCCGACCGGATTCCCGACGATTTCGCCCCCCGGCCGGTCACCTCTTACGGCAGTCAGAAGCTGATGGCCGAGGCGCTGCTGAACGATCTGTGCCGCCGGGGCGCGCTGGACGGGATCGCGCTGCGCCTGCCCACGCTGTGCATCCGCCCCGGCCCCGCGGGCGCCGCCGCGACCGACCTGTTCTCGACCCTGCTGCGCGACCCCCTGGCGGGCTACCCGACCAGCCTGCCGGTGCCGGCCGATCTGCGCCATGTGCTGGCCAGCCCGCGCGCTGCCACGGGCTTTCTGCTGCATGCCGCGCAGATCGACACGGCGGTCCTGGGCGCGGACCGGGCGCTGACCCTGCCGGGCCTGTCGGCCAGCGTGCAGGATCTGCTGGCAGCCTTGCGCGACCGGCAGGGGGCGCGGGCGCTGTCGCTGATCCGCGCCGCCCCCGATCCGCGCCTGACGGCCGATCTGGCGCGCTGGCCCCCCGCGGTCGAGGCGGCCCGCGCCCAGGCCCTGGGCTTTGCGGCCGAGATCCGGGTCGGCCAGCTGATCGACGCCTATCTTCAGGACGACGCGCCCTTCCTGCGCAGATAGGCCTCGGCCAGCGCGCGCAGCCGCGGCCCGTCCATCACCGGCCCATGCCCGCCGATCGCCAGCCGGCACTCGAAACCGCGCAGCCGCTGCATCGTGGCGATGTAATCGGGGACCGAGGCGCCAGGCAGATCGTCGATCAGCAGCGCGTCATAGATCGCGTCGCCCGAGATCAGAACCCCGTCGACCGCATCGAACAGCCCGATCCCGCCGGGCGAATGGCCGGGCAGGTGCAGCACGGTGAAGACCCGGTCGCCCAGGTCGATCCGGTCGCCCTCGGCCAGCGCCGCCGTCAGGGGCGCGGGGGGCAGATGCCAGTCGGCGGCGCGCCAGCCGGGATGCGGCGGCCGGGTCACGACATCGGGCCAGTCGCGGAAGGCGGCCTCGAAGGTCGCGGCCGGGTCCTGCCCCGCAAAGCCCGCCGCCTCGGCCGCATGGCCGCGCCGGTCGGCGAAGGCGTGAAAGCCGCCGATGTGATCGACATGGGCATGCGTGGCGACCGCGATCACCGGCGCGCCCGACAGCGGCAGCAGCCCCGCCAGCGGCACGATCCCGCAGCCGAAATCCACCTGCAGATCGGCATCGCGCCCGCGCACCGTCACCAGTGCGGCGCGGAACATCGGGTCCACCGCCGGCTCTTCGCTGCGCCAGATCCCGGGCGCGACTTCGCTGCGTTCAAGCCACATCCTGTCCTCCGGATCGGCGCCATACTGCCAAAGCCCCCCGCGCCCGGCAAGCCCGCCCCCCAGCCCCCCTTGCCGCCGGCCGCGCTTTGCCCCACTTGAGGGCACAGGCGCCCCCGTCCGGGACCCGCGCCAGCAAAAGGACCGGCCTGGCCGGAAGTGACGCAGATTTCACACGCCCCGAACCCTTCCCCGGTCCCCCGCGCCCGGCCCGCTGCGACAGCCGGGTCGCAGGCCGACCATCGCCTGCCGCCGCCGCGGCTGACCGAGATCCTCTCGGGCCTGGCCGCCGATGACGGGCGCGAGCGGATTGCGGTCTCGGACATGCTGGAAACCATGCGCGCGCGCGCCTTCGGGGCGCTGCTGCTGATCTTCGCCTTCCCGAACATCCTGCCCTCGCCGCCGGGGCTGGCCGGGATCCTGGGGCTGCCGCTGATGTTCCTGTCGGCGCAGATGATGCTGGGGATGCAGCCCTGGCTGCCGGGCTTCATCGCCCGCCGGTCGATGCCGCGCGGCGCCTTTGCCACCATGGTCGAGAAGATCAACCCCTGGCTGGCCCGGGCCGAGCGGCTGATGAAGGCGCGGCTGACGCTGCTGGCCTCGCCCTTCGCGCAACGTGCCATCGGCGCGCTGTGCCTGGTCCTGTCGGTCGCGCTGGCCCTGCCCATTCCCTTCGCCAATCTTGCCCCGGCGCTGGCGATCTGCCTGATCGGCCTGGGCGTTCTGGAACGCGACGGGCTGTGGATCATCCTGGGCTTCATCGCCGCGCTGGGCGCGCTGATCTATGTGGCCGGAATGGGCTATGCGCTGGTCAAATCGGCGCTGTTCGTGATCGGCAACGCGTTCTAGGGCGCGAAGCGGCGCGGTCAGGCGCGCGTCGCCTGCGCCACCGCCTGCGCCGCCGCGACCACGCCGCCCGC
>NZ_JAICBZ010000140.1 GCF_020179405.1 Xinfangfangia pollutisoli | reverse complement strand
TGGCGCACCAGCATCGGCACGGACAGTTCCAGCACCAGCCGCGACCAGCCGGCGCGGAAGATCCCGGCCCGCAGGTCGGTGACCTGCGGGGCCGCGCGCGCGACCCGGGGCAGCGGCGCCCAGTCGACCTCGCGCACATCCAGGATCAGCCGCGGCGGCCCATCCAGGACGCGCACCCGCCAGGGCACCGGCTGACTGATCGCCAGCGTGACCGAAACCTCGCGCCCCGCCTCGCCCGAGGCGCGGATCGACGAGGCGCCGGCATCCAGCCGCGCCAGCGCCGACAGGGTTTCGGCCCCTGCCAGACCCGGCAGAAGCAGCAGCCAAACGGCCATGATCTTCAGGAATGCCCGCACCCTGCCCCGCCGTGTTTCTGGCGCCTTGCCCTGCCCCGCCGAATTATCCCGCGCGGCCCGGCCAAAGTCCATTCACCTTCGCGCCGTGCTCGCGCCGGCCCATGTAATCCTGCAGCCGCACCAGGCCTTCGGCGATATCGGCCGTGGCGCCGGCATAGGAAAAGCGCAGCGTCTGCGCGCCGCGGATCGGATCGAAATCCAGCCCCGGCGTCACCGCCACGCCCGCGCCGTCCAGAATTTCGGCCGCCAGGGCCAGGCTGTCCTGCGTCAGGTCCGAGACATCGGCATAGATGTAGAAGGCCCCGTCCGGCGGCGCGATCTTACTGAACCCGGCCTTGGGCAGGCCTTCGAGCATCAGCCGGCGGTTTTCGGCATAGACGGCGCGGTTGGCTTCCAGTTCGGGAATGCAATCCAGCGCCGCCAGCGCCGCGATCTGGCTGGCATGCGGCGGGCAGATGAAGAAATTCTGCGCCAGCCGTTCCACCCGGCGGATCTGATCCTCGGGCACGACCATCCAGCCCACCCGCCAGCCGGTCATCGAGAAATATTTCGAGAAGCTGTTGATCACCCAAGGCTGCTGGCTGATCTCCAAAGCCGAAACCGCCCGGTCGCCGTAATGCAGCCCGTGATAGATCTCGTCCGAGATGAAGGCGGTCCCCCGCGCCTCGGCCCAGTGGATCAGCGCCGCCAGCGCGTCGCGCGACAGCATCGTGCCCGAAGGATTGCCGGGCGAGGCGACGATCAGCCCCTTGGCGTCGATGCCGGCCAGATCCTCGGGCGTGGGCTGCAGCCGGTTCTCGGCGCGCGATTGCACCCCCACCGGGGTCAGCGACAGAGCGCGCAGGATCTGGCGATAGCTGGGATAGCCGGGCTCGCCCAGGGCCACCCGGTCGCCCGCGTCGAACAGCGCGGTGAAGGCCAGAAGGAAGGCGCCTGACGAGCCGGTGGTGACGATCACCCGCGCCGGATCCAGATCAACGCCATACCAGCGCTGGTACAGGGCCGCGATCCCGGCGCGCAATTTGGGCAGACCAAGCGCCACCGTATAGCCCAAGGGGCGTTCAAGCGCCTGTGCCAGCGCCCGGCGGGCGCCGTCTGGTGCCGGCGTGCCGGGCTGGCCCACTTCCATATGCACGATCCGGCGCCCCGCCGCCTCGGCCGCGCGGGCGCGTTCCATCACATCCATCACAATGAAGGGATCGACTTCGCCCCTTCGTGATCCCCGACTTGCGCTTGTCATCGCCCGCCCCTTAAGGTCCTGCCGCAAAATGCCCCTGCTCCCTGCCCCCGCTTTCGGGGCTAGGTCAAGCCCGCAAAGGATGTTCCATGCGCCTTCCCCTGATCGCCGCCGCGCTGCTGGCCGCCGCCCCCGCCCTGGCCGAGGGCCTGACCGACATGACCGAGGCCGAGCGTCAGGCCTTTCGCGACGAGGTGCGGACCTATCTGCTGGAAAACCCCGATGTGATCATCGAAGCGATGACGGTGCTGCAGGGCCGCGAGGACCAGGCCGCCGCGGATCGCGACCTGCAGATGCTGGCCGACAACAAGGATGTGATCTTCAACAATCCGGCCGATTGGGTCGGCGGCAATCCGCAGGGCGACATCACCGTGGTCGAGTTCATGGATTACCGCTGCGGCTATTGCCGCAAGGCCTATGAAGAGACCGAAGAGCTGGTGAAGACCGATGGCAATATCCGCTTCGTGCTGAAGGAATTCCCGATCCTGGGCGAGCAATCGCTGCTGTCGTCGCAATTCGCGCTGGCGGTGAAGATGCTGTATGGCGAAGACGCCTACAAGGCCGCCCATGACGCGCTGATCACCCTGCGCGGCGATGCCACGCCCGACACGCTGGCCACGCTGGCCACGCAGCTGGGCCATGATCCGGCGGCGGTTGCGGCCAAGATGCAGGATCCGGCGGTGATGGACGTGATCAAGGCCAATCACGACCTGGCCACCACGATGGAAATCAACGGCACCCCGACCTTCGTGATCGACCAGACCATGGTGCGCGGCTATGTGCCGCTGGACGGCATGCGCCAGATCGTCGACGGCCAGCGCCAGGACGGCTGAGGCAGGGCCGGATCAGCGCGGAACCTGCTGATTTTCGAAGAAAATCAGCGGTATCTCAGCGATATTGATCGAAAAACCGCAGGATCTCGGCCGTGGCCGAGATCCCTTGCGTCTTTCCAGTGGAAAGACGCGCGCCGCCCGGCCAAACATGTGCCCCGCCCTCGATGGTGATCAGCCGCAGCCTTGCCTTGCCGCCTGCCGTCCAGTCGGTCACCCGCACGGCCGTCGCGTCGCCGGCTCCGGTCTCCCACCGCCGCTCGGTCTGCGCCAGCACGCCGGGTTGCGCGGCCAGGAAGGCCGCCAGAACCGAGGCGACCGAAGCGAAATCGGTGCGCGTGGCGCTGCGGCTGCCCTGGCCGCCGCCATAGGGCACCATCCGGTCGGCCGTGCCGTGGATCAGCAGCACCGGCACCGGGCCCGCCACCCGCACCCGCGCCGCATCCATCGAGCCCGAAACCCCCGCCAGCGCGCGCACCGCGCCCGGATTCTGCGCGGCAAAGGTCTCGGCCAGGATCGAGCCGTTCGACATGCCGGTGACAAAGACCCTTGCGCCGTCCAGCCCGAAGCGCCGTTGCGCATCGGCGATGACGGCCTTCAGGAATGCCTCATCCGCGACGCCGCGCCTTGCGGCAAAGCCGCAGCAATAGCCGCCATTCCAGGTCAGAAGCCGCTCGGCCCCGCGCCGCGACGATCCGGCGGGGAAGACCACCGCATAGCCCGCCGCCGTCGCGGCCTGCCCCAGGCCCGAGGAGGCGGCGAATTGCGCCGGATCGCCACCGCCGCCATGCAGCGCCACGATCAGCGCCGCGCCCTGCGGCCGAGCCGGCAGATCGACCAGATAGAACCGCCCGTCGATCTCGACCCGCTGGGTGGCCGCGGCCGGCAGGGCCAGAAACATGGCCAGCCCGAACAGCGCCAGAAGGGCGCGGGTGGCCAGGGCGGGAAGACGGGGCGTTCGGCACATCGTGGGGTCTCATCCGGGGCGGCACGGGACTGGCCGCATTGGCCGTCCCACGCCGCACCGCGCGGCTTCCGTCGCCGCGGCCGGGAAAAATCCGCGCCGACCCCGCCCCGCGGCCTAGCGCGCGCCGTAAAGCTGCGCCGCCCGCCGTTCAAAGGCGCGCACGATGCGCTGCATCGCATCGTTGAAGACCAGCCCGATGATCCCCTGCAGGATCGCATTGCGAAATTCGAAATCGACGAAGAATTCCACCTCGCAGCCGCCGCCGGCCCCAACCCCGGCCTCGGCCTCGGCCGGCAGGTCGCGGAAGGCCCAGGTGGATTTCATGTATTTGAACGGCCCGTCCAGATATTCGGTCAGGATCCGCGCCTCGGCCGGCAGAAGCGTGACCCGGCTGCCGAACCTTTCGCGGAAGACCTTGAACGAGATCACCAGATCCGCCTCCATCACCTCGCCGCCCTCGATCGGCTTGCGCGACCGGATGCGTGCGGCGGCGTTCCAGGGCAGGAATTCGGGATAGCGCGCCACATCGGCCACCAGATCGTACATCTCGCGGGCGGTATAGGGCAGGCGCTTGGTCTCGTGATGGGTGGGCATCGTCTGGGGTCTGGCTCGGCTTCTGGCTGCGGCAGGATGCGGGCGGGCGCCCGCCCCCCTGACTTGGCGCGCGGCGGCGGCAAGATCAAGCGCCCAGCGGTCGCATCCTGCGCGGACATGGGCGATTGACGCCGCAAACCCCGCCGGACTAGCGTGCGACCCTGTCCCAGGAGCCGCTTTTTCCATCATGACCCTTCGCCCCTATGTCGTCGACCAGCTGATCTCGGCCAAGGCCATCGCCGCCAGGGTCGAGGCGCTGGCGCGCGAGATCACCCAGGCCTTTGCCGGCACCGAGAAGCTGGTCGTCGTGGGCCTGCTGCGCGGAAGTTTCGTCTTCATCGCCGATCTGGTGCGCGAGATCGACCTGCCGGTCGAGGTGGATTTTCTGGAAGCCTCGTCCTACGGCGATGCGACCGAATCCTCGCGCGAGGTGCGGATCCTGAAGGACCTGCGCGGCGAGATCGCCGGGCGCGACGTGCTGGTGGTCGAGGATATCGTCGACACGGGCTTCACGCTGAGCCATGTGAAGACGCTGCTGATGGCGCGCGCCCCGAAGCGGCTGGAAATCTGCGCCCTGCTGGACAAGCCCACCCGCCGCGAAGTGCCGATCCGCGCCACCTGGACCGGGTTCGAGATCCCCGATGAATTCGTCGTCGGCTATGGCATTGATTTCGCGCAACGAAACCGCAACCTGCCCTATATCGGCAAGGTGCGGTTCACCGATTGACCGATGTTGCCCGACCTGATCCCCGACGCGCCCCGGCTGATCTTCTGCGGCACGGCGGCCGGCCGCGCCTCGGCGCTGCGCGGGCATTATTATGCCGGGCCGGGCAATCGGTTCTGGCCGATTCTGGCCGAGATCGGGCTGACGCCGCGGCTGTTTCGCCCCGAAGAGGACGGGCTGCTGGCCGGGCTGGGCCTGGGCCTGACCGATCTGGCCAAGGATGTGGCCGGCATGGACCATGAAATCCCCGAAGCCGCCTATTCGGCGGCCCGGCTGGAGGACATCGTCACCCGCTTCCGCCCGGCGGGCCTGGCCTTCACCAGCCGCGCCGCCGGCCGCCGCGCCCTGGGCCTGCGCCC
>NZ_JAICBZ010000014.1 GCF_020179405.1 Xinfangfangia pollutisoli | reverse complement strand
TCGATCTGCAGGGCGCGCCCCTCGCCGGCATGCGCCAGCCGCAGGTGCAGCGCGCCCGGGGGCAGGGCGCGGCCCAGCCGGTCGGGCCATTCGATCAGCACGATCTCGCGCCCCATCGCGGCATCCAGCCCCAGTTCCTCGATCTCGTCCGGACCCGACAGGCGGTACAGATCGGCATGCCAGATCTCGGCCTCGGGCCCGTCATAGGTTTGCACCAGGGTGAAACTGGGCGAGGGCACTTCGGTTTCCGCCCCACAGATCACCCGGATCGCGGCGCGGGCGATATGGGTTTTTCCAGCCCCCAAAGGGCCGTCCAGCAGCACCACCATACCCGGGCGCAGGCAATGGCCCAGGCGCGTGCCAAAGGCGTTTGCCGCTTCGGCATCTGGCAGGGTCAGGGTCACGGGGGCGGCGGCATCCATGCGCCCGAGTCTAGCGCCCCGCCGGGCAAGTGCAAGGCGGGGGGCGACAGACGGACGGCCGGTGCGGCCCCGGGATCAGGCGATCATGATCGCCTTTTCCTCGCCCGGGCTGACCGGCAACAGCGCCGGGTCGGGCAGGCGGAAACTGACCAGCGTGGCGCCATGCGGCATGGCCGAGACGCGGCAACGCAACAGCCGCCCGTCCTTCAGCCGCAACTCGCCATCCCAGGGGTCGCGCGGGCCGAAACTGCCGACATATTCGGCCAGATCGTTCCACAAAAGCGTGGGCGCCGTCATCTCGCGCCACAGGGCCAGAACCGAAACCTCGCCCGGGACCGAGATCATCGCCGCCTCCATCCCCGGCCAAAGATCCAGCGCCGCCCGGTTCGACAGCACGGCACTGCCATCCTGGGCAAAGACCACCACGGCATCTTCCATCGCGTCGATCACCGCCTGGCCCAGTTCCAGATCGGCACGATAGCGGCGGGTGCGCGAGATTTCGGTCGAGATATCCTCAAGCATGAAGGCCAGCGCGCCATTCGGATGCGGCCGGCCGATGACGCGATAGGTCTGGCCCGTGGGCAGGGTCCAGGTGTCTTCGAACAGGCCCGAGGCCGCCGCTTCCTCCAGATCCACCAGCTTGCGACGCCAGCTGCGGTAATCCTTGGGTTCGGGAATCATCTGCTTTTCACGCATCGCATCCAGCAGCGAGGCCAGCGTCGGGCGCGCGATCAGGAATTCGGCCGGCATGCCCGTCAGCTCGATCAGCGCGGGATTGAACATCTGCAACACGCGCTGCGAGTCGAAGATCGCCAGGCCGATCGGCAGATGGGCGAAGGTCTTGGCCAGGGTCTGCATGAAATCGCGCAGGCTTTGCTCGGCCGCGACAAGCCGGTCGGCGGGCTGGGCGTAATTCAGTGTCTCGCCGCGCAGGGGGGTGCGGGTCAGGTCGTACCACCGGGCCTGATCGGCGATGCGCAGCACCCGGCGCTGGGCCGCGGAGGCGCCGCCTTCGCGCGGAAACAGCACGGGCAGGGGCCAGCTGAGTTCCTGGCCCGGCTCGATCAACTCGATCGCGGTCTTCAGATAGGCGCCATTGGCCCAGACCACCTCGCCCTCGGCCGTTTCGCGCCAGATCAGCATCGGCGCGCGGGACAGCATGTCGCGCAGGGCGAACACCTCTTCCTGCATCGCGGTTTCGGCGGCACCGTCGATGGCCGGCAGATGCGCCTCGGCCTGGGAATCCAGCAGCGTCAGCCGGGTCAGGCCGCCCAGGTTTTCTGCCCGCAACACAAGGGGCGGTTTCACGTCATCGCGCGAACACAGGATGAAGCGGCCCTCGCGCGGCAGGCCCGAGATGCGCTGGGCCAGGCCCGGAAAGATCGGCTCCAGCTTCGACAGCGCCCGGATCCAGGCGGCGCCCGGATCATCCTCGGCAGCCGGGCCATCGCGCGGCTCGGTCGCGGCGATCATCGCCCAGCCCGAGGGCGTGGCGTCGACCAGTTGATCGCCATCGAACAGCAGCACAGTTGCCGGCGTGGCTTCGGCAAAGATCGACCGCGCCCGCGCGCCCTGGCGATCCGGCAGGGCGGCGATCGCAAGCAGGCTGGCAAGCGACACGAAGCCCGCAGTCAGAACCAATCCGAAGGCAAGCGACCAATCCATCTGATCCTACCCTGGCCAAATCAGGCCAGATAAGAACGGATGTGTTAACGCCGGGTTAACGTGACAGGAATTGCCGGGCCCGGGCGGCGGGGCGGGCCAGCCGGATGCACCGCGGCAAGGCCGGGCTCAGGCCTCGAAACGCTGGTTCAGGGCCGCGGTGGCGGCGGCGGGGGCCTCCAGCGCCGCAAGCGGCCAGACCGCCTCGACCAGGGCGCCGCAGCGTTCGGGGCGCTCTTCGGGCGTCAGGAACGGGTCGGCGGCATTGGCGAAGGACATCTGCGCCCCCGACCGTTCCAGAAGCGTCTTGGCGATGAACAGGCCCAGACCCATGCCTTCATATTCCGGGCGGCGGGTCAGATCCTGCTCGGTCCGGCGGGCGCGCACGAACGGGTCGCCGATCCGGCCGATGACATGCGGCGGATAGCCGTCGCCATCGTCGACCACCCGAATCGAGATGCTGCTGTCGCTCCATTCCCCGTCGATCCAGACAGTGCTGTGGGCGAAATCGACCGCGTTCTGAATCAGATTGCGCAGCCCGTGGATGATTTCGGGCCGGCGCAGGATCGTGGGCTGGCGCGGGCTGCCGCCGGGCAGGGCGCGCAGGGTGAATTCCACCTGCTTGCCGCGCAGCATATGCGGCTCGGCCGCCTCTTTCAGCACCGAGCCCAGCGGCGCCTGGCGGGTCTGCAGATCGTCCTTCCCGGCCCGGCCCATGCCGCGCAGAATGTCGCGGCAGCGATCGGCCTGGTCGCGGATCAGCTTGGCGTCGTCAAGCAGATCGGGCTTGTCCTGCAATTCGGCCATCAGCTCGGACGAGACCAGCTTGATCGTCGCCAGGGGCGTGCCCAGCTCATGCGCCGCTGCCGCGACCACGCCGCCCAGATCGGTCAGCTTCTGTTCGCGCGCCAGCGCCATCTGGGTGGCCAAGAGCGCATCGGCCATGTCGCGGATCTCGGTCGCGACGCGGCGGGCATACAGGCCCAGAAAGGCGATGCCGACCACGATGGCCAGCCAGAAGCCGAATTCGAACAGCCGCGGCACGGCCAGATCGCTGCCATCGGCCAGCCGGATCGGGATATTGGCAAAGGCCGTGACCGAGACCAGCGCGATGGCCGTGCCCGACAGGATCAGCGTCGATTGCAGCCCCAGCGCCGAGGCCGAGATGATCACCGGCGCCAGGATCAGCAGCGCGAAAGGATTGGTCAGCCCGCCGGTCACGAAGATCAGGAAGGACAGCTGCGCCAGGTCGAACAGCAGCGTCAGCAGCGCCTCGAATTCCGACAGCCGCTTGTTTTCGGGGAAAATGAAGACCGAAACCAGATTGGCGATCACCGAGGTGCCGACCGCCAGATAGCACAGGCCCAAGGGCAGCTGCAGGCCGAACCAGCGCTCGCCCACGGTGATGGCGGCCAGCTGGCCGATCACCGCCATCCAGCGCAGGAAGATCAGCGTCCGCAGCCGAACCCAATTGCCCACTGCCTCGGCCGACCAGATGCCCTGTGTGCCGTCCTGCCGCATCTTCCTGCCGTTCCTGGGGTCTTTTCGGCATTGTTACGGGCGGCGATCCGGGCAATCAATGGCGCCGCAACGAAAACCGGGGGTGCCGAGATGGTGAAACTCTATGCGACAGTGGCGGCGGCGGTTGTCGCGCTGGGTCTTATCGCGACCGGCGCATACATCGTGGGCAAGTCGTCGCTGCAGCCGGCCGACCCCTTCGCCCAATGCCGCCAGGGCCAGACCGGCGGCGCCGATATCGGCGGGCCGTTCACCCTGGTCGACAAGGACGGCAAGACCGTGACCGATGCCGAGGTGATGACCAAGCCCACGCTGGTCTATTTCGGCTATACCTTCTGCCCCGATGTCTGCCCGATGGACATGTCGCGCAACGCCGAAGCGGCCGACATCCTGGAAGAGCAGGGCCAGGACATCAATCTGGTCTTCATCACCATCGACCCGGCGCGCGATACCGCGCAGGCGGTGGGCGATTTCGCCGCCAATATCCACCCGCGCGCGATCGGGCTGACCGGCAGCGACGCGCAGATCGCGGCGGCCGCCAAGGCCTACCGGGTCTATTTCAAGAAACAGGAAGACGGCGATCCGAATTACTATCTGATGGATCACTCGGCCTTCAGCTATCTGATGCTGCCGGGATCGGGCTTTGCCGATTTCTACAAGCACGGCGCCTCGGCGGAAGAGGTTGCCCAGGGCGTGGGCTGCTTCCTTGACGCGGCACCGCGCGGAAATTGACCCCTTCCTGGATTGACCTTAATCTCGGCCGAACGGCGAACGGGGGACATGCGTATGACGGAAGACACGGCACCGGATCTGGGGCCCGACCGGAGCCTGCTTCTGGTCGATGATGACGAGCCCTTCGTCAAGCGTCTGGCCAAGGCAATGGAGAAGCGCGGCTTCCTGCCGGAAACGGCCGAAAGCGTTGCCGCGGGCAAGCTGATCGCGCAAAGCCGGCCGCCGGCCTATGCGGTGGTCGATCTGCGGCTGGAAGACGGCAATGGGCTGGATGTGGTCGAGACGCTGCGCGACAAGCGCCCCGATTGCCGGATCGTCGTGCTGACCGGCTATGGCGCCATTGCCACGGCCGTGGCGGCGGTCAAGGTTGGCGCGATTGATTACCTGTCGAAGCCGGCAGATGCCAATGATGTGATGAATGCGCTGCTGGCGCGTGGCGACGCCCTGCCCTCGCCGCCCGAGAATCCGATGTCGGCCGATCGCGTGCGTTGGGAGCATATTCAGCGCGTCTATGAGATGTGCGATCGCAATGTTTCGGAAACGGCGCGCCGCTTGAACATGCACCGGCGTACGCTACAGCGTATTCTGGCCAAGCGCAGCCCGAAATAACCGTTTCCGAGTTGCGGATTTGTGCCGTTTTGCCTAGATCAGAGATTTGGGTAAATCGGAAGGACCCGCAATGGATATTGATCTAAACACCCTCTCCCTGAAAGAGTTGAAGGATCTGCAGGCCCAGGTTGCGAAGGCGATCTCGGGATTTGCGGACCGCAAGAAGAAAGAAGCCCTGGCCGCGCTGGAAGAGAAGGCGCGTGACATGGGTTTCTCGCTGGCGGAACTGACCGGCGTTTCCGCCGGCCGCAAGCGCACGGTCTCGGCTGCGAAATACCGCAACCCCGAGAATCCGTCGGAAACCTGGACCGGCCGCGGCCGCCAACCGCGTTGGTACGCGGCGGCGATCAAGGCCGGCAAATCGCCCGAAGAAATGGCGGCCTAAGGTCGGGGGCGAATGCAGCGGCCCGATGTGGGGTCAGGCCGCCTGCAACAGCCATCTGACGAAAGCCCGGGCCGGCGCCCGCTGAGGCCCGGGCACAGTGACCAGAAAATAGGCCGGCAGGCTGTGCCGGCTGTCGCGCAGCAGGACAAGCCGGCCTGCGCTCAGGTCGTCTTCCAGCAGCGCCATGCTTTCCAGAACGATCCCAAGCCCCTGACGCGCCGCGGCCAGCGACAGGCTTTCATCGGGGAATTCGGTGCGGCTCAGGCTTTCCGGCTGCAGGCCCAGCGCCCGCAGGTAATTCTCCTGCTCGGGCCAGTCGCGGGTCAGCATCCAGTCTTCGGCCTGCATCTCGTCCGCCGTCAGGGTCGGACGCCCGGCCAGCAGCGCGGGTGAGGCCGCCACCGCCATCCGGGCCGAGGTCAGGAACCGCGCCTCGACCCCCGGCCAGCTGCCATTGCCATAGCGGATGCCCAGATCCATGCCCTCGCGCTTCAGATCGGACACCCGCGGATCGGGATGCAGCGCCAGCGCGATGTCAGGGTGCCGGTCCCAGAACGATTTCAGCCGCGGCATCAGCCATTGGGTGGCGAAACTGGGCGTCAGGGTGATCTTCACCGGGCGATCCGCCCCGCCGGCCTGCAAGGCCTCGACCCCCGACTGGATCGCGGCAAAGCCCTCGCCCAGGCTGCGGGCCAGATCGGCGCCTTCGGGCGTCAGCGCCATGCCGCGGCCCGCGCGCAGCACCAGCGCCACGCCCAGATGCGCCTCAAGCGCGCGGATCTGCTGGGCCACTGCGGCATGGGTCACATTCAGCGCCCGCGCCGCCGCCGACAGCCCGCCCAGCTCGGCCACGGCCTGAAAGGCGCGCAGGGCCGTCAGCGGCGGAAGGCGGTTCCAGGCGATGGGCATATGTTAGATCACCTTATAGTTTGGAAAACTTGCTGACTCGAGGAACACCGCTGTTTCTGCCATTACTATGGCATGATCCATCCAGAAGAGGAGCAGGAAATGTTACATATTTTTGCCGACGCGCTGCTCATTGCCACGCGGATGCAGCCCTTGCCGGATCAGGGCCGGCCGTATCGCCGCGACGCGAAAAGCGACGAACAAACCCGCTGCCGCTGGTTCGGGCTGACCGGGCTTCTGCGCTAGCCCTGGGGTCTAGCAGCCCGCCAGCAGGGTGTTGAACCGCGCGACATAGTCCGCCCGCACCGCGACGGGCGGACGCAATTTGATCGTCAACCCGCGGATCAGCATCGGATCGGGCTTGCCGAACAGCCGGTTCGCCTCGGCTTCGGAAAACCCGGCGATCTGCACCGCCTCAAGCCAGGCCGAGATCCGATCGGCCGCCTTGATCTGCTTTTTCACCGCCACGGGCAGCGCGGCCGGCAGGCCGAAGCGCAGATGCACCGCCGCGGTCAGCCTTTCATCCAGCGCGCCATAGGCCGCGCCCACCGCCGCCTTGACCGGGCTGATCATGTCGCCGATCACATATTCCGGCGCATCGTGCAGCAAGGCCGCCAGGCGCCATTTCACCGCAATGCCCGGATTGGCGCGCAGGAAGATTTCCTCGACCAGCAGCGAATGCTCGGCCACCGAATAGGGCCAGTCGCCGCGGGTCTGGCCGTTCCAGCGCGCCACGAAACCCAGACCATGGGCGATATCCTCGATCTCGATATCCATGGGCGTGGGGTCCAGAAGGTCCAGCCGCCGCCCCGAAAGCATCCGCTGCCATGCCCGCGCCTGTCGCGCCATCGCCCTGTTCCTTTGCGCCGTCATCCGCCCTGTCCTGGCCCGCCGATAGCGCGCCCGCCGCCGGCCTGTAAAGCGCCCGTCCCGTGCCGCAGGGAACCCAAAGCGCTGCCGCGCGTTGTTGACCCGAACGTCAAGGCGCCGCAGCGCGCCGGAAAGCAGGAGACAGCACGGATGAATCCGATCCCTTTCCTGGCCCTTGGAATGATTGCCTCGGGTTATGCCGCCATGGTCGGCTCGCTGGATGCCGACACCTCGCGCTCGGCCGCCCTGGCCGCACCTGCCGCGGAAATCACCGCCTATCCGGCCTTTTCGGGCGCGGGCACCGATGACCTGGCCATCTACGGCATGGACGGGCTTGCCGCATCCGAAGCCTATGACCGCCCGCATTGCGAGGCGCATGCCACCATGGTTGCCGGGCTGGACCACGATTTCGCCGAAAGCCTGGTCGAGACCGAAGTGAAGGCCGACGGCCTGATGATGGAGCTTTACGCCTCCGACTTGATGGGCACCTGGACGCTGGTTCACAAGGGCAATGACGGGATTGCCTGCATTGTCAGCTCGGGCACCGGCTGGACCGCGTCGGCCA
Organism: Xinfangfangia pollutisoli; assembly: GCF_020179405.1. Classification (GTDB taxonomy): domain Bacteria; phylum Pseudomonadota; class Alphaproteobacteria; order Rhodobacterales; family Rhodobacteraceae; genus Pseudogemmobacter; species Pseudogemmobacter pollutisoli. Next base: position 51,694 of record NZ_JAICBZ010000014.1, on the reverse strand, counting down.
CCCCCGACATGGTGTTTGCCAAGGTCGATCTCGCAAGTTGAACGGATTGTCGCCGCCCACCCGCGGCCCGCAGCGTTGCCGAAAAGCGCCCTTGATGCTAAGTGCGCTGCCAAGCAGCAATCGTGGAGCAGCGGCGACATGGCCGATTACATCGTCAAAGACATTGCCCTGGCCGATTTCGGCCGCAAGGAACTGACCATCGCCGAAACCGAAATGCCGGGCCTGATGGCCTGCCGCGAGGAATTCGGGGCCAGCCAGCCGCTGAAGGGCGCGCGCATTGCCGGCTCGCTGCACATGACCATTCAGACCGGCGTGCTGATCGAGACGCTGAAGGCGCTGGGCGCCGATGTGCGCTGGGCCTCGTGCAACATCTTCTCGACCCAGGACCACGCTGCCGCCGCGATCGCCGCCTCGGGCACCCCGGTCTTCGCGATCAAGGGCGAAAGCCTTGAGGAATATTGGGATTACACCGACCGCATCTTCCAGTTCGGCGGCGAAGGCGGCACCTGCAACATGATCCTTGACGATGGCGGCGACGCGACGCTGTACATTCTGATGGGCGCGCGGGTCGAAGCCGGCGAAACCGATCTGATCGCGGTGCCGACCAGCGACGAAGAGGTCTGCCTGTTCAACCAGATCAAGAAGCGCCTGGCCGCCAGCCCCGGCTGGTTCACCAAGCAGCGCGCCGCGATCAAGGGCGTGTCGGAAGAAACCACGACCGGCGTGCATCGCCTGTACGAGCTGCACAAGAAGGGCCAGCTGCCCTTCCCGGCGATCAACGTCAATGACTCGGTCACCAAGTCGAAGTTCGACAACAAATATGGCTGCAAGGAATCGCTGGTCGACGGCATCCGCCGCGCCACCGACACGATGATGGCCGGCAAGGTCGCCGTGGTCTGCGGCTATGGCGATGTCGGCAAGGGCTCGGCCGCTTCGCTTCGCGGTGCGGGCGCGCGGGTGAAGGTCACCGAAGTCGACCCGATCTGCGCGCTGCAGGCGGCGATGGACGGCTACGAAGTCACCGTGCTGGAAGACGAAGTCGCCTCGGCCGATATCTTCATCACCACCACCGGCAACAAGGACGTGATCCGCATCGAGCATATGCGCGAGATGAAGGACATGGCGATCGTCGGCAATATCGGCCATTTCGACAACGAGATTCAGGTCGCGGCGCTGCGCAACCACAAATGGACCAATATCAAGGACCAGGTGGACATGATCGAGATGCCCTCGGGCAGCCGCATCATCCTTCTGTCCGAAGGCCGGCTGTTGAACCTGGGCAATGCCACCGGCCACCCCAGCTTCGTGATGTCGGCCTCATTCACCAACCAGACGCTGGCGCAGATCGAATTGTGGACCAAGGGCCAGGATTACGCCCCCGGTGTCTACATCCTGCCCAAGGCGCTGGATGAAAAGGTGGCGCGCCTGCATCTGAAGAAGATCGGCGTGAAACTGACCGAGCTGAAACCGGAACAGGCCTCGTATATCGGCGTCAAGGTCGAAGGCCCCTACAAGGCCGATCACTACCGCTATTGATCCTGCCCCCACGCGGGCATTTCCGCCCTTTGTCCGCCCCGTCGCAGCGATCCTGCGGCGGGGCGGCGTTTTTTCCCCATTGAACCACCGGCCCGATGGCCTAAGGTTTCTGCGCCGCCCCGGTTGGGGGGATGTAAAATGGGAACGAGGGTAAGATGGGCAAACGGGACGAATTGATCGCGAAATATGCCGAGGATCTGAAAGCCAAGTGCAACGTGGTTCCCGATCTGGAGTTGCTGACCAAGGTCACCATCGGCTGCGGCCCGGCGATCTATGACAATGACGCCCAGACCGTCGCCGCTTCGGATCCGGAAGAGCTGGAGCGGATCAAGGTCAATTTCCTGATCAAGAAGCTGGGCCTGAAGGACGGGCCGGCGCTGATGGAAGGCATCATGGCCGCGGTGGAAACCTACGGCAAATCCGAACGCAACAAATATCGCGCGCCGTTCTATTACCTGCTGGTCAAGCATTTCGGCAAGGAAGCCGTCTACGGCTGATCCGGCATTGCCGGCGCTTCCGGCCGTGTAAAGTCGGATATGAGATTGCACTTTGTCAGGCGGCGCGGCATGGTCCGCGCCGTCAGCCGTTTCACGGATACGCCATGACTGCCCCATCTCCTGCCAGTTCGACCCCGCCGGCTTCGGCCGAATCCACCGTCATCTCAATCATTCTTGCGGTCGCGACGGGTCATTTCCTGAATGACCTGATGCAATCGCTGATCCCGGCCTCGTATCCGCTGCTGAAATCCAATCTGGCGCTCAGCTTCACCCAGATCGGGCTGATCACCTTCGTCTTTCAGGGCACCGCGTCGATCCTGCAGCCGCTGGTCGGGCTTTATACTGACCGCCGGCCGCTGCCCTATGCAATGGCCGTGGGCATGGCGATGACCGGCATCGGGCTGGTGCTGCTGGCCCAGGCGGCCAGTTTCGCGGCGGTGCTGATCTCGGTGGCGCTGATCGGGCTGGGCTCGTCGATCTTCCACCCCGAAGCCTCGCGCATTGCCCGGCTTGCGGCCGGGATGCGGCCCGGCTTCGCGCAATCGGTGTTCCAGGTCGGCGGCAATGCCGGCACGGCGCTTGGCCCCCTGGCCGCGGGCTGGATCGTGCTGCGCCACGGGCAGATCACCATCGAATGGTTTGCCGCCGTCGCGATGCTGGGCATGCTGGTGCTGACGCTGGTGGGCCGCTGGTACATCCGCGCCGGGGCCGAGCGGGCCCAGGCGCGCAAGGCACGGGCGCGCTCGGCCGCGGTGCTGCCGGCCGATGCGGTGCGCTTCGGCATGGGGCTGCTGATGGTGCTGATGTTTTCGAAATTCATCTATCAGGTCAGCTTTTCCAGCTATTACGCCTTCTACCTGATCGAGCGTTACGATTTGACCGAAAGCCAGGCGCTGAATTGCCTGTTCATCTTCCTGGCCGCGGTCGCGGTGGGCACGATCATCGGTGGCCCGATTGGCGACCGGATCGGCCGGCGCCGGGTGATCCTGTGGTCGATCCTGGGCACGCTGCCCCTGTCGCTGATGCTGCCGCTTCTGCCGCTGGTGCCCACGGTCATCGTCGCCGGCCTGGCCGGCATGGTGATGGCCTCGGCCTTCCCGGCGATGGTGGTCTATGCGCAGGATCTGATGCCGCAGCATACCGGCATGGTGGCGGGGCTGCTGTTCGGCTTCGGCTTCGGCATCGCGGCGCTGGGGGCGGCGGGGCTGGGCGTGCTGGCCGACTATGTGGGCATCACCACGGTCTATCAGATCTGCGCCTTCCTGCCGGCCTTCGGCCTGTTCGCCTTCCTGCTGCCCGACGCAAGGCATTAGGCGCGCGCCATCCGACCGGCCGACTCCGAAGCAAGGATATCATGCCCGAACCCAGGCCTTCACCCTGCCCGCCCCTGACCGATGCGGACTGGCCCGCCGAGATCGCCGATCTGCAATCGGGATTTGCCGGGGCGCTGAACGTGTACCGGACCATGGCGCATCATCCCGCGCTGCTGCGCGCCTGGGCGCCGTTGCGGCAGCATCTGGTCCGGGAAAACGCGCTTGGCCCCGAACGCTCGGAGGTGGTGATCCTGCGGGCGGCGCATCGGATGGGGTCGGCCTATGAATGGGCGCATCACGTCAGCCGGGCCCGGGCGTTGGGCTTTTCCGATGCCCGGATCGCCGCGCTGCGCGACAGGCCCCAGGGTGAAGATGCGCTGATCGCCCATGCGGTCGACGCGCTGTTCGACCAACGCCGCCTGCCGCCGGATCTGGAGGCAGAACTGGCCGGGGCCATTGGCCGCAAGGCGGTGATCGACCTTCTGGCGCTGGTGGGTTTCTATTCGGTGCTGGGCTATCTGCTGATGACCTATGGCACACCGATTGACGATGCGGTGGCCGCCGAACTGGCAGCGGCGCCGCTTTAGCCGGGCAGGGCCAGGGCCAGCCGGGCCGCGATCTCGGCCAGCGGCGTGGCGCAGCTGTCCAGCGCCTTGCGCGCCGTCATCGCGCTGCGGATCCAGATCATCGACACGCAGCCCAGCACCAGATCGCCCGACAGGATCGGCACGGCAATCGACGAGGTCTGCGGCCGAAACTCGCCCGCATCGCGCAGCGCCACGCCGCGGGCACGGGTTTCCTCGATCATCCGCGCCAGCCATTCCGGTTCCAGATAGGGCGCATCGACCGGATCGCCCAGCCGGCGCAGATGGGCGATGATCAGCGCCCGCTCCTCATCGCCGCAAAAGGCCAGATAGGCCCGCCCGGCCGAGGTGCGCAGCACCGGCAGCCGGTAGCCGACCATCGCCCGGTCGATCGACAGCGGCGACCGGCCATGCGTGGTTTCCTGAATGATCATCGCCGCATTGTGATAGACCGACAGGTCCAGCGGCCAGACCAGCCTGGGGCCATATTCGGCGAAAAGCGGCGCCGCCGCCTGGCACAGATCCGAGGTCAGGGCCGTGCCATCGCCCAGCGAGGCCGCAAGCCGCGTGACCCGCACCAGGTTGGAGCTGCCGGAAAAGACCACATAGCCCGCCTCTTCCAGCGTCTGCAGCAGGCGGTAGACACTGGGCCGGGGAATATCCAGCGCGCGGGCAATCTCGCCCGGGCGCGCCTCGCCCACGGAATTCACATGCCGCAGGATGGCAAGGCCGCGCGTCAGGGCGCGCACGGCCTCGGGTTTTCGTTCGGTCTCGGCGCGGCCGGTCATGGCGGGCAGACTGGCACGCGGCGCCCGGCGGGGAAAGGGGGTCAGCCCTCGGCCCGGACCGGGTTGGTCAGCGTGCCGATGCCCGAGATTTCCACTTCGCAGACATCGCCGTCGCGCATCCACAAGGGCGGGTTGCGCCGCGCACCCACCCCGCCGGGCGTGCCGGATACGATCACATCGCCCGGCAAAAGCGGCAGGATGGTCGAGCAATAGGCGATCAGCCGGGGAACCTGCGTGATCATCAGGGACAGGTCGGTATCCTGCACCACCTGCCCGTTCAGCCGGGTCTGCAGATGCAGCGCGGACGGATCGCCGATCTCATCCGCCGTCACCATCCAGGGCCCGAAAGCGCCGGTGCCGGCAAAGGTCTTGCCAGGCATGAACTGATGCGTGTGCTTCTGCCAGTCGCGCACCGACCCGTCATTGTAGCAGGCATAGCCCGCCACATAAGACAGGGCCTCGGCCGCGGCGATGCGACGGCCTTCGCGGCCGATGATCACCGCAAGCTCGCCCTCATAGTCGAACTGATCAGAGTCCAGCGGCTTCACCAGCGCCGCGCCCTGGCCGATCTGGCTGCCGGCATAGCGCGCGAACAGCACCGGGTTCGGGGTTTCCTCGCGGCCGGTTTCCTTGATGTGGTCATGGTAGTTCAGCCCGACGCAGATGATCTTGTCGGGATCGGGGATCACCGGCGCATGGGTCACGGCGTCAAAGGCATGGTCGGGCTTTTCGGCCGCCAAAGCCGCGGCGGGCGCCATGTCGCCCTGGGCCAGGAAACCGCGCAGGCTGGGCGCCAGACCGCGTTTGCCAAGATCGACAATCCCGGCTTCGGTCACAAGGCCCCAGCTGGGGCCGGCCGCGGTGGTGAAGGAACAGAATCTCATGGGGCAACCATCCTTGGTTCTTGCGGATCGACAGGGTTTGGAAGGGCCGCCGCCAGAAGCGCGGCCAGGTCGGCCGGGGTTTCGGCGGCGCCCAGCGTGTGGCGGTCGGGGCGCAGCAGCACGGCGCGTGTGGCCAGCCGGGCCAGATGCGCGGCGGCATCGGCCGAACTGTCAGCGGTGACCAGAGCCACCCCCTTGGGCAGGGGCACGGCCGAGGCCAGATCCGCATCGGCCACCAGCACCCATTGGTGCGGGTAAACGCGATCCATCAGCTGCCCATCCGCCAGACGCGGCTGGCCGAACAGCCGCCCCGCCTTGTCGCCGATGCCAAGGCCCGGCCCCAGGGGCGGCGCGATGCTTTCCATCCGCGCAGTGCCATCGGCCCCGGGCAGCGCGGCGCGCAGCGCGGTTTCCGTGCCGGCGGTGTTGATCAGCCCGCCCAGCCGCACGGCGGTCTGAATATAGTCGCGGGCATTGGGCCTGCGTTCGGAGTCGTAGCTGTCCAGCAGCCGCTCGGCCGCCGCGCCCGTGACTTTGCCCTGACAGGCCAGCGCCAGTTTCCAATACAGGTTCGCCGCGTCGCGAATGCCCGCGCACATGCCCTGGCCCATGAAGGGCGGCGTCTGGTGGCAGGCATCGCCCGCCAGAAACAGCCGGCCCCGGCGCCAGTCCTGCGCCACCAGCGAGTGGAAGACATAGACCGCCGTCCGTTCCAGATCGGCCTCGTCCGGGCTTAGCCAGGGTGAGAGCAGCTGCCAGACCCGGGCCGGCCGGGCGATTTCGGCCGCATCCTCGCCGGGCCGGACGGTGATTTCCCAGCGCCGCCGCAGCCCCGGGCCGCGCACATAGGTGGCCGGGCGCTCGGGCACGCAATACTGGATCGAATGGTCGCCCAGTTCAGGCTTCTCGGCCTTCAGGATCGCGTCGATCACCAGCCAGCGTTCGTGGAAACCGTAATCCTCCATCTCCGTCTCGATGAAGCGGCGGATCAGCGACCGCGCGCCATCGCAGCCCACGACATAGGTCGCCTGAACCCGCTCGACCTTGCCGCGGCTCATGTCTTCATAGCGCAGGGTCACCGCCTCGGGCCCGTCCTCGACCAGGAACAGATCGCAGCGGCTGCGCACGGTCACGCTCGGCCGCGCCGCCATGCCGTCGCGCAAGAGCCGCTCCAGATCGGGCTGGTGAAAGCGGAAGTTCGACCGCCAGCCCTGCGGACCCACATCCTGCGGGCGCGGCCAATCCAGCAGCAGCTTGCCCGAGGGATCGACAAAGCGCATGCCGGGATGGCGGGCGGTCAGCGGCTCGATCGCTTCGGCCACGCCGATCCATTGCAGCACGCGCATCACCTCGGCATCGAAATGCACCGCGCGGGGCAGGTGATAGGCGGCGCTTTCGCGTTCCAGCACCAGAACCTTCAGCCCGCATTGGCCCAGAAGATGCGCCAGCGTGGCGCCGGTCGGGCCATAGCCCACCACCGCAACATCGAACCGTTCCATTCCTACCGACCCGCCTTTGCAAGTTCACCGTAAAGCCAGGGGCAATCCGCCACCGGCGGCGCGCGGCGCCCCTTTGCCGCCGCCTCAAGCCGCATGTCGCGCAGCCGCTTTCGGCCGCCCTCCTCGGTCAGATACAGCCGCTCATGCCCCCAGAAGCTGGGCCCGTCATGGGTTTCATGCGGCGCCCAGGTTGCCGGGTCGATCAACCGCCCGCCCCAGCCGTTCTCGACGAAAAACCCCGAGGGCGAATGCGCGTAATAGCTGGTCATGTAATCGTTGGTATGCCGGCCCAGTGTATAGGCGACGCCGTTTTCGCGTTGCTGGGCAAGGTCATAGCCCTGCCCGACATCGTCCAGGTTCTGAAACTCGACCATGAAATGGTGAAAGCCGCGCTGGCCCGAGCCGACCATGGCGAAGGAATGGTGGCGGTCGTTCAGGTGGAAGAAATACAGACCATAGGGTTCCAGCCCGTAATCCGTGACGTGGAAATCCAGCAGGTCGCGGTAGAAGGGCATCATGATGTCGATCTCCTGCACATGCAGGACGGCATGGCCCATGCCCAGGGGTCCGGTCCTGAAGCCGTCGATCGGCCGGCCGGGCACGAAAGGATCGCTTGCCAGCATCGGCGCGTGGAACAGCTCCACCCGGTTGCCCATCGGATCGTGGAACCAGATCAGATCGCCCACCAGCCGCCGGTCGGCCAGCCCGCCGCGGCCCGGATGCACCGCGACCCCGGCCGTCTCCAGCCGTGCGGCATAGGCCTGCAGATCGTCGCGCGCCGCGACTTCGAAACCCAGGAAGGCCAGCGTCTCGCCCGGCTCGTCCGAGACCAGCAGCCGCTGCGCGCGGTCATCCATGCGGAAGGCCACGGCCCTGCCGCCGCGGTCGATCTTCTGCATGCCAAGAAGTGTGCCGGCAAACTCGGACCAGTCCTCCAGCCGGTCAGAGCGCACGCCAAGATAGCCCAGAGCATTGATCGCCATGGTCGTCCCTTTCGCTTCGCGTTTCGGAAATTCCGTCCTGCCCGTCCCGGCGGCGGGGTCACAGGCTTCGGGCCCCGCCCGTCCGCAGGGCGGACAGGGCCCGTCCCGTCAGGGCGCTGTCACTTGCCCACCGCCGCATGGGCGGCCGCAAGCGCGGCTGTCGCGGCGGCCTGATCGGGCTGGCCCGCGATCCAGGCCTCGGCCGCCGGGGCCAGCGCGGCGGTCCATTCCGCGGCAGTGGCGGCGTCCGGATCGATGAACGTCACCTTGCCGCCCTCGCGAAAGCCCTTTTCGATCTCGGCATCGGTCGCATCCACCACGCCCGCGATCCAATCCGCCAGGACGCGGCCGGTTTCCGCCTCGAACACCTTGCGGTCTTCCTCGGGCAGGCTGTCCCAGGCCGCCTTGTTCATCAGGATCGCCATCGGCTGCGCGGTGAAGCGCTGGGTCGTGACCGAGGGGGCCACTTCGTCCAGCCGGAAGGTCTTGTAGGCGTCCATCACCCAGACCGCGCCCGACACGACGCCGCGTTCCAGGTTTTCATAGACCTGCGGCGCCGGGATCGCGACGCCCGAGGCGCCCAGCATCGCCAGCAACTCGGACCCGAAGGGCGAAGGCGTGCGCAGTTTCAGTCCGGCCAGATCGGCAGGTTTCGTGACACCGTCGCCCGCCATCAGAAAGCGGTAGCCGGGCGTCGAGAACAGCGCCAGCACCTGGTAATCGGCATATTCCCCGTCCAGCGCGCCGCTTTCGGCCAGCGCGTTCAGGATCGCCGTGCCATCGGCCGAGCTGGCGACCAGACCGGGCACCTCGACCACGCCCGACAGCGGAAACAGGCCCGGCGTATAGGTCGGCACGACCAGGGCAATATCGGCGACGCCAGCCTTGACCAGCTCGGCCTGGGCCGGAGGGGCCCCCAGGATTGCGCCCGGATACAGCCGCAAGCTTGTGCCGCCGGCCAGCTTCGGCCCGATCTCGTCGATCCAGGCCTGCAGGATCTTCGCCGAATAAAAGCCTTGCGGCGGCTCATGAACCGATACGCGCAGCTCGCGCGCCTGGGCGGCGAAAGGCGCGGTCAAAGCCAGCGCCAGAAGCGCGGGTTTCAGCAGTGACGTGAACATGAAGTCCTCCCTGGAATGTCAATGTCAGAAGGCGTGCAGCGGCAGCCAGGTCACCAAAGCCGGCAGGGCAATGATCAGCCCGACGCGCACCAGATCGGCCAGAACGAACGGCATGACCCCGCGCCAAAGCTCGATCATCTCGATTTCGGGATTGGTGGTCTTCAGCACGAACAGGTTCATCCCGACGGGCGGCGTGATCAGGCCCATCTCGACCACCATGACCGCGAAGATGCCGAACCAGATCAGGTCGATGCCGGCCGCCTGGGCGATGGGCACGAACAAGGGAACGGTCAGCAAAAGCATGGCCAGGCTGTCCATCAGCGTGCCAAGCACCAGATAGATCGCCAGCATCAGCAGGATCACCAGCAGCGGCTGGTCCAGAAGGCCCGAAAACATCCCGGTCAGGCTGAAGGGCAGGCCCGACAGGGCCAGAAAGAAGTTGAACAGGTTCGCGCCCACCAGCACCAGATACAGCGCGCCGCAGGTCATCGCCGTGTCCATTGCCGCATCCAGAAAGCCCGGCCAGGACAGGCGGCGCGACAGCATGCCATAGGCCAGCACCACGGCCGCACCGATGGCTGCGGTTTCGTTGGCGGTGAACAGCCCGGTGTACAGCCCGCCCATGATCAGGCCGAAAATGCCCAGGGGCGGCAAAAGCTCGGCCAGCGCCTGGCGGCGTTCGGCACCCACGGCCCGGGCGCGCTCTGGTGCGCTGGACCAGCCCAGCCACAGGGGCAGCCAGATCGCCAGGCAGTAGAGCGTGATCGCGATGACGATCGGCCCGACCGTCGCCAGCAGCAGCGACCGGATCGACTGTTCCGCGATGAAGGCATAGATCACCAGCACGGTCGAGGGCGGGATCAGGATGCCCAGCGTGCCGCCCGCCGCCACCGACCCCGCCGAAAGCGACCGCGAATAGCCGGCCACCTGCATCTCGGGCAGGGCGATCCGGCCCATGGTGGCGGTGGTCGCCAGCGACGAGCCCGAGATCATCCCGAACCCGGCCGAGGCGCCGATCGTGGCCAGGGCCAGCCCGCCGCGGCGATGGCCCAGAAGCGTGGCCATCGACCGATACAGCCGCCCCGACAACCCGCAATGCGCCGCCAGATTGCCCATCAGCACGAAAAGCGGCAGCATCGTCAGCGTGTAATTGGTCACGCTGTCCCAGAAGGTCGTCGCGCCGATGGCCACGGCGCCCGTCCAGCCGATGATCAGCGCCGAGCCCGCCAGCCCCACCAGGCCCAGCGCAACGGCAACCGGAATTTCCAGCAGGATCATCAGGATCGCGGCGACAAAGCCCAGACCCCCGACCAGAAGCCCGCTCATCTCAGACCTCCGATCCGCGGGCATGCCGCCGCAGCCCGACCAGCGCGCCCAGCACGGCGGCCGCCAGGATCAGGCTGACCGCGCCCAGCAGAAGCGGCATCGGCAAGCCCAGATCGCGCGAGGTCTCGGGCGAGCCGATCTTCTCCCAGGCATTGCTGCCGACGCTCCACAGCATCAGCCCCGCAAAGCCCAGCGATGCCAGCGCGCCCAGCCGGCCCAGCGGAAGGGCAAAGCGGTTCGGGGCCATTTCCGACAGCAGCTTTGCCGTCACATGGCAGCGCCGCGCATAGCAGACCGGCATCGACACAAGCGCGCCGAAGCCGATCAGGAACGAGGTCAGCTCGATCGCGCCCGGCACATTGGCGCCCGCCAGGCGCCGCAGCAGGACATCGGCGACCGTGACGGCCGCGCCGGCCAGGAAACAGGCCGCCGCCAGGCCCAGAAGACCCGGCTGCAGCCGGCGCAGGATCGGCCGCCGTCTCATCCGCCGCCCCGACGCGGCCGATGCCGCCCGCCTGACGCTTCGCGTGCCCTTCTTTGCATTGCCCCCTCCCGGACGAACGCCAACTCCCACATTCAGCTTTAGCCGCGCCACGGGCGGCGGGGCGACAGGGGGCGCCAATCTGTCCGCCAGCCGGACAGTTCCCAGCCCGGCCCCCCGCGTGCCGTTCTGGACTGTCCTGGCGCCATGCCGCAGACTGGGCGGCACGGGCAAGCGGCAAAGGTGGCGACAGGTGGCGCAGGATCATCAGGCGAAGATCGACGCCGGGCAGGACTATCTGCTGGACGAGCAGGTCGGCTATCTCTTGCGCAAGGCCTATCAGCGCAACTCGCTGATCTTTTCCGAGCTGGTGCCGGGCAATCTGACCACCACGCAGTTTGCGGTCATGGTCCGGCTGCAGGACCAGGGGCCGATGTCGCAGAACCTTCTGGGCCGCTCGGTGGCAATGGATGGCGCGACGACCAAGGGCGTTGTCGACCGGCTGGTGGCGCGCGGCCTGCTGCGGACCGCGCCCGATCCCGAGGACCGGCGGCGCCATCTGATCTCGCTTAGCGAGACCGGGGCCGAGGCGGTCGCGGCGGCCTGTCTGGCGGCGAAAGAGGTCACGCGCGCCACCCTGTCGCCGCTGCGCCCGGCCGAGCGGAAAACCTTCCTGCGGCTGCTGCACCGGCTGATCTGAGGCCGAAGCCTTCAGTCACCCGGATTTCGCCAGCGCCCACGATCCGGTCATGCCAGACCGCGCCACGCCGCAATTCCGGAAAGTCCCGCGGGGCCCGCACCACCGCCTCCGCCGCCGGTCGGCCGTTTCGCGCCGCGCAAGCCGGTTGTGCGCACCCTGACGCCGCACGATACGCTGCCGGCCGCAGCCCGCGCGACCCTCGCCAGCCTGCCCGATCGGGGCGGTTCCGGGCCCGACCCCTACTGGATCACGAATTCCGCATGCAAGGCCCCGGCCGCGTTGATGCTTTTCAGGATGTCGATCATGTCATTCGGTGCCACGCCCAGGGCGTTCAACCCGGCCACGACTTCCGACAGGTTGGTGCCGCCCGGCACTTCGGCCAGGCCAGTGCCGTCCTTGGTGATCGAGGCCGAGCTGCGCGGCACCACCACGGTCTCGCCCTCGCCGAACGGGCTGGGTTGCACCGCAATCGGCGCCTCTTCCACCCGCAGCGTCAGATTGCCCTGCGCCACCGCGACCCGGCTGATCCGCACATCCGCGCCCATCACGATCGTGCCGGATCGCTGATCGACCACCACCGTCGCCCGGGTTTCAGGCTCGACCCGCAGACCCTCGATCCGGGCGATGGCATGGGCCGGCGTCTGCCCGGTGCGGCCCAGGGTCAGGGTGACCGTGCCCGAATCCTCCATCGCCGCGACCCGGGCGCCGAATTCGGCGTTGATCACTGCTTCGATCCGCGCGGCGGTGGTGAAATCGGGCGTCTTCAGCGCCAGCCGCAGCGTGCTGACCTGGCTGAAATCGAAGGGCACCTCGCGTTCCACCCGCGCGCCCGACGGGATGGTGCCCGCCGTCGGCACACCCTGCACCACCCGCGCCGCCTGCCCCTGGGCCGAGATCCCGCCGGCGATGATCGTGCCCTGCGCCACGGCATAGATCTGCCCATCGGCCCCGTTCAGCGGCGTCATCACCAGCGTACCGCCCAAAAGACTGCTGGCATCGCCGATCGCCGAGACCGTCACGTCGATCCGCGATCCGGCCCGGGCGAAGGGCGGCAGGGTGGCGGTGACGAAAACCGCCGCAACATTCTTGGGCCGATAGTCCTCGCCCGTGATGTTGACCCCTAGCCGTTCCAGCATGTTTGTCATGATCTCTTCGGTGAAGGGCGCATTGCGCAGCCCGTCGCCGGTGCCGTTCAGCCCGACGATCAGCCCATACCCCACCAGGTCATTGCCCCGCACGCCATCCACCTCGACCAGATCCTTCAGCCGGATCGGCTCGGCCCCGGCAAGGCCTGGCAGCAGCAGGAACAGGCACAGAAACAGCCGGATCATCGCAGATACGTGGTCAGGTTCAGCGACGACAGCCGCGCCGTCAGCGTGTAAAGCGAGTCGAGCCGCGATTGCAGATCTTCCAGCCGCGCGGCGGCGTCATAGGGATCGGCGGCCATGATATTGGTGCGGGCAATGGTCAGCGCGGTGTCCTGCGCCCCGTTGCGGGTGGCGGCATCCTCGATCTGGGCCTGGGCGGTGCCGATCCGCGCCGCCAGAACCGCCCGCGCCTCGCTGGAGGACAGAAGCTGTTCGCCCGCCGCCCGGGCCAGGTTGCTGCGCGCCGCGTCCTGGCCCGACAGGATGCCGCGGTCCAGCATGGCCACCATCGCCAGCCCCTTCAGCGTTTCGCGGATCGCCGGATCCAGGGCGGTCACGCCCAGATCCACGTTTTCGCCTTCGCTGACCGGCAGGGCGGCGCGGGCCGGCCCGCCAGAATACAGCGCCTCATAACCGGCGGGATCGTCGAAGAAATCGGAAATCGCCGTGACCACATCCGCCACGGTCGCTGCCCCGGCCGTGACGCCATCCAGCGCGGCCAGGATCGTTTCGGAGCCCGGCAGGGGCGACGACTCGGCCCTTGTGCCGGCAAAGACCGCGCGTTCGGCAAAGCGGGTGTTCAGCGCCGAAATCGCCGAGTCGAACTGGCGGCGCCCATCGGTGACCACGGCTGTCAGCTGTTCAGGCAGGTTCAACCCGGTGTTGCGCAACAGATCGCTGCTGACGCTGGTGGCGCCGTCGGAAATCACCCCCAGCGCAACCTGCATCGTATCGGCAAGCAACGCGGTTTCCGCCGTGGTGGCCTTGAAGCCCGCCAACCGCGACAGGCTGTGATCCAGCGCGGCAAGCGCGAAGAAATCGCCGCCAACCGCCTTGCCGGCATCTGCCTTCTTTCCGGTCGTCAGCTCGGTCGAGGCGCGCTGCAGGTCAGCGCGCAGGCTGTTGCCCTGGCGGGCCAGCGCGGCGGTCAGGAAACCCGATGTCGAAAGCACACCCGTCATGTCACAACCCCAGGAGCGTCGAGATCATCTCGTCGACGGTCGCGATTACTTTGGCATTGGCGGCATAATTCTTCTCGATCACCAGAAGGTTCTGCATCTCGGCATCAAGATCGACGCCCTGCGCCGCCTCAAGATCGGTCAGCGCCAGATGCCGCGCCGTGGTGAAAGCGGTTTTCGATTCAGCGGCCAGCCGGTCGGTCGAGATCGCAGACAGGATGTCGGCCGCCAGGCCCGGCAAAGACCGCGCGGTGGCCGTGACGGCTGCCGAAGCGGGCAGGCGCGCGGTGTTCAGCGCGCCGGTCAAGGCCAGAAGAAGCGTGGCATCGCCGGTCGGGCCGGGCGCCGCGGCCTCCAGCCCGTCGCGCAGCCGCAGCGCCGAGCCGCCCTGTTGCGGATCGACCAGCGCATTCAGGCTGATGCGGGCCGAAAGCCCCACCTCATCCGGCGCAGTGAAAGCGGCGCCGCCATCGGTGAACAGGCCCGGATTTCCCGCGGTCAGTGTCGGATCGACGCCGCTGTCGGCGAAGCGCTGGTACAGATCCAGCGCCAGCGCGTCCAGCTTGGCCTGGGCCGTCACCGCCAGATCGTCGCGCAGCGCGAAAGACGCCGCCAGCGAACCGCCCTGGATCAGGCTGGCCGCGCCCGACGTGGCCATCGGCCGGCCATTCAGCGTCAGGCCCGACAGGGCGCCGCTGTCCAGCGTCATGTCCGGAACGATCGTGTTCACCGCCGTGAAGCCGAATTCCGATTCCATCCCGTCCAGCAGCATCGCGCCGCCGGTCGTCATCAGCGCGACCTGATCGAAATCGCGCGGCACTTCGCGGATCGGCACGATATCGGCGATCCGGTCGACGATCTGCTGACGCTGGTCAAGAAGCGACGCGACATCGCGGCCCGAGCCGCTGAACGAGCGGATCTGGCTGTTCAGATCGCGCACCTGCCGCAGCGAGACATTCAGCTGATCGACCTGGGTTGCAATGGCGCGATCCGCCCGCTGGCGTTCCAGCTGCACTGCATCGCTCGCCTCGTTCAGGCCGTGGGCCAGGGACCGCGCGGCATTGACCGCCGCGGCCAGGCGCGCTTCGGATTCGGGGTGGCTGGCCGCTTCGATCAGGCGCTGATCCAGCAGGCTGATCCGCGACGACAGCGACCCGTCATCTTCGGGATCGCCGACGATCTTTTCCAGCCGCGCCAGGAAGGCCGAGCGGGTCGAGGTGTCCGAGGCGCCGGCCTGGGCAGAGCGGCGGTCGTTCAGCAGGAACAGATCGACATCGCGCCGGACGCCGTTCACCATGACACCCTGGCCGGTGCCGCCCAGCACCGCGGCCGACAGCGAAACCTCGCGCCGCGCATAGCCCGGGGTGGTGGCATTGGCGACATTCGACGACAGGACCTGCGCCTGCCGAGCATTGGCACCAAGGCCGGACAGGGCGCTGTTCAGGGCGGAGGTCACGCTCATCGGCGTTTATCCCTAGCGTTTGATATTGGTGGTTTCCTGCAGCATTTCGTCGACGGTCTGGATCACCTTGGCATTCGAGGAATAGGCGCGCTGGGTCTGGATCAGCGAGGTAAGCTCGGCCGCCACATCGGTGGTCGATCCTTCGCGCGCATAGCCTTCGATCGCGCCGGTCGGGCCGGTGCCGGCATCCCACAGGAAGAACGAACCGGACTGGGGCGAGACCTGATAGGTCTGGTCGGACAGCGACAGAAGCCCGTTGGGATTGGGCACGTCGACCAGCGGGATCTGATACAGCACACGGGTAAAGCCGGTGTCATAGGTGGCATGGATCAGACCGTTTTCATCGACTTCCACCGTGGTCAGATTACCAACCGGCGAGCCGTTCTTCACGATCGAGACCGGGGCGAAACTGTCGGACAGCTGGGTCAACCCGTTCGGATCGCCCAGTTTGCCGATGCTGACATCCAGCGGGCCGCCAAAGACCGTCAGCGCAAGGCTGCCGGTGGCGGCGTCATAGGCGCCGCCCGACACTTCGGTAACCGAGGCAAGCGTGCCGCCGGCGGTGCGGCTGTCATCAAACGTCAGGACATATTCGCCGATCTGCACTCCGCCGCTGGCGGAATCGAAGATCTTCATCGTCCATTCATTCGATGACCCGGCGCCCGGAACCGTGGGGGTGAAGGTGAAATCCAGCGATTCCGATGTGCCGAGATTGCCGAAATATTCGACCGACAGCGGCAGGTCGTCGCCGCTGGCGCCCACTTCGGTTTCGGTCGCGGGAAGGTTGACGCCCAGCGTGATCGTGGTCGTGGGATCGCCCGCGGTCTGGTTGGTGTTGATGACGACAGGTTGCAGCCCGGTCATCGTATCACGCGGGAAGGTGGGGATCACCCCATCCGAGGTTGCGGGCCAGCCCAGCAGCACCAGCCCGGTATCGGTTTTCAGCACCCCGTTGGAATCGGTGCGGAAAGACCCCGTCGTCGTCATCCGCAGCGGCATGTCGGACACGGAATTGCCCAGCGCAACTTCGGGAAGCACCGGCAGCATGCCGCGGCCCGAGACCGCCAGATCCAGCGCATTGGCGGTGCCGACCAGCCCGCCGCGTTCTTCGATCAGCCGGCCGGCCTGGGCACGGACGCCGCCGGCGGAATAGACCCCGGCGCCGCGTGTGGTGGTGATGACCATCGACGAGAAATCCGCCGTGGCCCGCTTGTAGCCATAGGTTCCCGAATTGGCGATATTGTCCGAGATCGTGGCGAGGCGGGTTGCATTCGCGTTCAACCCGGCAACACCGGCGCTGAGCGCCGAGGAAATCGACATCGTTTGCACCCTTCTGCTGCATCGACATTTGCAACCAGACTGGCGCCCAAAGGTCTAACAACCCCCTAACGTCTTCGATTTTTCCGACTTTACCTGTCGTCGCGCAGCAGGATGATCTCGATCCGATTGTTGCGGATCGCGGCCGGATCGGCCACGGCGGGCTGACGATCGGCAAAGCCGCCGATGCGCTGCACCCGCGCCGTGGGCAGACCCTGGGCCTGCAGCAGAAGCCGCATGTTCTGCGCCCGCGCCGTCGACAGGTCCCAGACCGGGTTCTGCGCCAGCGTCACCGGATAGGTGCGCACATGGCCGTTCACCGCGACTTCATTGGTGGTCAGGTTCATCACCTCGGTCAGCAGGGCCGCCAGCGCCACGGTGATGGGCTGAGGCGTCGCGGTATCGGCATCGAACAGCGGCGCGTCGGGCAGATCGAAGATCTCGATCACCAGGCCTTCATCGGTGATCCGCGTCACCACATGGCGCAGCATCTGCTCCATCGTGCGGCTTTCGCCGCCGCGGTCGAACAGCGCCTTTTCCACCGCCTGCAGCTTTTCCGAGGCCCCGTCATCGGCCAGCGTATCCGATGCCTCGCCCGAGGAACTGCCCTTGTCATTGGCGGTGCCGCCCTTGCCGTTATGCACCTTGGTGTCTTCGGTAAACAGCGTCTCGCCGCCCAGCGCGCCATCGCCCCCGCCCGAGACCCGGTTCACCGGGATCGAGGGGTTGAAGTAATCCGACAGCCCCTTGCGCTGTTTTTCCGTCGTCGCGTTCAGCAGCCACATCAACAGGAAGAAGGCCATCATCGCCGTCACGAAATCGGCATAGGCCACTTTCCACGCCCCCCCGTGGTGACCGCCGCCCGCGACAACCTTCTTCCGTTTGATGATGACTGGCGCGGCATTCGTCTGCCCTGCCATCCCGTCACCCATCGTCACACCCAGGCCAAAGCTAGCGCGCCGCGGGTGAAGATCGGCTTAACCTTCAGGGTTTTAGGCGAGTTTCACGATCCTGCCGCAATCCGGCGGGGGCAGATCACACCCGTTTGCGCCACAGCGCCGCCTCGCCCAGACCGGCGACAAAGGCCTCATGCGCGGCGGCTTCTTCGGCGCTCAGCCGCGGGGCCAGCGGCACGGGCCGCGGCCGCGGGCGCCAGGCCTCCTGCTGCTGAACGGTTTCGCGCGACGCGCGGGCACCGCCCGCGGGGGCCAGAACCAGATCGGGCTGCCGGCCGCCGATCAGTTCCAGATAGACCTCGGCCAGGATCTCGCTGTCGAGAAGAGCGCCGTGCTTTTCCCGCCGCGAATTGTCGACGCCGAACCGCCGACACAGCGCGTCCAGCGATGCGGGCGAGCCGGGAAACCGCTGCCGGGCGATCATCAGCGTGTCGATGGCGCGATCGTTCGGCAGGGCCGGAAGACCGATGCGCTTCAGCTCGAAATTCAGGAATTTCATGTCGAAGCTGGCATTGTGGATCACCAGCTTCGCCTCGCCCACGAAATCCAGGAAAGCCTGGCCAACCGCGGCAAAGACCGGCTTGTCGCTAAGGAATTCCGCGCTCAGCCCATGCACTTCAAAGGCCGATTGCGGCATGTCGCGTTCGGGGTTGATGTATTGGTGATAGGTGCGGCCGGTCGGCAGGTGGTTGAACAGCTCGACCCCGCCGATTTCCACGATCCGGTCGCCCTCGGCCGGGTCGAAGCCGGTGGTTTCGGTATCCAGAACGATCTCACGCATGGGCAGACCTCAGATGGGCGATCAGGGCCTGAACATAGGCCTGCGTGCTGTCCAGCGACAGGGTTTCCACCACATGAGTTGCACGAAAACGCTTTTCAGCGTCGGGCATCTGCCGCGACAGGATCAGGCGGAACTGGTCTTCGGTCATGCCGGGCCGCGCCAGAACACGGTCGCGCTGCACGGCGGGCGGGGCGGTCACCAGCAGCGTGGCATCGCATTCGGCCTCGGTGCCCTTTTCGAACAAGAGCGGAATATCCAGCACCACGATGTCGCTGGTGGCGGTGGCAAGGAACGCCGCGCGGTCTTTGGCCACAAGCGGATGCACAAGCGCCTCAAGCACTTTCAGCGCGGCCGGATCGGCCGCCAGCGCCGCCTTCAGCGCGCCGCGGTCCACCGCGCCATCCCGCACGGAAGCGGGAAAATGCGGCTCTAACACCGCCGCCGCGGCCCCGCCGGGCGCATATAGCCGATGCACCGCCGCATCGGCATCCCAGACCGCAATCCCGGCCTTGGCAAAGAAGCCAGCGGTGGTGGATTTGCCCATGCCGATGCTGCCGGTCAGGCCAAGGCGAAAGGCGCTCATGCCGACAGCACGGCCTGACGGGTGGCCTCGTCGACTTCGGGGCGCTGGCCGAACCAGCGTTCAAACCCCGGCGCAGCCTGATGCAGCAACATGCCCAGACCATCGACCGTGGTGCAGCCGCGGGCCGCCGCCTCGATCAGGAACTGGGTCTGCAAAGGCGTATAGACGATGTCGGTCACCAGGGCCTGCGGCGACAGCGCGTCATAGGACAGATGCAGGTCCGACTTGCCGGTCATGCCCAGCGAGGTGGTGTTCACCACCGTCGCGCAATCTTCCATCATCGCGCCGGCCTGCGACCAGTCCTGCACCACCACCTTCGCGCCGAAATCCGACCGCAGTGCATCGGCACGCGGCCTTGTGCGGTTCGCGATGCGAATTTCCGGCACCCCCACCTCGATCAGCGCCGCCACCACGGCCCGCGCCGCGCCACCCGCGCCCAGCACCGCCGCCGGCCCGGCCGAGGGCTGCCAATGCGGCGCGTTCTGGCGCAGGTTGGCGACAAAGCCCATCCCGTCGGTATTGTCGGCATGGATCTTGCCATCCTTGCGGAAGATCAGCGTATTCGCGGCCCCGATCAGCGCCGCCCGATCGGTGATGATATCGGCGATCTGCAGCATCGCCTCTTTATGCGGGATCGTCACATTGACGCCCACAAAGCCCAGCTTCGGCAGCATCCGCACCGCCTCGGCCAGATCCAGGGGCGCGATGTCCATGGGAATGTAGAACCCCTTCAGCCCATAGCGCCGCAGCCAATAGCCGTGCAGCGCCGGGCTGCGGCTATGGGCGACAGGATGGCCAAGGACGCCAGCAAGCGGAATACGTGGATGGTCGGTCATGCCGGGATGATCCCTCGCTCGGACAGATTGGACAAGAGCGGCAGAAGCGGCAGGCCCAGTATGGTAAAGTGGTCGCCGGAAATCGCGCTGAACAGCCGCACGCCTTCCTCTTCCAGCCGATATCCGCCGACGCTGTGGCGGATGGTTTCCCAGTTCCGCGCCAGATAATCGTCAAGATAGCTGTCCGAGACGTCGCGCATCGTCAGCCGCGCCACGCCGACATGGCGCCATTGCGGCTGCCCGCCCTGATACAGCACCGCCGCCGACAGAAGCATATGGGTGCGGCCGCGCAGCTCCTGCAGCTGCTGGCGCGCCTGTTCCGGGCTTTCGGGCTTGGCATAGATCTTGCCGCCCAGATCCAGCACTTGATCGGCGCCCAGAACCAGCGCCTCGGGCCGGCGGGCCGAGATCTTGGCCGCCTTCAGCTCGGCCAGCGCATCGGCCACGTCGCGGGACGAGGCGCCCTCGGCCTCAAGCCCGCGGCGCACCTCGTCTTCATCGACCCGCGCGGGCAGGGCATCGACGGTCAGACCGGCGGCGCGCAGCATGGCGAGCCGCGTCTCAGAGGCGGAGGCGAGAAGAAGCATGGGGGGAATCTGTGGAAAATCCGGTTTCGTTCCTGCGAAGTCGGCAAGGGTAAACCCGGCCTCGGCTGCCAGAAAGCGGTGCGAGGGCCGGTTCTGTCAAGCCCCGCGCGGGTTATCCGCAAGGGGATGGGGCTGTCCCAAGCCTGTGGGAAAGCCTGCCATCGGGGGTTTTCCGCCCCTGCGCCGCAGATCTTTTCCACCGGCGCGGATCAGCACAAGCCTCTGACAGAAAATGATTATTTTCGATGAATTCCAGGTTCTGCAGTTTTATCCCCGGCTTATCCACGGGCGGCTGGTCTGGGGGAAAGTCCGGGGGCTTTGGCGACAATCCTGTTATCCACCGCCCCTACATCATCATCCTTTCAAGATTCTTTTCTTATTAAGAAGAAGAGGACGGTGGCCCATCCGCCCCCCGACCCAGACCGCAGTTGACTTTATCTGCCCGGCCGACTATCTGCGCGATCAGCAGGGCCGTCCGGCCCAGGCACTTCCCCTTTCCTCGCTTCTGTCCTGGTCTGTTGCGACCGGGCCCCGGGATCTTCCATGACCGAACGTTTGAACCTCGCCGACCTCAAGGCAAAGACGCCTGCCGATCTCCTCGCCATGGCCGAGGAGTGGGAAATCGAGAACGCCCCTTCGATGCGCAAGGGCGAGATGATGTTCTCGATCCTGAAAGAGCATGCCGAAGAAGGCTATGAAATCGGCGGCGACGGGGTTCTGGAAGTGCTGCAAGACGGCTTCGGCTTCCTGCGCAGCCCCTCGGCCAACTATCTGCCCGGCCCGGATGACATCTATGTCTCGCCCGACATCCTGCGCCAGTACAGCCTGCGCACCGGCGACACGATCGAAGGTGTGATCGCCGCGCCCAAGGAAAACGAGAAATACTTCAGCCTGACCCAGGTCACGAAGATCAACTTCGACGACCCGGAAAAGGCCAAGCACAAGGTCCATTTCGACAACCTGACGCCCTTGTACCCGGACGAGCGGCTGAAGATGGAAATCGACGATCCCACGATCAAGGACCGTTCGGCCCGGATCATCGACCTGGTGGCGCCGATCGGCAAAGGCCAGCGGGCGCTGATCGTGGCGCCGCCGCGCACGGGTAAAACCGTTCTGCTGCAGAACATTGCCCATTCCATCGCGACCAATCACCCGGAATGCTACCTGATCGTCCTTCTTATCGACGAGCGGCCCGAGGAAGTCACCGACATGCAGCGGTCCGTGAAGGGCGAGGTCGTGTCCTCGACCTTCGACGAACCGGCGACGCGGCACGTCGCGGTGGCGGAAATGGTGATCGAAAAGGCCAAGCGGCTGGTCGAACACAAGCGCGATGTGGTGATCCTGCTGGATTCGATCACCCGTCTGGGCCGCGCCTTCAACACCGTCGTGCCGTCCTCGGGCAAGGTGTTGACCGGCGGTGTCGACGCCAACGCCCTGCAGCGCCCCAAGCGCTTCTTCGGGGCGGCGCGGAACATCGAAGAGGGCGGGTCGCTGACCATCATCGCGACCGCCCTGATCGACACCGGATCGCGCATGGATGAAGTGATCTTCGAAGAATTCAAGGGCACCGGGAACAGCGAAATCGTGCTGGACCGCAAGGTTGCCGACAAGCGCACCTTCCCGGCCATGGATATCCTGAAATCCGGCACCCGGAAGGAAGACCTGCTGGTCGACAAGAACGATCTGCAGAAGATGTATGTGCTGCGGCGCATCCTGAACCCGATGGGCACCACCGATGCGATCGAGTTCCTGATTTCCAAGCTGAAACAGACCAAGTCGAACAGCGATTTCTTCGACTCGATGAACACGTAAGGCCGGGATCCTTGCCATGGCTGACACGATCCATGCGCTTGCCACGGCGCGGGGCCGCGCCGGCCTTGGCGTCGTAAGGGTCTCGGGGCCGGCTGCGGCGGCGGTCTGTCAGGCCTTGGCCGGGGTTCTGCCGCCCGCGCGCCGCGCGGTATTGCGCAACATATCGTGGATGGGCGAGGTTCTGGATCAAGCCCTTGTGGTTTTCTTTGAACAAGGCGCCAGTTTTACCGGTGAGCCGGTGGTGGAATTCCACATCCATGGCAGCCCGGCCGTGGCGTCCGCCCTGCTGCGGGTTCTGGGCGAAACCGGCCTGTCGCGGCCGGCGGAGGCCGGCGAATTCACCCGCCGCGCGCTGGACAATGGCGTGCTGGACCTGGCGCAGGTCGAAGGTCTGGCCGATCTGATCGACGCCGAAACCGAAGCGCAGCGGCGTCAGGCGCTTCGGGTTCTGTCGGGCCAGATCGGGGCCCGCGTGGCCGATTGGCGCGCGCGGCTGATCCGGGCGGCGGCCCTGATCGAAGCGACGATCGATTTTGCAGATGAAGACGTTCCAGTCGATGTGACACCGGAAGTGCGCGGGTTGCTGCAAGGTCTTCTCGATGAGCTGACTGCGGAATCGAAAGCTGTCGAAAAGGCTGAACGCATCCGCGACGGTTTTGAAGTGGCGATCATCGGCGCGCCGAATGCCGGAAAATCTACGCTTTTGAACCGCTTGGCGGGCCGCGAAGCCGCGATCACTTCGGAATTCGCGGGCACGACGCGAGACGTGATCGAAGTGCGGATGGATCTGGACGGGCTGGCCGTCACGCTGCTGGATACGGCGGGCCTGCGCGACAGTGCCGATCCGCTGGAACGCGAAGGCATCCGCCGCGCGGTCGACCGTGCCGAAGCGGCGGATCTGCGGCTGTTTCTTGGCCCGGTGACTGGCCAAGTTGCGCCGCGCGCGGGGGACTTGCTGGTCGGCGCGAAGGCCGATCTGGGCAGTGCGGGCGGGCTTTCCGTCTCGGGCAAGACCGGGGCAGGGATCGACGCGCTTCTGGCCGAACTGTCGCTTCGCCTCTCGGAAAAAGTGGCGGGGGCTGGTATTATGATCCGCGACCGCCACCGCCTGGCGCTGGACCAGGGCGCTCAAGCGATTCGCGCTGTGCTTGTCGGCCTGGATTCCGGCTTGTTGCCGGAACTGGCGGCCGAAGACTTGCGGCGGGCGATCCGCGCGCTGGATGCGCTTGTCGGACGTGTGGATGTGGAAGATTTGCTGGGCGAGATCTTCGCCAGTTTCTGTATCGGGAAGTGAGGGTGTTTCACGTGAAACATTTTGACGTCATCGTCGTGGGCGGCGGTCATGCCGGCGCGGACGCTGCATCTGCGGCGGCACGCATGGGCGCTGCGACTGCGCTTGTCACGATGCGGGCCGATACGATCGGCGTCATGTCCTGCAATCCGGCGATTGGCGGGCTGGGGAAGGGCCATCTCGTGCGCGAAATCGACGCGCTGGATGGGATCATGGGCCTCGCGGGCGACATGGCAGGCATTCAGTACCGGCTTTTGAACCGGCGCAAAGGCCCGGCCGTTCAGGGGCCGCGCACTCAGGCCGACCGGAAGCTCTATCGTGCCGCCGTACAGGCGCTGCTGTCAGCCCAGCCCGGGCTGGACATCGTCGAAGGCGAAGCGGCCGAACTCATTCTGTCGGGCACAGCCGTCGAAGGCCTGCGCCTGGCCGATGGGTCCGAGCTGTTCGCGCGCGCCGTGGTGCTGACGACGGGCACTTTCCTGAATGGAATCATCCATGTCGGCGATCAGAAGCGCGCGGGGGGCCGGGTCGGCGACCGGCCGTCAGTCGCTTTGGCCGACCAGATTCGCGGCTTGGGCCTGACGACGGGCCGGCTGAAAACCGGCACGCCGCCGCGGCTTGACGGGCGCACGATCGACTGGGCGCAGCTGGAGATGCAGCCCGCCGATGACGATCCGGTGATGCTGTCCTTCCTGAACCGCGCGCCGATCGCCCGGCAGATTTCCTGCGGCATCACCCATACATCCGACGCCACGCATCAGATCATCCGCGACAATCTCGGCCGCTCGGCGATGTATGGCGGCCATATCGAAGGCGTGGGGCCGCGCTATTGCCCGTCGATCGAAGACAAGGTCGTGCGCTTTGCCGACAAGGACAGCCATCAGGTTTTTCTGGAACCAGAAGGGCTTGACGATCCCACGGTCTACCCGAACGGCATTTCCACCTCGCTGCCGGCCGAGGTGCAGGAAGCCTATGTCCGCACGATTCGCGGGCTGGAACGGGCGGTCATCACCCAGCCGGGCTATGCGATCGAATATGACTATCTCGATCCGCGCGGGCTGAAGATTACCTTGGAATCCAAGGCTTTGGTAGGGCTTTTCCTGGCCGGCCAGATCAATGGCACCACCGGATACGAAGAGGCCGCGGCGCAGGGCCTGGTTGCGGGTCTGAACGCCGCGCTGCTGGCGAAAGGGCGCGACGGCCAGGCGTTTTCGCGCAGCGACAGCTATCTTGGCGTTATGATCGACGATCTGACCACGCGCGGCGTGACTGAGCCCTATCGCATGTTCACCTCGCGCGCCGAATATCGCCTCAGCTTGCGGGCCGACAATGCCGATCAGCGCCTGACGCCGCTGGGCCTGGCCCTTGGCCTGGTGAAGGAACCGCGCGGGCGGGCCTTCAGCGAGAAGCTGGAAGCGCTCGATCAAGCGATCAACCTGTTGAAATCGCGCAGCTTTACTCCGAAAGAACTGGCAGCGGGCGGCATCCTGGTCAGCCAGGATGGGCTGCGCCGGCCGATCTTCGATTTGATGGCCATGCCCGATTACGACGCCGCAAGGCTCGATGCACTGGCGCCGGAACTGGTTGAATTGGCCCCGGAAACCCGCAAACAGGCTGAAATCGAGGCGCTTTATGCCCAATATGCGCGCCGCCAGGCCGAAGATGCCGAAGATCTGCGCCGGCACGAGGCCCTGGGGATCCCGCAGGGCTTCGATTATCGCGCATTGTCGGGTCTTTCGGCCGAGTTGACGCTGAAACTGGAACGGCTGCGGCCCGAAAACCTGCACCAGGCCCGCCAGATCGAGGGGATGACCCCGGCCGCGATCCTGCTGCTGATCGCCGCGCTGAAACGCCAGCCGCTGCCGCGGGCGGTCTAGATGGATCAACAGCTTTGGCAGGCCCTAGGCACCTCGGCCGGGGGAATCGCGCAGCTTCAGGCCTTTGCTGCGCTGGTCGAGAAATGGACCCAGCGAATCAATCTGATCGCCAAGTCCACGCTGCCCGATCTTTGGGCACGACATATCGAAGATTCAGCGCGGCTGGCGCTTCTGGTGCCCGATGCCCCGGCGATCTGGGCGGATTTCGGGGCAGGGGGCGGCTTTCCGGGCATCGTGGTTGCGGCAATTCTGGCCGACCGTGGCGCAGAAACCCGGATGATTCTGGTCGAATCCGATCAACGCAAGGCAACATTCCTGCGTGAAGCCGGGCGTCAGCTGGGCTTGCGGCTGGATGTCCGGGCGGAACGGGCTGAATCCCTGGCGCCGCTTGGGGCCGGAATCGTCTCTGCGCGGGCCCTGGCGCCCCTGGATCAGCTGTGTGCCCTGGCCCATCGCCATCTGGCGCCGGCCGGCCGGGCGCTGTTTCCCAAGGGTGAATCCCATGCGGCAGAATGCAGCGCGGCCGCGAAAATCTGGCGCTTCGATCTGGAGACGCACGACGATCCGGGGCATAAAGGCGCAGCCATCCTGGAATTGAGGAATTTGACCCGTGCCGGCGACTGAGCCCCTGTCCCTTCCCGATCCTCAACCCGCACATGTCATCGCCATCGCCAATCAGAAGGGCGGGGTCGGCAAGACCACGACGGCGATCAATCTGGCGGCAGCCCTGGCCGAGATCGGCTTTCGCGTGCTGCTGGTGGATCTTGATCCGCAGGGCAATGCCTCGACCGGGCTTGGGGTGACGCCGGCTGAACGGCAGATGACCACCTATGATCTGCTGCTTGCCGATGGGCAGCCGGATTTGATCATCCGCGAAACCGCCGTGCCTAACCTGTGGATTTGTCCGGCAAATTCCGATCTTGCCTCGGCCGACATCGACCTTGTGGCCAATGAAAAGCGCAGCTTCCTGCTGCATGACGCTCTGCGTCATCCCGATATCGAACAGCGCGGCTTCGATGTCGTGCTGATCGATTGCCCGCCCTCGCTCAGCCTGCTGACGGTGAATGCGCTGGTCGCCTCGCATGCCGTATTGGTGCCGCTTCAGGCCGAGTTTTTCGCGCTGGAAGGCCTGTCGCAGCTGTTGTTGACGGTGCGCGATGTGCGCCGCAGCGCCAATCCCGATCTGCGGATCGAAGGCGTGGTGCTGACGATGTACGACCGGCGCAACAATCTGGCCCAGCAGGTCGAGGCCGATGCGCGCGAAAACCTGGGCGATATGGTGTTTCAGACCATCATTCCGCGCAATGTGCGGCTGTCGGAAGCGCCCTCGCATGCTTTGCCGGTGCTGCAATATGACACGGCGTCGCGCGGGGCCGTCGCCTATCGGGCGCTGGCGGAAGAGATTGCAGGGCGTCTGCGGCGCTGATTCCGCAGCAATAGAGACTTGAAAGGGCAGGACATGGAACGCAAGGGCTTGGGCCGCGGGCTTTCGGCATTGATGTCGGATGTGAATCTTCGGCCGGAAAGCGAAGGGCCGCGTCGGGCCGATACGCGCCTGCCGGTGGAAAAGCTGCGGCCGAACCCGCATCAGCCGCGCAAGGATTTTGATTCCGATGCGCTGCAATCGCTGGCGGAATCGCTGCGCCAGAAGGGGGTGATCCAGCCTCTGGTCGTGCGGCCCCTGGGCAACGAATATGAAATCGTGGCCGGCGAACGGCGCTGGCGGGCGGCGCAACTGGCCCAGCTGCATGATGTGCCGGTGGTGATCCGCGATCTTGACGATACGGAAGTGCTGGAAGTTGCGATCATCGAGAATATCCAGCGCGAGGATCTGAACGCGATCGAAGAGGCGCTGGGTCTGAAGGCGCTGATCGACCGCTTCGGCCACACGCAGGAAAAGGTTGCCGAAGCCCTGTCGAAAAGCCGCAGCCATGTGGCCAATCTGCTGCGGCTGCTGGCCTTGCCGGACGAAGTTCAGTCGATGGTCCGCGATGGGCTGTTGTCGGCCGGCCATGCCCGCACGCTGATCGGCGCCCCGGATGCCGTATCGCTGGCGCGGCATGTCGCGACCAAGGGCCTTTCGGTGCGCGAAACCGAAAAGCTGATGCGTGACAGCGGCGCGTCGCGCAGCAAGGCGCGCGATGGTCAGCGCGGCGGCCAGAAAGATGCCGATACAAGGGCTTTGGAAGGCGATCTTTCGGCGCAACTGGGCATGGCAGTGACGATCGAAGACCGCGGCGGCAGCGGCACGCTGGCCATTCGCTATGGATCCTTCGAGGATCTTGACCGGCTGTGTGCGCTGCTGTCTTCGGGCGCATCCCCCCTGGCCGAGGGTTAATCGGGCAGAAGTTCCAGCACCAGCCGGTTCAGCAGCAACCGGCCGGTGTCGGTGGCGGCGATCCGGTCCCCGTCGCGGGTCAGAAACCCGTCATCCTGCAGCTGCTGCAGCCGATTTTCCGCGATTTTGCGGCCCGCAAGCCCAGCATATCGCGCCAGCGAGGCGCCTTCCGACAGGCGCAGCGCCATCAGCAGATACTCGGTTCCCTGCGCATCGCGGGAAATCACTTCACGCGGCAACTCGCCCGAGCCGGTCTGGTCGACCGCTTTCAGCCAGGCTTCCGGTGATTTCGGCGTGTCGGTCGCATAGCGCAAGCCGTCCAGCGTCAGCCGTCCATGCGCGCCGGGGCCGATGCCGATGTAATCGCCCATCCGCCAATAGACCAGATTGTGCCGCGATTCCGCGCCCGAAGCGGCATAGTTCGACACTTCATAGGCCTGCAAGCCCGCTTCGGTGCAGATGCTTTCGGTGGCCAGATACATTTCCGCCGCCAGATCCTCATCCGGCAGGCCTTTCAGCTTGCCGGCGCGGGCCAGGGCGCCAAAGGCCGTGCCGTCTTCGACCGTCAACTGGTACAGCGACAGGTGGTCGGGGCCAAGCGCCGTCAACTGCCGCAATTCCTGCCGCCAGGCCGGCAAAGTCTGGTCCTGCCGGGCATAGATCAGGTCGCCGGACACCCGGGGAAAGGTCTCGCGCGCCAATGCGAAGGCGGCAAGGGCCTCGGCGGCCGAATGTTGGCGGCCAAGGCGGCGCAGATCGGCATCGTTCAGGGCCTGCAGACCCAGCGACACCCGGTTGACCCCGGCCGCGCGATAGGCGTGAAAACGCGCGGCTTCAACCGAAGTCGGATTGGCTTCCAGCGTGATCTCGACATCATTGGTCAAGCGCCAGTTCCGCGCCACGCGGTCCAGAATTGCCGCGACCAGCGGGCCCTCCATCAGCGAGGGCGTCCCGCCACCGAAGAACACCGATCTCAGAATGCGGCCAGGCGTTTCCGCCGCGACGCGGTCCAGTTCGGCCAGATAGGCTTTTTGCCAGTCGCTTTGGTCAATCGCCGTCCGCACATGCGAGTTGAAATCGCAATAGGGGCATTTCGCCTTGCAGAACGGCCAGTGCAAGTACAGCGCAAAGCCGCCCTCTTGCCAGTTCTCCGGCCGTTTCACGTGAAACACTTCGCCAGCAATGCAGTCACGGCTTTGCCGCGATGGCTGATTGCGTTCTTTTCCGCCGAGGTCAGTTCGGCGAATGTGCGATCAAAGCCGTCGGGCTGGAACATCGGGTCATAGCCATGGCCGTCCGCGCCACGGCGGGGCCAGACCAGCTGGCCTTCGGCGACGCCTTCGACCCATTCATCATGGCCGTCGGGCCAAGCCAGGACCAGAGTGGCACGGAATTGGGCGCGGCGGGGGAGGGGGGCTTTCAGCCATTCCAGATGCGCCCAGGTCTTTTCCATCGCCATGATGAAGTCGCGGCCCTGGCCCGTTTCGGCCCAATCCGCCGTGAACACCCCGGGCGAGCCATCCAGCGCGTCGACTGTCAGGCCGGAATCGTCCGACAGGGCGGGCAGGCCCGAGGCTTTCGCCGCGGCATGGGCCTTGATCCGCGCATTGCCCAGGAACGTGTCTTCGGTTTCGGCGGGTTCGGGCAAGCCCAGATCCGCCGCCGAAACGCATGTGATGCCCAGGGGCGCCAGAAGGTCCGAGAATTCGGCCAGTTTGCCGCGGTTGTGGCTGGCGATCACCAGCCTGTCGCCGGTGAACGCCCGGGTCATTTCAGCGCGGCTTTCTGGGCTTCGACAAGCCCGGCAACGCCCTTTTGCGCCAGGGCCAGCAGCACCGACAGATCTTCGGCCGCAAATGGCGCACCTTCGGCCGAGGCCTGGACCTCAACCATCTTGCCCTTGCCCGTCAGCACGAAATTGCCATCGGTCCCCGCAACGGAATCTTCATCATAATCCAGATCCAGCACCGGCTGGCTGGCATAGATCCCGCAAGACACCGCGGCGACGTGATCCAGGATCGGGTCGCTGGTGACCACGCCCTTTTCCATCAGCTTGTTCACCGCCAGGCGCAGCGCGACCCAACCCCCGGTGATTGAGGCGCAGCGCGTGCCGCCATCGGCCTGGATCACATCGCAATCCACCACGATCTGCCGTTCGCCCAGGGCCTGCCGATCCACAATGGCGCGCAGCGAGCGGCCGATAAGGCGTTGAATTTCCTGCGTTCTTCCCGATTGCTTGCCCGAAGCAGCCTCGCGCTTCGACCGTGTGTGGGTGGCGCGGGGCAGCATGCCATATTCGGCGGTGACCCAGCCCATGCCGGTGTTGCGCAGGAAGGGCGGCGGCTTGTCTTCCACCGACGCTGTGCATAGCACATGGGTGCCGCCAACCCTGATCAGGCAGGACCCTTCGGCATGCCGGGTCACCCCCGTCTCGATGCTGACAAGGCGCGATTCATCCAGGGCACGACCCGAGGGACGCATGGCTTTTCCTTTCGGTTTTGACGGGCCGGGGGATACCCCTGCGGGGCCCTGTGACGCAACCCCGATTGACGCCGGGCGCCGGGGCGCCTTTATTCAGACAAGGCAGGGCAGAATGTCGAATGGATCTTCACTTCTCACCGAAATGACCGACCGTTCCCGCGAGGTGTTCCGGCGGGTGGTGGAAAGCTATCTGGCGACCGGCGAACCCGTCGGCTCTCGCACGCTGACGCGCGGCTTCCCCGAACAGGTTTCGGCCGCGACGATCCGCAACGTCATGCAGGACCTGGAATATCTGGGGCTTCTGGACAGCCCGCATGTCTCGGCGGGGCGGGTGCCGACCCAGCAAGGCCTGCGGCTGTTCGTCGATGGCTTTCTGGAAATGGGCCATGTCGATGCCTCCGACCGGCAGAAGATCGACGCCACCTTGCAGACGAACGAGCCGGGGGTCGGCGGGCTTTTGGATGAAATCGGTGCGGCGCTGTCGGCGGTGACGCATGGCGCCTCGATCGTTCTGGCGCCGAAGCACGAATCAGCGCCGATCCGCCATATCGAATTTGTCAGCCTTGGCCCCGACCGGGCGCTGGTCGTGCTGGTCTTTGCCGATGGTCAGGTGGAAAACCGGCTGTTCCGCCCGCCGCCGGGCCAGACGCCCAGTTCGATGCGCGAGGCCGCGAATTTCCTGAACGCCATGGCCGAGGGCCGCAGCCTGCCCGATCTGCTGCGCCGCATCCGCGCCGAGATCACCGCGCGCCGGCAGGAAATCGACCAGCTGGCCCGCGATCTGGTGGAAAGCGGGCTGGCGGTCTGGGAAAACGCCGGGCAATCCTCGGAACGGCTGATCGTGCGCGGGCGGGCGAACCTGCTGGCCAGCGAAACCGAAGGCGATGTCGACCGGATCCGCAGCCTGTTCGACGATCTGGAACGCAAGCGCGACATCGCCGAATTCCTGGAACTGGCCGATGAGGGCGAGGGGGTGCGGATCTTCATCGGTTCGGAAAACAAGCTTTTTTCACTTTCGGGTTCCAGTCTCGTGGTTTCTCCCTATATGAACGCCGAGCGAAAGATCATCGGTGCGGTCGGCGTGATCGGTCCTACGCGGCTGAATTACGGGCGGGTCGTTCCGATCGTGGATTATACTGCGCAGCTCGTGGGCCGGCTTGTTTCGGATCGCGGGCGCGGCTGAGACTGGAGTGGAAGAAGATGGTGCAGGAAAACCCGGCGGACCGGATCGAAGGCGATCTGCCCGAGCTGGAAGAATTTCTGGACAATGGCGAACTGGAAACGCTGCGGGCCGAGCGTGACGAGTTCCGCGACAAATTCATGCGCGCGCTGGCCGATGCCGAGAATTCGCGCAAGCGGGCCGATCGCGACCGGCGCGAGGCGGAACAATATGGCAGCACGCGGCTGGCCCGCGATCTGCTGCCGGTCTATGACAATCTGCAGCGCGCCTTGCAGGCGATCCCGGATGAAAACCGCACCACGGCGGCGGGGCTGATCGAGGGGGTCGAGCTGACGCTGCGCGAGCTGACCAATGTCATGACCAAGCATGGCGTGACGCCGATTTCGCCGGCGGTGGGCGATCTGTTCGATCCGCAGCAGCATCAGGCCATGTTCGAGGCGCCGCTGCCGGGCACCAAGGCCGGGCAGATCATCCAGGTGATGACCGAAGGCTTCATGCTGTACGACCGGCTGCTGCGCCCCGCGCAGGTGGGCGTGTCGTCGAACCCGGGCTAAGCCCGCGCGAACCCGGGGGCGGCGCCCCCGGACCGGCTCAGGCCAGCGATTTTAGCTCGTAAAGCAGCGTCAGCGCCTCGATCGGCGTCAGCTCGTCGGGGCGGATGTCCTTCAGCCGGTCCTCGACCGCCGAAGCCTTCTGCGGCGCGGGCTTCGGCGCCGGGGCAGGGGCGGCGCGGAACAGCGGCAGGTCGTCGATCAGCGTCATCTGCTTGCCGCCTTCGCGGTCGCCCTGTTCCAGCTTTTCCAGCACGGTCTTGGCCCGCTCGATCACCGCCGGCGGCAGGCCAGCCAGCCGCGCGACCTGCACGCCATAGCTGCGATCGGCGGCACCCTTGCGCACCTCGTGCAGGAAGATCACCTCGCCTTCCCATTCCTTGACGCTGACGGTGGCGTTTTCCACCCCCGGCAGCTTGCCGGCCAGCACCGTCATCTCGTGGTAATGGGTGGCAAACAGCGCGCGGCAGCGGTTGACGCCATGCAGCTGCTCCAGCACCGCCCAGGCGATGGACAGCCCGTCATAAGTCGCGGTGCCGCGGCCGATTTCGTCCAGGATCACCAGGGCGCGGTCGTCGGCCTGGTTCAGGATCGCCGCGGTTTCCACCATTTCCACCATGAAGGTCGACCGGCCGCGGGCCAGATCGTCGCTGGCGCCGACCCGGCTGAACAGCTGGCTCACCAGCCCGATATGGGCAGCGGCGGCGGGCACATAGCTGCCGGCCTGGGCCAGCAGGGCGATCAGCGCATTCTGGCGCAGGAAGGTGGATTTGCCGGCCATGTTCGGCCCGGTCAGCAGCCAGATCGCTGGCGTCTCGGCCGGGGTCAGCGCACAGTCATTGGCCACGAAGGGCTCGCCCGCGCGCTTCAGCGCGCGCTCCACCACCGGGTGGCGGCCGGCGGTGATCTGGAAGGCGCGGGTCTCGTCAACCTGGGGCGCCGCCCAGTCTTCCGAGGCGGCCAGATCGGCAAAGCCCGCGGCAAGGTCGATCTCGGCCAGGCCCCGCGCGGCAGTGCCAATGGCGGCCGCCTGGGCCAGGATCTGGCCCTTCAGCGCGTCGTAATGCCGCCGCTCCATCTCCAGCGCGTGATTGGCGGCGTTCAGGATCCGGGTTTCCAGTTCCGACAGCGCCAGCGTGGTAAAGCGCACCTGACCGGCCGTGGTCTGGCGGTGGATGAACAGGTCCGGCATCGACCGCAGCCGTTCCTCATGCGTGGGGGTGACCTCGATGAAATAGCCCAGCACGTTGTTGTGCTTGATCTTCAGCCCCTGCACCCCGGTGCGTTCGACGTAATCGGCCTGCATCCGCGCGATCACGCCGCGGCCTTCGTCGCGCAGCTGGCGGGTGTCGTCCAGTTCCGGGTCGTAGCCCGGCGCGATGAAACCGCCATCGCGCGCCAGAAGCGGCGGCTCGGCCACCAGGGCGCGGTCCAGCAGCGCGATCAGCGCCTCATGCCCGGTCAGCGCCCGCGCCGCCTCGGCCAGCAGCGGCGGCGCGTCTGACAGCGCGGGCGCGATGGCCGCGGCCTGGCTCAGCCCGGCGCGGATCGCCGCCAGATCGCGCGGCCCCGCCCGGTCCAGCGCCAGCCGCGACAGGGCGCGGTCCATGTCGGGCACCCGGCGCAGCGCCTCGCGCAGATCGTGGCGCAGCGCGCTTTGCTCCAGCAGATGGGCCAGTGCGGCATGGCGGGCGCGGATCACCCCCAGATCGCGTGAGGGCGCCGACAGCCGCCGCTCCAGCAGCCGGGCGCCGGCCGCGGTTGCGGTGCGGTCGACCGCCGCCAGAAGCGAGCCGTCGCGGCCGCCGCCCAAAGCCGCGGTGATTTCCAGATTGCGCCGCGTCGCCGCGTCGATCTGCATCGCGCCGCCGGCCAGTTCCTTGACCGGGGGCCGCAGCAGGGGCAGGCGGCCGCGCTGCGTCAGGTCAAGGTAATCGACCAAGGCGCCCATGGCCGACAGTTCGGCGCGGTCAAACGTGCCGAAGCCTTCCAGCGACCCCACCTGGAACAGCGCGCAAAGCCGCTTCTCCGCCCCGGCGGAATCGAAGCTGGCACGGGCCAGCGGCGTGACGGCGGCGGCCATTTCGCTGACGATCGCCGTCAGCTCGCGGTCGCGCGCTTCGGAAATCAGCACTTCGCGCGGGGCCAGTCGCGCCAGTTCGGGCGCCAGCCGCGGCAGCGGGCAGGGCATGACGCGGAATTCGCCGGTCGAGATATCGGCCCAGGCCAGCGCCGCCTCGTCGCGCACCTCGGCGTAAGCTGCCAGGAAATTGTGCCGCCGCGCTTCCAGAAGCGAATCCTCGGTCAGCGTGCCCGGCGTCACCAGCCGCACCACATCGCGCTTGACCACCGATTTCGACCCGCGCTTCTTCGCCTCGGCCGGGTCTTCCATCTGCTCGGCAATCGCCACGCGAAACCCCTTGCGGATCAGCGTCAGCAGATAGCCCTCGGCGGCATGCACCGGCACGCCGCACATCGGGATCGGCTGGCCCAGATGGAAGCCGCGTTTCGTCAGCGCGATGTCCAGCGCTTCGGCCGCCGCCACAGCGTCGTCGAAGAACATCTCGTAGAAATCGCCCATCCGGTAGAACAGCAGCGCCCCTTCGTTGCGGCCCTTGATCTCCAGATACTGCGCCATCATCGGCGTCACGGCGTCGTCAGTCATGCGTCCCCCTTTGGCCCGCCGACCCTAACCGCCCCGTCGGACGGCGAAAAGGCCGCGAATCGTGCTTTGCAGGTCGCGTATGAGCGGATATGACCCAAGCCCCGGAGGAGGAGACAGCATGTCCCGCGCGAAGATCACGCCCGAAGAGGCGCTTGCCTATCACCTGGAACCCTATCCTGGCAAATTCGACGTGGTGGCCTCGGTGCCGATGGCCACGCAGCGCGATCTGTCGCTGGCCTATTCGCCGGGCGTGGCCGTGCCGGTGCAGGCCATCGCCGAGCGGCCCGAGACCGCCTATGACTATACCGTCAAGGGCAATATGGTTGCGGTGATCTCGAACGGCACCGCCATTCTGGGCCTGGGCAATCTGGGCGCGCTGGCAAGCAAGCCGGTGATGGAAGGCAAGGCGGTGCTGTTCAAGCGCTTTGCCGATGTGAATGCGATCGACATCGAGCTGGACACCGAAGACGCGGATGAGATCATCAAGGCGGTCAGCCTGATGGGCCCGACCTTCGGCGGCATCAACCTTGAAGACATCAAGGCGCCGGAATGTTTCATCATCGAACAGCGCCTGAAAGAGATCATGGACATTCCGGTGTTCCATGACGACCAGCATGGCACTGCGGTGATCTGTGCCGCGGGGCTGATCAACGCGCTGGAGCTGTCGGGCAAGAAGATCGAGGATGTGAAGATCGTCCTGAACGGGGCGGGGGCGGCGGGGATCGCCTGTCTGGAACTGTTGAAGACCATGGGCGCGCGGCATGAGAATTGCATCATGTGCGACACCAAGGGCGTCATCTACCAGGGCCGGACCGAGGGGATGAACCAGTGGAAATCCGCCCATGCGGTGAAGACAGATCTGCGCAGCCTGGAAGAGGCGATGGTGGGCGCCGATGTGTTCCTGGGCGTGTCGGCCAAGGGGGCGGTGACGCCCGAAATGGTCTCGACCATGGCGGAAAACCCGGTGATCTTCGCCATGGCGAACCCCGATCCCGAGATCACGCCGGAAGAGGCGCATGCCGTGCGCCCCGATGCGATCGTGGCCACAGGCCGGTCGGATTACCCCAACCAGGTCAACAACGTTCTGGGCTTTCCCTATCTGTTCCGCGGGGCGCTGGACATTCACGCCCGCGCCATCAATGACGAGATGAAGCTGGCCTGTGCCCGCGCCCTTGCGGCGCTTGCGCGCGAGGATGTGCCGGATGAAGTGGCGATGGCCTATGGCCGCAAGCTGTCTTTCGGGCGCGATTACATCATCCCCACGCCCTTCGACCCCCGGCTGATCCATGTGATCCCGCCGGCTGTTGCCAAGGCGGGCATGGATACCGGCGTCGCGCGGCGGCCGATCATCGACATGAAGGCCTATGAATCCAGCCTGCGCTCGCGCATGGATCCCACGGCGTCGATCCTGCAGGGCGTGCATGCCCGCGCCCGCCAGGCCCAGGCCCGGATGATCTTTGCCGAAGGCGACGAGCCGCGGGTGCTGCGCGCGGCCGTGGCCTATCAGCGCGGCGGCTATGGCAAGGCGCTGGTCGTCGGGCGCGAGGCCGATGTGCGCGAAAAGCTGGAAGCCGCCGGTCTGGCCGATGCGGTGCGCGAGCTGGAAATTGTCAATGCCGCGAACACGCGCCATCTCGATGCCTACAAGGATTTCCTGTACCAGCGCCTGCAGCGCCAGGGCCATGACCGGCAGGACATCCACCGCCTGGCCGCCCGCGACCGCCATGTCTTCGCCGCGCTGATGCTGGCGCATGGCCATGGCGACGGGCTGGTCACCGGGGCCACCCGGAAATCGGCGCATGTGCTGAACCTGATGAACACGGTGTTCGACGCCTCGGCCGCCGATGGTGCGGTGGGGGTGACGGCGCTTCTGGTCAAGGGGCGCATCGTCCTGATCACCGACACGCTGGTGCATGAATGGCCCGAAGAGCAGGATCTGGCCAATATCGCCGTCCGCGCCGCGGGCGTCGCGCGCAATCTGGGGCTGGAGCCGCGGGTGGCCTTCGTGTCCTTCTCGACCTTCGGCTATCCGGTGTCCGAGCGCGCCACCAAGATGCACCGCGCCCCGGCGGTGCTGGACCGGATGCAGGTCGATTTCGAATATGAAGGCGAAATGACCGTCGATGTGGCGCTGAACATGGATCAGATGCGGCATTACCCGTTCTGCCGGCTGACCGGGCCCGCGAATATCCTGGTGGTGCCGGCCCGGCATTCGGCCTCGATCTCGGTCAAGCTGATGCAGGAACTGGCGGGGGCCACGGTGATCGGCCCGATCCTGACCGGGGTGAAGAAGCCGATCCAGATCTGTTCGACCTCGGCCACCGCCAATGACATCCTGAACATGGCGGCGCTGGCGGCCTGCCGGATCGGCTAGGCCCGACGCGCGGTTCCTTGAACCGGGGGAAGCGGTATATATCTGGGGCAGGGGCGCCGGCGCGGCGCTCCTGATCCTTGCCCCCTTTCGCGAAACCGCCGATGCCGCATGATCTTCCGCTGATCACCACGATCTCTGTCGGCCTTGGCCTGGCCTGCCTTCTGGGTCTGCTGGCGCATCGGCTGCGCCTGCCGCTGATCGCGGGCTATCTGGCGGCCGGCGTGCTGATCGGGCCCTTCACCCCGGGCTATGTCGCCAATCAGGACATCGCCACCGAACTGGCCGAGATGGGGGTGATCCTGCTGATGTTCGGCGTCGGCATGCATTTTTCCCTGCGCGAGCTGATGGCGGTGCGCGGCATCGCCATTCCCGGCGCGCTGGCGCAGATCGCCGTCGCCACCGCCATGGGCACGGCGCTGGGGCTGGTTCTGGGCTGGGGCTGGGGCGGCGGGGTGATCTTCGGCCTGGCGCTGTCCGTCGCCTCGACCGTCGTTCTGCTGCGCGCGCTGCAGGATCGGGGGCTGGATCACAGCCCGCAGGGCCATATCGCCGTGGGCTGGCTGATCGTCGAGGATCTGGCCATGGTGGTGGCGCTGGTGATCATTCCGGCGCTGTCGGGCCTGTTGGGCGGCGATGCCCAGCCGATCGAACCCGAAACCGCCGAAATCGCCCAGCTGGGCGTCGGCACGATCGGCGCGGTGCTGCTGATCACGCTGGCCAAGGTGGCGGCCTTCGTCGCGGTGATGCTGATCGTCGGGCGCAGGGTCATTCCGGTCGCGCTTGAAATGGTCTCGCGCACCGGCCAGCGCGAGCTGTTCCGGCTTTCGGTCCTGGCCATTGCGCTGGGCGTGGCCTTCGTCGCGGCCTCGATCTTCGGTGTCTCCTTCGCGCTGGGCGCGTTTTTCGCCGGAATGGTGATGGCCGGGTCAACCCTGTCGGCCCAGGCCACCAAGGATGTGCTGCCCTTCCGCGATGCCTTTGCCGTTCTGTTCTTCGTCTCGGTCGGCATGCTGTTCGACCCCGATATCCTGATCCAGCAGCCCTTCTCGGTCATGGTGACGATCCTGATCATCATGGGGGTGAAATCCGCCGCGGCCTATTGGATCGTCCGCGCCTTCGGGCGCGACCGGGTGACGGCGCTGACCATTGCCGCCGCCCTGGCCCAGATCGGCGAGTTTTCCTTCATCCTGATCGTGATGGGGGTGAAACTGTCGATCGTCCCGCCCGAGGCGCGCGATCTGGTCGTGGCCGGGGCGCTGGTCTCGATCGTGCTGAACCCGGCCGTGTTCCGGATTCTGGACCGGCTGCTGCCCGGCCCCCCGGCCGAGGCGGCGCCCGACCCGGCCGAGGCCGCGCCCCTGTCGGCAGAGCCTGCCGAAAATCCCGGCGATCAGCAAAAGCCCAGCGCCGCCTGAGCGCGCCTGTCGGGCAGGCCCTTCCCCTTCGCGCGGCCGCATCCTAGCGTGGCGCCAGTCCAGCGACGCTGAAGGGGGCAGGGGATGACCGAACATGTGTCCACGCATCAGGCCGAAGAAGACAGCCGCAACGCGCAGATCCTGATCTGGGTGAATGGTGCGCTGAAGCCCCGGGCCGAGGCGGTGGTTTCGGTCTATGATTCCGGCTTCATGCTGGGCGATGGGGTCTGGGAAGGCATCCGACTGTACAACGGCCGCTGGACCTTTCTGGACGAGCATATGGACCGGCTGTTCGAGGCCGCGAAAGCCATTGATCTGGACATCGGGCTGACCCGCGATCAGGTGATTTCCGCCGTGTTCGAGACGCAGAAGGCCAATGCGATGGTCACCGACGCCCATGCGCGGCTGATGGTGACGCGGGGGGTGAAGACGCGGCCCTTCCAGCATCCGGCCCTGTCGCAGCAGGGGCCGACCATGGTGATCATCATGGAACATTCCCGGCCCAAGATCCCGCGGCCGATCACGCTTGCCACCGTTCCGCATCTGCGCGGCCTGCCGATGACGCAGGACCCCAAGCTGAACTCGCATTCCAAGCTGAACTGCATCCTGGCCTGTATCGCGGCGCAAAAGGCCGGCGCGGACGAGGCGCTGATGCTGGATGTGCATGGTTTCGTGAACACGACGAATGCCTGCAACTTCTTCATCGTGCGCAAGGGCCAGGTTTGGACCTCGACCGGCGACTATTGCATGAACGGGATCACGCGGCAGAAGGTGATCGACCTGTGCCGCGCGAACGGCATTCCCGTGTTCGAGCGCAATTTCAGCCTGGTCGATACCTATGGCGCCGACGAGGCCTTTCTGACCGGCACATTCGGCGCGCAGACCCCGGTGGGCGTGATCGACGGGCGGGTAATCGGCAGCGGGCAGATGGGGCCGGTCACCGAACGGCTGCGCGGGCTGTACAAGGCGCTGGTCGGCGGCTGAGCCGGCGGTTCGGTAGAGACGGCGTAGAGACGGCGTAGAGACGCAAGGAAGACGGGAAAAAGACCATGCGAATAGCGATGTGGAGCGGCCCTCGGAACCTTTCGACCGCGATGATGTACAGTTTCGCCGCGCGGGGCGATTGTGCGGTCTGGGATGAACCCTTCTATGCCGCCTATCTGGCTGCGACGGGCATTGCCCATCCGATGGCGGATCAGGTGATCGCCGCCGGGCAGACCGATCCGGCGCAGGTGGCCGCGGCCTGTCTGGGGCCAATTCCGCAGGAACAGAGCCTGTTTTACCAAAAGCACATGACGCTGCACATGATCCCCGGCTTCGACCGCGGCTTTCTGCGCGGGCTGACCAATGTGTTCCTGATCCGCCATCCGGCCCGGGTGATCGCCAGCTATGCGCAAAAGCGTGAAGCCCCGACGCTGGCCGATATCGGCTTTGTCCAGCAGGCCGAGCTGTTCGATCAGGTGGCCCAGATGACCGGCACCGCCCCCCTTGTCGCCGATGCCGCGGCGATCCGCGCCAACCCACGGGAATCGCTGCAAAATCTTTGCGCGCGTCTGGGGATTCCCTTTACCGAGGCCATGCTGTCCTGGCCTGCCGGCCCGAAACCCTATGACGGCGCCTGGGCGCCGCATTGGTACAATGCCGTCCATGCCAGCACCGGCTTCGGCGATCCCGAACCGCCGCTGCCCGATCTGGACCCCGCGTTCCGGCCGCTGCTGGATCAGGCGCTTCCCTACTACGAAAAGCTGCTGCCCTACGCCTAGTCCGCGGGAACCTGGGGCCCGGGCCTGCGTTCCCCTGCTGCGCCGAACAGCCGGCGCCGGAGGCGGGACGCTATGCGGATTGCGGTGGTGGGAACGGGTCCGACCGGGGTTAACACCCTGCGCAGCCTGCTGGACCAGCAGCTGCCGCGGCAGATCAGGCTATGCCGACGCTCGGCAAAGTTTGCGAAGGAACCCGCGGATCGACGCCCTGAACAGCCGGATCTATCCGCGGCTGAACAACGGCGTCTACCGGGCCGGTTTCGCCACCACGCAGGCCGCCTATGAAGAGGCGTTCCGCGATGTGTTCACCGAACTGGACCTGCTGGAGGAGGAGCTGGCCGCGGGCGGACCCTGGCTGACGGCGGAACGCATTACCGAAGCGGACATCCGGCTTCTCGTGACGCTGGTGCGGTTCGACGCGGCCTATCACGGGCTGCTCAAGACCAACCTCCGCCGGATTGCCGACTACCCCGCATTGTCGGCCTATCTGGCACGGACATCGGCCCTTCCCGGGATGCGTGAGACGGTGAACATCGACCATATCAAGCGCGGATATTATTCGATCAAGCGGCTGAACCCGGTGGGGATCGTGCCGGTCGGCCCCGCCCTGCGCTGGCTTTCGCCAGAGGCGTGACCGGGTTTCGGCCCCGTGCGGGGTTTGGGGTTGCACGGGGGCGGTGCTTCTCATATTTCATTTGAAATATCAGAAGCAGACCGGAGCCGCCATGTCCCCGCAGCCCGCATCCCTTGCCGCCCCATCCGCCCTGCCCTCCGCAGAGATGCCGCTCTGGACCGAGATCGGGTCGGGCGATGGCCCGACGATCCTGCTGACCGGCGGCGTTCACGGCGACGAATACGAGGCGCAGGTCGTGCTGCGCCAGCTGGCGGCGCGGATCGACCCCGCACGACTGAACGGCCGGCTGCGCATCGTGCCCATCGTCAACCATCCGGCCGCCTGCGCGGGGCTGCGGGTTGCGACCGAAGACGGGAAGAACATGAACCGGGTGTTCCCCGGCCAGCCCGATGGCACCCTGACCGAGCGGATTGCCGACTGGCTGGTCACCCGCATGTTCCCCGGCGCCGATCTGCTGATCGACGTTCATGCCGGGGGGCGGGATGTCGCTGTGGTGCCCATGGTCTTCGGCTTTTCCTCGGCCGGATGCCGCATCGGGCCAGAGGCGCTGCGCCCGATCCTGCACGGCTGGGGCTACCGCTTCGTGCAGCATATGGACTGCGTTCCCGGTACGATCTGCCATGCGGCATTGCAGGACGGTCTGGCCTCGGTCGAGGTGGAGGGCGGCGGCGGTGCCCTGCGCAGCGATGCGCTGGAGGTCATGACGGGGGGCATTCTGAACGGGCTGGTGGCCTGCGGCGTGATGGCCGGGACGGTGCCCGCCTTTGACGGGATCGAATTCGACGTACCGGAATGCGCGCAGATCCATGCCCCCGCCCGCGGCGTGGTGGAACATGTCGTGCCCTTGGGCGCCCGGGTGGACGCGGGGCAGACGATCGCGCTTCTGCATGTGCTGAACGGGCCCGCCGGGCCGCCCCGGCCGATTGCCGCGCCGGCGGGCGGCATCGTGCTGCGCCAAAGCCAGAGCGCCTGGCTCGGGCAGGGGCGGCAGATCGGGAATATCGGGATTCCGCGATGAATCTGCACGGGATTTGCGAGGGAAGCTTGATATATTCCTGGAATATCAGATAGTCTGGTCACAGACCGCATCCGTCCCGCACGGCTGTTCTGTCACGCTGAAACCGCACCCCGGGGGAGGGGGATCGCCTTGGACGCCGCCGCAAGCAGGAAACCGCGCCAGAAGAAGACGGCAAAGCCCGTCTCGCTGACCGGAAAGGTCTATGAAATGCTCCGGTCCGAAATCCTGACCTGCGCCCTGCAGCCCGGACAGGAAATCAACGAGGCCGAGCTGGCCGAACGGTTCAAGATCTCGAAAACCCCGGTGCGCGAGGCGCTGTCGAACCTGCGGCAGGAGGGGCTGGTCCGCACCTTCCCCCGCCGCGGCTATCAGATCACGCCGATCACCTTCGGCGACATGAACGAGCTTTTCGACATCCGCACGATTCTGGAGGCGGGGGCCGCCGAAATGGCCTGCATGCGCGTGACGGCCGAACAGATCGACCAGCTGAACAAGCTGGCGGATGTGGCCTATGACCGCGGCGAACAGCCCAGCCTTGGCCCCTTCGTCAGCGCGAACCGCGAATTCCACCTCGCCATCGCCCGCGCCTCGGGCAACGGGCGGCTGGAGGATCTGCTGTCGCGCCAGATCGACGCGCTGGAGCGGTTCTTCTATCTTGGCGCACAGCTGCGCGATGTCAGCAGCGAAACCACCATCTCCCACCATGAGATTGTCGAGGTGCTGTCCCGGCGCGATCCGGTGCAGGCGCGGCAGATCATGATCCGCCACAACGACCAGACGCGGCAGGGGCTGATGCAGGCCCTGACCAGCAGCCGCGCCTTCGGCAGCATCAGCCTCTAACGGCAAAGGCCCCGCCCGCCGGGTGATTCCGGTTTTTCGGGCGTTACGCCGGCCTGCGGAAGCGGCAGCCGCCGGGCTGATTGCCGCATTTCGGGCATATGGCCGGGCCGGTCAGAAATCTTTCCACAGAGATGCATCTTTATGCGCATTTCGGCGCCGTTTGCCAGAACAGCAGGCGGGGAAAAGGCATCTCTTGGATTGACGTAAGAAATATCAGACGTAACATCACAAGAAATCTGAACTGCCGGAAGACCGCTGATGACGCCCCCCGAGACTGTCGAATTCATCATCCACGGACCGCCCGGATCGGCCCCGCCCGTCCTGGCCGAGGCCTTTGCCGCCGGCGTGGCAGAGGCCGCCGCGGATGACCGCAGCTGGCAATTCGTGCCGCGGGGCGACGATCCCGGAGTCGATTCCATGAACCTGATGATCACCAGGCCGGGGGCAGAGACCATGATCTCGACCTGCACGCCCGTGTTCATACAGGCCCCGCTGCTGCGTGGCATGGCACTGACGCACCGGGACCTGACGCCGGTGGCGCGGCTGGTGGCGGACCGCTTCTTTCTGGTCTGCCGCGCCGATGCGCCCTGGGCCGATGCGGCGGATTTCCTGCGCGACATCGGCCGCCGCACCACCCGGACGGGCGGGTATTTTCTGGGCGGGATCAACCACCTCCTGTCGCTGTCCATCGCAAAGGGCGCCGGGGCGGATGTGGAATTCATCGTGGTTCCCAGCGAACCCGCGGTCTGGAACGGCCTGATCGAGGGCACGCTGGACTGGGGTTGCGGCGTGGCCGCCGAAATCCTGCCGCATGTCGAGGCGGGCACATTGCGGGTGCTGGCCGCGCTGGATGACGCACGCCTGCCCGCCTTTCCCGACGTGCCCACGCTGGGCGAGGCGGGCGTGCCGGTGACGTTCCAGCTGTGGCGCGGGCTGATGGCACCACCCGGCGTGTCGCCTGAGGCGCAAGCCCGCTGGCATGCCATCATCGAAAAGGTCCGCGGCACCCGGGCCTGGGCGGACTATCTGGCCCGCAACGGGCAGGCCGATGCCTATCTGCCCGGCCCCGGCTTCCGCGCATTCCTTGACCGCGAATGGGACTGGTACCGCAGCCATCTGGGGCTGGCCGGGCTTTTGCCGGGCTGACCCGCACCGAAGAAGACCAGACAAAAACACCAACCGGGAGTTTCAACAAATGATCGCGCAGACGACCAAAGCCCTGATCTCGGCCGCGGCCCTTGCGGCCGGGCTGACCGCCCTGCCCGCAAAGGCGCAGGAGTCCGCCGCCACGACCGCCTTTGAAGACGCGATCGGCGCACCGCAGCCGTTCCTGAACTACCCCAAGCCCTGGCCGCTGAAGCATCTGATCAAGGATGGCGTCCTGACGGTCGGCACCACCGGCGCCTCTCCGCCCCGGAC
The DNA here is from genome assembly GCF_020179405.1 of Xinfangfangia pollutisoli. Classification (GTDB taxonomy): domain Bacteria; phylum Pseudomonadota; class Alphaproteobacteria; order Rhodobacterales; family Rhodobacteraceae; genus Pseudogemmobacter; species Pseudogemmobacter pollutisoli. The sequence goes on along the minus strand of NZ_JAICBZ010000014.1, from coordinate 7,476 downwards.
CTTCGTCGATCCGGTCTCGGGTGAGCTGAGCGGATCCTATGTCGAGCTTTTCGGCAAGCTGGCCGAGGATCTGGGACTGGAAGTCGAATTCGTGCAGCTGGAATGGGCGGGCATCCTGCCCGGTCTGGCCGCGGGCCGCTTTGACATCGCCTGCGACGGCGCCTCCTGGAATGCCGAGCGTCTGGGGTCGGACCAGTTTCTCATGACCTCGCCCACCGGGCTGAATGCCACGGTCGGGATCACGCTGAAATCCTCGGGCATCAGCACCTTCGATCAGGGCGGCTTTACCCTGGGCGGCGTGCGCGGCGAAATCTATTTCGAAGGCGCAAAGACCAAGCTGCCCGAAGCTGAATCCATCGAATTTCCCGGACTGCAGGAATCGCTGCTGGGGCTGCAGAACGGGCAGGCACAGGTCATCGTGATGAACCTGTCGAACGCCCTGTCCACGCTGGAATCGGCGCCGAACAAGGATGATCTGGTGATGATCGGCCCCGCGCTGGAGGTCTTTGCCCAAAGCCTGTGCGTGAACCCGAACGAGCCGGACCTGCTGGTGGCCGTGAACACGCTGCTGGGCAATTACCGCGCCGATGGCACGCTGGCGGAACTGGTGGGCAAGCATGCCACCTCGACCGCCGAAGTCGACCTGCTGAACCGCATCGGTTACTGAGGGCTGCGTCGGCATGGAGCTTGATTTCAGCGGCGTGCCGACCGTCTGGCCAGCGCTTCTTCGCGGGGCGCTGGTCACGCTGCAGCTGACCGTCGCCGTCCTGCTGATCGCGACACCCATCGGCTGCGTTCTGGCGTTGCTGCGCAATGCCCGCTCGGCCCCGGTGCGCGGCATTCTGATGACACTCAGCTGGATCTTCCGCGGTATCCCGCCGCTGCTGATCCTGTTCTTCGCCTTCTTCGCGCTGCCGCTGATCGGGCTGAAGCTGAACCCACTGCCCTCGGCCATCGTGGCGATGTCCAGTTACATGGCCTTCTACTTTGCCGAAGCCTTCACGGCAGGGCTGAACTCTGTCCCGGCCGGGCAGTGGCAGGCGGCCCGCGCCCTTGGCCTGTCGCCCACGCGGACGCTGATCCGGGTGATCCTGCCGCAGACCATTCCCGCCGCGCTGCCCCCCTATATCAGCCACGCGACCGAGATCCTGAAGGGCACCGCCCTGGCCGCGGCGGTGGCCGTGCCGGAGCTGGCCTCGGCCGCGAAGCGGGTCTTCGTGGTCACCTACCGGCCGCTGGAAATCCTGATCGTGGCGGCGGCGATCTACGCCGTGCTGGATGCAATCCTGCTGATCCTGCAGATGGCCGGGGAACGTTGGGCCGCCCGGCGCCGCCGGGGGGGCCGCACATGAACCCCGCCCGTCTGATCGAATACTGGCCGCAACTGTGGGAGGGGCTGCTCGTCACCCTGCAGATTTCGGCCGCGACGCTGATCCTTGCCACCCCGGTGGCACTGCTGATCGCCATCCTGCGCGAGGCGCGGGTGCCGGTGGTGAATGCCCTGCTGATCGTTGCGGTCAATGCAGTGCGTCTGCTGCCTGCGGTGATCGTGCTGTTCTTCGTCTTCTACGGCGGCCCGCAGCTGGGGCTGAGCCTGTCGCCCATGGCTGCGGCGATCATCGGCCTATCGGTGATGGGCGCCGCCTATATGAGCGAGGATATCCGGGCGGGCCTGTCCGCGGTGGACCGCGGCCAGTATCAGGCGGCCCGCGCGCTTGGCCTGTCGCCCGCGCGGATCTTCTGCCGCATCATCATTCCGCAGGCCATTCCGCTGATCGTGCCGCCCTATATGACGCGGGCGATCATCATGGTGAAAGGATCCTCGCTGGCCTCGATGGTGGCGGTCGGGGAGCTGACCGCCGCGGCCAGCCGGGCCTCGTCCATCACCTATGATCCGTTCACCTTCATCCTCTTCGCCGGGGCGCTGTATCTGATCATCAGCGGGGCGCTGGTGCTGTTTCAGGCCTGGGCGGAACGACATCTGCGGCGGCGCTACCGCCTGACGCCCGGAGGGCGCTGAATGACGCATGTTCCTCATCATGTGGAAGAGCGGCTGATGGTTCAGGCCATCAACCTGAAAAAGACCTACGGCACCTATGTCGCGCTGGAAGATGTCAGCCTGTCCGTCCGCAAGGGCGAGGTGCTGGCCATCGTCGGCGGCTCCGGCTCGGGCAAATCCACGCTGCTGCGCTGCCTGAACTTCCTGGATCCCCCGGATTCGGGCGAGGTGATCGTGGATGGCCGCCAGATGGGCGCTGCTTTGGGCGAACGTGCCCTGCGCCGCCGCCGCGCCGACATCGGCATGGTGTTCCAGCAGTTCAACCTGTTCCCGCATTTCACCGTGCTGCAGAACCTGATCGAGGCGCCGATGGCCGTGCGTGGCCTGTCGCGCAAAGAGGCCACCGCCCGCGCCCGCGATCTGCTGGCGCAGGTCGGGCTGGCCGACAAGGAAGCGCGCTTCCCCTCGGAGCTGTCGGGCGGACAGCAGCAGCGGGTGGCGATTGCCCGGGCGCTGGCGATGGAACCGCAGGTGATGCTGTTTGACGAGCCGACCTCGGCACTGGACCCCGAACTGGTGGAAGAGGTGCTGAACGTCATGCGCAATCTGGCGGCGCAGGGGATGACCATGCTGGTCGTGACGCATGAGATGCAATTCGCCCGCGATGTGGCCGACCGGATCGTGGTCTTCGATCAGGGCCGCATCGTCGAACAGGGCCCGACGGCCGAGGTGCTGCGCAATCCGCAGCATCCGCGCAGCCAGGCCTTCCTGAAAAGACTGCTGAGGACCTCTTGATGACGGATGCCAGCCTGCCGGAGGCGGGGCCGCTTTCCCCCGCCGAACGCCGCACGCTTGATGCTTTGTTCGACCGGATTTTTCCGCCGGGCCGGGACGGAACCCCCGGCGCGGTAAAGATCGGCGCGGCGGATTACGTCTGTGCGGCACTGGCCGGACCCTATGTCGGGTTCGTTGCGGAATATCGCGCAGTCCTGTCCGCACTGGATGCCGCGGCCGCGGGTGATTATGCGGCGGCCGCAGAGGCGGTGCAGGATGACATTCTGGCAGCCTTCGAGGCCGGCACCCTACCCGGCCTGCCGCAGAACCCGGACCGCAGCGCGTTTGACCTGATCTGGCGGCATCTGCGCGAAGGGCTGTTCTGCGATCCCGCCCATGGCGGCAACCGCAATGCGGCGGGTTGGGCGCTGATCGGCTTTCCGGGCGCGCAATTCGGCTATACCGCCGAAGATCAACAGGCCGGGCGCACGATCACCCGCGCCCCGCAACCCATGGCGCAACTGCCGCAGGATGCCCGGCTGCCCGATGCTCCCGAAACCACCGATGCCACCGGCCCGGTCGAGGCGCCCGATGTGCTGATCGTGGGTGGCGGCGCCGTGGGCAGCTTCATGGCGCACCGTCTGGTGCAGGCGGGCAAGACCGTGGTGATCCTTGAGGCGGGAGGCCGCCGCTCCGGCCGGGAACATGCGATGGACGAGTTATCCGCCACCGCTTTCCGCAACGTCGGGGGCGCCGAGAAGTTCAATGACGAGGTGCCGACCTGGCGCCTGCGCCCCGGCCAGCCCGCCCGCCGCGCGGTGATGAGCCAGGGTCTGGAAACCGCGCTTGGCGGCAATTCCATCGCCTGGGGGGCGGTGGCGATGCGGTTCTATGAAGACGATTTCCGCGTCCGGTCCGCCACGGTGGCGAAATATGGCGAGGACAGCATCCCGGCGGACAGCACATTGGCGGACTGGCCGATGTCCTATGCCGATCTGGAACCCTATTACGACACGGCGGAACGCCTGCTCGGCGTGTCGGGTCATGCCGGGGGCAAGGCGGCCTTCGGCCGCCGCAACCGCGGCAACCCGTTCGAGGCGCCGCGCAGCCGCCCCTATGCCATGCCCGCGCTGCGGACATCCGGCCTGGGCCAGATGTTCGCCGATGCTGCCGAAAGCTGCGGCTACCATCCGTTTCCGCTGCCCGCCGCGATCCTGACCGCGCCCTATGAAGGGCGGCACGCCTGCACCTATTGCAGTTTCTGTTCGCGGTTCGGCTGCCATGTGGATGCCAAGGCCTCGGCCCAGAACACCGTGCTGCCCAAGGCGCTGGCCAGCGGGCGGCTGACCGTGCTGACCGGCGCGCGGGTGATGGAAATCCTGACCGAGGAGGGCCGGGCCAGCGGCGTGGCCTTTCTCAGTCGCGACGGTCAGCGCCATGTGCAAAAGGCACGGACGGTGGTGGTGGCAACCTATGCCTTTGAGAACACGCGCCTTCTGCTGTTGTCCCGGGATGATGCGCATCCGCAGGGCCTTGGCAACACGCATGGACAGGTGGGTCGTCACTACCTGACGCGGCAGCAGCCGTCCGTCCATGCGGTCTTCGACACGCCGGTCAACCGCTTTATCGGGCCGACCGCGCAGGCGATGGCGGTGGCCGATCTCTCCTGCGATCATTTTGACCACACCGGCCTTGGCTTCATTCGCGGCGGCCGGATCGCCGCCTTCAACCAGTATCTGCCGATCGAGGCTTCGGGTGTGCTGCCGCCGGATGTGCCGCGCTATGGCCGGGCCTGGCGCGATTTCTTTGTGGCCGCCTATGCCCGCACGGCCATGCTGTTCATCGACCCGGAAATCCTGCCCTCCGGAAACAACCGGCTGGATCTGGACCCCGAGGTGAAGGACGCCCATGGCCGCCCGGTTGTGCGCATCACCTTTGACGTGGGCGAGAACGAGAAGAAGATGATCCCCTATGTGCAGGATCGCGCCGTGCAGATCGCCGAGAAGATGGGGGCGGTCCGGATCTGGCGCCGTCCTGTGTTGACCGGGCCGATCAGCACCCATGACACCGGCGGCACAAGAATGGGGGATGACCCCGAAACCTCGGTCACCGACGGGTTCGGGCGGGTCCATGATACGCCCGGTCTGGTGGTGGTGGGCGGGTCCAGCTTCGTCTCGCTGCCGCCGGTGAATCCGGCGCTGACGATCCTTGCGCTGTCCCTGCGCGCGGCGGACGGCATCCTTGCCGATCAGGCCGCGGATGCCGAGGTGGCGGCATGACCCGCCCGGATGTGATCGTCGCCGGGGCCGGGATCATCGGCACCATGATCGCCTGGCATCTGGTGCGAAACGGCGCGCGCGTCGTGCTGGCCGATCCGGCCCAGCAGCCCGCCAGCGCCAGCAGTGCCACATGGGCCAGTGCGGGCGGATTGCGCCGTCAGGGCCGCAGCGCCGCCGACCAGCCGCTGACCCGGATCGCCGCCGCCCGCTGGCCCGGGATGGAGGCAGAGCTGGACGCCGATCTGGAGGTCAGCCTTGGCGGCCACCTGCATTTGACCGAAACCGAAGCGGGGCTGGAGGTAATCCGCGCCCGGGTGGCCACGGACCGGGCCGCCGGGCTGGACATCGAACTGGTCGAAGGCGCGCATCTGCGCGAGATCGCGCCCGAAGTCACCCCCCGCGCGCTGGGCGGGGCGTGGACGCCGGGCGATGGCCAGGCCCATCCGGGCCGCGTGGCGCGCGCGGCGCTGGCCGCCTTTCGCCGCGCGGGCGGAGAGGCGCGGCTTGGCGCCCCGGTGCGGCTGACCCGAGGCGCAGCAGGCGTGACCGGCATCACCACGGGCCCCGACGCGCTGGAGGCGCCGCTGACGATCGTGGCTGCCGGGGCATGGAGCCTTGAGCTGCTGGCCGGGCTGGGCCTGACGCTTCCCCTGCGCTGGCGCGCGCTGACCATGCTGCTGTCGGACATGGCGGTGCCCGGGCTTCTGGCCCCCACGGTCACCGCCGTGGGGCGGAATCTGTCGCTGAAGCAATTGCGGTCGGGCCAGTTCATGCTGGGCGGCAACTGGATGTCGCGCCCCACGGGGCAGGGTCTGCAGGCGCTGCCGGTGGATACGCATATGTCGGAACAATGGTCAACCGGCGTGGCGGTGATGCCGCGGCTGGCCCGGCAGCGCATGGTGCAGGTCTGGGCCGGGGCCGAGGCGCAATCGCCCGACGGCAACCCGCTGGTCGGGCGCATGTCGATGCCGGGCCTGTATCTGGCGGCGGGGTTTTCGAACCACGGCTTCCAGATCTCGCCCGCCGTGGGGGCGGCGGTGGCCGAGGATGTGGCCCGTGGCGGGCACCCGCTGCTGGCGCCGTTCGATCCGCACCGTCTGGATGCCACGGACCCGGACGCGCTGGCGCGGTTCCACTCTGCCCCCATCCTTGCGGTGGCCTGAGATGAACGCCTTTCCCAACCTCCTATCCCCCATCCGCCTGGGCAAGGTCGAGATCCGCAACCGTGTGGTGCTGACCGGGCACGGCACCGGCATGCCGCGGGACGGCACGCCGAATGACCAGCTGATCGCCTATTACGAAGAGCGCGCGAAGGGCGAGACCGGGCTGATCATGCTGGGCTCGCAGCAGGTGCATCCGTCCAGCCCCGGCATCACCGGGTTGCTGTGCAACTATGACGACCGCATCATCCCGGGCCTGTCACGGCTGGCGCGGCGGGTGCAGGCGCATGGCACGCGGGTCTTTGGCTATCTGTCGCATATGGGGCTGGCCACCTCGGCCCGGCCGGTGCCGCTCTGGTCGGCCTCGGCCACGTTCGAGGGGAAATATGCCGAGGTGGCCCATGCGATGACGCATGAGGAGATTCAGATCATCGTGCAGGCCCATGCCGATGCCGCCCGCCGCTGCATTGAGGCCGGGCTGGACGGGATCGAGGTCCATTGCGGCCATGGTCTTCTGGTGCAGCAGTTCCTGTCCCCGCTGACGAATTTCCGCACCGATGCCTATGGCGGGCCGCCGGAAAACCGCGCCCGCTTTGCCATGGAAATCCTGTCTGCCGTGCGCCGCGCCATCGGGCCGGATATTCCGCTGGGCATCCGCTGCTCGGGCGATGAGCTGGTGCCTGGCGGGCTGACCAGCGGGGATATGGCGGCCATCGTGCCGCTTCTGGTAACGGCCGGGGCGCTGGATTACGTCGATGTCAGCGCGGGAACCGACGGCGATCTGGTGTCCAACATGCTGCATGAGCCGCCAATGGGCCTGCCGCCCGGCCCCTATCGCCCGGTGGCGCGGCGCATCCGCGATGTGGTGGATGTGCCGGTGATCCACGGCACCCGCATCCATACCGCCGAATTCGCCGAAGAGATGCTGGCTGCGGGCGATGCCGACATGGCAGGGATCGCCCGCGCGCTGATTGCCGATCCGCATATGGCGCGCAAGGCGCGGCTGGGACAGGCCGCAGAGATCACCCCCTGCATCGGCTGTGAGCAGGCCTGCTTCGGCCGGCTTTACCGCGGGCGGCACATCAGCTGTGTCGGCACCCCCCGCACCGGGCGCGAGACGGTTCACCCCGAACCCGCGCGTGTGGCGGCCGCGCGCCGTGTGCTGGTGATCGGCGGCGGCCCTGCGGGGATGGAGGTGGCGGGCCTTGCGGCCGAACGCGGCCACCATGTCACGCTGGCCGAGGCGGGTGCCGAACTGGGCGGG
>NZ_JAICBZ010000139.1 GCF_020179405.1 Xinfangfangia pollutisoli | reverse complement strand
CGGCTCGGCCCGCAGGGCGGCGGGATAAAGCGGGATCACCACCGGATCGCCCCGCGCGGCTTCCTGCGCCAGGGCCGCTTCCAGCGCCGCCGCGGTTGCCGCTTCGGGCCCGCCGGGCGCATCGGACAGGATCTCGGCCTCGATCTCGGCCTCGGCCGCCGCACCTGGGTCAAGCTCGGCCATCGCGGCGCCCAGGGCGATTTCCTCGGCGCTGACCTCGTCCTCGATCAGGCCCGAGACATGGCGGATGCCCTGTTCGCGCAAGATCTTCTGCACGCCGCGGATCGTCATGCCCTCGTCATGCAAAAGCCGTTTGATCCCTGACAGCAGGGCCACATCCGACGGGCGGTAATAGCGCCGCCCGCCGGCCCGCTTGACCGGCCGGATCTGCGGGAATCGGCTTTCCCAGAACCGCAGCACATGGGCCGGGGTCTCCAGCGCCTCGGCCACCTCGGATATGGTGCGGAAGGCTTCGGGAGACTTGTCCATACGGGCGTATCCTTACTTCTTCTTCCCCGCCGCGACGCGATCCTTCATCAGATGCGAGGGCCGGAAGGTCAGCACCCGGCGCGGCGAGATCGGCACTTCGTCGCCGGTCTTCGGGTTTCGGCCGATCCGGGCCGATTTGGCCCGAACCGAAAACGTCCCGAAGGACGAAATCTTGACCGTCTCGCCCTCGACCAGGGCGTCGGACATGTGCTGCAGCACGGATTCGACCAGATCGGCCGATTCATTGCGGCTGAGCCCGACCTCTCGGAAGACGGCCTCGGTCAGGTCCATTCGGGTCAGGGTCTTCTCGCTCATCCGTCATCCCCCCTGGTGCTATTGGGGCAGATTGGGCGCGAAGATTTTCCGAGTCAATATCAAAGACTTGGAGCGGCGGCTTCATGCGCCGTCGCAGCGGGTTTTACCAGCGCAGGACGACCGATCCCCAGGCCAGCCCGCCGCCGATCGCCTCGGCCACCAGAAGGTCGCCCTGTTTGATCTGGCCGCGCGCCTTGCCGACCGACAAAGCCAGCGGGATCGAGGCGGCCGAGGTGTTGCCATGATCCTGCACCGTCACCACCACCCGCTCCATCGGCACCTGCATGCGCCGCGCGGTGGCCTCGATGATGCGGATATTGGCCTGATGCGGCACGATCCAATCGACATCCTCGCCCGACAGGTCCAGCTTCTCCAGCGCGGCATGCGCAGTTTCAGCAAGCTTTTCAACGGCATGGCGGAAGACTTCACGCCCTTCCATCCGCAGATGCCCAACCGTGCCGGTCGAGACGCCACCATCGACATAGAGAATGCTGCGATGCCGGCCGTCGGAATTCAGATCGGTCGACAGAATGCCGCGATCGGCCGTGGTGCCCGCGCCTTCGGCCGCTTCCAGCACCAGCGCGCCGGCGCCGTCGCCGAACAGCACGCAGGTGCCGCGATCCGTCCAGTCCATCAGCTTTGAAAAGGTCTCGGCCCCGATCACCAGCACGCGCCTGGCCTGGCCCGACAGGATCATCGCATTGGCATTGGCCAGCGCGAAGACGAAGCCCGCGCAAACCGCCTGCACGTCATAGGCGAAGCCGCGGGTCATCCCGAGGGCGGCCTGCACCATGGTGGCGGCCGACGGAAAGGTCAGATCGGCGGTCGAGGTCGCCAGCACGATCGCGTCGATGTCGTCAGGCTCCAGCCCCGCATCGGCCAGCGCCGCCCGCGCGGCGCGCGCGCCCAGATCCGAGGTGGTCTGGCCTTCGGCCGCGAAATGCCGCCGCTCGATGCCCGAGCGGGTGCGAATCCATTCATCCGAGGTGTCGATCGACTTTTCGAATTCAGCATTGGTTACAATGCGGTCAGGCAGATAATGCCCGACGCCCCTGACCACGGCGCGTGTCGTCATCTTTGCGGATCGCTCCCTGCGCGCGCCTGTTCGGCGGGCTCCACTGCCGCGGCATCCTGCCCGGCTGCGGCGACGGATGCAACCCGCGCCGCCAGTCTTTCGGTAAAGCCGCTGCGCGCCAGCCGATGGGCCAGACCCACCGCCGCGGCAACCCCGGTGGCATCGGCGCCGCCATGGGATTTCACCACCGCACCGTTCAGCCCCAGGAAGACCCCGCCATTCACCCGGCGCGGGTCGATGCGCTTTTGCAGCCGTTTCAACGAGTTCAGCGCCAGAAGTGCCGCGAAGCGCGACAGGATCCCGGCCGAGAAGGCCTCGCGCAGGAAATCGCCCACCAGCTTGGCCGTGCCTTCGCCGGTCTTCAGCGCGACATTGCCGGTGAAGCCATCCATCACGATGACGTTGACATGCGGTGAGGGCAGGTCCGAGCCTTCGATGAAGCCCACATAGTCGAAGCCCGCCGCCGCGCCCGCCGCACGGGTCAGCAGCTCATGCGCTTCCTTCAGCTCGGGCCGGCCCTTGTGTTCCTCGGTGCCGACATTCATCAGCCCGACCTTCGGCAGATCCAGCGCCAGCGCATCCGAGGCATAGGCGGCGCCCATGATCGCGTATTGCAGCAGGTCTTCGGCATCGGCCCGGATATCGGCGCCGACATCCAGCATCACGCTCCAGCCCTGGGGGCTGCGGCTGGGCCAGAGGCAGGCGATGGCGGGGCGGTTGATCCCGGGCAGCTTGCGCAGGCGCAGCATCGACACCGCCATCAGCGCGCCGGTATTGCCGCAGGACACCGCGACGCGGGCCTCGCCTTCCTTGACCGAGTCGATCGCCGACCACATCGAGGTGCCCTGGCCATGGCGCATCACCTGGCTGGGCTTGTCGCCCATGGTCACCACGCGGTCGGAATGGCGCAGCGTCACGCGGCCGCGCAGCGCGGGTTCGCGCGCCAGCAGGGGCGCGATCTGCGCCTCGTCGCCATGCAGGATCACATGCAGATCGTCATGGTCGCGCAGAACAAGCACAAGGCCGGCCACAACAGCAGCCGGCCCACGGTCGCCGCCCATGGCGTCAACCGAAATCACGACGGGCTCGCGGCCCTGCGCGGAGACCATGGAGAGGGCGAGCTTGTCGCTGCTATCGCTTGCCATGGTTCAGGCGGCCGCGAAAGCGGGGCTTATGCCGCGTCTTCGTCGATGTCGACTTCCTTGGCCACGGCCACGACTTCGCGCGCGTCATAGTGACCGCAAGCCGGGCAAACGTGGTGCGGGCGCTTCAGCTCGCCACAGTTCGCGCATTCATTGGGGTTCGCAGCGACCAGCGCATCATGGGCGCGGCGCATGTTGCGGCGGGAACGGGTGACTCGGTTCTGCGGGACAGCCATGTCTCGACCTCGGGGCTAGAGGGGACAGGCCCCTGATTTCCTTTGCGATTCGCTTGACCGGCACTTGTCCGGCCGCGGCGGAACCGCAGCTTGAATGAGGCGCGGAACATACTCGGATTCCCATCGGGCGCAAGGGGGTTTCCGTATCTTTTCCGCGCGTTTGGCCCGGACGCGCCGGTTTCAGCCGGGTTCGTCATCGCCGCCGCTCTTGCCGCCGCCGACCAGGCCCTGCAGGGCGGCGAAGGGGCTGGTCTCGCGCAGATCGGCATCGCGCAGGGGGGCGACGCCGGGGCCGGCGAAGACCGCCTCGCCCAGATCGGCATCGGGCGCGCGCGGATAGGGCGGCAGGGCCAGGGCCAGCGCCTCGCGGGCGACCTCGGCAATGTCGATCCGCTCGGGCAGCGGCTCGACGCTGTCATCTTCGGACAGTTCCACCTCGTCGCCCTCGGGTTCGACATAATCGGCCAGATAGCGGCGCAGCACCGGCTCGTCGATCCGCGCCGGCACCGGGGCCAGCGTCACCACGCAGGCCTGGGTCACATCGGCGGAAAGCTGCGCGGTCAGGGCGAAATCCTCGCGCCCCTCGGGGCGGATCTCGCCGGCAAAGCGCAGCCGGGCGATGGCCGGCAGATCCAGCGACCGCGCCAGCGCCGCGCGCGCCTCGGGGCCGGCCTCCCAGGCGAAATGGGTGGATTTGCGATGCGGCAGGGCACCGGTGCGATAGGCGGGGGCGGGCGGTTCGGCTTCGGCTTTGGTCATGGGTCCGGTTCGGCTCGACAGGAAGACAGGCGGCGGGAAGATGCGGCGCCGGGGCGCACGCGGTCCGTTCTTGAACATAGGGCGTGGCATCTGCTATCCCAAGGCGCAAGGGTCAATCCGGGCCGCAGGGCCGCGGATATGCAGGGCCGGCGCGATCTGGCCGAAGAAGATGGGGCAGGAATGGCGGTAAGGGAACAGGGCGCGCGGCGCCAGGGCGGCAACGCCGGGGGCGCGGGCCGGTCCATCCCGGGGGTCAGGCTGGTCGTGGCGGCGCTGTGCCTGCTGGCGGTTGCCTGCACGGCGATCTATCGCAACCATGGCTATGTGCCCGCCGAGGACGAGTTGGCCCAGATCAAGGTTGGCGTCGACACGCGTGAGACGGTGGCCGAGAAGATCGGTCGCCCCTCTGCCGAGGGGCTGCTGAACGATCAGGGCTGGTACTATGTGCAAAGCCGCTTCAAGACCGTAGGCCCCCGCCAGCCGGAAGAGATCGAACGCCAGGTCCTGGCCGTGACCTTCAGCGACCGCGGCACGGTCGAGAACATCGCCCGCTACGGTCTGGAAGATGGCCGGGTGATCGAAATCTCGCGCAGGGTCACCGAAACCAATGTGAAGGGCGTGGGCTTCATCCGCCAGCTTCTGTCGAATTTCGGCCAGATCCGGCTGGATCAGCTGGTCAACGACTAGGCCTTTTCGCGCGGGGCGGGCGCTTGGTCGTCCCGCCCGGCAGGGCAGGCGCTGGGGCGCGGGGGAAGGGTTCGGTGCAGCCATTTCGGCGCGGCAGAGTGCTGGCCCGTCTGGCCGGATCCGAGGCGGATCTGGACCGCGTTCTTTCGCTGCGGGCGCGGGCCTTCGGGCGCGGGCCCGGGGTCAGCGATCGCGACGGGTTTGACGATCTCTGCCGGCATGTGATGATCGAAACCGCCGAGGGCGCGCTGGCGCTGTGCTACCGGGTGCTGCTGCTGCCCTCGGGTGCGGCGCTGGGGCAAAGCTATGCCGGCGGCTTCTACGATCTGGCGCCCCTGGCCTTCTGGCCGGGGCCGGTGGCCGAGATGGGGCGGTTCTGCCTGGATCCGGCCCATGCCGATGCCGATGCGCTGCGGCTGGCCTGGGCCGCGATGACGCGGATCGTCGACGGGGCAGGGGCCGGGCTGATGACCGGCTGCACCTCATTCCCGGGCACCGACTGGCGGCCGCACCGCGCCGCGCTGGCGCTGTTGGCGGCCGGCCATCTGGGCCCCGCGCCG
>NZ_JAICBZ010000138.1 GCF_020179405.1 Xinfangfangia pollutisoli | reverse complement strand
CCGGGCGGCGCCCGGCCCGTTGCGGCCAGATCGCAGCCGGCCCGGCCCGAGCCGGGCAAGCTGGTGCTGACCGCGGCCCTGCGGGTCGTGCCGCCGGTTGCGCCGCCCCTGCCCGAAGGGCCGGATGCGGAACAGGATACAGAAGGTCAGGCCGCGGTGCAGGACCTGCTGCCGCCGGATGCGCCTTTGGCCGAACCGGCGCCGGATGCCGCGGATTTCACCGGGGCCGGGGCGGGGACCGAAGATCTGATCTGGGCCTCGGCCGGCGCTGCCGAGGCGTCCGAGGCGGATCTTCTGATCGAAGAGGATGCCGAACTGCCCGCGGCCGCCACGCCGCCCGAGGTGCTGCCGCGCGGCCATTGGACGGCGGAAACCGTGCCGCAGGTCGACTGGATCCAGCCGGACGACGATTGGATCGACGACGAGCCCGTGCCCTTCGCCGCCCATCCCCGCGCCGGTTCTGCCGCGCCCGAAGGCCCGCCCGAAGACCCGCTGGCCCGGGCCTGGGCCGACCGGGCCGAGGCCGAGGTACGGGCCGAACTTCTGGGCGCCGATCTGCGGGGTGTCGTGCCGCCGCCGGCGGCGGACCCGGCCGATGCCGCCCCGCCCTCGCAGACTGCCGCCGGGGCCGCGCCGGGGCCGGGCCTGTTCGATGGCGACGATCCCGGTCTGGACGAGGAAATGCTGCGCGATATCGTGCGCGACATCATCCGCGAGGAATTGGCCGGCACGCTGGGCGAAAGGATCACCCGCAATGTCCGCAAGCTGGTTCGGGTCGAGATCAACCGGGCGATGACCGCGCGCGACTTCGAATAGCGCGCCACGCCCCTCCGGGCGCCATCTCGCGCCCCGCCCGATTGGCCGTAAAAGCAAAGCGCGCGTCCCAGGGGGCGCGCGCTTTGCTTTGCGAAGCCGGCCCCGGGGGCCGGCGCTTCGGTCAGGCGGCTTCGGCGTGATCGGCGTCCAGCGCCGCACGACGTTCGGATTCCTCGCGGCTCAGCGCCACGCTGGTGCGGATGCCCTTGGAGACGAACTCCATCAGCCCCTTCACCACCCGCTCATTCGGGTCGATCCCGGCGCAGGACAGCACTTCACGCCCATCGCGCGACCGTGCCCAGCGGGCGATCTGATCCGGCCCATTGCCGTATTTCTTGTCATCGGCAATCGCATCGTCCAAGGCAGCAAGCACGACCGCGGCAAAAAGTTTGCGCGCGCGCTGGCCCTGTTCGAAGTTGAATGCCGTGCTGTCGATCGTATCGAGCATCACTGGTCTTCCTGCGTCGTCTGCTTCGTCAACTGCTTGACGTCCCGCGCTTGTAACGATTTGATCACGATTCGGGAATTCCTGTTTTGCATGACAGGGTTGAATCCTGCGCATAGCTCCGGGGGCCGATACCGTATCTAGTCTGTCCTGAAGCGCAGAACTGCCAAAATGTAGGCAGTCAGGCGGGGCGTTCAAGCCGGGCTGCCGATTTTCTGGCGAGAATGTGAACGCTAACGCTGCAAGACCTCCAGAACCTGCGCTGCCCCGGCCTGCAGCCCCGCCCCGGCGCGGTCAAAGCGCAGGAAGGCCAGCGCCTCGGGGCCTTGCGCGGTTTCGGCGACGGTGCCCAGCCGGCCGGCCTCGCGCCCGTCGGGCAGGGTCAGCGGGGTGCCGGGCGGGGCGGCCCCGTCCAGCCGCAGCCGGGCCAGGCCCTTGCGCAGCTCGGTCTTGTGCTTCATCCGCGCGGTGACTTCCTGGCCGACATAGCAGCCCTTGCGGAAATCGACGCCATGCAGCCGCTCGAAACCCATTTCCAGGATATAGCTGTCGTCCGGCACAAGGTCCTGCGGGTATTCGGGCACCATCAGCGCCACGCGCAGCGCGTCCCAGTCGACCGCGGGCGCGGGCGCGGGCAGGGCGCTTTCGCTGTAAAGCCGCCAGCCCAGGCCCGGATCGCGCGGATCGGCCACCGCGCCCTCGGGCATCGGCCCCAGTCCGCGTGAGACCACAAGCCCGCTGTCGCCGATCTGCACATCGGCGCGCAGCCGGTACAGGCTCAGCCGCTTCAGCGTGGCGGCGGCCAGGGGGGCGGGCAGGTCCAGCAGATAGGCGTCTTCGGCATCGCCGGCCCGGCGGATCACGAAGAAATCTGCCAGATACTTGCCCTGCGGCGTCAGCAGCGCCGCCCAGACCGCGCCGGGCCCACGCTGCAGCGGCAGGACGTCATTCGTTACCAGCCCCTGCAGAAAGCTTAGCACATCGCGGCCGGTCAGCCGCCAGATCACCCGTTCCGTCATGCTGCCCCCTTGGTGCCCCCATGTCGCAGCCCCAGGATATAGGCCTGCCGCCCCGCGACCGCAAAGGCTCAGGCGCGGAATTGCAGCGCATGCAGCCGCGCGTAAAGCCCGCCCTGCGCCAAAAGCTCGGCATGGCGGCCCTGTTCCACCACCCGGCCCTGATCCATCACCACGATCTTGTCGGCATCGCGCACCGTGGCCAGCCGATGGGCGATGACCAGCGTGGTGCGTCCTTCCTGGGCGCGGGCCAGCGCCTCGGTCACCGCGGTTTCCGAAGCGGCATCCAGGGCCGAGGTGGCCTCGTCCAGCAGAAGAACCGGCGCATCGGCCAGCAAGGCGCGCGCGATCGCCACCCGCTGGCGCTGCCCGCCCGACAGCGACGAGCCGCGCGGCCCGGCCGGGGTTTCCAGCCCCGCAGGCAGGCGCGACAGGAATTCCGAGACATTGGCATCGTCCAGCGCCGCGGCGATGCGGCTTTCGGCAATGCCCTCGCGGCCGAGGATCAGGTTCTCGCGCAGCGTCTCGTCGAAAAGCCCGGTTTCCTGGGTCACCGCGGCGAACAGCCGGCGCTGGTCGGCCAGGGTCAGCTGGGTCGAGACCACGCCGCCGATGACGATCTGGCCATCCGACGGTTCGGCCAGCGCGGTCAGCAGGTGGAAGACGGTGGATTTCCCGGCCCCCGATGCGCCCACCAGTGCTGTGACCTGGCCGGCTTCCGCGGTGAAGCTTAGCCCGCGCAGCACCGGCTGATCGGCATCATAGCCGAAGCGCACATCGTCAAAGCGGATCGCGGGCGGCAGCGGCGACGGCTGCGCGGCCGAGCGCGCGGGGCGGTGATGGCCGGGCAGCGTGTCGAACAGGGCGAAGATCCGCTCCAGCGAGGCGAGCGCGATCTGCCAAAGCCCCGCCAGTTCGCCAAGTCGGCGGATCGGCTGGAAGGTCAGTGCCATGGCGGTGAAGAAGGACATGAATTCGCCGGTGGTGCGGGTGCCCGCCACCACCTCGCGCCCGCCCAGAAGCAGGACGGCGAAGAAACCGATTCCGGTCACCACATCGACCAGTGCCGGCATGGCGGCGCGGCCCAGCGCGGATTTCACCTCGGCGCGCTGGATCGTGTCGACGATGCGCGCAAAGCGGCTGCCCTGATAGGCCTCGGTCCGTGTCAGCTTGACCTGCTGGATGCCGTGAAAGATCTCGTCCAGCCGTGTCGCGCGCAGCCCGGCCTGCATCCGCATCTGCCGCGACTTGCGGCGGATATAGCGCTGCAGCCCCAGCGCCGGCAGCATCAGAAGCGGCGCGCCGATCAGCGCGGCGATGGTCCAGGTCACGTCGATCGACAGCGCCACCGCGAACAGGCCCGCCAGCGACACCGCATCGCGACCGATCCCCCCCACCACCGACAGCACCGCGCCCTGCGCGGCCATCGTGTCGCCCTGCACCCGCTCGATCAGCGTGCCGGGCGGGTTGGTCTGGAAAAAGGCGCCGTCCAGCGTCAACAGATGGTCGAGCATCGCCTTCTGCATCTCGGCCGCGGTGCCCTGATTGATCATGGCCATCAGCCAGCGGTTCAGGATCGAGGTCGCGGCGCGCAGCAGGAACAGCGCCAGAATGCCGCTGCCGACCCAGATCAGCGCCTGGGTCGAGCGATCGGCAAAGACCTGGTCGAACAGCGGCTTCAGCATCCAGGACAGGGCGCCCAGGGTCGAGCCTTCGACGATCGAGGTCACGAAGCTGAGGACCAGAAGCCAGCGGCGCGGGCGCAGGAAGCGCCGCCAGTGGCGCAGGAACAGGCCCTTCGGGGCGGCGGGTTCGGCTTGCGATGTCACGCTTGTGTCCTGCGGCTGCGGGCTTTCGGGATAGCGGATCGCCGCCGCAGGCTCAAGCCGGGCGGCGCGGCGGTTGGGCTGAGCCGAATTGACCTGGGCCGGGCGCGCGGCTAGCCATGGCAGGACGTGTTGCTTGAACATGCCGCTTGCAGGAGCCGTCCCTTATGTCGCTTGCCCATGGCCAGCCCTATCGCGCCATCCCCGGCCCCTCGGTCATTCCCGACCGGGTGCAACGGGCCATGCATCGCGGCAGCCCGAACATCTATGGCGAAGAGATCGAAGCCATGGTGGCCGGCATGATCCCCGATCTGCGGGCGCTTGCGGGCACCAAGGCCCATGTTGCGCCCTATATCGGCAATGGCCATGCCGCCTGGGAGGCGGCGAATGCCAACATGTTCTCGCGCGGCGAGACGGCGCTGGTCCTGGCCTCGGGCCATTTCGGCCATGGCTGGGCGCGCCATGCCACCGATATGGGCATCAAGGTCGAGATGCTGGATTTCGGCCGCCAGACCCAGGCCGATCCGGCCCGGCTGGAGGCGGCGCTGCGCGCCGACCGCGAGGGGCGGATCAAGGCGGTGCTGGTCACGCAGGTCGATACCGCCTCGTCGATCCGCAATGACATTGCGGCCCTGCGCGCGGCGATGGATGCGGCGGGGCATTCCGCCCTTCTGGCCGTGGATTGCATCGCCTCGATGGGCTGCGACGAATACCGGATGGACGATTGGGGCGTCGATGTCACGGTGGCGGCCAGCCAGAAGGGGCTGATGGTGCCGCCGGGCATGGCCTTCGTCTGGTTCTCGGAACAGGCCCGCGCGCGCTGTGGCGTGTCGGATCTGGCCACGCCCTATTGGCGCTGGGGCGCGCGGGCTGCGCCCTCGGAATTCTGGCAATACTGGTTCGGCACCGCGCCCACCGTGCATCTGTATGGTCTGCGCGAGGCGCTGACCATGATCCTGCACGAAGAGGGCCTGCCCGCGGTCTGGGCCCGGCACGAGGCGCTGGCGCGTGCGGTCTGGGCCGCGTTCGAGACCTGGGGCCAGGGCAATCCGGCGATTGCGATGAATGTGGCGCGGCCCGAGTGGCGCGGCCGCTCGGTCACTGCGGCGCGGCTGGGGGCGCCCGATGCCACGCGGCTGCGCGCCTGGTGCGAGACGCAGGCGGGGGTGACGCTGGGCA
>NZ_JAICBZ010000137.1 GCF_020179405.1 Xinfangfangia pollutisoli | reverse complement strand
TGGCCCGCATCTCCGCCGACGCGCCGGGGCTGCAGCTGACGGCGCAGGGCGCAAAGCCGGTGCCGGGCCATGCCGTCAGCGTGACGCGGGCCGGCAGCAGCCTGGCCTTCGACGAGGGCGCGCTGGCCAAGAAAGCCGCGCGCGCGGGATGTGAGGCCGCGGGCGGCCGCTTCCAGGATCGGGCGATCGGCGGCTATGACCGCACGGGCGCCTGGCTGTTCCGGGGGGCCTGCGCATGATCACGGCCTGTTTCAACATCGGCGGCTCACGGAAGGCGCACGGTTCCGTGCTTTGGGGTCGGGCGGCGGCTCTGGCAGGATGCCTGCGCCCGGGCGCAGGGGGGTCTGCCCTCGCGTCCGCGGGCAGAGCAGTCGGAGCATCCGCCATGAAACCCCTTCTTGCCGCGGCCCTTGCGGCCGTCACCCTGGTCTCGCCCATGCTGGCCTCTCCTGCGCTGGCGCTGGAACCGCTGAGCCAGGAAAAGCACATCAATGACTCCCTGCGCGCCGGAAGGATCGGCGACGTGATCCGCAAGACCTGTCCGACGATCCATGCGCGCATGTTCGTGGTCTGGTCGAAGATCGAGGATCTGAAGCAATACGCGCTGGACAAGGGCTATAGCCGCAGCGAAGTGGAAGCCTTCCTGAAGGACCGCAAGGAAAAGAACCGTCTGAAGGCCGAGGCGGATGCCTGGCTGAAAAAGGCGGGCGCGGTGGCGGGCAATGTGCAAAGCTTCTGCGCCGTGGGCGAGGCGGAAATCGCCAAGGGCTCGCTGGTGGGCAGCCTGCTGAGGAGCAGCAAATGACGCCCGAAGGCATGCATCTGGCCGAGCTGAATGTGGGCCGCCTACTGGCGCCCACCGACGATCCGCGCGTGGCCGACTTCATGGCGGCGCTGGACCGGGTGAACGGTCTTGGCAAGCGCATGCCGGGTTTCGTCTGGATGATGGAAGGCTCGGGCGAACCGGGGACGGGGAATACCGAAGCCAAGATCGGCGGCGATCCGCAATTCGTGTCGAACCTGACCGTCTGGGAAAGCGTCGAGACGCTGGAGCATTTCGTCTGGAACACCGTGCATCGCGCCTTTTACGAACGCCGGGCCGAATGGTTCGAGGTTCTGGGACGGATGCATTTCGTCATGTGGTGGGTGCCCGCGGGGCACAAGCCGACATTGGACGAGGCATTGGAACGGCTTGCGCATCTGCAGGCCCATGGGGACAGCGACCGGGCCTTTGGCTGGTCCTATCTGAAAGAGGCGCGGCTGTGGAAGGACCACGGTTGCGCCAGAATCGCGGCGGAGTAGCGAGATGTCGAACCTCAAGAAGATCAGCATCGACGGTATCGAGATCGAGGTGGATGGCGCGATGACGATCATCCAGGCCGCGGAAGCGGCCGGGATCGAGATTCCGCGCTTCTGCTATCATGAACGGCTGTCGATCGCCGGCAATTGCCGGATGTGTCTGGTCGAGGTCGTGGGCGGCCCGCCCAAGCCCGCCGCCTCCTGCGCCATGCAGGTCCGCGACCTGCGCCCGGGCCCGAATGGCGAGGCGCCGGTCGTGAAGACCACCTCGCCCATGGTCAAGAAGGCCCGCGAGGGCGTGATGGAATTCCTGCTGATCAACCATCCGCTGGATTGCCCGATCTGCGACCAGGGCGGCGAATGCGACCTGCAGGACCAGGCCATGGCCTATGGCGTCGATTTCAGCCGCTACCGCGAACCCAAGCGCGCCAGCGAAGATCTGAACCTGGGCCCGCTGGTCGAAACCAAGATGACGCGCTGCATCAGCTGCACGCGCTGCGTCCGCTTCACCACCGAAGTCGCCGGCATCCATCAAATGGGCCAGACCGGCCGCGGCGAAGATGCCGAGATCACCAGCTATCTGAACATGACGCTGGATTCGAACCTGCAGGGCAATATCATCGACCTGTGCCCGGTCGGTGCGCTGACCTCGAAACCCTATGCCTTCACCGCCCGGCCTTGGGAGCTGACCAAGACCGAGTCGATCGACGTGATGGATGCGCTGGGGGCGAACATCCGGGTCGACACCAAGGGCCGAGAAGTGATGCGCATCCTGCCCCGCAACCATGACGGGGTGAATGAGGAATGGATCAGCGACAAGACCCGCTTTGTCTGGGACGGTCTGCGCCGCCAACGCCTTGATACGCCTTACGTTCGCGAGAATGGCAAGCTGCGCAAGGCAAGCTGGGGCGAGGCGCTGGCCAAGGCTGCGGCCGCAATGAAGGGCCGCAAAGTCGCCGGTCTGGTCGGCGATCTGGTGCCGGTCGAGGCGGCCTACAGCCTGAAGGCGTTGGTCGAAGGGCTTGGCGGTCATGTCGAATGCCGGACCGATGGCGCGCGCCTGCCGGCCGGCAACCGCTCGGGCTATGTTGGCACTGCCAAGATCGAAGATATCGACACGGCGAAGACGATCCTGATCGTCGGCTCGAACCCGCGGGTCGAGGCGCCGGTTCTGAACGCGCGGATCCGCAAGGCCTGGGCTGCCGGGGCCGATGTCGGCCTGATCGGCGAGCCGGTCGATCTGACCTTCGATTACAAGCATCTGGGCAATGACCGCGCGGCACTGGTCGATCTGGTGGGCCGGGTGACGGAAAAGCCCGATACGCTGGTGATCGTGGGGCAGGGCGCCCTGAACGAGGCCGATGGCGAAGCGGTGCTCAGCCAGGTCATGGCCTATGTGCAGGGCGCGGGAGCGAAGCTTCTGGTGCTGCACACGGCGGCGTCGCGCGTCGGCGCGATGGATGTGGGCGCGGTGACCGAGGGCGGTCTGGCGGCCGCGACCGAAGGCGCGGAGGTCATCTACAACCTGGGCGCCGATGAGGTGGAAATCGCAGCTGGCCCCTTCGTGATCTATCAGGGCAGCCATGGCGACCGCGGCGCGATGCGGGCCGATGTGATCCTGCCGGGCGCGGCCTATACCGAAGAGAACGGGCTGTTCGTCAACACCGAGGGCCGGCCGCAACTGGCGCTGCGGGCGGGCTTTGCCCCGGGCGAGGCGAAAGAGAACTGGGCCATCCTGCGCGCCCTGTCGGCCGAACTGGGCGCCACGCTGCCCTGGGACAGCCTGGCCGCGCTGCGCGCCCGGCTGGTGGCCGAGGTGCCGCATCTGGGCCGGATCGACGAAGTGGCCGAAAACGCCTGGGTGCCGCTTGCGCCGAAGGCGCCGGCCAAGGCCACGTTCCGCAATGCGATCAGGGACTTCTACCTGACCAACCCGGTTGCCCGCGCCTCGACCGTCATGGCCGAACTCTCGGCGATGGCCAAGGCGCGCACGGCCCCGAAACTGGCGGCGGAGTAGCAGGAATGGCGCGTCCGTCCCCGCTTGCGCTTGGACTTGCCGCGGCAGCGGCGGTCGGGGCTTGCGCCGAGACGGGCGGGCAGACTACAGCACCGCAGGCGGCGCGCTATCTGGGGATCGAGACGGTGCTGCTGGACGGCGACCTGGTCAATTTCCGCGTGGCGATGACCGGGGCGCGCAGCGAGGCGGATGTCGAGGACTATGGCCGCTGTGCGGCGGCGCAATATGCGCTGATCCGCGGCTACGGCTTTGCCCGCCATGTGCGAACGCAGGTGGCCCGGGCGGGCGCGACATGGCGGGGGGACGCGGTCTATCTGATCTCGGCCGCCCTGCCGCAAGGATTGCGGACGATCGACGCCGAGGTGACGGTGCGCGATTGTGGCGAATTGGGAATACCCACGGTCTGAAGACCGGAACTAGGGACGGACGGTGAGATGGAAGCTTTTCTGAACACAGGCCTCGGAATCACGCTGCTGATCGTGCTGCAGAGCCTGGCGATCGTTGCCTTCGTGATGCTGAGCCTCTTGTTCCTGGTCTATGGCGACCGCAAGATCTGGGCGGCGGTGCAGATGCGGCGCGGCCCGAACGTGGTTGGCCCCTGGGGCCTGCTGCAATCGGTGGCCGATGCGCTGAAATATGTGGTCAAGGAAATCGTCGTGCCGGCGGGCGTGGACCGGCCGGTCTTCTTCCTGGCGCCGATGCTGTCCTTCGTGCTGGCGATCCTGGCCTGGGCGGTCATTCCCTTCCATCCGGGCTGGGTTCTGGCCGATATCAACGTGGCGATCCTGTTCGTCTTCGCCGTCTCCTCGCTTGAGGTTTACGGCGTGATCATGGGCGGCTGGGCGTCGAACTCGAAATACGCCTTCCTCGGCTCGCTGCGCTCTGCCGCGCAGATGATCTCGTATGAGGTTTCGCTGGGGCTGATCATCATCGGCATCATCATCTCGACCGGGTCGATGAACTTCTCGGCCATCGTCGCGGCGCAGGACGGGGCTTACGGCCTGTTCAACTGGTACTGGCTGCCGCATCTGCCGATGGTGGTTCTGTTTTTCGTCTCGGCCCTGGCCGAAACCAACCGCCCGCCCTTCGACCTGCCGGAAGCGGAATCGGAACTGGTCGCGGGCTTCATGGTCGAATATTCGTCGACGCCCTACCTGCTGTTCATGGCCGGCGAATATATCGCCATCTTCCTGATGTGCGCCCTGATCAGCCTGCTGTTCTTCGGCGGCTGGCTGTCGCCGATCCCGGGCCTGGCCGATGGCTGGTGGTGGATGGTGGCGAAGATGTGGGTGTTCTTCTTCATGTTCGCCATGGTGAAGGCCATCGTGCCGCGCTACCGCTACGACCAGTTGATGCGGATCGGCTGGAAGGTGTTCCTGCCGCTGAGCCTGGGCTGGGTCGTGCTGGTGGCGTTCCTGGCGAAATTCGAAGTATTCGGGCATTTCTGGGCCCGCTGGACCCTGGGGGGCTGAGCAGATGGCCAATATCGACTGGAACCGCGCGACCCGCTATTTCCTGATGGCGGATTTCATCAAGGGCTTCGCGCTGGGGATGAAATACTTCTTCGCGCCGAAATCGACGCTGAACTATCCGCATGAGAAGGGGCCGCTGTCGCCGCGCTTCCGCGGCGAACACGCGCTGCGCCGCTATCCGAATGGCGAGGAACGCTGCATCGCCTGCAAACTGTGCGAGGCGGTCTGCCCGGCGCAGGCGATCACCATCGACGCCGAACCGCGCGAGGATGGCTCGCGCCGCACCACGCGCTATGACATCGACATGACCAAATGCATCTATTGCGGCTTCTGTCAGGAAGCCTGCCCGGTCGATGCCATCGTCGAGGGGCCGAATTTCGAATTCTCGACCGAGACGCGGGAAGAGCTGTTCTACACCAAGGAAAAGCTTCTGGAAAACGGCGCCCGCTGGGAAGCCGAGATCGCCCGCAATCTTGAACTTGACGCGCCCTATCGCTGAGGATCAGGGATGAGCCGGATCGAAAGCCTGTTGTTCGGAGCGCTTGGAGGCGCCGTGGTGCTGGCCCTGGGGCTGGTCACCGGCGTCTCGACGGGTGCGCCCGGGCCGGTGGGCGGGCCGGGGCCGGAAGGCCCGGCCGGCGCCCAGGGCGAGATCGGTCCCCG
>NZ_JAICBZ010000136.1 GCF_020179405.1 Xinfangfangia pollutisoli | reverse complement strand
GAAGTATATGGCGACCTACGATCTGATGGAAAGCGTCCGCAACACCAATGAGTGGTTGGGCGCCTCGGCCCGCGCGCATGGCCGGCATTGGCGGTCAGCGTGGCGATCACGGCCGCCACATCCACCGCATCATGATCGGGATGCCAGCAATCGTAATCGGTCACCATGGCGAGCGAGGCATAGCACAATTCCGCCTCGCGGGCGAGTTTCGCCTCGGGCATGCCGGTCATCCCGATCACATCGGCGCCCCATTGCCGGTAAAGCCGGCTTTCCGCGAGGGTGGAAAACTGCGGCCCCTCCATCACCAGATAGGTGGCACCCTCATGCACCCGGGCGCCCGCCTGGCGCGCGGCTTCGGCCGCCAGCCGGCCCAGCCGGGAACAGGTCGGATGCGCCAGCCCGACATGGGCGACGCAGCCCGGGCCGAAGAAGCTTTTCTCGCGGGCGAAGCTGCGGTCGATATACTGGTCGACCAGCACGAAATCCCCCGGCGCCAGGTCTTCGCGCAGGCTGCCCACGGCCGAGACCGCCAGCACATCGGTACAGCCAAGCCGCTTCAGCGCGTCGATATTGGCGCGATAGGGCAGCGACGTGGGCGAGTGAACATGGCCGCGGCCATGGCGGGGCAGGAAGGCCATGGCCACGCCATTCAGCCGCCCGGTCAGGATCTGATCCGAGGGCGCCCCCCAGGGCGTCTCGACCGTGACCCAGGCCGCGCCGTCCAGCCCCTCGATCTGATAGACGCCCGAGCCGCCGATCACCCCGATCATCATCTGCATGAAGGCCCCCGTCCGCTGCGCATGCGAAAGGATGATAGGGGCGGGCAGCGCGGCGGAGCAAGGCCTGTCGAGAAGGCATAGCGCAGGGCCTGTCGGACCGGGGCGGATCTGCGTTAACCGGCCGGAAACCGAATCGACCTAAGCCTGCATGTGCCGGGCGCACCCACCCGGCGCGGCGGCGTCACGGCCGACCGCAGCTTCCCTCTTCCCACCCCAGCCCCGCCGGCATCCCCTGCTGGCGGGGCATTTCGCGGCCGGGGGCGGGCCGCGCTCAGCCCGTCCGCGCTCAGGCCGTCCGCGCTCAGGCCTTGCGCAAGGCGGGCTTGGCGGTGGCCTTGGCAAAGGCCTCCAGCACCGGCTCGGCGCCATGGGTTTCCGCCAGGCGCAGCAGCGCGAAACGGATCGCCGCCGTCTCGCGGTAATAGCGCAGGAAGGCCGCATTCAGCGCAGCGCCCGACAGCGCGCCCAGCACCGGCACGCTTTGCGCCGCCAGCTTCTGGCTGAGCGTTGCCGCCAGCCGCGGCGCCACTTTCGCGATCAGCGCCTGGATCGCGGGGCCGGTCAGCGTCAGCCTGGCGGTGAAGAACGAGGTGTCGATCCCGTCATCGGCCGCGATCGGACTGCCCGAGCCGAAGGTGCGCAGCGCCTCGGCCCGGATCCAGGGATCGTCGGGATCATAGCCCGCGCGCGCGGCCTCGCGCCGGATCGCGTGCAGAAGGACGGTGATGGTGAAGGGCAATTCGGCAATCGCTCCGGCCAGCCCGGCCAGGCCGCCCGCCGCGCCGCTGGCCATGACGGCCGCCATCGGGCCGCGCCCGCCGGTTTCGGGCAGGCGGGCGCCCTGGGCGGCCAGGCCATAGGCCTGTTCCAGCGCCTGGGCGGTGATCTGCTCGGCCCGCAGCCGCAGCGCTTCGGGCAAAAGCGCGAACTGGCCCTCAAGCGCGCCGCCAAGCCGCGTCACCAGCGCCAGGACCGGCCCATTGGCCGCCTTCCAGCGCCGCGCCAAAGCCGCGATTTCGGGCGCCGGATCGGGGGCCAGGATCTGGGGAAGCGCCAGAGAATGCTCGGATGACGGGGTCGGTGTGTCCATCCCTTCGATATGGGAGGGCGCGGGGCGCCTGCAAGAGGCCCGCCGCCGGACAGGTCTTATCGGCGCTTCAGGTCGCGCGGGTGACCTTGCCGGTCACGCCCTTCCAGGCGCCGGCCTTCAGCTCCAGCCCCAGAACCCGGTCGGGGTTGGTGGGCGGCGGCATCTCGACGCCGTCGAGCTTGCGAAAGCCGAAACGGCGGTAATAGGGCAGGTCGCCCACCAGCAGCACCCGTTCCCAGCCCAGCCGCCGCGCCTCGGCCAGGCTTTCATTCATCAGAAGACCGCCCAGACCTTCGCCCTGCCGCGTCGGGTGAACGGCGATCGGGCCCAGAAGCAGCACGTCTTCCTCGCCGATCAGCGCCGGCCAGTAGCGGATCACCGCAGCCAGGGTGCCGTCGCTGTCGCGCAGGGTCAGGCACAGCGGCGCCACCGTCGGCACGCCCTCGCGCAGCCGGTAGGAAGACAGGGCAGTGCGGCCGGGCGCGAAGCAGAGGTCATACAGCGCCTCGACTTCCCACCAGTCGGCCTCGGTTTCCTCTTCCAGTCGATAGGCCAAGGCATGTCCCTCGAATCTTCCGCCCCGCCGCGTAACATGCGATGGTCGCGGGGTAAACGTCCCGGGCCCCGGCTGGGCGCTAGGGGCGGAAAAGATCGGCTGCAGCGCGGAAGGAAGCCCATGTTCTATCGACCAGAAGAGGGCCACGGCCTGCCGCACAACCCGTTCAACGCGGTGGTCTCGCCCCGGCCGATCGGCTGGATTTCCACGCGCGTTCCGGGGTTTGGCGACAATCTGGCGCCCTATTCCTATTTCAACGCCGTGGCCTCGCGCCCGCCGCAGGTGATGTTCTCGGGCGAGGCCGATGACACGGTCGCCAATGTGCTGGACAGCGGGGTCTTCGCGGTGAACCTGGTGGGCGAGGCGGCACTGCGGGCGATGAACGAAACCTCGGCCCGGGTGGCGCGCGGGGTGGACGAATTCGCGTTGGCGGGCGTGGCCAAGGCGGAATGCACGACGATCGACTGTCCGCGCGTCGCCGATGCGCCGGCCACGCTGGAATGCCGGGTGGTGCAGGATCTGGCGCTGGAGGGCGGCTATCGGCTGGTGATCGGGCAGGTCACGGGCGTGCATCTGCGCGACGATTGCCTGGTGGCGGGGCGCTTCGACGTGACCCGTTTCACCGCCGTTGCACGGCTGGGCTATCATGATTACGCGCTTGTGCGCGAACTGATCGAGATGCGGCGGCCGCGCTAGAAGCCGGGGCAGGGCGGGGGTGAAAAGGGCGCAGCGCTTGACCGCGCTGGCCCGCTCTGGCAAGTCCTGCGGATCATGCAGGATTTGATCAGATGAACCTCTTCGCGGAAATCCGCAGCGCGGTGACCGATGCCCTGGGCCGGATGCAGGCCGAAGGCGCCCTGCCGCAGGGACTTGACCTTGGCCAGGTGGCGGTCGAGCCGCCGCGCGATCCGGCCCATGGCGATATGGCAACCAATGCGGCCATGGTCCTGGCAAAGCCCGCGGGCAAACCCCCGCGCGAGATTGCCGACGGGCTGGCCGCCAAGCTGATGGAAGACCCGCGGATCGCGGGCGCCGATGTGGCGGGGCCGGGCTTTCTGAACCTGCGGCTGGCGCCGGCGCTGTGGCAGGGCGTGATCGCCACGGTTCTGGCCGAGGGCGCGGGCTATGGCCGGTCGCAGATCGGGCAGGGCCAGAAGGTCAATGTCGAGTTCGTCTCGGCCAATCCGACCGGGCCCATGCATGTGGGCCATGTCCGCGGCGCGGTGGTGGGCGATGCGCTGTCGAACCTGCTGGCCTTTGCCGGCTGGAACGTCACGCGGGAATACTACATCAACGATGGCGGTGCACAGGTCGATGTGCTGGCGCGCAGTGCCTATGAACGCTACCGCGAGGCGCATGGGCTTGAGCCGGAAATCCGCGAGGGCCTGTATCCCGGCGATTACCTGATCCCGGTGGGCGAGGCGCTGAAGGCGAAATACAGCGACAAGCTGCTGGATCAGCCTGAATCCGTCTGGCTGGCCGATGTGCGCGACTTTGCCACCGAGATGATGATGGAGATGATCCGCCAGGATCTGGCGGCGCTGGGCGTGCGGATGGATCTGTATTCCAGCGAGAAGGCGCTTTACGGCACCGGCAAGATCGAGGGCGCGATCGAGACGCTGCGCGCGAAGGGGCTGATCTATGAGGGCGTGCTTGAGCCGCCGAAGGGCAAGACCCCCGATGATTGGGAACCGCGCGAGCAGACGCTGTTCCGGTCAACCGCGCATGGCGACGATGTCGACCGGCCGGTGAAGAAATCGGACGGCAGCTGGACCTATTTCGCCCCCGACATCGCCTATCACTTCGACAAGGTGCAGCGCGGCTATGACCAGCTGATCGACATTCTGGGCGCCGACCACGGCGGCTATGTCAAGCGGATGAAGGCGGCGGTCGCGGCGCTGTCGGACAATCGCGTGCCGCTGGACATCAAGCTCATTCAGCTGGTGAAGCTGTGGAAGGACGGCGCGCCGTTCAAGATGTCGAAACGCGCCGGCACATTCGTGACCCTGCGCGATGTGGTGGAAATGGCCGGCGCCGATGTCACCCGCTTCATCATGCTGACGCGCAAGAACGACGTGGCGCTGGATTTCGATTTCGACAAGGTGCTGGAACAGTCGAAGGACAACCCGGTCTTCTACGTGCAATACGCCAATGCCCGGATCAATTCGGTGCTGCGCAAGGCGGCCGAGGCCGGAATTGCCGCCGACGATGCCACGCTGGCCGCCGCCGATCACGGCCAATTGGCGCATCCGGCCGAATTGGCGATGCTGAAGAAGATCGCCGAATGGCCGCGTCTGGTGGAAATCGCCGCCCGCAACAACGAGCCGCATCGCGTGGCCTTCTACCTGTACGAACTGGCCTCCGAGTTCCACGGCCTGTGGAACCGCGGCAATGACGATGCCTCGCTGCGCTTCATGCAAGAGGATGCCGCGGTGGCACAGGCGAAAATCGCCCTTGTCCGGGCCACGGGCGTTGTCATTTGCGCCGGTCTTGCTATCCTTGGGGTGAAGCCGGTCGAAGAAATGCGCTGAGAAATGGCGCCAGGGCCGGCCCGGACGGGCGCAAGGGGCGGGTCAACCGCCCGGGCAGAGGCAGGCATGGCGGACGCGGATTACGGCGACTATATCGCGCCCCCCCTGGCCAGGGGCCGGGGGCAGGCTGAGCGGACATCTTCGCACGCCCCCTCGGGCGGTGCGGCGCGCCTTGCTTCGTCCCGACAGGATCCGCATCTGCATCCGCAACCCGTCGATCCCCGCGCCGCGCAGGGCTGGGGCGAAGGTCAGGTGCGCCGCTATGCCGGCCACGCGCCCGAACCGCAGCTGGATTCGATGCCGCCTGGCGCGCCCGGCGGCGGGTTTGCCGGCGCGGGCCTTGGGCTGCGCGGGCAGAAGATCGTCAACATCGCCGGCGCGATCGGCTCGGTTGCTCTGGTTCTCAGCCTGGGCTGGTGGGGCTACAGCCTTGCCATGCGCGACCTGCGCGGCGTGCCGGTTGTGCGCGCGCTGGAAGGGCCGATGCGGATCACGCCCGACGATCCCGGCGGGCAGGTCGTTGATTATCAGGGGCTTGCGGTCAATGACGTCGCCGCCGATGGCGGGGCCGCCCCGCCGCCCGAGCGGCTGATCCTGGCGCCGAAGCCGGTTGAACTGACGCTGGACGATGCGCCGGGCCTGGCCGGCAGCGCGCCTGCGGCCGAAGCCGCC
>NZ_JAICBZ010000135.1 GCF_020179405.1 Xinfangfangia pollutisoli | reverse complement strand
ATCATGCCCGCGCCGCCCGCGGGCGCGCCGCCGGGCATGCCGGGGCCAGAGCCAGAGCCAGCGCCAGCGCCGGGGCCCGTTCCGGGCCCCCCGGCGGGCGGCGGGCCTTCGGTCAGCCGGCGCACCAGGGTTTCGGGGTCGGGCAATTCGGCGACATGGGTCAGGCGGATCACCGCCATTTCGGCCGCCATCATCGCATTGGGCGCCAGCCCCACCTCTTCGATCGCCTTCAGCAGCATCTGCCACATCCGCGACAGGGCGCGCATCGGCAGGCCTTCGGCCAGCGCCAGGCCCCGGCTGCGTTCGTCGGGCGGGGTGGTCGGGTCTTCGGCCGCCTCGGGGGTGATCTTGATGACCGAGATCCAATGGCTGATCTCGGCCAGATCGCGCAGGATCGCCAAAGGATCGGCGCCATCGGCATATTGCGCCGAAAGTTCCGCCAGGGCCGCCGCCGCATCGCCGCGCATGATCTGCTGGAACAGGTCCAGCACCCGGCCGCGATCTGCGAGGCCCAGCATGGCGCGGACCTGCGCCCCATCGGCCGTGCCGCCACCCATGGCGATGGCCTGGTCCATCAGGCTCATCGCGTCGCGGGCCGAGCCTTCGGCGGCCCGCGTGATCAGCGCCAGAGCGTCTTCGGCCAGATCGGCGCCTTCGGCCGCAGCCACCCGCGCCAGATGGGCCATCATCACCTCGGGCTCGATCCGGCGCAGGTCGAAGCGCTGGCAGCGCGACAGGATGGTGACCGGAACCTTGCGGATTTCCGTCGTGGCGAAAATGAATTTCACATGCGCCGGGGGTTCTTCCAGCGTCTTCAGCAGCGCGTTGAAGGCGTTCACCGACAGCATGTGGACTTCGTCGATGATGAAGACCTTGTAGCGCGCCGAGGCCGGGGCGTAATGCACCGACGAGATGATGGTCTGGCGGATGTCGTCGACGCCGGTATTCGAGGCGGCGTCCATCTCGATCACGTCGACATGGCGGCCTTCGGCGATGGCGCGGCAGTTTTCGCAGGTCAGGCAGGGTTCGGTCGTCGGCCCGCCGGTGCCATCAAGCCCGGTGCAGTTCAGCCCCTTGGCGATGATCCGGGCGGTGGTGGTCTTGCCGGTGCCGCGGATGCCGGTCATCACGAAAGCATGCGCGATGCGGCCCGCCGCGAAGGCGTTCTTCAGCGTGCGCACCATGGCGTCCTGGCCGATCATGTCGGCAAAGGTCTCGGGCCGGTATTTCCGGGCAAGCACCTGGTAGGAGGGTTGGGGCGTATCGCTCATGGGTCTGCCGCTGTGACTCGGGAGGCCAGACTAGGCTGCCCGGGCGGGAAGGTCCACCGCGCTGGCGGGGGGCGCAGACAGCAGGCGCGGGGAAAGGGGCGGCTCAGGCCGGGTCGGCGCGGTCGCTGGCGGGATCGGGGGCCCAGTCGCCGGCACCGGCCGGGGCGCTGTGGCCGCTTGGGGGTTGGGCCGGGTCTTCGATCCGGCCGACGCGGCGGGCCAGCCAATGCAGCAGATCGGCCGAGAAGAAGAAATGCGGCGGCACGGGCGGCGTGGCGGCGGCGGATTCGGCCGCGGCCCGCGCGAAGGCGCCGACCAGCGCCACCAGCGCGCCACCCTGCAGCAGCGTCTGGGCCAGCGCGATCGCCGAGCGCGGATCGGGCCCGGGCTCGATCACCGCAAGGTCATAGGGCGCCACGGTGCCGAAGCCCAGGTCACGCGGCAGGCTGTCGGGCGCGAGGCGGATCTCGGGAAACAGCGCGGTGACCCCAAGCCGGATGTCGACCGACAGGAAGGGATCTTGGACGGCGAGCAGACAGGACTGGATTCTTTGCATCTCTGCCCCCGGTTATGAGCGGGGATCATGCAACCTTTCCACGAGATGCGCATTAAACCACGACATGTTTTCGTAAATCTTTCGAGGTCCCCATGACAATGACCCCCTGTGAAGCCTGCCCCTTGCGCGGGATGGAGATTTTCGTGCCTTTCGATCCCGGCGAGGTCGAGTTCATGCAGAAGTTCAAGGCCGGAGAGCTGGCGGTGGAACGCGGCACGACGATCCTGATCGAAGGGTCGAAAAGCCCGCAGCTGTTCACCGTGCTGCGCGGGATGGCGACACGTTACAAGACATTGGAGGATGGCAGCCGGCAGGTGATCAATTTCGCCATGCCGGGCGATTTTCTGGGGTTGCAGGCCGGGGTCATGGGGGCGATGCGCCATTCGGTCGAGGCGGCGACCGACATGGTTCTGTGCGTCTTCAAGCGCGAAGAGGTGTGGACGCTGTTTCGCACGCAGCCGTCGCGGGCCTTTGATCTGACCTGGATCAGCGCCGTCGAGGAACACTTCCTGGGCGAGACGGTGGCGACGCTGGGCCAGCGCGACGGGTTGCAGCGGGTGGCCTGGGCGCTGTTCCGGCTGTTCAAGCGGCTGCGGGCGGTCAAGCTGGGCACGCGGGATTCGGTGCCGCTGCCGTTCCGCCAGCAGGATCTGGCCGACGCGCTGGGCCTGTCGCTGGTGCATGCCAACAAGACCCTGGCCGAGTTGAAGCGGCGGGGCGTCGCGCGCTGGGCCAAGGGGGTGCTGGAGGTGCAGGACATCGACACGCTGCAGGATCTGGCGATGATCGACGAGCCCAAGGAAGAGCGGCGGCCGCTGATGTAGCCGGCAGCGGCGCGCCTGGTGCAATCTGGCCGCCCCGGCAGGCGGGACGGCCGAAGGCGTCAGATCACGCCCATCATCCGCATCGCCTCGGCCACGCGGACGAAGCCTGCGATATTGGCGCCCAGCACGTAATTGCCCGGGGCGCCGTATTCCTCGGCCGTCTCGAAGCAGGTGTCGTGGATGCCGCGCATGATCGAGGCCAGGCGGGCTTCGGTCTGCTCGAAGGTCCAGCTGTCGCGGCTGGCATTTTGCTGCATCTCCAGCGCCGACGTGGCCACGCCGCCGGCATTGGCGGCCTTGCCGGGGGCAAACAGGATGCCGGCATCCTGGAAGACCTTGATCGCCTCGGGGGTCGAGGGCATGTTCGCGCCTTCGCCCACGGCGACGACGCCGTTCTTCACCAGCCTGGCCGCATCCTTGCCCGACAGTTCATTCTGCGTGGCCGAGGGCATGGCGACATCGCAGGGCACATCCCAGACCGATCCCTTGTCGGCGGAGACGAAATAGACGCCCTGGCCCTTGATGCGCGCATATTCGGAAATCCGGTCGCGGCGCACGTTCTTGATCTCTTTCAGCAGGGCAAGATCAATGCCGGCCTCGTCGACGACATAGCCGCTGGAATCCGAGCAGGCGATGACCTTGCCGCCGAAGGACTGCACCTTCTCGATCGAGTAGATCGCGACATTGCCCGAGCCCGAGACGACCACCTTCTTGCCGTCGAAATCGGCGCCGCGGGTCTTCAGCATCGACTGGACGAAGTAGGTATTGCCGTAGCCCGTGGCCTCGGTGCGCGCGCGCGAGCCGCCATAGGCCAGCGCCTTGCCGGTGAAGACCCCCGCCTCGTAGCGGTTGGTCAGGCGCTTGTACTGGCCGAACATATAGCCGATCTCGCGCCCGCCGACGCCGATATCGCCCGCGGGCACATCGGTCTGTTCGCCCAGATGGCGGTGCAACTCGGTCATCAGCGACTGGCAGAAGCGCATGATTTCGGCATCCGACCGGCCCTTGGGGTCGAAATCCGACCCGCCCTTGCCGCCGCCGATCGGCATGCCGGTCAGCGCGTTCTTGAAGGTCTGCTCGAAGCCCAGGAACTTGATGATCCCGACATTCACCGAGGGGTGAAAGCGCATGCCGCCCTTGTAGGGCCCGAGCGCCGAGTTGAACTGCACCCGGAAGCCGCGGTTGATCTGGACCTGGCCTTTGTCATCGACCCAGGGAATGCGGAAGATGATCTGGCGTTCGGGTTCGCAGATCCGCTCGATCAGCGCCTGTTCCAGATAGTCGGGATGCTTTGCGACGACGCGGCCCAGACTTTCCAGCACCTCATGAACTGCCTGGTGGAACTCGGGCTCTCCGGCGTTGCGGCGGATCACCTGGGCAAGGATCGGCTGCAGTTTCTCGTCGATGCTGTTCATTGCTGGCCTTCCAAAGCGTGATTCCCTTCTGCTGAATTCCTGACCGCTTAGATCAAGGAATGGGCGAGGTGAACCCGAAACTGCCCGGAAAACGTGCGGAATATGCAGCGCTGTTGCCGCAGGCAGGGCAAAGGCAGCGGGGCGGCGGCCGGTTTTCGGCGCGTCGCACGGGGCGGCGGCGGAAGGGGGGAAGAAGGGTGAGAGGCTGGACAACGACCCAAGCGGGGCTCGTTACGGCTGCTTCCTTCCGGACCTGACCGGGTTGGCGAGGCGCTCGCCCGCGCCAACCTCTCGGGGGTGGATATAGGGCCGGCGGCGCGCAAGTGCAAGCGCCAGGAATGCGGCCCGCCATGCGGAGCGCGGGGCCTTCCCTCGGGCGTTCCGTCTGGCCTTCAGTCGGGCCGTTGCAGCGGATCTTCCGGCGCGCCCTGTTGCGGGCGGTCGGCGGCCTCGGTGGCCCAGACCCCGGACAGGGGCGGCGGCACGCTGCCTGCGGGCAGGTTGCGCGCCAGATGCACCTTGGCCAGCATCAGCGCCGAGAGGGGCGCGGTGACGAACAGGAACAGCGCGATCAGGAAGTCTTCCCAGGCGAAGCGGGTGGTGAAGGTCCAGCTCTGGATATCCGAGGCGATGATCGCGGCCCCCACGCCCAGCGTGGTGGCCTTGGTCGGCGCATGCAGGCGCTGCATGGTTTCGGGCAGCCGCAGCATGCCCCAGCTGCCGATCAGCCCGAACAGCCCGCCGCCGACCACGATCACCGACAGCACGATTTCAATCAGCAGCGCGGTCATTCGATGATGCTCCCGCGGAGGATGTATTTGCAGAAGGCGACGGTGGCGACGAAGCCGGTCATCGCGAACAGCACGGCGGGTTCAAAGGTCGACACGCCGCCGGTGCGCGCGCCGTACAGCATCAAAAGCGCGATGACGTTGATCGTCATCGTGTCCAGCGCCAGGATGCGGTCGGCCAGGGTGGGCGCGGTGGCGATGCGGATCAGGTTCAGGACCAGCGCCAGGGCGAAACAGCCCATGGCAAAGGCAAGGGCGGTGGAGAGGATCATTCGAATATCCTTTTCAGCCGGGCTTCATAGCGGGATTTGATGCTGTCGCGCACCTCGTCGGGATCGGGGGCGTGCAGCGAATGGATCAGCAGGCAGCGGCGGTCTTCGGAAAAGTCGGCGGTCAGCGTGCCCGGGGTCATGGTGATCGTGCCGGCCAGCAGGCTGATCGCCTCGGGCGAGGTCAGGTCCACCGGAACCACCACGAAGGCCGAGCGGATGCGGTCTTTCGGCATGAACAGCACGATCTTCGCGACCTGGAAGGACGAGACGATCACATCCCAGATCACGATGCCCAGATAGGCGACCAGGGCGAAGGGGCGGCGGATGCGCGGCCGCTCGGGCCACCAGGCCGAGGTGATCAGCGGGATCACCAGGCCGATGATCAGCGCCATGACCAGGCTGCCCAGCGTCCAGGCATTGGCCAGGATCAGCCAGAACAGCACAAGGAAGGCGGACAGGCCCGGATGCGGGATCAGGCGGGTCATCGGCTTATCCTTCCTGGCCCAGGCGGTTGGCGTCGATATAGGCCGAAGGCTGGGCCAGGCCCGCGGCCGTCTCGGCCAGCCAGGCCGAGACCGGGCCGCCGGCCAGGGTCAGCGCGGCCAGCGCGGCCAGGAACAGGCCGGGCACGGCCAGTTCGCGCGCGGCGAAGGCGGGGCTGGCGGGCGCGCCCTGCGCCTTCCAGAACAGCAGCGATCCGGCGCGGGCCAGCCCCAGGATCATCAGGAACGAGCCGCCCAGCACCACCGGCCAGACCCAGGCGGCCTGCGCCTCGGTCGCCTGCAGGACGAACAGCTTGCCGA
>NZ_JAICBZ010000134.1 GCF_020179405.1 Xinfangfangia pollutisoli | reverse complement strand
GCCGGGTCACCGCCACCCGCAAGGGCGCCCCCGACGTGTCCAGCAGCACCCGGCTTCCGGGCATCGATTCGACCAGCCGGCCAGAAAGGCGATCGAGACCGCAAGTGTCAGCTTCAGCGCCAGCCCCAGCCGCAGCCCCGGCAGCATCCGCCAGCGCACCAGCGCCCCGGTGACCAGGCCCAGGCCCAAAGCCTGCGACAGCGCAATCGCCGCCAGACCGGCGCGCCGCGCCGCGGCGGGGCGGATGCCGGTCGCCAGATGGCGATGCAGGGTTTCGTCATGGCCGGCGACGGCGGCAAAGCTGAGCGCGGTGAAACCCAGCGCCAGCGCCCAATGCGCCGGCGGCACCTGATGCAGCTGCACAAGGATCGCCTGCGGATCCAGATCGCCCAGCCGGTCCAGCAGCAGCAGGCTGAAGGCCAGCGCCGCCACCAGGCCCAGCACCGGCCGCCAGCCGCCCTTCAGCGCCGGTTCGGCCCTGAGCGCCTGAATGACCTCGGCAATCCGCTGCAGCATGCGCCCCCCTTTCGGCCCTTGCGGAAGGGGTAACAGAGGGGCGGTGCAGAAACGGTTAAGACCGCCCCGCCGCAGCGCGACGGATCTGCGGAAGCGGGATCAGATCTCTTCCATCAGTTGCGCCTTGGCGACCGACATCAGTTCGGTCAGCTTGGCGCGCACCTCTTCGGCCGAGGCCTTGCCGGCCAGGTCGGCCACGACCTTGCGCACGACATCCTCGCTGCCGGCCTCGACGATATCCGCCGCCACCACGTCGCGCGCATAGGCTTCGGCCGCATCGCCGCTTTTGCCCATCAGCCCCGCGGCCCAAAGCCCCACCAGCTTGTTGCGCCGGGCTTCGGCCTTGAAGGCCATCTCGCTGTCATGGGCGAATTTCGCCTCGAAGGATTTTTCGCGATCTTCAAAGGTGGTCATGACGTCCCCCCGGGCAGGAATGCTGTTCAAGGCTGTTCACCGTCATATGCCCAGCGCGGGCCCGCACTGCAAGGGCAAAGCCGCGCAAACCCGCCGCAGGCGACAGCCGAATCACCGCTTCCGCCCGGCCGCCCCGGGACCCGCCCCCGCCAGCCGGCGCAGCCCCCCTTCTGCGGCCGCCTTGCAGCGGGCTTCCCCTTGGCTTATAGGCCAATCCTGACCGGGGCGCGCGCGAACGCAGATGGCTGCGCCGCCCCTTTTTCCGTCCTTCGCTGGGAAAGATCATGGCACGTCGCAAGAAGGTCTATGAAGGCAAGGCCAAGATTCTTTTCGAGGGCCCCGAGCCCGGAACGCTGATCCAGTACTTCAAGGATGACATTTCGACCGCCACCGTCGCCCCGATCTCGACCGCGACCGAGGGCAAGGGCGTGCTGAACAACCGCCTGTCGGAATTCTTCATGACCGGGCTGAACGCGATCGGGGTGCCCACGCATTTCATCCGCCGGCTGAACATGCGCGAGCAACTGGTCCGCATGGCCGAGATCGTGCCGCTGGAAGTGGTGGTGCGCAATTTCGCCGCAAGCGGGCTGACCGAGCGCCTGGGCATTCCCGAAGGCACGCCCCTGCCCCGCCCGATCGTCGAATATTACTACAAGGACGACAATCTGGGCACGCCGCTGGTGTCCGAGGAACATATCATCGCCTTCAACTGGGCCAACCAGCAGGATCTGGACGATATCGTCGCGCTGGCGCTGCGGGTGAACGATTTCCTGTCCGGGGTGATGCTGGGCGTCGGCGTGCGGCTGATGGATTTCCGCCTGGAAGTCGGCCGGATCTGGGAGGGCGATTTCATGCGCCTGATCGTCGCCGACGAGATCAGCCCCGATTCCATGCTGCTGTGGGATCTGCGCCAGACCGAGCGCGCCGATGGCTCGATGCCCGACCCCGCGCCGCTGCAGGATGTCTATACCGAACTCGCCCGGCGTCTGGGGGTGCTGCCCTCGAACGTCACCCATGCCACCAAGCCCTCGCTGATCAACTGAGCCGGAGAGCAAGATGAAAGCCCGCGTCACCGTCATGCTGAAATCCGGTGTCCTCGACCCGCAGGGCGAGGCGATCCGCCATGCGCTGGGATCCCTGGGCTTTTCCGGCGTCGAGGGCGTGCGCCAGGGCAAGGTGATCGAGCTGGATCTGGCGGGCGATGACCGCGCCAAGGCCGAGGCCGAGGTGAAGGCCATGTGCGAGAAGCTGCTGGCCAATACGGTGATCGAAAGCTACCGGGTCGAGATCGCCTGAGCCTTCGGGCCGGGCACCGGAATTCCTACGAATTCCGGGCCGATTTTTCGTTGAAAAATCGCGCCCCTAACGGGGCGTGACCTTCAGGCGGATGCCGTCCTTCGCCCGCACGGTCAGATGCGCGACCGGCATCGGATCGGCGCCCGCGATCCGCCCGAAGCGGAACGCCCGCACCAGCATCGCCAGCAGCAACACGCCTTCCACCATGGCAAAGCCCGCCCCGGTGCAGACCCGCGGCCCGGCCGAGAACGGCATATAGGCCTCGCGCGCCGAGACCCGCGCCGCCTCGCCCCCCCAGCGGTCGGGATCGAAAGCGTCCGGCTCGGCCCAAAGCCGTTCATGCCGGTGCAGATGCCAGGGCGACAGCACGACCTGCGCGCCCTTGGCCACCTTGCGGCCGCGGAACTCTTCCGGGCAGCGGTTTTCGCGCACCAGCATCGGCACGGGCGGGTAAAGCCGCAGCGTCTCACGGAAGACGTCGCGGGTCAGGCGCAGCCGGTTGACGTCGGAAAACTCGGGGGCATCGCCCAGGGCCGCCGCCTCCTGCGCCACCCGATCCTGGATCGCGGGGTCCAGCGCCAGCAGATACAGTGCCCAACCCAGGGCCGAGGCGCTGGTCTCATGCCCGGCCAGAAAGAAGATCGCCACCTGATCGACCATTTCCGCCGGCGTGAAGCCCTGGCCCGTCACCGGGTCGCGCGTGGTCATGATCTTGGTCGCCAGATCGTCGGGCGCCGTGCCGGCGGCGATCTCGGCCGCGCGTGCCTCGGTCAGCCGGGTGATCAGCGCGCGGATCGCCGCGGCCGAGGCCCGGGTCGCCCGGCGGTGAAAGCGCGGCATCCAGCGCGGCAGCGGCAGGAAGGCCGCCAGGTTCAGGATCGGCTGGCTGCGCTGGTAGCGGCGGAACTCTTGAAACACGGCCGAGGCGATCTCATGCTCGATCGGGATCGAGAACAGGGTGCGGAAGATCACATCCGCCGCGGCATGGCTGGCCTGTTCTTCAACCTCGACCATACCCGCGGTTGCGCCCGCGCTGCCCCAGGCGCTGGCCGCCATCCGCGCCACCGCGGCCTGCGCCGCCGCGACCATGGCCGGAAAGGTTTCCTTCAGCCGCCCGCCTTCGAAGGCCGGGTCGATGATCCGGCGCTGGCGCTTCCAGGTCTCGCCATTGGTGACGAAGACCGACTGGCCCAGCAGCACCCGCAGCCCTTCGCCCACCCGGTCGGATTTCGGGAAATCATCGGGCCTTTCGTTCAGCACCAATCGGATCAGCGCCGGGTCATTGACCATGTAGCTGCGGAAAAACGGCGTGCGGAACTCGGCCATCCAGGCGCGATACAGCCGCGCGGGCTGGGCCGACAGGATGTCGCGCCGAAAGAGCCGCAGATAAGTCAGAAGCGAGACGCGATCCGCCCGGGCCGGCGGTTTCGGAGGATGCACAGGACAAGTCATGCCACGCTTGTAAACCCGTTCACCGGCTTTTCGATGCGGCTTTTCGACGGGGTCCGGCCGGCGAATCTTTCGCCCAGGGTCAGCGGGCCGGCCGTGACCCGGAAATAGTCATATTCGCCCGGCGCCCCGGTCAGCGCGTCGAAGGCGCAGAGATACTGGAAATGCAGCCGGAACCAGCGCCGCCGCAGCGCCTGCCATTTCGCCGGGCTCAGCGTCCGGGTGAAGGCAGCCGAGATCACCAGCGGCCAGCGCTTGCCCTGGGGCGCCATGCCCGAGACGCTGACCGGATCGCACAGCGCGAAGGCGCAGCCATCGCCCGGCGCCGTCACGTCGACCCAGGTCAGTTCCGCGCGCGCGGACAGATAGCGCAGATCGGCGCGCAACCGTTTGGCCTCGGGCAGGAAAGACACCATCGGCACGACCTGGCCCAGCGACAGGAAGGACAGCGCGGGCCCGGCCTTGGGCAGCCCGTCGCGGATCAGATCGGCCAGGATCGACACGCCCAGATGCGCGCCCGAGGAATGGCCGACGACCAGCACCTCGTCGAATCCCTGATCCAGCGCGGCGCGGATCTGCTTGCAGAAATCGGACATCCGCGCCTCAAGATCCGGCGGATTTGCCCCCTTCGACTGTGCCGAATAGGCGTAATCATGCATCAGATACCAGGCGAAGACCTTGTTGTCCTTGGCACGGAACCAGCGCAGCCCGCCCGCGACGATCAGACCGAAGGCCAGTACGCCCACCGACCAGTGCAGATATTCGGCCGCCAGCCCGGCCACCACCCCGCCCAGAACCAGGCAAAGCAGCAATTGCAGGATCAGGAAGACGATCGGATACAGTGCCGCGATCATCGGGCCCTTGCGCAGCCGCATCAGCCGAAACAGCGCGCCCGAGCCGATATAGGCCCAGGCCGTTCGCACCAGCTGAAGATAGGTGGCCGGAATGCTGTTCGACATGCTGCCACGCACGATATCGGACCAGACCAGCACCTCGACATCGGCCTCGACCCGGGCGCCCTCGACCTTGGCGCTGACATGCCAGCCATAGGGGCCCTTGGTGGTCTTGGGCTTCAGCGCCAGATCATAGCCCGCCAGCGCCGCCTGCTCGGCGCCCTCGCGACGGTACAATTCGCGGTAGCGGCGCGGATGGATCGGGTCATAGCCCGGAATATAGAAGACCCGGCGGCGAAACAGCTTCGCCGCGGTGTCCGACTGGGTCTGATCGACAGGTTCCAGCTTCACCCCATCCTCCTGCGCCGCAGGATGGCCGAAGAATCGGGCCGAAATAAGAGGGAAACGGAGCGGCGGCGCGCCCCTAGCCCAGAAGCGGGATGCCCAGCCGGTCCATGGCGTCCAGCATCCAGCCCGCGAAGATCGAGAAGGATCCGGTGAACATCACCGCACCCACGACAAGCAACAGCAGCCCCATCGCCACCTCGATCTTGCGCAGATGCGGCTTGATCTTCTTCATCACCCCGATCGCCTGGGTGATGAACAGCGCCGACAGCAGGAAGGGCAGGCCCAGGCCGATGGAATAGATGCCCAAGAGATAGGTGCCGCGGGCCACATCCGCCTCACGCGCGGCCAAGGTCAGGATGCCCGACAGGATCGGGCCGTTACAGGGCGTCCAGCCCGCCGCGAAGGCCAGGCCCAGCACGAAGGCGCCCAGCGCCGAGCCGCCCTGGTCGCCCGCATCCAGCCGCGCCTCGCGCATCAGGAAGGGAATGCGGAAGACGCCGATGAAATGCAGCCCGAAGGTGATGACGATCAGGCCTGCGATGCGGTTGAACCATTCCT
This sequence comes from Xinfangfangia pollutisoli, assembly GCF_020179405.1. Taxonomy (GTDB): domain Bacteria; phylum Pseudomonadota; class Alphaproteobacteria; order Rhodobacterales; family Rhodobacteraceae; genus Pseudogemmobacter; species Pseudogemmobacter pollutisoli. The sequence continues at coordinate 918 of NZ_JAICBZ010000134.1, read as the reverse complement.
GATTGCTCAGAACGAAGGTCCCGAAGGCCGAGGCGGCAAAGCCCAGAAGCAGGAAGATCGTCGACAGGCCCAGCACGAAGAACAGCGCCGGCAGGATCACCCGCTTGCGCGCCTCGGACGGGCCGGTCATCTCGCCCATGGAAATCCCGCCCATATAGGCCAGATAGGGCGGCACCACCGGCAGCACGCAGGGCGACAGGAAGGACAGCAAGCCCCCCGCCAGCGCAAGCGCCGTGGCCAAGGCCAGCCCCGCATCAAGAATGTCGAACCCGAACATGGCCCCTCCGTTTCCGCCTTCTAGCGCGGCGGGGCGCCCGCGTCACCGCGGCACACGGTCACTTTGCCGGGAAGGCTTGTCACACGGCGCGGGCGCGCATAGGCAATCGGCATGCGCGACTGGGACCATGAGATCGATTGCGAGGGGCTGCTGTGCCCGCTGCCGGTGCTGCGCGCGCGCAAGCGGCTGATGGCGCTGGCCCCCGGGCAGGTGCTGTGCGTGCGCGCGACCGACGGGATGGCAGCGGTGGACCTGCCGCATTTCTGCGCCCAGGCCGGGCATGCCTATCTGGGCGCACGGGACCAGGGCGGGGTGACCCTGCATCTGATCCGCGCCGGGGGGTAAGGCGCGGCGCGGATCTTGACAGCGAAAAGACAAAGGGGGCCGCGCGGGCCCCCCTTTTCCTTGGCGGTTCAGCGCGACCACCAGCCCTTGCGCCGCGGCTTCGCCGTGCCGTCATCGGCCTCGGCTTCCGGTTCGGCCAGCGCCGTCTCGGCCTCGCCCGGATCGGGCTGGACCGTGTCGGCCACGGCCGGGCCCGGATCGACGGCCAGGGGCGGCAGTTCGGGCGCAGGCGCCGGCGCGACGACAGGCGCGGGCTCGGCTTCTGCCGGGGCTTCCGCCGCGGGCACCTGAGCCGC
>NZ_JAICBZ010000133.1 GCF_020179405.1 Xinfangfangia pollutisoli | reverse complement strand
AAAGCCCGTCGCATCGACGGTGATGAAGCCCACCGGCGCCGCCCCGCCCCCCGGCGCCGCAGCCGCTTCGGCCACGAAGCCCTGCATCCCGGCCAGCCGCGCTTCCCAGCGCTGCGGATCGGGCGCATCCCCGGCCCAGGCCCGCCGCTGCGCGGCCGAATACAGATCGCGCGTCCCTTCCTGCACGGCGAAGAAGAAGATCCGCGCCGCCTGCGCCGCGTCGCCCGGCCCCAGTTCCCGTATCGTGACCATCCCCGCCCCGTATCCCCGCCCCGGCCTGCCCTGCCCTCGCCCACCAGCTTCTCAGCTTCCGCCGCGGAAGGGAACCGCCGCCGCCGCCCCGGCCCCGGCTGCGACGTTTCGTGTTGATCCAGATCAATTTCCCTCGTTGCCCCTGCCGCCTCGCGAAGATATTACCAAGCTTGGACATCCGACTCCGCCACAAGGGGCCGGGCGAGGGAACAGCAACGGGAGCAGCCTATGGCCGACGCCGCCATTCACGGCCATGACCACGGGGAGAAGGGATTCTTCACCCGCTGGTTCATGTCGACGAACCACAAGGACATCGGGATCCTCTATCTTTTCACCGGCGGGCTGGTCGGCCTGATCTCGGTCATCTTCACCGTCTACATGCGGATGGAGCTGATGGAGCCGGGCGTGCAGTACATGTGCATGGAAGGCATGCGCCTGACCGCCGCAACCGTCGACCAATGCACGCCGAACGGCCATCTGTGGAACGTGACTGTCACCGCCCACGGCATTCTGATGATGTTCTTCGTCGTCATCCCCGCGCTGTTCGGGGGCTTCGGCAACTATTTCATGCCGCTGATGATCGGCGCGCCGGACATGGCCTTCCCGCGCATGAACAACCTGTCCTACTGGCTTTATGTCGCCGGCACCGCGCTGGCCGTGGCCTCGGTCTTCGCGCCGGGCGGCAATGAGCAGATGGGCTCGGGCATCGGCTGGGTCCTGTATCCGCCCTTGTCGAACAATGAGGGCGGCTATTCGACCGACCTTGCGCTGTTCGCCGTTCACCTGTCGGGCGCCTCGTCGATCCTGGGCGCGATCAACATGATCACCACGATGCTGAACATGCGCGCACCGGGCATGACCATGCACAAGGTGCCGCTGTTCGCCTGGTCGATCTTCGTCACCGCCTGGCTGATCCTTCTGTCGCTGCCGGTTCTGGCCGGTGCGATCACCATGCTGATCACCGACCGCAATTTCGGCACCACCTTCTTCAAGCCCGAAGGCGGCGGCGACCCGATCCTGTATCAGCACATCCTGTGGTTCTTCGGCCACCCGGAAGTCTACATCATCGTCATCCCGGCCTTCGGCATCATCAGCCACGTCATCTCGACCTTCTCGAAGAAGCCGATCTTCGGCTATCTGCCGATGGTCTATGCCATGGTCGGCATCGGTGTTCTGGGCTTCGTCGTCTGGGCGCACCACATGTACACCGTGGGGATGAGCCTGACCCAGCAGCGCTACTTCATGCTGGCGACCATGGTCATCGCCGTGCCCACCGGCATCAAGGTGTTCAGCTGGATCGCCACGATGTGGGGCGGCTCGGTCGAGTTCAAGACGCCGATGCTGTTCGCCTTCGGCTTCCTGTTCCTGTTCACCGTGGGCGGCGTGACCGGCATCGTGCTGTCGCAGGCCCCGATCGACCGCGTCTATCACGACACCTATTATGTCGTCGCGCACTTCCACTATGTCATGTCGCTGGGCGCCGTTTTCGGCATCTTCGCCGGGATCTATTACTGGATCGGCAAGATGTCGGGCCGCCAATACCCCGAATTCCTGGGCAAGATCCACTTCTGGCTCATGTTCATCGGTGCGAACCTGACCTTCTTCCCGCAGCACTTCCTGGGCCGTCAGGGCATGCCGCGCCGCTATATCGACTACCCCGAGCAGTTCGCCTACTGGAACCACCTCTCGTCGATCGGCGCCTTCATCTCCTTCGCCTCGTTCCTGCTGTTCATCGGCATCGTGTTCTACACGCTCTTCGCCGGTCGCCGTGTGACCGAGAAGAACTACTGGAACGAATATGCCGACACGCTGGAATGGACCCTGCCCTCGCCCCCGCCCGAACACACGTTCGAGCAGCTGCCGAAGCGTGAAGACTGGGACAAGAGCCACGCCCACTAAGTTGCGAAAGGCCCCGGGAAACCCGGGGCCTTTTGGTTTTGGGGCACCTGCTCATTGGCGGCAATGGAGTCCATTGCTGCCGGTCGCTTGATAGAGTGGCCGCGAAGTTATCGAGTGGGCATCGGTGAGTACGGAGATTGAATGTGATGCCCTATCGATTGTCCGGCCACTTCTACGCAACGCCAGTCATCACAGATCGGACCCCGCATCATCGGTGTCCGGCGTGTCGCCTGCTTTTGTCAGTAGAGCCCATCAACCTGGACACCACGTTTAGAGCAACGACCGGCGATCTGTGTGCCACTTCGGACGGGTTCTGGATCGCGACCGCAAAGTTTAAACGCGTTTACGACGAGGAAAAATTGGAAGGCGCGGATTTCCTGCCGCTCTCTTCAAAGCAGTTCATATTTCTCCCACGTCAGAGGGTCCGCCTGCACCGAGCTGGCTCGGCGGCGGATGCCCATGGCCCGATCTGCGAGGCGTGCGGAAACCCAAGATATCACTTGGCAAACCGCTTTGACCTGGCTCTTGATGAGAGGGACCACCTTGGTGATCGGGACGCCGCGCTCGGATCGCGAGACTTCATCATGGAGGTCGACGCAAGACGAGGCGCTTTCATATTCGAAACCATTCTCGTGGGAGACGCCTTTGCGGCTGCGATGCGGGGGAAACGAATGAGGGGCCTCGCATTCAACAAGTTGATTTCACCTATCGAATACGACGCAGCATCGTAACTTTGTCCGCAAAGCGGGCCTGCCAGCCGTCAGCGCAAAACCCCTGCCCTGGGGAACAGCGGCGCTAGCCGCCCGGGCAGCGCCCGACCGCCCCCCCACGGTCGGGCCCTGCCCTGCCGGCGCGCAGGGTGCCTTGCGCTTCCCGCCCCTGCCGGGTCAAATCCCGGGAACCGCAGCCACACCACGCCCCATGCCCTACGAATGGCTCCCGCCCGAGACCGGCCCCGACGGAGAAACCCGCCGCCTTCACCTCTGGCCCCATCGCCCGCTCACCCAGCGCGGCTTCGTCTGGTTCATCGCCGGCACCGCCGGGCTGATCGCTGTGCCCTTGCTGGCCGTCCTCGGCTCGCCCGTCCTCTGGGCGCTTCTGCCCTTCCTCGCCGCCGCCATCGCCGCGATCTGGGTCGCGCTGCGCAAAAACGGCCGCGACCGCGAGATCCTTGAAGAGCTGACCCTTTCCCCCGCCCGCATCACCCTGACCCGCCATGACCGGCAGGGCCGCCGCGACTGGCAGGCCAATCCGCATTGGGTGCGCCCGCATCTGCACCGGCAGGGCGGCCCGGTGCCGAACTACCTGACCCTGCGCGGCGGCCCGCGCGAGGTGGAACTGGGCGCCTTCCTGTCGGAAGAGGAACGCATCGCGCTGCACGCCGACCTGACCCGCGCCCTCGCCGCCCTGCGCTAACTGCCCCTGCCCCCTTCCTCTCTGCAAAAATATCCCACGGGGGTCCGGGGGTGTGAAACCCCCGGCCTTGTCCGCCTCGGCGCGCCGCTCAGCCGCCGCGCGGCCCGAACAGGATCACCGCCGCCCCCAGCAGGCAGATCGCCCCGCCGATCACATCCCAGCGATCCGGCGTCCGCCCCTCGACCAGCCACAGCCACAGGATCGAGCCCGCCACATAGACCCCGCCATAGGCCGCATAGGCCCGCCCCGCCGCCTCGACCGGGGCCAGCGCCAGCAGCCCGGCAAAGACCGCCAGCGACAAAAGCCCCGGCCCCAGCCACAGCGGCGAGGCGCCCTGGCGCCAGACGGCCCAGACCGCGAAACAGCCGGCAATCTCGGCCAGGGCGGCCAGCGGATAGATCAGGAAAGTCATGGCCGGCACTGTGCCTCGCGCGGGACGCGAAGACCAGCCCGAGGATGACCGCAACGGGGTGCCTCAGAAGGAAGGGGCCTCAGTCGGCTTCCGGCGCCCGTTCGGGCAGGCCGTCATGCGGGGTGGCGGCCAGGTCTTCCAGCTCGGCCTCGGTCATGTCGCGAAACATCTCGCGCGAGGCGCCCTTCAGATCGCTGATCTTCGCCTCGCCGCGCTTGGCGGCCAGAGCGGCACCTGCCGCACGTTGCTGGGCTTTTGATGTGGCGGGCATGGCGGCATCCTCCGGTCGGTGATCCGCCGGATCAACGGCAAAGACCCGCCCCGGGTTCCGCGCGCCAGAAACAGAGACGAAAGGAAGACGCAAGGAAGACGCAAGGAAGACGCGAAAAAGACGGCCGAAAGGCCGGCCCGGCTCAGCCGAAGCGCGCCTTCACCACCGCGCCCACGGCGCCGAAATCCATCTGGCCGGCATATTTCGCCTTCAGCGCCGCCATGACCTTGCCCACGTCGCGAATGCTGGCCGCGCCGGTTTCCGCCATCGCCGCCTCGACCGCGGCCGAGACTTCCTCGGCCGTCATCTGCCGCGGCAGGAATTCCTGGATCACCTTGATTTCGGCCAGTTCCTTCTCGGCCAGTTCCAGCCGCCCGCCCTCTTCATAGGCGCGCGCCGATTCCTGACGCTGCTTGACCATCTTGCCCATCAGCGCCACGATCTCGGCATCCGAGACCTCGGCCCCCGACCCGCCATCGCCCTCGCCGCGGCTGGCGATGTCGCGGTCCTTGATCGCGGCATTGATCAGCCGCAGCGTGGAAAGCCGGTCGGCCTCCTTCGCCTTCATCGCTTCTTTCAAAGCGGCCTGCAGACGCTCGCGCAAAGACATCGGTCGCCATCCCCATGGGTTCCAAGGCGCGAACCATAGCGCAAGGCCCCGGGCTTTGCAACTGCAGCACGGAAGGCCAACCATCTGAAAACAAAGGAAATTCCTTTTACCGCAAACCCTTGACCCCGCCCGCCAGCCTCTTTAGGTTCGCGCCAATTTGCCGATAGGAGAGTCGTCCATGCCCGCCCCGCGCGATGCTACCGCCTGCCTGGCCCTTGCCGATGGCTCTCTGTTCTACGGCAAAGGCTTCGGCGCCGTCGGAGAAACCGTCGCCGAACTGGTCTTCAACACCGCGATGACCGGCTATCAGGAAATCATGACCGACCCCTCTTATGCGGGCCAGGTCGTGACCTTCACCTTCCCCCATATCGGCAATACCGGCGTCACGGCGGAAGATGACGAAACCTCGGCCCCCGCCGCCGCCGGCATGGTGGTGAAATGGGACCCGACCGAGCCGTCGAACTGGCGCGCCACCGGCGAATTGCAGGCCTGGATGGAAAAGATCGGCCGGATCGGCATGGGCGGCGTCGATACCCGCCGCCTGACCCGCGCGATCCGCCAGCAGGGCGCCCCGCATGTGGCGCTGGCGCATGATCCCGAAGGCAAGTTCGACATCGAGCGGCTGGTCGCCAAGGCGCGCGGCTGGAAGGGTCTGGTCGGGCTGGATCTGGCCAAGGACGTGACCTGCGCGCAAAGCTATCGCTGGGATGAAAAGCGCTGGGCCTGGCCCGAGGGCTACAGCCGGCGCGACACCCCCGGCCTGCGGGTCGTGGCCATCGACTATGGCGCCAAGCGCAATATCCTGCGCTGCCTGGCTTCGGCCGGCTGCGAGGTCACCGTCCTGCCCGCCACCGCGACGGCCGAGGATGTGCTGGCGCTGAACCCCGAAGGCGTCTTCCTTTCGAATGGCCCGGGCGACCCGGCCGCGACCGGCGCCTATGCGGTGCCGATGATCCAGGGCGTGCTGAAGGCCGATCTGCCGGTGTTCGGCATCTGCCTTGGCCATCAGATGCTGGCCTTGGCGGTCGGCGCCCAGACCCGCAAGATGAACCACGGCCACCATGGCGCGAACCATCCGGTCAAGGATCTGACCACCGGCAAGGTCGAGATCACCTCGATGAACCACGGTTTCACCGTCGATGCCGATACGCTGCCCAAGGGCGTGGTCGAAACCCATGTCTCGCTGTTCGATGGCACGAATTGCGGCATCGCCTTGAAAGACAAGCCGGTCTTCTCGGTGCAATACCACCCCGAGGCCAGCCCCGGCCCGCAGGACAGCTATTATCTGTTCGACCGGTTCGCCGCCGCGATGCAGGCGCGTCGCAGCGCCTGAGCCACGCTAAAAACCGGCCGCGCCCTGCCGCGGTCGGGCAGATCTTAACCCCGCGTTAACCGCCGGCCCGCAATCTGGGCGGGTTGGGCCACGGGGTTGGAATGGTCTCTGCCGCTCGGATCAGCTTTGGCAATCGCAGCCCGCGCGGGGCGGAAGGCCCGGTGCTGGGCCTGCTGCGCCGTCTGCCGGGGCCGCAGCCCCTGCCCCAGACCGGGCCCGCGCCTGC
>NZ_JAICBZ010000132.1 GCF_020179405.1 Xinfangfangia pollutisoli | reverse complement strand
GCCGCTGCCCCCCCTGCGGCCGGCCGTGTCGAAAACCGGCCAGGCGGCCGCCGACCCCTTGCCTGCCGCGGCGGCGCCGCACTCCGGCGACCCGCCGCCCGTACCGCCCGCGCCCGCTGCGCCTGCAGGCCCCAGCCCGCATGTCAGACCGGCCGAGCCGGCGGCGGCGGCGGTCCTGCCGCAACTCGTCGAGGCGACGGTGGTTGCCAAGCCCGGCGTCACCGAACTGCGCCTGTCGCCCGAAGAACTGGGCGCGGTGCGCATCGACCTTCGGGCCGAGGGCGACCGGGTGACGCTGGCGATCAGCGCCGAGCGGCAGGATACGCTGGACCTGATGCGCCGCCATGCCGACCGGCTGGCCGGCGATCTGCGCGCGGCGGGGTTTTCGCAGCTGGATCTGTCCTTCGGCCGCTGGTCGGGCGAGGGCCAGAAGGGACAGCCGACCCCGCCGCCCCTTGCTTCGCCCATGCCGGGGCATGGCGATCCGGCCCTGCTTGCATCCCCTTCCCCCCTCCTTCGCCCGCTTCCCCCCCTGCCCGGCGGGCTTTACCTTCGGATCTGAGGCCAGAATGGATATCCAGACCCCTTCCGCAGCGTCTTCTTCCTCGGGCTCTTCCGGGTCTTCGGGATCGTCCGGCTCTTCCGGGTCCTCCGGATCGGCCGGCAGATCCGGGCTGACATCGGATTTCACCACTTTCCTGAAGATGCTGACCACGCAGCTGACCAACCAGGACCCGATGAACCCGATCGAATCCACCGATTTCGCCGTGCAGCTGGCCACGTTTTCCGGGGTCGAGCAGCAGGTACAGGCCAATCAGATGCTGGGCACGATCGCAACGCAGCTGTCGATCATGGGCATGTCGCAGCTGGCCGGCTGGGTCGGGCAAGAGGGGCGGGCGCCGGCCGATGTCTGGTTCTCGGGCACGCCGGTCGAACTGGCGCCGAACCCCGCCGACACGGCCGATGCGACAGTGCTGGTCGTGCGGGATGCCGAGGGCAATCTCGTCTCGCGCGAGACGATTCCGGTCTCGACGGAAAGCTACATGTGGCTGGGCGCCGATGCCGAGGGCGATCCCCTGCCCGAGGGGCGCTATACGCTGACCCTGGAAAGCAGCCGCAACGGCGAGGTGATCAGCGAGGACCCGGTCGAATATTACAGCCGCATCACCGAGGCGCGGGGGGTCGATGGCAATGTGGTGCTGGTCTTCCAGGGCGGGATCGAGGTGCCGGCGACGGCGATCACCGCCCTGCGCACCCCGACGGAATGATCAGTCGAACAGCAGCCAGCCCAAGGCCAGGCCGGCGGCGAACAGCGCCGCCCCCGCCAGCAGCCAAAGAACGCGGTTGCGCGGCGATTGCGCCGGGCGTTGCGGCACATCGGGGTTGCCGGCCCGGATCAGCGCCGCTTCGGCCAGGGCCGGCAGTTTCGGCCCGAACCGCGCCAGAACCCGCGCCGTCCGCGCCAGATCGCGCATCACCGCGACCGGCCCCACCTGACTGCGGATATATTGTTCAACCACCGGGCGGGCGACTTCCCACATGTTCAGATGCGGGTCCAGGCTGCGGGCCACGCCTTCCACAACCACCATGGTGCGCTGCAGAAGGATCAGCTCGGTGCGGGTTTCCATGCCGAAACGTTCGGTCACTTCGAACAGATAGGCCAGAAGCCGCGCCATCGAGATCCGGCTGGCCTCCATCCCGAAGATCGGCTCGCCCACCGCGCGCAGGGCCCGGGCGAAGTCGTCGATGTCGCGGTCGGCCGGCACATAGCCCGCCTCGAAATGCACCTCGGCGACGCGGCGGTAATCCTTGCGGATGAAGCCCATCAGGATTTCGGCATAGACGCGGCGGGTATATTCGTCGATCCGGCCCATGATGCCGAAATCATAGGTGATCAGGCTGCCATCGGCGGCAACCTTCAGGTTGCCCTGATGCATGTCGCCGTGGAAAAAGCCGTCGCGCAGCGCATGGCTGAGGAACAGCGTCAGCACCCGGTGGCCCAGCGCCACCCGGTCGATCCCCGCCGCCTCGATCGCGGCAATGTCGTTCAGCCCGATCCCCTCGGCCCAGCCGATGGTCAACACGCTGCGCCCCGACAGGGCCCAGACCGGGCGCGGCACCACAAGGCCTTCATCACGTTCGGTATTGGCGGCGAATTCCGCCGCGGCCGCGCATTCCAGCCGCAGGTCCAATTCGCCCAGCACCACGCCTTCGAAATGCGCGATCACATCGACCGGGCGCAGCCGGCGCGAGAAGGGGGCCAGGATCTCGATCCAGCGGGCGGCGAAATAGAAGGCGTCGATATCCTTGCGGAAGGCGCGTTCGATCTGCGGGCGCAGCACCTTGACCGCCACCGCCTCGCCCGTATCGGCCAGATGCGCCTTGTGGACCTGCGCGATCGAGGCCGCGGCGACCGGGTCCGAGAAGCTGGAGAACAGCGTTTCGACCGGGGCGCCCAGCTCGGCCGCGACCATGCGCTTGGCGATCTCGGTCGGGAAGGGCGGCAGCTTGTCCTGCAGGACTTTCAGCTGCTCGGACAGATCATGACCGACGATATCGGGGCGGGTGGAGAGAATCTGGCCGAACTTGATATAGGCCGGGCCCAGCGCGGTGATGGCGCGGGTGACCGGCGGCAGGGCCGGGTCGCCCTTCAGCCCCAGCCATTTGAACGGCCAGCCCAGGATGCGCGCCGCCACGCGCACCGGGGGCGGCGCATCCATCGCCTCAAGCACCACGCCGATCGCGCCGGTGCGCTCCAGCGTGGCCAGGGTGCGGACCAGCCGCCAGATGTTATGGGGCCCGCGCACCTAGATTTTCCAGCCCGAATGCAGGGCGGCGACGCCCAGGGTGAGGTTGCGATAGCTGACCTGGCCGAAACCCGCGCTGCGGATCATGGCGGCGAAGCTTTCCTGATCGGGGAAGCGGCGGATCGATTCCACCAGATATTGGTAACTGTCGCGGTCGCCCGTCACCGCCTTGCCCATGTCCGGAATGACGTTGAAGGAATACAGGTCATAGGCCTTCTGCATCATGTCGTTCGGGATGTGCGAGAATTCCAGCACCATCAGCCGCCCGCCGGGGCGCAGCACGCGATAGGCCTCGGTCAGGGCATCGGCGATGCGGGTGACGTTCCGGATGCCGAAGGAAATCGTATAGACGTCAAAGCTGTTGGCGGCGAAGGGCAGGGCCATCGCATCGCCCACCACCCAATCCAGGCTTTCGGCCAGCTTGCCGGCCTCGGCCCGCTTGCGGCCTTCGACCAGCATCGCCTCGGTCATGTCACAGACCACCGCGCTGGCGCCGGGCGCGCGTTTCAGAAAGCGGAAGGACACATCGCCCGTGCCGCCCGCCACATCCAGCAGCCGCTGGCCGGCGCGCGGGGCCAACCAGTCCATCATCGCGTCTTTCCACAGCCGATGCACGCCGCCCGACATCAGGTCGTTCATCAGATCGTATTTCGAGGCGACCGAGGAGAAGACCCCATGCACCATGCCGGCCTTTTCCGATTCCGGCACGTCGCGAAAGCCGAAATGCGTGGTCTTGTCCTGATCGTCCGTCATGGCGCGTCCTCGCCCGAAACTGCCGTCCGGCAGCGATATAGCGCCCGGCGCGGGGCAAGGGAAACCGCAAACTGTCGCGGCGCGGCGGGGTGGGCGGGATGCCTGTCGCGCGCGCGCAGGCTTTGCTAGAAGCGGGCAGCCGCCTGCGAGAGATGTGATGCCCGAACTTCCCGAAGTCGAAACCGTTCGCCGCGGCCTGGCCCCGGTGCTGGAAGGCCGGCGGATCGCCCGCGCGCAGGTGAACCGCCCCGATCTGCGCTGGCCCCTGCCCGAGCGGATGGCCGAAAGGCTGACCGGCGCGCAGGTGCTGGCGCTGCGGCGGCGGTCGAAATACATCCTGGCCGATCTGTCCACCGCCGAGACGCTGCTGATCCATCTGGGCATGTCGGGGCGGATGCTGATTTCGGGCGCGATGCTGGGCAGCTTTCACCACGACCACCCCGCGCCGCAGAAGCATGACCATGTGGTGCTGGAAATCGAGGGCGGCGCCCGGGTCACCTTCAACGATGCCCGCCGCTTCGGCGCGATGGACCTGATGCCCACCGCCACGGCCGAGGCGCATCCCTTGCTGGCCAAGCTGGGGCCGGAACCCCTGGGCAATGCCTTTGACGAGGCCTTCCTGACCGCGGCCCTGGCCGGGCGGCGCATGCCGGTGAAGGCCGCCCTGCTGGACCAGCATCTGGTGGCGGGCCTGGGCAATATCTATGTCTGCGAGGTGCTGCACCGGGCCGGCATCGCCCCGCAGCGTCTGGCGGGCGATCTGACCGCGGCGCAAGCGGCGGGGCTGGTGCCGGTGATCCGTAGCGTGCTGGACGAGGCGATCGCGGCCGGGGGATCCTCGCTGAAGGATTACCGGCAGGCGGATGGCGAATTGGGCTATTTCCAGCACAATTTCCGCGTCTATGACCGCGAGGGCCAGCCCTGCGCCACCCCCGGCTGCAGGGGCACCGTGGCGCGGATCGTGCAATCGGGCCGGTCCAGCTTCTACTGCCCCGCCTGCCAGCGCTGACTTGCCTTCCCCGGCGGGGCTGGTAGGAGTCGGGAAACTCTTCGGGAGAGGCGCATGGCCTACGAGACCCTGATCGTCGAGATCGAGGATTACACCACGCTGATCCGGCTGAACCGGCCCGACGCGTTGAACGCGCTGAACACCAAGCTGATGCGCGAACTGGCCGATGCGGTGACCGCGGCCGACAAGAATGACAAGGTGCGCTGCATCGTCATCACCGGCTCGGAAAAGGCGTTTGCCGCCGGGGCGGATGTGAAGGAAATGGCCGAGAAGGGCTTTGCCGATGTCTTTTTCGACAATCTCTTCGGGGCCGAAACCGAAGCGCTGATGCGCGTCAGGAAGCCGATGATCGCGGCGGTGTCGGGCTATTGCCTGGGCGGCGGTTGCGAATTGGCGATGATGTGCGATTTCATCCTGGCCGCCGAAACGGCCAAGTTCGGCCAGCCCGAGATCAATCTGGGCATCTGCGCCGGCATGGGCGGCACCCAGCGGCTGGCGCGCTTCGTCGGCAAGTCCAAGGCGATGGACATGAACCTGACCGGCCGCTTCATGGAAGCCGCCGAGGCCGAGCGCTGCGGCCTGGTCAGCCGGGTCTTCCCGGCGAAATCGCTGGTCGAAGAGGCGCTGAAGATCGCCCAGAAGATCGCCGAGAAATCGGCGCTGACCACGATGCTGGTGAAAGAGGCGGTGAACCGCGCCCAGGAAACCACCCTGGCCGAGGGGCTTTTGTTCGAGCGCCGGATGTTCCACGCGGCTTTCGCCACCGAAGACCAGAAGGAAGGCATGGCCGCCTTCCTGGAAAAGCGCCAGCCGCAGTTCCGCGACCGCTGAACGCCACGCAAGGCCCGGATCGGCGGATTCGGGCTTTCCTTTCGGGCCGGCCTGACGTATAGGGCCGCCCACATGCGCGTGGGCCCGCTATAGGCGTGATGATTCCGTCCCCAGAGGCGGAGCCTTCGGGATTTTCGTGCAACCAGAACAGAAAACCGAAGGATCACGACCCAGATGGCCAATACCGAACAGTCCAAGAAGCGCGCCCGCCAGTCCGAAGCCCGCTATGCCGTGAACAAGGCGCGCCGTTCGCGCATCCGCACCTTTCTGCGCAAGGTCGAAGAGGCGATCGCCTCCGGCGACCAGGCCGCTGCCGCCGATGCGCTGAAGGCCGCCCAGCCGGAACTGGCCCGTGGCGTGACCAAGGGCGTCCTGCACAAGAACACCGTCTCGCGCAAGATCTCGCGCCTGTCGTCGCGCGTGAAGGGCCTGGGCGCAAAAGCCTGATATCCCAGAATAATCTTTCGCCGACTCACCCGCTGATCGGACGACTGGTTAATGAAAATGCTTTTCGGGCGTCGCGTCTGCGGCGCCCGTTTTGCTGTCTGCAAGGCAGGCCGTCGCGGTGACGTTGCGAAATTGTCAAATCTGCCGGATTCGCTTGGGCCGGGTTCCTGTCAAGCGCGTTGTTCGGTTGCGGACGGGTTGAGGGGCTTGGTACCTTCTCTCTGCGATTCACTTCGTCTTGGGGGACACTGTGATCGCGGGCCATGATCGACAAGGCAAAGACCGGGCTGCCAACCGGACCGAAGGGATCATGGGCTGCGATCGGAACAAGCGTCATTCGCGTTTCGGCGTGAAGACTGTCTGCTTCAGCCTGCCGGGCCAGTTTGCTCGGCGGCTCTGTTGTTTGCTCAGGTAGGCGTGTGCCCCGCGAAGGCGACCTGTCCGGTCCTTTCGCGCGCGGCAAAGATCGTGGTGTGTTTGTAGGCTGCCGCGCGTTCGTGCGGCGGGGGCGCATAGCAGGCTGGGTAGAATGACAAACGAAACTTGGGGGCAGATTCGCGAAGGGCTGATCGGCCGGGTTGGCAAGAACAATTACACGACCTGGATCGAACCCCTGAAACTGTCCCAGCTGCGCAACGGGGTTGCGCGGTTCGAAGTGCCGACCTCGTTCCATGGGGACTGGGTCCAACGCAATTATGCCGACCACATCCGCAGCCAGCTGCTGACCTCGGGCGCCGAAGTCGACCGGGTGGAATTCGCCGTCGGCCGTCCGGCCGAAGCCGCGGCCGCGCGCCGCGCCGCTGCGCCCGCTGCGGGGCCGCCTGCGGAGCGGCGCCCC
>NZ_JAICBZ010000131.1 GCF_020179405.1 Xinfangfangia pollutisoli | reverse complement strand
CCGCGGCCGGTGCGCCCCGCGGGCGTGGCCGCGCCCTAAGGCCGCGCGGCCGAGCGGATCAGATCAGCAAGGCCAGATCAGGCCTGGCCGTCGCGGTCGCGGCCTGCCGTCTTGCCGGGCGCGTCGGGTTTTCCGGCGGCCTCGTCTTCGATGATATGCGGGCTCAACGCGGTGATCTGCAGGATCAGGAAGCCGAACAGCGCCGCCGGGAAGGCGAAGGTTTCCAAGGTGACCCACAGCGCATCGCTTTGGGTGCGCCAGATCACCTCATTGGCCACGGCCAGGGCCGCGAACATGCCCGTCAGCCGGCGGGTGAGGATCATCCAGCCCGCATGCTGCATCGGCAGCATCTCGCCCAGCACATATTGCAGCCAGCTTTCGCCCCGCATCAGCCCGATGCCCAGCAAGAGCGCGAAGAAGCCATAGACGATGGTGGTCTTCATCTTGAAGAAGCTGGCATCGTTGAACCAGGCCGTCAGCCCGCCGAAGAAGATCACCACCAGCGCGGTGAAGACCTGCATGCGGCTGATCTTGCCCGACAGCACCCAAAGCAGCGCGATCGAGGCCAGAAGGATCGGCACGAAGATGACGGCCGCGACGATGAAGCCCGAATATTCGGTGCCGCCGACCGTATAGCTCTTGTCCTTGATCCACATGTACAGCGCGAAGAAGGCGACTGTCGGCCCCAGTTCCAGCACCTGTTTCAGCACCGGGTTGATCTGTTTCTCGGCCATTGCCTGTTCCTTATCCCAAGGCCTCGATCAGCACTGCCCCGAGCGCGATCAGCGTCATCAATCCCATCCGGGCCCAGCCCACCTTCTCGCCCAGAACCAGCCAGCCGATCAAGGCGGCGAAGACGGCCGAGGTTTCGCGCAGGGCCGCCGCCTCGCCCACCTTGTCCAGCCGCGTGGCCAGCATGACCGCGCCGAAGCTGAAATAGGCGACGAAGGCGCCCAGCACGCCGCGGCGCATCAGGGGGCCGATCTCGTCGCGCCGCAGACGCGCCAGGCGACGGGCGCTGACCAGCGGCAGGAAGATCCCGTCCAGCATGAAGAACCAGGCCAGGAAGGTGAACGGGTCGGCGGTCGCGCGGATGCCATAGGCATCATAGGTCGTATAGGCCGCGACCAGAACCCCGGTCGCCGCGGCAAAGCACAGGGCCGGCACCAGCCGCGCGCGGTCCACCGTCACATGGCGCAGGTTATAGGCGGCCAGCCCCAGGATGCCGCCGACCAGCAACAAAAGGCCGATCCATTGCCCGGGCGCGAAATGCTCGCCAAAGACCAGGCCCGCCGCGATCACCGTGACCAGGGGCCCGGTGCCGCGCACCACCGGATAGACGACCGTATAGGCGCCGCGGGTATAGGTCATCGCCTGCAAGACCTTGTAGACGATATGGATCACCACGGCGCCGGCGAAGATCGGCCACATATGCGGCTCGGGCCAGGGCACCAGGAACAGCGCGAAGGGCGCCGCGATCACCCCGTAGCTCAGGTCGATGGCCGCGCGCGACAGCCAGGGATCGTGCCGCCCCTTCTGCAGCGCCCCGAACAGCGCATGCAGCACCGCCGCCATCAGCGCCAGCGCAAGCGCCAGATCATGGCCCGCCGGCGTGCCTTCAAGGGCTGCCAGCCAGCTGCTCACTCGGCATCCTCATGCGTCCAGGTCAGATCCAGGGTGATGCCCTGAAACAGCGGCCCCGCCTCGGCCAGGCTTCGGGGCAGGCCCGTCAGCGCATAGCGGGCAAAGCGCACCGGGCCGAAGCCGTCGGGCGCGCGGAACGCGAGCTTGACCCGCCCCGAGGGATTGGGCAATTCGTCGACGATCCGCGCCGCCGCGTCGCGGGTGGCGGCGGGAAAGGCGGGTTCCGGCAGGGCCGCCAGAAAGGCCTTGGCTTCGGATTTCAGCGCCTGCGCTGCCGCCTCGGCATCGCCATCGGCGGGCAGCAGCGCCCCCGCCAGCGCCGGCAGCAGATACCATTCGAACAGCCCGTGCAGCCGGGCATCCAGATCCAGCCGCGTCAACGCGAAACTGGCGGCCGAGGTCTGGATCGCCGCGCGCGAGCCCAGATCCACCCCGGTCATCTCGCCCGCCATATAGATCGCATTGTTGCCGGGCAGATCGACATGCATCCGGTCCAGCCGCAGCAGCCGGGCCTTCTCGTCCCAGGTCATCAGCAGACTGGCACTGGTGCGCGCCAGCCGCGACTGGGCCAGCGCGGCATAGTCGAACGAGGCATAGCCGGTGCGCACCAGAACCCGCAGCCCGTCGATCCGGCCTTCCAGCGCGCTGGGCGCGACGTCCGCCCCGAGCAGCGCCTCAAGTGCGGGGCCCTTCAGCATCAGCCGGTCGGCCACGAATAGGCTGGTCGCCTGCGCGCCAAAGCTGATCTCGACCCCGCCCAGCACGCAGAACCCGTCCTGGCTGCCCGAGGGCCGGCCCGACAGGCTGATCCCCGTGGGCAGTTCCGCCGCCAGGGCGCCCCAGACCGCGCCGCAATCGGGCTCGGCCGCGGCCGGAAGCGCCAGGGCAGATGCCAAAGCGGCAGCCAGCCCCAGGGGCAAAAGACGGCCGATCATTCCGACAGGCCCACCAGAGCCCGGGCGAAATCGCCCGGATCGAACGCGGCCAGATCGTCGATCTGCTCGCCCACACCGATGGCATGGATCGGCAGGCCGAAACGGTCGGCCAGCGCCACCAGCACGCCCCCCTTGGCGGTGCCGTCCAGCTTGGTCATCACCAGGCCCGAGACATCGGCGATCTTGCGGAAGATTTCCACCTGCGTCACCGCGTTCTGGCCGGTGGTCGCATCCAGCACCAACAGCGTGTTATGCGGCGCGGTCGGATCGACCTTGCGGATCACCCGCACGATCTTGGCCAGTTCCTCCATCAGATCGGCGCGGTTCTGCAACCGGCCGGCGGTGTCGATCATCAGAAGATCGGCGCCTTCGGCCTGCGCCCTGGTCAGCGCATCGAAGGCAAGGCTGGCCGGATCGCTGCCTTCAGGCGCGGTCAGAACCGGAACGCCCGCGCGCGTGCCCCAGACCTTCAGCTGATCCACGGCCGCGGCACGGAACGTGTCGCCCGCGGCGATCACAACCTGCTTTCCCGCGGCCTTGAACTGGCTGGCGAGCTTCCCAATGGTCGTGGTCTTGCCCGAGCCGTTGACGCCCACCACCAGCACCACCTGCGGACGCTTGGGGTACAAAGGCAGGGGCCGGGCGACCGGGGTCATGATCCGCTCGACCTCGGCGGCCAGCGCCTGTTTCAGCTCGGTGGTGGAAATCCGGCGGCCGAAGCGGCCCTCGGCGATATTCGCCGTGACGCGCATGGCGGTTTCCGGGCCAAGATCAGCCTGGATCAGCAGATCCTCCAGGCTTTCCAGCATCGCATCGTCCAGGACCCGGCGCGGCTCATCCGCGCGGCCGAACAGCCGGCCGATCAGCCCGGGCTTGGACTCCTCCGCGGCAGGCGCGGGGGCAGCGGGGACCGGACTGGCAGCCGGAGCGGCTGGCGGGGCTGCGGGCGCAATGGTGGCGGCGGGGGGCGTGGCGGGCGGGGCATCATCGCCCTCGGCAACCAAAGCATCCAGCCCCTCGCCGATCTTGTCGGAGGAGCGGAACATCCGGTCCTTGAGCTTCTTGAAGAACGACATGCGCGGCCCCTTGCCTGATCGCCTTCACCTAATGCCTTCGCGCCGCGATGGGAAGAGCAAGGCCCGCTTAGCCCGCCGTCGGCGCCCAAAGCCGCAAGGCGCCCAGGCCGATCAACGCCTGTGCCGCCCAATAGGCCGGCCACAGCGCCAGCGACAGGCCGGTCTTCAGCCCGGCCGACTGCGCGACAAACAGCCCGATCGCCAGCATCAGATCCGAGGCCAGGAACAGCGCCGCCCCCAGCCGGATCAAGCCCTGCCCAGGTGCTGCGGGCAGCAGGATCGCCGCAAGCCCCATCAGCGCGATCAGCAGCACATAGGCCCGCACCGGCCACAAAAGCCCGCCGGTGCGCGGGGCAAGCCAGATCTCGGTCGACAGGATCAGCAGCACCAGCGCCGCCAGCACCAGCAGCTCCGCCGGCTGCAAGCCGGCCAGTCCGCCCCCCAGCGCCCGCCCGCGCAGGATCAGCGCCAGCGCATAGGCCAGATGCCCGGCGCCGAAGGCCCCCATCCCGGCCAGGAACCAGGCCTCACCGCTGCGCGCCAGGCAGAAATCTCCCAAAGCCCCCAGCGTCAGCCCCAGCGCGACCAGCCAGAACAGCGGCAGCGCCCCGCCCCGCATTGCCACCTGCCACAGGACCAGCGCCAGAAGCGCCACCGATCCGGTCTTCACCAGCGCGCCCGCCAGATCCGGCGCGCCGCCCCGGCCGGTGTAAAACGCCCAATAGGCCAGCGCCAGAACCAGCGCCGCCCCGGCCGCGATGCGACCAAATGCCGTGATCTCCATCATCCCCCGCCCCCGTGATACCCCGCCCCCGTGCCCGGGCTTTTCCCCGCCGCGGTTTCATGCTTCCCTCGGCCCCAGCATGACCAAAAGCCCCAGCCTTCGCAAAGCCCCCCTGCCGATGGCGGCCTTTGCCGTCGCGTCACTTGCCCCGGTGCCCTTGCTGGCGCTGGGCATCTGGGCCGGCGGCGGCTGGCTGTGGGCGGGGTTTCTGTACATGGCGCTGCTGTCGGTGCTGCTGGACCAGCTGGTGCCCTATGTCGCGGGCGATGCGCCCGAGGGGGCCGAGTTTCCTGCCGCCGACGCGGTGCTGGTGGCCGTTGGCCTCTCGGCGCTGGCGCTACTGCCCGCCGCGGTCTGGGCGGTGGCCGGGCCGTCGGGGCTAAGCGTCGGGCAAAGGGTGCTTCTGTTCTTCGGCGCCGGGCTGTGGCTGGGTCAGGTCGGCCATCCGGCCGCGCATGAGCTGATCCATCGCAGCCCGCGCGCGCTGTTCAACCTGGGCCGCGCGGTCTATACCGTGCTTCTGTTCGGCCAGCATGCCAGCGCGCACCGGCTGGTGCATCACCGCCATGTCGCCTCGGGCGAAGATCCGAATTCCGCCCGGGCCGGCGAAAGCTTTTATCGTTTCATGCCAAAGGCCTGGCGGGGAAGCTTCATCCAGGGCTGGAAGGCCGAAGACGCGCTGCGCGCCCGCAGCGCCGGCAGGCAGGGCCTTCATCCTTACACTGTCTACATTGGCGGAGGCGCCCTTTCCCTGGCCCTGGCCGCCGCACTGGCGGGCTGGGGAGGCATTCTCGCCTGGGTGGGGCTGGCGCTGCATGCGCAGATGCAGATCCTGGTGTCGGATTACGTCCAGCATTACGGGCTGCAGCGCGTGACCCTGCCGAATGGCAGGCTGGAGCCGGTCGGGCCGCAGCACAGCTGGAACACCGCGCATTGGTTCTCCTCGGCTTTGATGCTGAATGCGCCGCGCCATTCCGACCATCACGCCCACCCGACCCGGCCCTATCCGGCGCTGCGCCTGCCCGCGCCCACGGATGCCCCGCGCCTGCCCTGGCCCCTGCCAGTGGCCTGCACGCTGGCCTTCTTCCCCCGGCTCTGGCGGCGCGCGATGCGGCCGCGGCTGCGCCCCTGGGCCGAGGCGGCGGCGGCGCGGCAGGTCACGCAGGCCTGACTGGCCAAAGCCGGCCCGTCATGGCAGCCTGCCCGCGACGAGCCGAAGGAATGCCCGCCGAAGGAATACCCGATGCGCCCTGCCCTGTTTCTGCCCGCCCTGACCCTGGCGCTTTGGCCGGCCCTTGCCCCGGCCGGCCAGGATGACGCGCCGATGACCGCCGCCGAATTCGACGCCTATGTCACCGGCAAGACCCTGACCTATTCGCAATATGGCTCGGTCTTCGGGATCGAGGAATATCTGCCGGGCCGCAAGGTGCGCTGGAAGTTCAGCGAGGACGAATGCCAATATGGCAGCTGGTATCCGAAAGATGAAATGATCTGCTTCACCTATGAATACGATGCCTCGGAACATTGCTGGACCTTCTGGCACAAGGGCGAGGGCCTGGTGGCGCTGTCGGTCAATGACGCGCCGGGGGCCGAGTTGAACGAGGTGGCGCAGACCGGCCAGGGGCTGAACTGCCCCGGCCCGGATGTGGGAGTGTGACGATGCGCAGACTGGTTGCCCTGGCCCTTGCGGCCGCCGCTTTCGCAGGCCCCGTCCTGGCCACGGTCGATGCGCCGCTGACGGCCGAAGGCTTTGACGCGCTGACCCGCGGCAAGACGATGGACACCGCGACCGCGGCGGGGATCTACGGGATCGAAAGCTTCCTGCCCGGGCGCAAGGTGATCTGGCGCGATGCCGAACGCTGCGTGCGCGGCAGCTGGGCCCAGGTCGAAGACAAGATCTGCTTTTTCTATGAGGACAAGCCCGGCGATCAGGTCTGCTGGACCTATTACGACCGCGGCGATCACATCGAGGGCTGGTATGCCGGGCCCGAGCCGGTCTCGGACCCGATCAGCCTGACGCCGGGCGCCAGCGGGCCGGTCAATTGCGACGGCTATCTGGGGGCTTAGGCCGAAGCGGGCCGGGTCAGAACAGGCTGCCCTGCCCGCCTTCCCCACCCTCGGCCCCGCCCGCGCGTCCCGGCCGCTTCGGTGCCGCGCCGCGGCCCGGCAGGGTGACGCGCCCGTCATGGAATTGCAGCTCGATCACCTGCGCGCGTTCGGCCGCGGCCTTGCCGGTGACGACCTGCCCATCGCCCCGCACCACCGCAAAGCCGCGCTTCAGCGTCTCGTCCGGGCCCAGCGACTGGCGCATCCGGTCCAGAGCCTCCAGCCGCCGGGACAGATCGGCCAGGCGCTGCGCGGGCGCGGCCTCCAGCCGCTCGGCCAGCCGGTCCAGCGTGCCCCGCCCT
>NZ_JAICBZ010000130.1 GCF_020179405.1 Xinfangfangia pollutisoli | reverse complement strand
CACAGCCGATGCTGGCGCGCCGCCCAGAAAGCGCCGCGCCGGCGCCGATGGCCCCGCGCGCCGGGCTGGCCTTCACCGATGGCGCGCCCGACCCCAAACTGGTGCCCGACAAGGCGCTGGCCCGTGCCTTTCGCCGCGCACTGCTGTCGCCCGCCTTCCGCGCCGGGGCGGATTACGGCGATGCGCGCGGCAGCCTGCCCCTGCGCCAGGCGCTGGCGGCCTATCTGTCCTCGGATCGCGGCGTGGTGGCCGATCCGGAGCAGCTGCTGATCACCCGTGGCAGCCAGATGGCGCTGTTTCTGGCCGCGCGTGCGGCTTTGGCGCCGGGTCAGGTCATCGCGGTCGAAGAGCCGGGCTATCCGCTGGCCTGGGCGGCGTTCCGTGCCGCGGGGGCGCAGGTGCAGGGCGTGCCGGTCGATGGTGGCGGCCTGCGGATCGACGCGCTGGAGGCGGCGTTGGCCCGCGATCCGCGCATCCGGGCGGTGTATGTGACCCCGCATCACCAATACCCGACCACCGTGACCATGGGGGCCGCGCGGCGGCTGCAGCTGCTGGATCTGGCGCAGCGCCATGGGCTTGCGCTGATCGAGGATGATTACGATCACGAGTACCGCTTCGAGGGCCGCCCGGTGCTGCCGCTGGCCGCCCGCGCGCCCGAAGGCCTGCCGCTGATTTATGTGGGCTCGCTGTCAAAGCTGCTCTCGCCCGGGATCCGCCTGGGCTATGCGCTGGCGCCCGAGCCCTTGCTGCGGCGGATGGCCGAGGCGCGGGCCGCCATCGACCGGCAGGGCGACGCGCCGCTGGAGGCGGCGCTGGCGGAGCTGATCCGCGACGGTGATCTGGGGCGTCACGCGAGAAAGGCGCGGCGGGTCTACCGGGCGCGGCGGGATTTGCTGGCGGGGCTGCTGGAGGCGCATCTGGCCGGGCGCATCAGCTTTGATCTGCCCGCCGGGGGCCTTGCGCTGTGGCTGCGCTGCAAGGCGGTGTCGGCCGAGGATTGGGCCGAAGCCGCGGGGCAGGCGGGGCTGGCCCTGCTCTCCGGCACGCGCTTCGCGCTGAAGGGCCCGGCGCCGCAGGCCTTTCGCCTGGGCTTTGCGGCGCTGGACGAGGGGCAGATCGCCCGGGCGGTGCAGATCCTTGCCCGAAGCGTTCCGGGCTAAGCTATTCCGCCGTCACCCGGGGCCGGGGCTGCGCGGGGGCGATGTGCATCCCAAGCCGGGCCAGCAGGTCATGATCCTTCCAGGCCGCCGGGTTGCCGGTGGTCAGCAACTGGTCGCCCACGAAGATCGAATTCGCGCCGGCAAGAAAGCACAGCGCCTGCAGCTCGTCGCTCATCCCCGTGCGCCCGGCCGACAGGCGCAGGACCGAGGCCGGCATCAGGATCCGCGCCAGCGCCACGATGCGCAGCAGCGCGAAGGGATCGACGGCCTGCGCGCGCGCCTGCACCGGCACGCCCTTGATCTCGTTCCACAGGTTCACCGGGACGCTGTCGGGATGCGCGGGCAGGGTGGCCAGTGTCACCAGCATGGCGATGCGGTCTTCCTCGGCCTCGCCCATGCCTATAATGCCGCCGCAGCAGACCCTGATGCCGCCCTTGCGCACCTGTTCGACCGTGTCGAGCCGGTCTTCCATCCTGCGGGTGCTGGCGATCTGCGCGTAATAGGCGGGCGAGGTGTCGATGTTGTGGTTGTAGAAATCCAGGCCCGCCGCCTTCAGCCGCGCGACCTGCCCGGGCGACAGCATGCCCAGCGTCATGCAGGTTTCCAGCCCCAGGTCGGACACGCCGCGCACCATGGCGCACAGCCTGTCCATGTCGCGATCCTTGGGGCTGCGCCAGGCGGCCCCCATGCAGAAGCGCTGTGCGCCGGCGGCCTTGGCACGCCGGGCGGCGGCCAGAACCTCCCCCGTTTCCATCAGCTTGGTGGCCTTGACGCCTGTATCGTGATGGGCCGATTGCGAGCAATAGCCGCAATCCTCGGGGCAGCCGCCGGTCTTGATGCTCAGAAGGCTGGCCGTCTCGATCGCATTCGGGTCGAAATGCGCGCGGTGCAGGCTTTGGGCGCGGTTCATCAGGTCGGCGAAGGGCAGGGCGTGGATCGCCCTGGCCTCCTCCATGGTCCAGTCGGTCCGGATCATTCTGCGCGGACCTTGAGGCGGACGAGCGCGGCGATCAGGCCGGATGCCAGCGCCAGCTTGACCAGATCGCCAAGAAGGAAGGGCGTCAAACCAGCAGCCAGCAGCTTCGGCGCCGGAACGAAAAGGGTCAGCCAGGCAAGGCCAAGCGCATAAGTCACCGCAAGGCCCGCCAGCATGGCCAGAAAGCGCCCGATCATCCCGCGCCCCTGCGCCAGCGCGCCGGTTAGCCCCGCGCCCAGCAGATAGCCCGCAAGATAGCCGCCGGTCGGCCCGACCATATAGGCCAGCCCGATGCCGCGTTCGGGCGTGCCCGAGAAGACCGGCAGTCCCAGCGCCCCGGCGCCCAGATAGGCGGCCATCGCAGCCGGGCCCAGCCGCGGGCCAAGCGCCGCGGCCAGGAAGAACACCGCCAGCGAATGCAGCGTCATCGGCACCGGCCAGAACGGGATCTGCAGCTTGGCGCCCAGCGTGATCAGCGCCGCGCCGCCCAGCGCGATCCCGGTATCGCGCCAAAGCGCTGCGGCCCGGGTCGGTGAGGGGTTCAGAAATGCCATGGATCAGTCCTTTGCAGATAGGGGTCGAATCTATCTATAATTAGGGCGGTCTGATCCGGGATCGGCAATCAAGATTATAGATAATCAGCCAAGAAGCGCATAAGTCTCGGTCGGATCAGCATTTTTTGTCGCCGTCTTGCGCTTGCCGATCCAGCCGACATGCCGCGCCAGCGTGGCGCAGGCCAGGTCGGTCTGGCCCTTGCGCAGCGCCTCAAGAATGGCGCGGTGGTCGTGATCGGTCCGCGCCTCCCAGTCGCGGCGCCAGGCGGCAAACAGGAAGCGCGCGCTGGCCGCCTGCAGGTCGTCGATGGTTCGCAACAGGCGCGGCATGCGGCAGGGGGACAGGATCAGATGGTGGAAGCGGCGGTTCGCTTCCTCCCAGTCGCGCACGGTGCTGGCGCTGTCGCCGTGGCGGGTAACCTGTTCTGCTTCCAGAAGAATGCTGCGCGTCAGGTTGGGTGCGGCATGGCGCAGGGCCAGGGATTCAAGGCTTGCGCGCATCTCGGCCACCTCGCGCAACTCGGCCACGTCGAACTCGGTCACGCGAAAGCCGCGCCTGGGTTCGCTCTCGGCCAGGCCCTGGGTCTGCAGCTCGCGAAACGCCTCGCGCACCGGGACGTGGCTGGCGCCGAATTCGGCGGCGATATGATCCTGCCGCAGCCGAGCGCCGGGCGCGATCTCGCCGCGGATGATGCGGTCGGCAAGGACGCGGGCAATGCGGGCGGATTGGGTTTCTTCGGGGATGTGCTTCATGAATTATAGATAATATGCCGGCGCGCCCTTGTCGATGTGTCATCCTGCGCCGGGGCGACCGGCTTGGCCCCGCAGCCCGCAGGGTGTATAGCCGATGCGCCCCTTCCGCCGCCGCCCGAGGATCATGCAAGACCTGTCGCACAGACTGTCCGTCGCGCCGATGATGGATTGGACCGACCGTCACTGCCGGTATTTCCACCGGCTGATGACGCGCCGGGCGATGCTGTATACCGAGATGGTGACGGCGCCGGCGATCCTGCACGGCCCGAAGGCGCGGCTGCTGGATTTCTCGGCCGAGGAACATCCCGTTGCCTTGCAGCTGGGCGGATCGGTGCCCGGCGAACTGGCCCAGGCGGTGCGGATCGCGCGCGACTGGGGCTATGACGAGGTGAACCTGAATTGCGGCTGCCCCTCGGACCGCGTGCAATCGGGCTGTTTCGGCGCCGTGCTGATGGAGCGGCCGGCGCTGGTCGCCGATTGCGTCAAGGCGATGCAGGATCAGGCCGATGTGCCGGTGACGGTGAAATGCCGGATCGGCGTCGATGATCAGGACCCGGCGCAGGTCCTGCCGGATTTCCTGCAGCAGGTCGCGGCGGCGGGCGTGCGCCATGTCGTGATCCATGCGCGAAAGGCCTGGTTGCAAGGCCTGTCGCCCAAGGAAAACCGCGAGATCCCGCCCTTGGATTACGATCTGGTCCTGCAGATGAAGCGGGACTTCCCCGATCTGGTGATCTGCCTGAATGGCGGCGTCGCGACGCTGGATCAGGCGCGGGCGCTGCTGACGCGGGGGCTGGATGGGGTGATGATCGGGCGCGCCGCCTATCACGATCCGGGCCATGCGCTGATCGGCGCCGATGGGCTGTGGGGTATGGACCATACGCCCGTACGGTCCCAGGTCGTGCGCGACATGCTGCCCTATATTCAGGCGCATCTGGCCGCGGGCGGGCGGTTGCATCAGATCACCCGCCATATGCTGGGCCTGTTCCATGGCCTGCCCGGCGCGCGCGGCTGGCGGCAGGTCCTGTCGCAGGGGGCAAGTGCCGAGGGCGCGGGCATTGCGCTGGTCGAACAGGCGCTGGCGCGGGTCGAGGCCTCGGCCCAGGCGGCCTGACGCAAGGGCTCTGGCCCCCGGCGGTCGGGACAGGTAAAGCCCAAGGGTCAGACCCGCCGGAGAGATGCGATGACCGAGATCCTGCAGCACTGGACCCTGATCCTGGCCCTTGTCCTGATCGGCGGCTTTGCCGGCGTGGTGTCGGGGCTTCTGGGCGTGGGCGGCGGCATCGTGCTGGTGCCGGCCTTCTTCTATGCCTTCAACGTGCTGGGCTATGGCGAGGGCCAGGTGATGCAGGTCTGCGTCGCCACCTCGCTGGCCACGATCATCATCACCTCGCTGCGCTCGGTTGCGGCGCATCACCGCAAGGGCGCGGTCGACTGGTCGGTGCTGAAAAGCTGGGGGCCCTGGCTGGTGATTTCGGCGGCGATCGGCGTCTATGTCGCGGCGCGCGTGCCCTCGCAGGCGCTGCAGGCGGTGTTCGGGGTGCTGGCGGGGCTGGCGGGGCTGTGGATGGCCTTCGGCCGCGATTCTGCGCGTCTGGGTGCGGCCATGCCGGGCGAGCCGCTGCGCGGCATGCTGGCCTCGGCCGTGGGGTTTTTCTCGGCGATGATGGGGATCGGGGGCGGCACGTTCGGGGTGCCGCTGATGACGCTGTTCTCGATGCCGATCCATCGCGCGGTCGCCACGGCCTCGGGCTTTGGCGTGCTGATCGCGGTGCCGGCGGTGGTGGGCTTCCTGATGGTCCCGGCCGAGGGCGCGCCGCCCTATACGCTGGGCGCGGTGAACCTGCCGGCCTTCCTGGTGGTGATCGGCACCACGCTTCTGACCACGCCCTGGGGCGTGCGGCTGGCGCATGCGATGAATCCCAAACCCTTGAAGCGCGCCTTCGCGGTCTTCCTGACGCTGGTCGCGCTGAACATGCTGCGCAAGGTGATGTTCTAGGGGGCGCTGCGAAGCCCGGGGCTTAGCGGAACTGCTTGGCCAGTTTCAGCCCCTGGCCCTGATAGTTCGAGGCGATCCCGGCGCCATAAAGCCGGGCCGGGGGCGCCGACATCCGTTCATAGACCAGCCGGCCCACGACCTGGCCATGTTCCAGCACGAAGGGCGCCTCGTGGCAGCGCACTTCCAGCACGCCCCGGCTGCCCGCGCCGCCCGCTTCGGCCCAGCCGAAGCCCGGGTCGAAAAACCCCGCGTAATGCACCCGAAACTCGCCCACCATCGCCAGATAGGGCGCCATTTCGGCGGCGTGATCGGGGGGAATGGTCACCGCCTCGCGGCTGACCAGAATGTAGAAGGCGCCCGGGTCCAGGATGATGCGGCCATCCTCGCTATGCACCTCTTCCCAGAAGTCGCGGGCGGGGTAATGGCCGATCAGGTCCAGATCGACGACGCCGGTATGCGGCTTGGCGCGATAGCCGACCAGGGTCGTCTTCGGCAGGCGCAGATCGACGGAAAAGCCCAAACCTTCCGAGATCACCGGCTTGCCATCGACCAGGGCCACGCGCGCATGCAGCGCCGCCAGATCGGCATCCGAAAGCCGCGCTTCGCCCTGGCGGAAACGGATCTGGTTCAGCCGCTGGCCCTGGCGCACCAGAACCGAGAAGCTGCGCGGGCAGACCTCGGCCCAGAGCGGGCCATGATAGCCCTCGGGAATGCGGTCGAATTCGGTGCCGCCATCGGTGATGGTACGGGTCAACAGGTCCAGCCGCCCGGTCGAGGATTTGGCATTGGCGACCGCGGTGATGCCCGGCGGCAGGGCCAGGCTTTCGGCCAGCGGAATCAGATAGACGCAGCCCTTTTCCAGCACCGCGCCCTGGGCCAGGTCGACGGCGTGCATCTGGAACTCGGGCAGGCGGCTGGCCACGCTGCGCCCGTCACCGGCCAGGAACGAGGCCCGGACGCGATAGGCCACAGACCCCAGCCGCAGGTCAAGGCTGGCGGGCTGCACCTGCGCATCGGTCACGGCAGGCTGGGCGGAAATCGCGCCCGTGCCGATCAGATCGCGGATCGCACTGTCGGGCAGGACCCCGGGATTCTTTGCCATTGGACCCCCCGTTAGCCTTTGAAAACCTGGCCTTAAGAAAAACCGCCCGCACTGCGGATGCAGGCGGGCGGTTTTACGATGGTCGGGCCGGAGAGATTCGAACTCTCGACCTCCCGCCCCCCAGACGGACGCGCTAACCAGGCTGCGCTACGGCCCGACACGGGGCCTACATAACGGTTTTGCGGCGGGGGGCAAGCGCGAAAGCGCATCTTTCCGAGGCAGATCAACCGGAAACCGGCGGCGCGGCCAGACGGGCGCGCAGCGCGTCGATCCGGGCGGCCAAAGCGGCCAGCTCGGGCGCCTTGCCGGCAAGGCTGCCGCGGGGCAGGGCGCGCAG
>NZ_JAICBZ010000013.1 GCF_020179405.1 Xinfangfangia pollutisoli | reverse complement strand
GCCGCGCGCCTGCAGTTCCGGCACGGCGCGCAGGAAGCCCGCCAATCCGCTGGCCCAGCCATAGGCGCGCAGCGCCGCCTCGGCCGTGTCAGGCGCACCAAGCGCGCGCCCCGCAAGCCACATCAGCCCGCCGCCCGTCTCGTCCAGATAGGTCTCCAGCGCCGCCAGATCGGCGAAGGGCTCGGTCCAGCAATCCCAGCGCCGCGCGGCGATCAGCCGGTCCAGCGGGTCGACCGGCAGGCCGGTCTCGGTGATCAGCCGGTGCAGCGGGCCCGCCACTTCATGCGCCCGCGCAGGCCTGCCCTGCCCCGCCGCCTCGACCGTGTCGCGCCACCATTGCAGCCGCATTTCGGCGATCATCGGCTCTTTCGAGGCCCAGGGCGCGCGGGCGATTTCCAGATTGCAGGCGTAAAGCGGCAGCAGCAATTCGCGCGCCCAAAGCGGCGCGGCAAGGACGGACAGATAGCGATCGGGGTCACCGCGCTGCAACAGCGCGGCACAGGCATCCAGGCTCATGCGCCCCCCGATATCCCAGCCGCAGGCCCGGGGGAAGCGGGTTCGGCAGCGCCCGGCCGGGATGCGTCAGACCGTGGCGCCATCGCGGATCAGCTTCCACTGGATCGCATCCAGCAGCGCCTCGAACGAGGCATCGACGATGTTCGGGCTGACCCCCACCGTCGACCAGCGCCGCCCCTGCCCGTCTTCGCTGTCGATGATCACGCGGGTGACGGCTTCTGTCCCGCCCTGGGTGATCCGCACCTTGAAATCGACCAGTTTCATGTCGTCGATGGCGGCCTGATAGGGGCCCAGATCCTTGGCCAGCGCCTTGGCCAGCGCATTGACCGGGCCGCGATCGCAGCCATCGGCATCGACCGAATCCGAGACCGACATCACCTGCTGCCCGTCGATGCGCACCACGACCACCGCCTCGGACAGGCTGACCACGCGGCCCTGCCGGTCCTTGCGGCGTTCGACCGTGACACGGTAGCGGTCGACCTCGAAGAAATCGGGGCACAATCCCAATTCGCGCCGCGCCACCAGCTCGAAACTGGCCTGCGCCCCGTCATAGGCATAGCCCTGATCCTCGCGCGTCTTGATCGTGTCCAGGATCGCGGGCAGCCGCGGATCCTTGGGGTCGATCGCCACGCCGGCATCGGCCAGCCGCGCCCGCAGATTGGACTGGCCGGCCTGGTTCGACATCGGGATCAGCCGGGAATTGCCGACAAGGGCCGGGTCGATATGTTCGTAGGTGGTGGGATCCTTCAGGATCGCGCTGGCATGCAGCCCCGCCTTATGCGCGAAGGCCGAGGCGCCGACATAGGGCGCGCTGCGCAGCGGCACCCGGTTCAGGATATCGTCCAGCATCCGGCTGGTCTTGACCAGACCGCGCAGCGCATCCTGCGTCACCCCGGTTTCGATCTGGCTGGCGAAGGGTTCCTTCAGCAGCAGCGTCGGAATCAGGCTGACCAGATTGGCATTGCCACAGCGCTCGCCCAGCCCGTTCAGCGTGCCCTGGATCTGCCGCGCCCCGGCCCGCACCGCCGCCAGGCTGTTGGCCACCGCATTGCCGGTATCGTCATGGCAATGAATGCCCAGACGGTCGCCCGGAATGCCCGCCGCGATCACCTCGGCCACCACGCGCCCCACCTCTTCGGGCAGCGTGCCGCCATTGGTGTCGCAGAGAACGAGCCAGCGCGCGCCCTGATCATGCGCCGCCTTCAGGCAAGACAGCGCATAGGCCGGGTCGGCACGATAGCCATCGAAGAAATGCTCGGCATCGAACAGCACCTCGCGGCCCAGCCCGCGCAGATGGGCGAAGGTCTCGGCAATCGCGGCGCGGTTTTCGTCAAGCGAGACGCCCAGGGCGGTGGTGACATGGAACGGATGGGTCTTGCCCACCAGACAGACCGTGTCGGTGCCGGCATTCAGCACCGCCGCCAGAACATCGTCATTCCCGGCCGAGCGGCCAACGCGTTTGGTCATGCCGAAGGCGGTCATCCGGGCGCGGGTCTGCGGCGCGGCGGCGAAGAATTCGCTGTCGGTCGGGTTCGCCCCCGGCCAGCCGCCCTCGATGTAATCGACGCCCAAAGCATCCAGCGCCCGGGCGATCTGGGCCTTTTCCAGCGCCGAGAACTGCACGCCCTGGGTCTGCTGCCCGTCGCGCAACGTGGTGTCGTAAAGATAAAGGCGGTCGCGGGGGCTCATGGCTTGGTCCTTGCAGGTCCGGGCAGGTCAACGGGTGGGGGCGGCAGGCCGTGCTGCGCCCAGGCCAAATTCCTTCGAAGGAATTTGGCAAGTTTCTTCGAAGAAACTTGGCCGGAGTTTTCGAAAACTCCGGTGGGCACGGACGATCATTGCAGCGCCTCTAGCTTCGAGGCATCGAAGCCCGGGCCCGGCAGCAGTTCGACCCCGGCCTTGGACATGCGCACCTCGACCCCGGCCGCAGTCAGGGCGGATTTCAGCGCGTCGACGGCGGAGAAGTCCTTTGACGCCATGGCGGCTTCGCGCAGTGCGGTCAGACGCGCGGTGTAGGGAGCGAGATCGACGCCGGCTCCAATCCAGGCGTCCCCTCCCGCGAGCAGGAGACCCAGCAGTTGAGCCGAAGCTACAAAACGTCCCTCTATTGCATCCCCGGACTCTGCCAAGCTCGATCTGTCATTGGGATGACCGTATGCTTCGACTTTCCGCACATCTTCTAACCGGTCATAGAGACCGCGAAGCGCCTGCAATGCGCCGTGCGTATTCAGGTCGTCCGCAAGAGCGTGGACCACAACGTCGTCGGGGCGTGTGGGAGCGACACCGGTCAAGACACGGTGCCACTTCCTCAATGTAGCTTCCGCCTGCCGCGCCTTTTCCGCCGTCCAGTCCATCGGGCTGCGGTAATGCGTCATCAGGAAGACGAAGCGGATCACCTCGCCCGGGATGCCCTGGCCCAGCAGATCGCGCACGGTGAAGAAATTGCCCAGGGATTTGGACATCTTCTTGCCCTCGACCTGCAGCATCTCATTGTGCAGCCAATAGCGGGCGAAGCCGCCCTGCGGATGGGCGCAGCAGCTTTGCGCGATCTCGTTCTCATGATGCGGGAATTGCAGGTCCAGCCCGCCGCCATGAATGTCGAAACTGTCGCCCAGCAATTCGTAACTCATGGCCGAGCATTCGATATGCCAGCCCGGACGGCCGCGGCCCCAGGGGCTGTCCCAGCCCGGTAGATCGGCATCCGAGGGCTTCCACAGCACGAAATCCATCGGGTCTTCCTTGAAGGGCGCCACCTCGACCCGCGCCCCCGCGATCATGTCATCGACCGACCGGCCCGACAGCGCGCCGTAATTGCGGTAGGACCGCACCCGGAACAGAACATGACCCGCCGCCTCATAGGCATGGCCCGCCGCGATCAGCCCCTCGATCATCGCGATCATCGCGCCGATGAATTCGGTCGCCCGCGGTTCCACATCCGGGCGCAGCGCCCCCAGCGCGTCCATGTCGGCATGATACCAGGCGATGGTTTCCTCGGTCCGCTCGCGGATCAGCGCCTCAAGGCTTTCGGGCCGGCCCGCCGCCTTGCGCCGCTGCGCCTCGGCGTTGATCTTGTCATCGACATCGGTGAAATTGCGGACATATTTCACATGATCCGGCTGATATTCATTGCGCAGCAGCCGGTACAGCGTGTCAAACACCACCACCGGACGGGCGTTGCCCAGATGCGCCCGGTCATAGACCGTGGGACCGCAGACATACATGCCCACCCGGTCGCGGTTGATCGGCTGGAAGTCTTCCTTCCGCCGGGTCATCGAATTCGTCAGCCGGATGGTCACCATCTTGTCGCAGGCCCTCAGAAAGCGGCGGTCGCACAGCAGGCAGTCCCCGCGCGAGGGCTTGTCAGAAGGTCATGACGAAGCACCCGCGCCGAAAGGTCAGCGGGGAATGCAGCAGATGCGAATGGCGCGCAATGTCGTCATGGCGCGCGGGATACACGCTTTCCGGCCCAAGGCAAAGGGATTTCCGCGCGCCCGCGCCCCCCGAAACGGCCGAAGGCCCGCGATCTTTCGACCGCGGGCCCCCCGGCTGCCTGAAAGGCCGCGCCGTCAGAAGCGATAGTTCACCCGGGCGGTGACGCTGGTCGCATCCACATCCACGCCGCTACCGTCGAAATCGTCGAACTTGTGCTGCAGCACTTCGCCCGCGACGCTCCACTGGCTGTTCATCTGGTGTTCCAGACCCACGCCGTAGAAATAGCCATTGTCCGAGGCGCTGCTGCCGCCCAGCTTGGCATCCGCCCAGGCGCCGCCCGCGGTGGCATAGATCAGGTTCGAGCCCAGATCGGCCCCGGCCATCAGCTTCAGCCGCGCCACGGAATCGATCGAGCCGCCGCCGTCCAGGTCGATATTGGCGGTGTCATATTCGCCTTCAACACCCAGAACGGTCTTGCCCAGATCCCAGCGATAGCCGGCATGGATACCGCCGATCATGCCATTGCCATCGGCGCCGGCCCCGTTGGTGTCGACATCGCCATAGCCCAGCTGCGCACCGCCGTAGAAGCCGCCCCAATCGCCCGTCGGCGCCGCCACCGGCACCGGCGCCGGGGTGATGACCGGCTCGACCACGGGCTCGCTCATCCCGCCCGCAAAGGCCGCCGTGGCCATCGGCAGTGCCGCCGAAGCCGCAAGAACCATCGCAAAACGTTTCATGTCTGTCTCCTTCGTTTCGAGCCGGCCTTCACGTCCCGAATTCTGCCTTCGGGGCGAGGCGCGGCTTCGAGAGTTAACGCTGGGCATTTGCGGCGGTTCCGGCAAGGCGGGCTCAAGCGGTCGTGAGCCGGCCGCGATCGCCCGTGTGCAGCTGCAGCAAGAACCGGCCGATGCGGCGCGCGAAACGGGCCGTTCCCGGCCGATGACGCGGCGGAAGGATCATTGCGGGCGTGCGGCGGCGCCGGCCGGCGCGGATCGCCGGCTCAGGCCCGTTCGGCCAGGGCCAGCCATTCCTCTTCGGCGGCGGCCAGCGCGGCCTGACGTTCGGCCAGCCCTTCCGAGGCCTTGCGAAATTTCACCGGCTCGGCGGTGAACAGGTCGGGTTGGGCCAGGAATTCGGTCAGTTTGGCGATCTCGGCTTCCAGCCGGGCGATCAGCGCCGGCAGATCGTCGAACCGCTTGCGTTCGGTGAAGGTCAGCCCGCTGGCCGCAGGGCGCGGCGCAGGCGCGACACTCTTCACATCCGGCTTCAGCTTCGGCTCGGAAGGCGCTGTCTTCGCGACACTTTCCTGAACAGGCCTCTGCGCCGCATAGTCCGACCAGCCACCGGGATAGACCGTGGCCCGACCCTCGCCCTCAAGCGCGACGGTCATGGTGGCGACGCGGTCGATGAAATCGCGGTCATGGCTGACCAGCAGCACCGTGCCGTCGAACCCATCCAGAATGTCCTGCAACAGGTCCAGGGTTTCCACGTCCAGATCGTTGGTCGGCTCGTCCAGGATCAGCAGATTGGCGGGCTTGGCCATCAGCTTGGCCAGAAGAAGCCGCGCCTTTTCGCCGCCCGACAGGCTGCGCACCGGCGCGCGCGCCTGCGCCTCGTCGAACAGGAAATCCTTCAGATAGGCCACGACATGGCGGTTCTGCCCGCGCACCAGCACCTGATCCGTCGCGCCCGAGACCTTCAGCAGCGGATCGCCGGTCAGGTTCTCCCACAGGCTGGCATCGGCATCCAGCGCGGCACGGGTCTGGTCGAAGACCGCGATCTCCAGCTTGGTGCCCAGGGTGACCTTGCCGGAATTAGGTTCAACTTCGCCGGTCAGCATCTTGAGAAGCGTGGTCTTTCCAACCCCGTTCGGGCCCACGAAGGCCACCCGGTCGCCGCGCAGCACCCGCAAGGACAGATCGCGCACGATCACCTTGTCGCCAAAGGCCTTGGCCAGATGCTCGGCCTCGATCACCTTGCGCCCCGACGTGGCGCCGGCCTCCAGCTCCAGCGCCGCCGTGCCCTGGCGGCGGATCTGGCTGCGGCGTTCCTCGCGCAGCGCCTGCAAGGCCCGCACCCGGCCCATATTGCGCTTGCGCCGGGCCGAGATCCCCTCGACCGCCCAACGCGCCTCGGCCTTGATCTTGCGATCCAGCTTGTGGCGCGCCTCGTCCTCGGCCGCCCAAACCTCTTCACGCCAGTCTTCGAACCCGTCAAAGCCCGCCTCGCGCCGGCGCACCTCGCCCCGGTCGATCCAGAGCGTGGCACGCGACAGGGCCTTCAGGAAGGCGCGGTCATGGCTGATCAGCACGAAGGCGGCGCGGGTGTCGCGCAGCTCGGCCTCAAGCCATTCGATGGCCTGGATGTCCAGATGGTTGGTCGGCTCGTCCAAGAGCATCAGTTCCGGCGCCTCGGCCAGCAGCTTGGCCAGGGCCGCCCGTCGCCTTTCGCCGCCCGAAGCGGTCGCAACCGGCGCCTCGGGGCGGAATTTCAGCCCCTCGGCCACCACGGAAAGCCGCCAGGCGTGATCCTCGGGCAGGCCCGAGGCCGCGTAATCGCCCAGCGTCGCATAGCCCGACAGATCCGGGTCCTGCTCCATATAGCCGACGGTCACGCCCTGCGGCACGACGCGGGCGCCGCGGTCCGGCTCGACCAGGCCAGCCATCACCTTCATCAAGGTCGACTTGCCCGAGCCATTGCGCCCCACCAAGGCCAGCCGGTCGCCCGGCTGCACGGTCAGGGACAGACCGTCAAAGACGGGATTGCCGCCGAAGGTCAGGGAAATGTCGGAAAGCTGAAGAAGGGGTGCGCGCGCCATGGTCCCGGCAGCTAGGCCGGCCGGGGGCCAAGGTCAACTGCCGCCCCCGTCATCTTCGCAAAAATACCGTTCGCAAGGTCTGCCGGCCGCAAAACCCGCCTGCCCGCCGCCAACAACGCTTGCGCGGCCGGGGCGAAGTGGTTCAGCTGCGAAAAACGACCAGTGGGATATTCAATGTTTCAAGTTTTGCGCCCCATGCCGCCCCGCAACCCCGACGAACATCACCGCGTCTCGACCACGCTGGAGCTGTTCTTCGACCTGATCACCGTTCTGGCCATCGCCGCCGTCACAGCCGGGCTGCACCACGCCATCTCGGAGGGCCACGGGCTTCAGGCCCTGCCCCGCTTCATCTTCCTGTTCATCGCGATCTGGTGGGCCTGGATGAACTATACCTGGTTCGCTTCGGCCTTCGACAATGACGATGCGGTCTATCGCCTGCTGACCATGGTGATCATGGCCGGCGCGGCAATCTTTGCCGGGGGCGCCGAGCATATCTTCGCCACGCTCGACTTCAGCTACGGCCTTCTGGGTTGGGTGGTGATGCGGCTGGGGATGATCGGACTGTGGCTGCGCGCCTCGACCGGCGATCCGGCCTATCGCACGACCTGTTTGCGCTATGCCCTGGGGATCTTCATCGCGCAGCTTGGCTGGTGCGTGCTGTATTTCGGCATCGCGCCGGGCACGCCCCTGTTCCTGATCGGCGGCGCGCTGGTCTGGGTTCTGGAACTGGCGGTGCCGCCCTTTGCCGAAAGCGCCAAGGTCACCCCCTTCCACCGCCATCACATCATCGAGCGTTACGGCCTGCTGATGATCATCTCGTTGGGCGAGATCGTGCTGTCGGTCGCGCATGGCTATGGTGCCCTGTTCGCCGAGCATCCCTCGGCCACGGCGGCGCTGGTCGCGACCGCGGCGCTGGTGATCGTCTTCGCCATCTGGTGGGTGTATTTCGCCGAGGAAGAGCATCTGGCCAGTGCCCGCCTGCCGGTGGCGCTTTTGTGGGGCTATGGCCATGTGCTGGTCTTCGGCGCCACGGCGGTCCTGGGGGCGGCGGTCGCGGCCTCGGTTGACGTTGCGACCCATCACGCCCACGCCACGCAAGCTCAGGTCTCGTATTGGCTGGGCGGCAGTCTGGCGCTTTTGTGCCTGACGATCTGGGTCATCCGCGACTTGCGGCACCCTTTGCCGCCGCGGCTGAAATGGGCTTTGCCCGTCCTTGGCATGCTGTTCGCCCTGGCCGGTTTCCTGGGCCTGCCGGTCTGGGCCTTTGCGGTTCTGGCGGTGGTGATGGTGCTGTGGCGGGCCGTGCCTTTGGCCGAAAAGGGCGCGGACTGACCATCGCCTGCCGCTGGCGGGCGTTGCAGCTGCGCGCCGGCGGCCTAGAACAGGGGGGCGAACGGAGACAGCCATGACCGACCAGAATCCCCTTGTGATCTTCACCCCCTCGGGCAAGCGCGGGCGTTTTGCGCCCGGCACGCCGGTGCTGACGGCGGCGCGGCAGCTGGGCGTCGATCTCGATTCGGTCTGCGGCGGCCGCGGCATCTGCTCGAAATGCCAGATCACCCCGGGCTATGGCGAGTTTCCGAAGCACGGCGTCACCGTCTCGGCCGATGCGCTGAGCGACTGGAACGCGGTCGAGGACCGCTACAAGCGGATCCGCGGGTTGATCGACGGCCGCCGGCTGGGCTGTCAGGCGAAGATCATGGGCGATGTGGTCATCGACGTGCCGCCGGAAAGCCAGGTCCACAAGCAGGTGATCCGCAAATCCGCGACCGAGCGGCATATCGAGATGGATCCCGCCACCCGCGCGCTTTACGTCGAGGTGGAAGAGCCCGACATGGAGGAGCCCTCGGGCGATTTCGAACGGCTTGCCCGCGCCTTGAAGGCGCAATGGGGCGTCGAGCGGGTCGAGGCGGATCTGTCTGTGCTGCGCCGCCTGCAGCCGGTCCTGCGCAAGGGCGACTGGAAGGTCACCGTCGTGTTGAACCGAGGCAATCACGACGCGGCGCATCGGGTGCTGGACATCTTTCCGGGCTTTGACGAAAGCCCGCTGCTGGGCCTGGCGGTCGATCTGGGCTCGACCACCATCGCCGCGCATCTGTGCGACCTGCGCGACGGGCGGGTCCTGGCCTCGTCGGGATTGATGAACCCGCAGATCCGCTTCGGCGAGGATCTGATGAGCCGCGTCTCCTACGCGATGATGAACCCCGGCGGCGATGTGGAAATGACCCGCGCGGTGCGCGAGGCCTTGAACACGCTGGCGGCCGAGATCGCCCAGCAGGCCGGCGTCGCGGCAGAGGTGATCTACGAGATCGTGCTGGTCTGCAATCCGGTGATGCACCATCTGTTCCTGGGCATCGACCCGGTGGAATTGGGCCAGTCGCCGTTTGCGCTGGCGCTGTCCTCCAGCCTGGCGCTGGATGCGCGCGATGTCGGGCTTGCGGCGCTGAACCGCAATGCGCGGATGTATGTGCTGCCCTGCATCGCCGGCCATGTCGGCGCCGATTGCGCTGCGGTGGCGCTGTCGGAACAGCCGCAGAAATCCAAGGACATGGTGCTGATCGTCGATGTCGGCACCAATGCCGAGATCCTTCTGGGCAATGAACATCGGGTTCTGGCCTGTTCCTCGCCCACGGGTCCGGCCTTCGAAGGCGCGCAAATCTCCAGCGGGCAGCGCGCGGCGCCGGGCGCGATCGAGCGGGTTGAAATCGACCCGGTGACGAAAGAGCCGCGCTTCCGGGTGATCGGCTGCGATCTGTGGTCCGACGATCCGGGCTTTGCCGCGGCAACCGCGGTGACGGGGATCACCGGCATCTGCGGCAGCGGCATCATCGAGGCGGTGGCCGAGATGCGGATGGCAGGGCTGGTCGATGCGGGCGGGCTGATCGGCAGCCCCGAGCAGACCGGGACCGAACGCTGCCTGCCCTTCGGCCGCACCCACAGCTATCTGCTTTATGACGGGCGCGAGTCTGGTGGGCCGAAGATCATGGTCACGCAGGGCGATATCCGCGCCATCCAGCTGGCGAAATCGGCGCTTTACGCGGGCGCCCGGCTGCTGATGGACGAGATCGGGGTCGACAAGGTTGACCGGGTGGTGCTGGCCGGGGCCTTCGGGGCGCATATCAGCGCCAAACATGCGATGGTCCTGGGGATGATCCCCGATGTGCCGCTGGATCACGTGCAAAGCGCCGGCAACGCTGCCGGCACCGGCGCGCGGATCGCGCTGTTGAACCGCGCCGCGCGGGACGAGATCGAAACGGTGGTCGGCCAGATCCACAAGGTGGAAACCGCGATCGAGCCGCGCTTCCAGGAGCATTTCGTGAATGCGAATGCGATCCCCCATGCGGTGGACCCGTTCCCGGAACTGGCCCGGATCGTCACCCTGCCCGCGGTCTCGTTCAACACCGCCTCGGGGGGCGGCGAAGGCGGGCGGCGGCGGCGGCGTTAGGCCTGACGGGCGCCGGGCTGCGGCTTCCGCCAGGCCCGGATCCGCGCCCTTGCATTGGCATAGGGTGCGGCGCTGTTGAACTGGATCATCCGCCCCTTGGTCCATTTGCCATACCAGGGGCGGCCATACAGGTCTTCGTCCGTGCGCGCGGCGATGGTGTCCACCAGCCCTGCCTTGGCGCGGGCCAGGCGCGCCAGCAGATCGGGCCAGGGCAGATCGCGATGATCGGCGTAGAAGCGCTGCGCCAGCTGGCCCAGCTGGTTCCATTTGTAGCCGGTTTCGGGGAAATCCACCGTCTCGCCCCTGTCGTCGCGGTCCAGCCATTTCAACACCAGCTCGTTCCAGCCGATCAGATA
Source organism: Xinfangfangia pollutisoli (assembly GCF_020179405.1). GTDB lineage: Bacteria > Pseudomonadota > Alphaproteobacteria > Rhodobacterales > Rhodobacteraceae > Pseudogemmobacter > Pseudogemmobacter pollutisoli. Next base: position 49,328 of record NZ_JAICBZ010000013.1, on the reverse strand, counting down.
GGCGACCAGATCGGCCGGGCTCATCACCGTGCCGGCGCTGTGGCCGGGCAGCGACGCCTCACGCGCGCGGGCCGGCGGCACGAGCGCCAGATCGGCGGCCAGCTTGTCGTAGCTGGTCGCGATTGCGGCCAGCAGATCCTGACGCGAGGCGGGAACGGCCATGGGAATCGTCCTGTTCGGGGGGCGGCCTGCAACAGGTAAACCCGCGCCACCGGATCGCAAACCCCTGCCCCCTGTGCAAGATCGCCGCGCCCGGCGCGGGGGCACCCGGCGTCGCCCCCTTGCAAACCCGCGGCAAGCCGCTAGGGTTTCGGCATGGATGACCCGGTCGCCGCGCTGATTTCCCGCTGTGCTGCGCAAGACCGCGCCGCCTTCCGTGCGCTTTATTCCCAGACCTCGGCGAAACTCATGGGCGTGCTTCTCCGTATGCTGGGGCAAAGGGCCGAAGCGGAGGATGCGTTGCAAGAGGTCTATACCCGTGTCTGGCTGCGGGCCGCGCGCTTCGATCCGGCGCGCGGGCGTGGCATGACATGGCTGATCGCGGTCGCGCGCAACCACGCGATTGACCGGCTGCGCGCCCGGCCCGAGGACAGTTCCGGCACCGAAGCGCTGGATCTGGCCGCAGATCCCGCCCCGCGCGCCGAGACGCAGCTGATCGCCCGGGGCGAGGTGCGGCGGATCTCGGACTGTTTCGCCACGCTCGAGCCCGCGCGCGCCGATGCGCTGCGCGGCGCCTATCTGCAGGGCCTGTCCTATGAGGCCTTGTCGGCGCGCGCAGGTATTCCGCTGAACACGATGCGCAGCTGGCTGCGCCGCGGGCTGTTGCGGCTGAAGGAGTGTCTGGAGCAATGACCGACACGCCCCTGCCCCCGCATGACGAAGATGATGGCCTGGCCGGCGAATATGTGCTGGGCAGCCTGCCCTTGTCCGACCGTCTGGCGGCCGAGGCGCGGGCGCGCAGCGATGCCGGTTTCGCGGCCCGGATCGCCGCCTGGGAAGAGCGGCTGTCGCCGCTGAACGCCGATTATGCCGAAGCGCCGGCGCCGGCCGATCTGCTGGCGAAGGTCGAGGCGCGGCTGTTCCCGTCGCCGCCGCGCCGCGCCGGCGGCTGGTTCGGCTGGGCGCTGGGCGGGCTTGCGGGCGCGGTCGCGGTTCTGGCCTTCGTGGCGCTGCCGCTCTTGCAGCCCGGGCCCGAGCATCTGGCGCATCTGGCCAGCGCCGATGGCGCCATCGCCTATGACGCGACCTGGGCCGAGGGCGATCTGATCGTCAGCCGCAGCGCCGGCAGTGCCGCGCCGCCGGGCCAGGTGCATGAACTGTGGCTGATCCCGCCGGGGGGCAAGCCCGTGTCGCTGGGCCTTCTGGAGGCCGCGCCGCTGACCCTGCCGGGCCCGCGCCCGCAGGCCGGCTGGACGCTGGCGATCACGCTGGAGCCCGCGGGCGGCAGCCCGATCGACGGCCCGACCGGGCCTCTGGTCATGTCGGCCGAGATCGGCGCCTGACATTTGCGATCACGGCTGCGTGATCGCAAGCGGGCACTGCAACTTCGCGCAAACCGGCTCGTATCTCCGGGCATGAGGCGGCGGGATGGTCCTGTCGCCCGACCCTGGGAGAGACCTGCATGAAAACCCTTCGCCTTGCCGCCGTTCTGGCGCTGACCGCGACCGCCGCTCTGGCTGGCAATCCCGAAGTCGGCGGCGCGCCGATGTATGACACCAAGACGATTGTGGAAAATGCCGCGAATTCGGCCGATCACACCACGCTTGTGGCCGCGGTGCAGGCCGCCGGTCTGGTGGAAACCCTGTCGGGCCCGGGCCCGTTCACCGTTTTCGCCCCGACGAACGAGGCCTTCGCCAAACTGCCCGCCGGCACGGTGGAAACCCTGCTGAAGCCCGAAAACAAGGACATGCTGGTCAAGATCCTGACCTGCCATGTCGTCGCGGCCGATGCGATGGCGGCGGATATCCAGAAGATGGTGGCCGATGACGGCGGCAAGCATGTGGTCAAGACCGTGGGCGGCTGTGAATTCACCGCCAGCGCCAAGGACGGCATGCTGATGATCGAAGACGGCCAGGGCAACACCGCCCATGTCACCATCGCCGATGTGAAGCAGTCGAATGGCGTCATCCATGTGATCGACACGGTGCTTCTGCCGGCGAAGTAACCCCTCACCTCGCCGTGCCGAAGGAGGCGGCCGCCGGATCCCCGCGCGGCCGCCTTCGCTTTGCCGCCGACCGGCCCCGCGACGCGCTTGACGGGCGCTTCGGCTTCGCTTAGGTCACGGGCATCGGCGGGTGTAGCTCAATGGTAGAGCAGAAGCTTCCCAAGCTTACGACGAGGGTTCGATTCCCTTCACCCGCTCCATCTCATGATCACGGGTTCGTCGATGCGTAGCGCCCCCTTGGCCCTGTCGCTGGTCCTGTTGCTGTCGGCCGCGCTGCCGGCTGCGGCCCAGAGCGCGGCCGCGCCCTGGCCCTTTGAAGGCCGCTGGGATTGCGAAGTGGGCATCTTCACCTTCACCGGACAGATCTACGCGCCGGGCGATGAGGAGATGGAGATCCTTGATATCTCCGGCGATGGCGACACCTATACGCTGACCTTCGCCGATGACTACCAGCTGTCGCTGGCGATGAACCCGGACGGCACGATGTCCTGGTTCTCGCCGGTCTCGGGCGACAGTTTCCTGTGCCAGCCCCTGCCCTGATCGCACTTTCCTTTCATCCGCCCGGCGGCTATCCCGACAGGGCAGAGTGGAAAGGAGTTCCTCATGAGCGGCGAAATCAAGCGCTATGGCGTGGGTGCCCGGATGTCCGAGGCGGTGGCCTATAACGGCATCCTCTGGCTTGCCGGCCAGGTCGGCAATCCCGGCGATTCGGTGGCGGATCAGACCAAGCAATGCCTGGCCGAAGTGGACCGCATCCTGGCCGGTGCCGGGATCGACAAGACCCGCATCCTGTCGGCGCAGATCTGGCTGGCCGATATGGCGAGCTTCGCCGAGATGAATGCGGTCTGGGACCAATGGGTGCCGCAGGGCCATACGCCCGCCCGCGCCACCGGCGAGGCCAAGCTGGCCGCCCCCGAATACAAGGTCGAGGTGATCGTCACCGCGGCGCTTCTGTAAGCGGCACGCGATCCTTCGCCGAAGGATCAAAAGGGGGCCGGCGGCCCCCTTTGTCATGACGGGAAGGGTCTTGGGCGGGATGCGATCCTTCGTCGAAGGATCGCGCGCCGCTCAGCCCTTCAGGAACGCGACCAGCGCGGCGGTCGAGCCGTCCTTGCCCTGGGTTCCGGCCTTGCCCTCCAGCACCGGCTGCAGCGCCAGCGCCAGTTCCTTGCCCAGTTCCACCCCCCATTGGTCATAAGAGTTGATCCTCAGGATCACCCCTTCGACAAAGACCCGGTGTTCGTAAAGCGCGATGATCTGGCCCAGCACGAAGGGCGTCAGCCGGTCATAGGCCAGCGTCGTCGAGGGCCGGTTGCCCGGGAAGACGCGATGGCGCGCCTGACGGTCCAGCTCGGCCCCCGTCAGCCCCTTCTTGGCCATGATCGCGCGGGCCTGGTCCAGGCTGCGGCCGCGCAGCAGCGCTTCGGATTGCGCCAGGCAATTGGCCACCAGAAGCAGGTGCTGATGCGCCAGGTCCGGCTCGTGCCCGTGCCGGGCGATCAGGAATTCGCAGGGCACAACCCGGGTGCCCTGATGGATCAGCTGGTAGAAGGCATGCTGGCCATTCGTCCCCGGCTCGCCCCAGACCACGGGGCCGGAATTCACCGTCAGGTCCGACCCGTCCAGCGCCACCCGCTTGCCGTTCGATTCCATCTCAAGCTGCTGCAGATAGGCCGGCAGGCGCGACAGGCGCTGGTCATAGGGCAGGACGGCGCGGGTCGCATGGCCGCAGATCTGATTGTGCCAGACGCCCACCAGCGCCAGCAGCACCGGCATGTTCTGCGCCAAGGGTGCGGTGGTGAAATGCGTGTCCATCGCCCGGCCACCGGCCAGGAAAGCGTCGAAATCCTGCGGGCCCACGGCGATCATCAGGCCAAGGCCGATCGGACCCCACATCGAATAGCGCCCGCCGACCCAATCCTCGAAGCCGAAGACGCGGGCGGCGTCGATGCCGAAGGCGGCGGTCTTGTCGGCGGCAGTGCTGACCGCGGCGAATTGCGCGGCGGGGTTGGCGACCTTGCCCGCCATCCAGGCCCGCGCGGTTTCGGCATTGGTCATCGTCTCGATCGTGGTGAAGGTCTTTGAGGCCACGATCACCAGCGTGGTTTCCGGGTTCAGCCCGGCCAGCGTGTCATGGATATGCGCGCCGTCCACATTCGAGACGTAATGCAGCCGCGGCCCGTCGTGAAAGGGCGCCAGCGCCAGCGTCGCCATGGCCGGGCCCAGGTCAGACCCGCCGATGCCGATATTCACCACATCGGTGATCCGCCCGCCCTGCCCCGCAAACGCGCCCGAGCGCACGTCCTCGGCGAAAGCATAGGTGCGGGCGCGGGTCGCGCGGATCTCGGGCAGCACATCGGCGCCATCGACCCCGATCACCGCCTGATCGCCGGCGCGCAGCGCCACATGCAGGACGGCGCGACCCTCGGTTTCGTTGATCTTCTCGCCCGCGAACATCGCCGCACGCCGCGCCGCCACCCCCGCCCCTTCGGCCAGGTCCAGCAGCAGCTCGCGCGCCCGGGCGTCGATCCCGGTCTTGGAATAGTCGAACAGCATGCCATCGGCCGCGACCGAGAACCCGGCCGCCCGGGCCGGATCATCGAACAGGGCCAGGATCGGGCGGTCCGCCGTGGCGGCGTGATGGGCCTTCAGCGCATCCCATTGCGTCATATGTCTTCCCCGGATCGGCCTATTCGGCCCAGTGGACGGTTGCATTGGCCAGCAGCGCCTTGATCGGTGCCTCGGCCGGCGTCAAGCCCTGGGCGCGTTCCAGCGCCGCGCGCTTTTCCGCCCCGGTGATCAGAACATGGATCTTCAGCGCCCCCTGCAGCACCGGCGCGGTCAGCGTCACCCGCGGCTCGCCCGCCGCCTCGGCCCGCATCGGCATCAGCAACGGCGCCGAAGCGGCCAGCGCCTCGGCCAGCCGGTCGGCGCCGGGGAAAAGCGAGGCGGTGTGCATGTCGGTCCCCATGCCCAACAGAAGGACCGAAATCGGCAGATGCGGGCGCAGCCCGTCTTCCAGGACCTCAAGCGCCTGTTCCGGCTCGGCCGCGCCGGGCAGCCACAGCGGCACCAGCCGCGCCCGGGCCGCGCGCCCGCGCAACAGATGTTCGCGCAAGAGCCGCGTGTTCGAGCGCGGATCGTCCTCGGGCACCCAGCGCTCATCGTTCAGGAAAACCGCGACATTCGGCCAGTCCAGATCGACGCCCGACAGCGTGTCGAAGACCGGCCCCGGCGTCGTGCCGCCCGGCACGCAAAGCGAGGCGCGGCCCTCGCGGCGCAGAAAATCGGCCAATTCGCCGGCGATCTTGTCGGCCAGCGACAGATACATCAGCTCGCGGTCCGGATAGTCGACAAATTCCATTACCTGATCTCCCGCCAGCGCCGCCCATCGCGGTGCATCAGCATCAATGCATCTTCGGGCCCCGAGGTTCCGGCGTCATAGGGCTGAGGCCGGTCGCTGCGCTCTTCCCAGCCCTCGATGATCGGGTCGGTCCAGGCCCAGGCGGCCTCGACCTCGTCGCCGCGCATGAACAGGGTCTGATTGCCACGGATCACATCCATGATCAGCCGCTCATAGGCATCGGGCACATCTTCGGCCTCGGGGCCCAGAGCCTCGGCGAAGGACATGTCCAATGGCACCTGCGTCAGCCGCATTCCGCCCGGTCCCGGTTCCTTGATCATCACCATCAGATGCATGCCCTCATCGGGTTGCAGGCGGATGACAAGCACATTCTCGCGCCAGCCTTCGGCATCGTCGAAGATCGAATGCGGCGGCTCGCGGAAGGTCACGGCAATCTCGCTGGCCCGCGCGCGCAGCCTTTTGCCGGTGCGCAGATAGAAGGGCGTGCCCTTCCAGCGCCAGTTGGAAATCGCCACTTTCAGCGCGATATAGCTTTCGGTCCGGCTTTGCGGGTTCTCGGAATGCTCAAGATACCCGCCCTCGCCCGACCCGGCCAGATACTGGCCGCGCACGATGTCATGCGACGGCACCGGATCCAGCGCGCGGATCACCTTCAGCTTCTCGTCGCGCACCGCATCCGGATCGAAGTGATAGGGCGGCTCCATCGCGATCAGGCACAGAAGCTGCATCAGGTGGTTCTGCACCATGTCCCGCATCGCGCCCGACTTGTCGTAATAGGCGCCGCGGCCATCGACCCCCACCGTCTCGGCCACGGTGATCTGGACATGGTCGATATATTCCGACTTCCACAAGGGCTCGAACAGGATATTGGCAAAGCGCACCGCCATCAGGTTCTGGACGGTTTCCTTGCCCAGATAATGGTCGATCCGGTAGATCTGGCCTTCGGCGAAATGCAGCGCCAGCGTGGCGTTCAGCGCCCGGGCCGAGGCCAGATCGCGGCCGAACGGCTTTTCCACCACGATCCGCGCTTCGGGCCCGGCGATGCCATGGCTGGTCAGCCGCTCGGCAATGTCACCGAACAGCGCCGGCGCCACTGAGAAGTAATAGGCCTGCACCACGTCGATGCGCATGGTCTGCTTCAGCTGCGCCCAGCCCTGCTCGCCCCGGGCGTCGATGGCGATGTAGAACAGCCGCTGCAGGAAGGCGCCCAGACTGTCGGCATCGCGCCGCGCCTCGGGCACGAACTCGGCGATCGACTCGGCGATCATGCCGCGGAATTCGTCATCGTCATGCTCGCCGCGCGCGGCGCCGATGATCCGCGCCTCGGCCGGGATCTGCCCGGCCTGAAAGCGGCGGTAGAGACCCGGAAAGATCTTGCGCCGGGCCAGATCGCCCGTGCCGCCAAAGATCACCAGATCGAAGGGATCCACCGGAATGACGCGCACGACCATGGCGGTTCCTCGCTTGACTGTTAGCGCTAACGGGGGCGTTCTAGCGCGAAGCCCGCGCCCTGTCTAGCATCGCAGCGCGGGTGCCGGAAAGCGAGAAGGCGGCCGCGGCCTGCGCTAGGCCTCGTCCAGCGACTGCCAGCGCACACGAATAAGGCCCGGCTCGGCGGCAAGGCGCTGAACCGCCTGTTCCAGCGCCAGCTCTCCGGGCCCCTCGGCGCTGACCGTGGCCGAGAGGTCCAGCCCCGACCCCCGGTCCGAGGGCCGCACGTCGATCTCGCTCAGATGCATGCCGGCCAGCGACAGGGTGCGCAGGATCAGCCCGCGCGCCATGGCTTCCTGCGCCTCGGCCACCGTCACCTCGACCCGGAAGCTGCGCAGGATCGGAACGCCGGCCCGGGTCTTGCGCTTCAGCCATTTCACCAGGGGCCGCAGCCCCAGATTCACGAAGACCACGCAGCCCGTCATCACCAGCGCATGGTCCCAATGCCCGGCCCCGGCCAGAATGCCCACGCCCGCCGAACACCACAGCGTCGCGGCCGTGTTCAGCCCATGCACGTTGAACCCGTCGCGAAAGATGATCCCGGCGCCCAGAAAGCCGATCCCCGACACGACCTGCGCCGCCACCCGCGTGGGCGACACCTCGTCCGGGAACAACTGCGAGAAGACCACGAAACAGGCCGCCCCCAGCGCCACCAGCGCATTGGTGCGCAGGCCCGCCATGCGCTGACGCACCTGTCGTTCAGACCCGATCAGCGCCCCGCAGGATAGGGCAACAAACAGGTTGAACGCGGCGATATGCAGGGGAATGACCATGGGCGTCTCCGACAGGAAGCCGCCACCTGATCATGCGGGCCGGGATTTGTGAAGCTTTTGTAACGACCAGATGACACAGGAAAGCGACCTTGCCTCAGGCCTCCAGCTCGGCATCCCAGTACAGGTAGTCCATCCAGCTGTCGTGCAGGAAATTCGGCGGGAAGCGGCGGCCATGGCCCTGCATCTCGGCCGCCGTGGGCGCGCGCGGCGGCTTGCGCAGCTGCAGGCCCGATTGCCGCAGCGTCTTGTTGGCCTTGTGCAGATTGCAGGGGCTGCAGGCGGCAACGACGTTTTCCCAAGACGTGATCCCCCCGCGCGATCGCGGGATGACATGGTCGAAGGTCAGATCGCCCTTGGCGCCGCAATACTGGCAGCAGAATTCGTCCCTTAGAAAAAGATTGAAGCGCGTGAAGGCCACGCGCTTCTGGGGTTTTACGAATTCTTTCAAGACGACGACCGAGGGGATCCTGAATTCCTGCCTTTGGCTGCGCACCACATGATCGTATTCGGCGACGATCTGCACCCGGTCCAGGAAGGCGGCCTTGATCGCTTCCTGCCAGGGCCAAAGCGACAGCGGGTAATAGCTGAGCGGTCGGTAATCGGCGTTCAGCACCAGCGCGGGGAAATGCTTCAACCCCGCGGGTTCGCGCACGAATTGAGTTCTGAAATCGCCGTCCATTCCGTCCGAGACTCCGTTCCTGCCCCGTCTGCCAGACCTGGCCCGAGGGCGGGGAGCCCCGCCCCGACAGCCTGACTATATCTGGGAGTTCGATCGGTGCAACCCCCCAGCACCTGTGGGCCCGACGCGGGGCCCTGCCGATATCCCTGCCGGGATTCGGCAACGCCCAGATGACACTCCAGCCCGGGCGGGTTGGAAAAGTGCAAACGGCCCGGGCTTTGGGGCCCGGGCCGTTGCCTTGCCGTCAGATGCGGCTCAGGCGGCGGCGACGGCGCGTTTCGTCAGCACCTTGATCAGGTTTGCCCGATATTCCGGCGTTCCGTGAAGATCGCCCATCAGGCCCGAGGGATCGACCGAAAGGCCGTCGACCGCCGCGGGGCTGAAGTCTTTCGACAGCGCTTCTTCCGCCTCGGTCCAGCGGAAAACGCCATCGGCGCCGGCGCCGGTGACGGCGACCCGCACGCCCGAGGCGAATTTCGCCACGAAGACCCCGGTCAGCGCAAAGCGGCTGGCCGGCTGGTTGAACTTCACATAGGCCGCCTTTTCCGGGATCGGGAAGATCACCTGGGTGACGATCTCGCCCTCTTCCAGCGCCGTGGTGAACAGGCCCTGGAAATAGTCATCGGCCGCGATCTTGCGCCGGTCGGTCACCACCGTCGCCCCCGAGGCCAGCACGGCCGAAGGATAGCAGGCCGCCGGGTCATTGTTGGCGATCGAGCCGCCGATCGTGCCGCGGTTGCGCACCATCGGATCGCCGATCCCGCCGGCCAGGGCGGCAAGGCCGGGATAGGCGGCCTTCGCCTCGGCCGCGACCACGGCATGGGGCGTCGCCCCGCCGACCGTCAATTGCCCGCCCGCCGCCGAGACGCCCTTCATCTCGGCGATCCCGGTCAGGCTGACCAGCGTGCCCGGTGCGGCCAGCCGCTGCTTCATCGTGGCGATCAGCGTCTGCCCGCCCGACAGCGCCTGCGCGCCGTCTTCCTTCAGGGCCTTCACCGCATCGGCAATCGAGGCGGGTTTCACGAATTCGAAGTCATACATGATGATCCCTCCCCTTTACGCCTGCATCGCCTGCCAGACCCGCGACGGCGAGACCGGCATGTCGATATGGCTGATCCCCGTATGGCCGCCGCGCCGCAGCGCATCGACCACCGCATTGACCACCGCCGGCGGCGAGCCGATGGCGCCGGCCTCGCCGCAGCCCTTCACCCCAAGCGGGTTATGGGTGCAGGGCGTGTTGCAGCTGTGATCGACAGTGTAGAACGGCACGTCATCGGCCCGCGGCATGGCGTAATCCATGAAGCTGCCCGACAGAAGCTGGCCGTTTTCGTCATAGGTGGTGTTTTCCAGCAGCGCCTGACCGATCCCCTGCCCCACGCCGCCATGCACCTGACCCTGAACGATCAAGGGGTTCATGACATTGCCGAAATCATCGGCCGCGGTGAAGGACAGGATCTCGACCCGGCCGGTATCCGGATCGACCTCGACCTCGCAGGCATAGGCGCCGGCGGGATAGGTGAAGTTGCCCGGATCGTAGAAGGCCGATTCCTCAAGCCCCGGCTCCAGCGTCTCGAGCGGGTAGTTGTGCGGCACATAGGCCGAGAAGGCGATCTCGCCGAAAGTCTTCGCCTTGTCGGTGCCGGCCACCTGGAACTTGCCGTTCTCGAAGGTGATGTCGTCCTCGGCCGCTTCCAGCATATGGGCGGCGATCTTCTTGCCCTTGGCGATGATCTTGTCGACCGCCTTCACCATGGCCGATCCGGCAACCGCCAGGCTGCGCGAGCCGTAAGAGCCCATGCCGAAAGGAATTTTCGACGTGTCGCCATGGACGATCTCGATCGAGGATTCCGGGATGCCCAGTTTTTCGGCCACGACCTGCGCGAAGACCGTCTCATGGCCCTGGCCGTGGCTGTGGGCGCCGGTCATCACCGAAAGATTGCCGGTCGCGTTCACCCGCACCGTGGCCGCATCGAACAGCCCGACCCGGCTGCCCAACACGCCCACCAGGTTCGAGGGCGCAATGCCGCAAGCCTCGATCCAGGTCGAATAGCCGATGCCGCGCAGCTTGCCGCGCGCCTTCGACTCGGCCGCGCGTTTTTCAAAGCCCGCCACGTCGGCCAGCTCGACCATCTTGTCCAGCGTCGCGGCATAATTGCCGGTGTCGTAAACCAGGCCCACGGGCGTGGTGTAAGGGTACTGATCGGCGCCGATCAGGTTCTTGCGGCGGATCTCCAGCTTGTCGATCCCCAGCTCGTCCGCGGCCTTGTCGACGATCCGCTCGATCGAGAACGTCGCTTCCGGCCGGCCCGCGCCGCGATAGGCATCGACCGGGGCGGTGTTGGTGAAAACGGCTTTCACGTTCACGTAGACCAGCGGCGTTTTGTAGGGCCCCGCCATCAGCGTGCCATGCAGGAAGGTCGGCGTCGCGGTGGCGAAGTTCGACAGATAGGCGCCGACATTGGCCAGGGTCTCGGTGCGCAGCGCGAGGAAGGTGCCATCCTTTTCGCAAGCCAGCTGGATCTTCGTCACATGGTCGCGGCCATGCGCATCCGACAGGAAGCTTTCGGTCCGGTCGGCCACCCATTTCACCGGCCGTTTCAAGGCCTTGGCGGCGGCCAGCACCGCGGCCTCTTCGCCGTAATGGTAGATCTTCGAGCCGAAGCCGCCGCCCACATCGGGGGCGATCACGGTCAGCTTATGCTCGGGAATGCCCATCACGAAGGCCGCGATCAGCAGGCGGTGCAGGTGCGGGTTCTGCGAGGTGGTGTAAAGCGTGTAATCCTCGGTCCCCGGGTTGTAATCGGCCAGCGAAGCGCGCGGCTCCATCGCATTCGGGACCAGGCGGTTGTTCACCAGTTCCAGCGTGGTCACATGCGGGGCCTTGGCGAAAGCCTCTTCCACCGCGGCGCGGTTGTCCTCGATCCAGCCCCAGTCGAAGCACAGATTGTCGGGGATCTCGTCATGCACGCGATTGCCGCTGTCGGCCAGCGCGGCCTTCATGTCGACGATGGCGGGCAGTTCGGTGATGTCGGCCTCGATCGCCGCCACCGCGTCGCGCGCCTGTTCCACCGTCTCGGCCACCACGACCGCATAGGCGTCGCCCACATGGCGCACCTTGCCATGGGCCAGAACCGGCCGCTTCGGCTCGCGCATCGGGGTGCCGTCGCGGCTGTTGATCAGCCAGCCGGCGGGGTTGCCCCCCATGGCGGCGAAATCCTCGCCCGTCATGACGCACAAGACGCCCGGCATTTCGGAAGCGGCCCTGGTGTCGATCGCATTGATCTTGCCATGCGCCACTTCGCTGCGCGCGAAGGCGGCATAGGCCTGCCCGCGCAGATTGATATCGGCCGTGTAGCGGCCCTTCCCGGTCAGAAACCGGATGTCCTCGCGGCGCTTCATCGGAGCGCCAATGCCCGTGTCCTTCGGCATGAAATCCTCCCTCTGGCCCGACCGCATGGCAGCGGCGGGCGGATTGCGATTGGCGCGTGATCAGGCCGGAATGGCCGTGATGTCCTGGCCCGAGGCCTGCAGCACAGCCTTGACGATGTTGTGATAGCCGGTGCAGCGGCAGAGATTGCCTTCCAGCCCGTGGCGAACTTCGGCCTCGCTGGGCGTCGGATTGTCGGCCAGCAGCGCCGCCGAGGCCATCACCATGCCCGGGGTGCAGAAGCCGCATTGCAGCCCGTGGCAATCCTGGAAGGCCTGCTGCAGCACCGAAAGCGAGCCGTCGGCATTGGCCATGCCCTCGATCGTCTTCACTTCGGCCCCGGCCACATCCAGCGCGAAGACGGTGCAGGATTTCACCGCCCGCCCGTTCACATGCACGGTGCAGGCGCCGCATTGGCTGGTGTCGCATCCGATATGGGTGCCGGTCAGGCCCAGCCCCTCGCGCAGAAAGCCGGACAGCAGCGTCCGGCCTTCAACCTCGCCCGAGACGGTCTTGCCGTTCACGGTCATGGTGACTTTCGTCATGTCGTCCTCCCTTGGAATCCCTGGGTAGTTTGCGGTCTTGCGGAACGGCGACACTCAGCCGCCGGTCAGCCGCTTGAACCAGCCTTTCTTCTTTTCCCCCGAATCGGCAACGCCTTCCTCGGCCGCCGGCTCTTCGGCCGGGCCTTCGACGGCGGCCTGGAAGCGCGAGAAGAAATCGTCGGCCATCTTCTTGGCGAAACTGTCGATGATCCGGCTGCCCAGCTGCGCGATCTTGCCGCCGACGCTGGCATCGACATCATAGGTCAGCAGCGTGCCCTCGCCCGAGGGCGCCAGCGTCACCACCGCGCCGCCCTTGGCAAAGCCCGCGACGCCGCCCTTGCCTTCACCCGAGATCTTGACCGACTGGCCTTCGACGATGTCGGACAGGCTGACGATGCCGGTGAAAGTGGCCGAGACCGGGCCGACCTTCTGCTTCACCACCGCCTCATAGCCTTCCGCGACCGAGCCGGTCAGGCTTTGGCAGCCGGGGATGCATTCCTTCAGCACCTCCGGGTCAAGGATCGCCTGCCAGACGATGGCAGGCGCAGCGGCAATCTCGCGGCTGTCGGTCAGTTTCATGCAATCCTCCCCGTCGGGTCGGCCAATGCGCGCCTCCCCCAATGCTGATCGCAGCCTAGCGGTCCCGGCCGCGCGCTGCCATGCTGCCTTGGTCGTAAGACCAGGCCGCGTCACAGATGCGCGAGAACCTGCTCCAGCTCGCGCGGCTCGATCGGCTTCAGGATCAACCCCATCCCCGCCGCCCGGGCCGAACCGGCCAGATCCCGGCTGCGATCCGCCGTGATCAGCCAGACCGGCAGCGGGCCGTGCAGCGCGCGGAAATCCAGCAGGAAGGACAGGCCGGTGCGCCCCTCGCCCAATTGATGGTCGGCCAGGATCAGATCGGGCAGGATGCCGATCTCGTCAATCAGCCGCAGCGCCTCTTCCCCTGATCCGGCCTCGATCACCGTCAGCCCGTATCTTTCCAGCGTCAAGACCAACGCCGCCCGCAGTTCCACGTCGTTTTCCACCAGAAGCGCGATCTTGTCCTGCGCGGTGGGGCGCGGCGGCGGGCTTGCATCGGCCACCGCCTCGGGCGGGGTCTCGGCCACCAGGGGCAGCTCCAGCGCAAAACAAGTGCCGCGGCCCGGGGTCGAGTCCAGGCTTAGCCCATGGCCCAGAAGCGCACAGGCCCGCTCGACAATGGCCAGGCCCAGCCCCATCCCTTCCGAGGCCGAGGCGCGGGCGTTCAGCCGGTGGAATTCCTTGAAGATGTCGCGCTGCGCCTCGGCGGGGATGCCGGGGCCGGTATCGCGCACCTCCAGCCGGATCAGCGCGCCCCGATGCCGCGCCCCCACCAGCACCCGGCCGCGATCCGTATAGCGGATCGCGTTGGAAATCAGGTTCTGCAGGATCCGCCGCAGATAGGCCGGATCGCTTTCCACCACCGCCTGACAGGGCACGGTGATCAGCCGCAGTCCCTTGGCCGCGGCCATCGGGGCGAAATCCTCGGCCAGACGGCGCAGAAGCGGGTCCAGCGCCACCGGCCCGACGCTGAGCGCGGCCTTGCCCGATTCCAGCCGCGAGATATCCAGCAGCGCCGCCAGCAAGCCTTCAACCGACAGAAGCGCGTTCTGCGCCTTGTCCAGCGCCACCCGCGCGGCCGGCGCCAAAGCCTCGTCGTCAATCGACGAGATATACAGTTTCGCGGCCGACAGCGGTTGCAGCAGGTCATGGCTGGCCGCCGCCACAAAGCGCGAGCGGCTGGCATTCGCGCGTTCCGCATCGGCCAGCGCATCCTGCAATTCCAGCGTGCGTTCGGCCACCCGCGCCTCAAGCGTCTCATTCGCCCGGCTCAGCGCCGCCAGCGCCGCGCGCTCGGCGGTGACATCGGTGAAGCTCATCACAAAGCCGGAATCGGGCATTTCCTGCGCGAAGACATCCAGGATCAGCTCGCTGCCGCGGCGCAGCTCGAACGAGATCGGCGCCCGGCCGGGCCCGGCCGCCACCCAGGCCAGCAGCCGGTCGCGCGCAACCGGCACCGGGCCGCCGAAACTCAGCTGTTCGCTCAGCCGGGCGAACAGCGTCTGGAACGACACGCCGACCCGCGTCACGCTGGCCGGCAGCGCCAGAAGCGTGGCAAGCCGCCGGTTCCAGCCGCCCAGATGCCCGCCCGCATCAAAGATCGCCACGCCCTGGTTGATATGGTCCAGCGTCGCGCGGATCATCCGGGCCTGATCGTCCAAGAGCCGGCCGCGTTCGTGCCGTTCGGTGCGGATGATCTCGGTCACATCGGTCTGCAGGATCACCGTCCCGCCATCGGCGGTGCGATGTTCGCTGACCTGCACCCAGTGATCGGCATCCATCCGGACGTTGAAGATCACATGCCGGTCCTGATGCCGGCGCATCCGCGCCACCGCCCAGTCATCGGGCGTGGTGCCGTCGGGCAGCGACAGAAAGCGCGAGCAGCTGACCAGGCCCACGTAATCGGCAAACGAGATTCCCGGCCGCAGGCTGGCGCGGATATCGGGCATGTGCATGCCGAAGCGCGAATTGCACATCACCAGCTTTTCGCCCACGTCGAACAGCGCAAAGCCTTCCTGGATCGTCTCGATCGCGTTTGCCAGGTTCTGGCGCGCGCTTTCGGCCTCGCGCATCGCCTCGGCCAGGCGGCTGTTCGAGTTGTTCAGCAGGTCCAGCGCATGGCCCAACTCGCGCGTGCGGGCGCGGACCTGATCCTCCAGCAGGACGGCACGCTGGAACTGCGCATAGGCGGCACCGGAATCGTCGGTAATCTGCTCGACCCGGCGCATCAGCACCTGCGCGATGGTCAGAAGCTTCTCGCGCTGCCGCTCGGGGCTGTCGGAGGGGTCGATCAGCGCCTCGATCATCGCGCTCAGCCCTGCTCGGCGCCCGGCGGCTGGGCCGAGACCTCGGGCGGATAGATCGCGACGCCGGTCATGGTCTGGTTGACATGCATCGAATTCACCTGCTCGCCATAGGTCGAAAACCCCGCCACGCCATAGTGCCGCAGCAGGGCCGAGACCGCACCATAGCGCTGCTTTTCCTGCGCCTCCATCCGCCGCAGGATGCAGTCGCAGGCCAGAATGGCGGCGGGCGGGCCGGCATCCGACAGGGATTTCAGCGCCGCGTCCAGATGCAGCGCCATGTCCTGCGGCTCGGCCAGCGTCAGCACCAGCCCCTCGTCGATGGCCGAGAAGAACACCAGATCGCCATTCGGCGCCACCTGCTGGATGGCGCGGACATGATGCTTGCCGCCCACCCGCACCACGACCGGATGGGCCGCGAAGGTGAAGCTGGTCAGCTGACCCGGATCCTTGCCCAGCAGCCGCGCATATTCGCGCGCCGCGGGTTCGGCATTGATCTGCCGCACGATGCGCCGGGCCGGGTCGGCCTCGGTCACCACCATGCGCCTTTCGCTGGGGATCAGATGGTCGAAGCTGAACACCCGCACCCGGCAGAGGCTGCGCACCAGCGTCAGCACCGCATGGCCGCGGCGGAACGCGCCGTCGGACAGGACGAACGTTTCGCCGAACCGCGTGCCATCCCCGGCCGAGCCGCCGAACAGCGGCATCGGCCCCAGCCCGGGGCCAAGCGCCGCGGTCAGTTCATCCTCGCGCACCGACAGGCCGTCGACCATCAGGAAGGCGAACTCGCTGTCCCAGCCCGGATGGGCATCGGCCAGTGCGGCCCGGGCGCGGATCATCCGTCCGATCAGCGCCTCGGCCTCGATCCGCGCCAGATCGACCGGCAGGCTTTCGACGGCGAACCACGGCGCGGGCAGGCCGATCGCGACAATTTCGCCCTCGGCATAGCCTTCGGCACCGATCTCGCCCGCGGTGGTGCAGCCCAGAACCCGCGTGGCACCGAACGCCGCCGGCAGGCTGCGCGCCAGGGCCGGAAGATCGGCCAGGGGCGAGACGAACAGGATCACCGCGGCAAAAGGCCCCGGCCCCAGCGCCTGCGCCAGCTGCCGCGCCGCATCGGGCGCCTGCGCGGAACACTGCGCCCGCGGCATGATCGCCTCGGGCACCGGCGGCAGCGCCATCGCCCCGGGTATCGCCGCCTCGCTTGTCATCTTCATCGCCCGCGCCTCCCCTCGCGTCGATCCCCGCAGCCCCGCCCCTGCGGCGGCCGAGGCCTCAGCCGCCCTCGGGCATCAGACTGGCGAAATGCGTCTCGCGCGCAAGAAGAACCGCCTGCGTGCGGCTTTGCACCCCAAGTTTGCGCATGATTGCCGTGACATGCGCCTTCACCGTGGTCTCGGCAATCGACAATTCCCAGGCGATCTGCTTGTTCAGCATCCCCTCGCAGATCAGTTCCAGGATCCGCGCCTGCTGCCGGGTCAGCAAGGCCAGACGCCCGATCGCCTCGTCCCGCGCGCCCGGCCGCGCCTCGGCCCCGCCGTCATAGCCTTCGGGCAGATAGCGCTCGCCCGCGGCGATCCGGTCGATCGCGGCACGAAACACCTCGCGCTTGGCATGTTTCGGCACGAAGCCCGCCGCCCCCGCCGACAGGCAGCCGCGGATCACCCGGTTCTCGGCCAGAGACGACACGACCAGCACCGGCACCGCACCCGCCGCCTGGCGCAGCCGCAAAAGCCCGTCCAGCCCGTCGACATCGGGCAGGTTCAGATCCAGCACGATCAGATCGGGCGCCGCCGCCGCATCCAGCCGCGCCAGCGCCGCATCCAGCCGGTCGGCTGTTTCCACCGCCTCGATCCCGGCGATGGCGCGCAGCGTCATCGCCAGCGCATCGCAATACAGCGGATGATCGTCGACGATCAAAGCCGAGCGGAACGGAGGATGCGGGATCGGGTCGGTCGGCATGGCGGGCCTGAGGCTGGCAAGGGAAGGCTGGCAAGGGAAGGCTGGCAAGGGAAGGCTGGCAAGGATGCGGGCGGGAAACGCGCCGCCACAGTAGCGCGGCCCCGCCCGGCTGAGAAGTGGACGAAAGTGGCAGGTCGGATCGGCCGGCTTCCGCCCGGCCCCGCGCAGACCGCTTGCCCGCGCGCGCGGCGCAGCCTATGGCTGCGACACCGCCCCTTTTCGCCGAGCCCTGCCCATGACCCTGACCCGCCGTGGACTTGTTCTTGCCGCCCTGCCCTTGTGTCTTGCGGCCTGCGGGGCGCGCGCCTCGCGATCGGACGCCTCGTCGCCTTCGGGGCTGCATGCCGGCGAGACGCCCGAGATGCGGGCGCTGATCCGCAAATATGCCGGCGTCCATGACATTCCCGAAAGCCTGCTGCACCGGATGATCCGGCGCGAAAGCGGCTATAATCCGGCGGCGCGGAACGGGCCCTATTACGGGCTGTTGCAGATCCACCCGCGCACTGCCCAGACCATGGGCTACCGGGGCGCGCCCGAGGGGCTGCTGGATGCCGAAACCAACCTGCTTTACGCCGGCAAATATCTGCGCGGCGCCTGGCTTGTGTCGCGCGGCAACCAGGACAGGGCCGAGATGTGGTATGCCAAGGGCTATTATTACGAGGCCAAGCGGCTGGGCCTGCTGGAAGAGACCGGCCTCAGGACCTGACACCCCGCGGCCGGCCGGCGCCGCCTAATACCAGGCATCCGCCATCTCGGCCTTGCGGCGCCCGACAAACTCGGCCAGGCCGTCGGCAATGCCTGCGTCCAGCGCCGGCGGCTCATAATCGCGCAACCGGGCTTTCCAGGCTGCATTCGCGCGCGTCGCCGCATCCTGCGACCCGGCTGCCTCCCATTTCTCGAACGGCTCATTGTCGGCCAGGCCGGAATCCCAGAAGGCGCTTTCGTAATGCGCCATCGTGTGGCTGCAGCCGAAAAAGTGATTGCCCGGGCCCACTTCGGCGAAAGCCTCGACCGCCAGCTGGTCGTCGTCGATCTTCACCCCGTCCAGATAGGAATGCAGCGCCCCGCACAGATCGTCGTCCAGCATGAATTTCTCATAGGACATCGACAGAAGCCCATCCAGGAACCCCGCCGCATGCAGGATGAAATTCGCCCCGCATTGCACCGCCGCCAGCATCGACATCGTGCCCTCGGTCATCGCCTGGGCATCGGGCAGTTTCGAGGTGGTGAAATTGCCCGAACAGCGCAGGGGCAGGTTCAGCCGCCGTGCCAGTTGCCCGACCACCATGCTGCCGATCGCCGGTTCGGGCGTGCCGAAGGTGGGGCTGCCCGAACGCAAGCTCATCGAGGACAGGAAATTGCCGAAGATCACCGGCGCGCCCTTGCGCTCCAGCTGGGTCAGCGCGCAGCCCGCCATGGTCTCGGCCAGGCTTTGCGCGATGCCGCCGGCATTGGTCACCGGCCCCATCGCGCCGCCCAGGATGAAGGGCACCACGACCGCGGCCTGACCCGCCCGCGCATAGGCGCGCAAGCTGCGCGTCATCGTGCCGTCCCAGACCAAAGGCGAATTCACGTTCACATTGCCCAGGATCACGCAATTCGCATCGACGAAATCGCGGCCGAACAGGATCCGGCACATCTCGATACTGTCTTCGCTGCGCTCTTCGGCGGTGACCGAGCCCATGAAGGGCCGGTCCGACAATTCGATATGCGACATCACCATGTCGAGATGGCGCTTGTTCACCGGCACATCGGTCGGCTCGCAGATCGTGCCGCCGGAATGGTGCAGGCTGGGGCTGGACTGGGCCAGGCGGATGAAATTGCGGAAATCCTCCAGCGTGCCAAAGCGGCGGCCGCGGTCCAGATCCATGACGAAGGGGCTGCCATAGGCCGGAGCGAACACCACATTCCGCCCGCCGATCCGCACCGATTTCGCCGGGTTGCGGGCGTGCTGGGTGAATTCCGGGGGCGCATCGCGCAGGATCTCGCGCAGCATGCCCGGCGCAAAGCGCACCCGCAGCCCATCGACCTGCGCCCCGGCCCGCTTCCACAGATCCAGCGCCACCGGATCGTCGCGAAACTCGATCCCGGTCTCGGCCAGGATCCGGTCGGCCGCCGCTTCGATCTTCAGCAGATTCTCTTCGGAAAGAACGTCATAGGTCGGCACGTTGCGGATGATATAGGGCCGGCCCAGCCCCGCGCCCGCGCCTTTCCGGCTGCGTTCCGCCGTCCGTGCCTGCCGCCCGCTGCGCCGCTGCTGATCCATGCCCACCCCCCTGGTTTTGCGCAAGAAAACCATATCCCGCGCCGGGGTGACCCGCCGGATTCGACTCCTGAAGGCCTGAAATCTCCGCCCTCGCGGCCGAAGGGCGCGCAGAGGGGCCTGCCCCCCGCGCGCCGGGCGATCAGGTGATCACGTCGGGGGCGCTGCGGCCGGTGAAGGCCTCGATCCCCGCCACGGCATGCGCTGCGGCAATGATCGGCTGCAGGGCCTGCTGCGGATCCTCGGCCAGCCCCTCGGGGCCAGGCACATAGCGTTCCAGATACAGCCGCAGCGTCGCGCCTTCGGTGCCGGTGCCCGACAGGCGGAACACCGCGCGCGCGCCGCCCGCGAAGATCACCCGCACCCCCTGTTTCGCCGAGACCGAGCCGTCGACCGGATCGGTATAGGCGAAATCATCGGCCGCCTCGACCGTCAGCCCGCCCAGCGTGCTGCCCGGCAGGCCCGCCAGCTTGCCGCGCAGGGCGGCCATCATCGCATCGGCCTTGTCGGTCGGGATCGCCTCGAAATCGTGGCGGCTGTAATAGTTGCGGCCGAACCGGGCCCAATGCCCTTCCAGGATCTGCGCCACGCTTTCGCGCCGCACCGCCAGGATGTTCAGCCACAGCAGCACCGCCCAAAGCCCGTCCTTCTCGCGCACATGGTCCGAGCCGGTGCCGAAGGATTCCTCGCCGCAGAGCGTGGCCTTGCCCGCATCCAGAAGATTGCCGAAGAACTTCCAGCCGGTCGGCGTTTCGAACGCCTCAATCCCCAGCGCCGCCGCCACCCGGTCGGCCGCGGCCGAGGTGGGCATCGACCGTGCCACCCCCTTCAGCCCCGCCGCATAGCCCGGCGCCAGATGGGCATTGGCGGCCAGAACCGCCAGCGAATCCGACGGCGAGACATAGATGCCGCGCCCCACCACCATGTTGCGGTCGCCATCGCCATCCGAGGCGGCGCCGAAATCGGGCGCATCGGGCCCGAACATCTCGTCCATCAGCGCCTTGGCCCAGGTCGGGTTCGGGTCGGGATGCAGGCCGCCGAAATCCGGCAGGGGCGTGCCGTTCACCACCGTGCCCGGCGCCGCCCCCAGCCGCCTTTCCAGGATCTCGACCGCATAGGGGCCGGTCACCGCGCACATCGAATCCATCCGCATGCGGAAGCCGCCGGCAAACAGCGCCCGCAGCGCCGGGAAATCGAAAAGGCTTTCCATCAGCGCGGCATAATCGGCGACCGGATCGACCACATCGACGATCATCTGCCCCAGCATCTGCCGCCCGACCCGCGCCAGATCGACATCCTGCGCCTCGACCAGACGATATTCGGTGATCTCGGTCGTGCGCCGGTAGATCGCCTCGGTCACCGCCTCGGGCGCGGGGCCGCCATTCGGCATGTTGAACTTGACCCCGAAATCCTCATCGGGCCCGCCGGGATTGTGGCTGGCCGACATGATGATGCCGCCATCAGTTTTGTTCAGCCGGATCAGATGGCTGGCCGCCGGGGTCGACAGGATCGCGCCCTGCCCCACGATCACCCGCGCCACCCCGTTGCCCGCCGCCATGCGCAGAATCACCTGCGCCGCGCGGTCGTTGAAATAGCGCCCGTCGCCGCCCAGAACGAAGGTCTTGCCGCGGCCCTGCGCATCGGTGCAGCCCACCACATCGAAGACCGACTGGACGAAATTCTCCAGGTAATGCCGGCCCATGAAGACCGGGGTCTTCTTGCGCAGCCCGCTGGTGCCGGGCTTCTGCCCGGCGATCGGGCTGGTTGCGACCGTGGTGATCATCTTCTGTCTTCCTTTTCCGCTTCGTCCACCGCCCTGAACAGCAGGACCGATTGCGCCGGAGCCTGTTGCAGCGCCGCGCCCTCGGTCAAGTCCGGGCGGGTCGTATCCAGGATCAGCTGCCAGTCGGGCGCCGTGTCTGGCAGGGTCAATGCCACGGCAGGCCCCCGGTTGAACACTGCAAACAGCGCCTCGCGCCCCGATTGCCCGGCCTCGGCCGCCAGGCGCAATTCCACGCACAGGCAGCGGAAGGCCGGATCGTGCCAATCCTGCGGCGACGGTTCCGCCCCGTCGGGCCGATGCCAGATCACATCGCGCAGCCCGTCGGCGGCGCGCAACCCGGCATGCAGGAAGCGGCGCTGGCGCAGGATCGGGTTCTGCCGGCGCAGCCGCGCCAGCCGGCCGATGAAGCCCGCCAGCGCCGGATCGCCCGCGGGCCCGGCCGGATCCCAGTTCAGCCAGCTGATCGCATTGTCCTGGCAATAGGCGTTGTTGTTGCCGCCCTGGCTGTGGCCCAGCTCATCCCCGGCCAGAATCATCGGCACGCCCTGCGACAGGAACAGCGTCGCCAAGAGGTTGCGCTTGCGCAGCGCCCGTGCGGCCAGGATCGCAGGGTCGGTCGAGGGGCCCTCGACCCCCAGATTGTCGGAATGGTTTTCCGAATGCCCGTCGCGATTGTCTTCGCCATTGGCCCAGTTCCGCTTGACCGTATAGCTGACCAGATCCTCCAGCGTGAACCCGTCATGCGCGGTGATGAAATTCACCGACGAGGTCGCCGCCCGGCCCGAATGGTCGAACCGTTCGGCACTGCCGGTCAGCCGCGCCGCCAGATCGGCGGTCAGCCCGGCATCGCCGCGCCAGAACCGCCGCACCCCGTCGCGGAACCTGTCATTCCATTCGACGAACGGATGCGGAAAGCCGCCCAGCTGATAGCCGCCCGGCCCGATATCCCAGGGCTCGGCGATCAGCTTCACCTGGGCCAGCACCGGATCCTGCCGGATCGCATCGAAGAACCCGCCATCGCGGTCAAAGCCCTGCGCCTCGCGCCCCAGAACCGTGCCCAGATCGAAACGGAACCCGTCGATATGGCAGCACTCCACCCAGTAGCGCAGCGAATCCATCACCATCCGCAACACCATCGGATGGGCCAGGTTCAGCGTGTTGCCGGTGCCGGTGTCGTTCACATAGGCCCGCCCGCCCTCGGACAGCCGGTAGTAGCTGGCATTGTCGAGGCCGCGAAACGACAGGGTCGGGCCCCATTGATCGCCCTCGGCCGAATGGTTGTAGACCACATCCAGGATCACCTCGATCCCGGCCGAATGCAGCCGCCGCACCATGGTCTGCAGATCGCGCAATCCGCCGCGGCCCAGATAGCGCGGCTCGGGCGCGAAAAAGCCAAGCGTGTTGTAGCCCCAGTAATTCGTCAGGCCCTTCTGCACCACGAAACGTTCGTCGACGAAGGCATGGATCGGCAGCAGTTCCACCGCCGTCACGCCCAGGCGCAGGAAATGGTCGATCATCGCGTCCGAGGCCAGGCCCTGCACGGTGCCGCGCTGGGCGCGGGGCACGCCCGGATGGCTGATCGTCAGGCCGCGCACATGCGCCTCATAGATCACCGTATCGGCGCGCAGCCGCTGCGGCGGCTGGTCATTGCCCCAGGAAAAGGCCGGATCGACGACCACCGCCTTCGGCACCGCGAAGGCGCTGTCGCGGCTGTCGAAGGACAGATCGCCCTTGGTGGCGCCGATCCGATAGCCCATCAGCGCATCCGACCATTTCAGCCGCCCCTCCAGCGCGCGGGCATAGGGATCGAGAAGCAGCTTGTTGGGGTTGAACCTGTGGCCGCGCTCGGGCGCATAGGGGCCATGGACGCGGTAGCCATAGACCGCGCCCGCCGACAGACCGCCGACATGGACATGCCAGATATCGCCGTCCCGGTCGCGCAGCGGCACGCGAAACCGCTCGCGCCGGCCGTCCGAGCTGAACAGGCACAGTTCGATCTTCTCGGCATGGGCCGAGAAGACGGCGAAATTCACCCCATGGCCGGTCAGGCTGGCCCCCATCGGCCAGGGCCGCCCCGGGCTAAGGCTGTGCGAGCCCAAGGCAAGCTCGGGCGGGCGGCTCACGCGGTCAGGCCTTCGTACAGCGCCGCATAGGCCTGGGCCGAGGTCTCCCAGCCGACCGGCTGGGTCATGGCGTTCTTCACCAGCTTCGCCCAGGTCTTGCGGTCGGCATGCAGCGCGACCAGCCGGCGCAGGGCTTGCGACAAAGCCAGCGCATCGGTGGGCGCGAAGGTCACCCCCGTCGCCGCCCCGCGCGCCAGCGCCGCGGGTGAGGCGTTGATCACCGTATCGGCCAGCCCCCCCACCGCGGCCACGACCGGGATCGTGCCATAGCGCAGCCCATACATCTGCGTCAGCCCGCAGGGTTCAAAGCGCGAGGGCACCAGAACCGCATCGCCGCCCTGAAACAGCCGATGGCTCAGCCCCTCGTCATAGCCGATCTTCACCGCGACCCGGCCGGGGAAGCGATGCGCCAGGCTTTGCATCGCGCCTTCCAGCTCGGCATGGCCGGTGCCCAGCACGATCACCCCGCCGCCGGCCGCAATGAATTCGGGCAGCGCCTCGGGCAGAAGATCGATGCCCTTCTGATCGGTCAACCGGCTGACCACGATCGCCAGCGGGCCCGGCACATCGACGCCGAATTCGGCGCAAAGGGCGGCCCGCGCCGCCAGTTTGCCCGCAGGCGCCTTGGCCGAATAGGCATGCGCGGGCTCGGCCTCGGGCGACCAGACCGCGGTATCGACGCCGTTCAGGATGCCTTCCACCACCGAGGCCCGCTCGACGATCACGCCTTGCAGCCCCATGCCGAATTCCGGCCGCATCAGTTCGGCCGCATAGGTGGGCGAGACGGTGGTGATCCGGTCGGCGGTGACGAGCCCCGCCTTCAGCGCCGAAATCCCGCCGTAATACTCCAAAGCATGCGAGTTGAAGGCGCTGCCCGGCAGGCGCAGGTCGGTCAGAAGCGTCGCGGGCGCCCAGCCCTGGAAGGCGATGTTATGCACCGTCATGACCGAGCCCGCCGTGCCGCCGCCATGATAGGCCATATAGGCCGGCGCCAGACCCGCCTGCCAGTCATGCGCATGCACGATATCGGGCAGCCAGCCTTCGACCCCCTCGCGCGCGAAGCGTGCCGCGATCCAGCTGAGTGCTGCAAAGCGCTGCGGATTGTCGGGCCAGTCGCCGCCCGCCCCGGCATAGGGCCCGCCTGCCCGGTCATAAAGATGCGGCGCATCCAGGGCCAGGATCTGCAGCCCGGCGATCTCGCCCAGGTAAACCCGCCCCTCGCCGCCCCAAAGATCCTCTTCCCACCAGACCTCGGACCAGCCCTCGATCAGCGGGCGCAGCGCCCGATAGGCCGGGATCAGCACGCGCATGTCCCAGCCCAAAGGCGCCAGCGCCGCCGGCAGCGCGCCCACCACATCGGCCAGCCCGCCCGTTTTCACCAGCGGCACGCATTCCGAGGCCACAGACAAGACCCGTCCGCTCATCCCCGCCCCTTTCCGATCTTCATCCGTCCCAAAACACTCCGGGGGCGCGGCCCGCGCCCGGCCATCGTCACGCCCGCGCCTTCGCCCGTGAATCCAGCATCGCCTGGGTGATCAGCACGATGCCGCTTTCGGTCCGCCGGAACCATTTCGCATCTTCCTCCGGGTCTTCGCCGACGACCAGCCCTTCGGGAATCGTCACGCCCGAGTCGATCACGCAATTCCTTAATTCCGCCTTGCGATTGACCACCACCCGCGGCAGCACCACCACATGTTCGAGGCTAGAGAAACTGTGGGTCCGCACCCCGGTGAACAGCAGCGAATTGCGCACTTCCGTGCCCGAGACGATGCAATCGCCCGCCACAAGCGAGGAAATCGCCGAGCCGCGCCGGCCATCTTCGTCATGGATGAACTTCGCCGGCGGGACCAGTTCGGAATAGGTCCAGATCGGCCAGGAATTGTCGTAAAGATCCAGCTTCGGCACGAAATCGGTCAGGTCGATATTGGCCTGCCAGAAGGCGTCGATCGTGCCCACATCGCGCCAATAGGGCTCGTCCTCCAGCCCCGAGGTCACGCAACTGTCGGCAAAGCGATGCGCCATGGCCTTGCCCTGCTTCACGATCATCGGGATCAGGTCATTGCCGAAATCATGGCTGGAATTGCCATCCACCATGTCGCGCAACAATAGATCGCGCAGGAAGGCCCAGTCGAAGACATAGATCCCCATCGAGGCCAGCGCATTGCCCGGATCGCCCGGAATGCCCGGCGGATCCTTCGGCTTTTCCAGAAACTCGGTGACGCGCAGATCCTTGTCGACCGCCATGACCCCAAAGGCCGAGGCCTCGGCCCGCGGCACGGTCAGGCAGCCGATCGTCACATCGGCGCCGGTCTCGACATGCTGCTTCAGCATCACCTCGTAATCCATCTTGTAGATGTGATCCCCGGCCAGGATCACCACATAGAGGATGTTGTAACTGTCGATGATGTCGATGTTCTGCGCCACTGCATCCGCCGTTCCGCGATACCAGTTCACCTCGTCCATCCGCTGGCTGGCGGGCAGCACGTCCAGATATTCGTTGCGCTCGGCGCGGAAGAAGTTCCAGCCGCGCTGGACATGGCGGATCAGGCTGTGCGCCTTGTATTGCGTGGCGATCGCCATCTTGCGGATGCCGGAATTCAGCGCATTCGACAGGGCGAAGTCGATGATCCGTGTCTTGCCGCCGAAATAGACCGCCGGTTTCGCCCGCCGGTCGGTCAGCTCTTTCAACCGGCTGCCGCGGCCGCCGGCCAGGACGAAGGCCATGGCCTGGGACGACAACCTGGTATTCGCGCGTGCCTTCATCTTCCCCTCCCCGTTGCAGAACCGGCGCCGGGCGCCTCCTCCTGCATGAACCAGACTGCCGACAGCGGCGGCAGCGTTACAATGGCCGATTGCGCATGTCCTTGATGTGAAACAGGTTCGGTGGATATCCCCCCCAGATTGCCACGGTTTCCGCCGCCGTAACATGCCGCATCGGTGTTCAGCATCTCGGTCCAGCGCCCCTCCGCCGGCAGGCCCAGCCGATAGCGCCGCTCGACCGGGGTCATGTTCAGCGCCACCGCCACCATCGGATCGGCCGCGCCGCCCTTGCGCAGATAGGCGAAGACCCCGGCCTCGGCATCATCGGCCTCGATCCAGTCGAACCCCTCGGGCCGGCAGTCATTGACATGCAGCGCCGGCGTCGCGCGGTAGAGATGGTTCAGATCGCGCACCAGGGCCTGCACGCCGCGATGCTGCGGCAGGTCCAGCTGATGCCAGTCCAGGCTTTGATTGTGGTTCCATTCGGCGCCCTGGGCGAAGTCCTGGCCCATGAACAGCAGCTTCTTGCCGGGATGCGACCACATGAAACCGTAAAAGGCGCGCAGGTTTGCGAACTTCTGTTCACCATCGCCGGGCATCTTGCCCAGCATCGAGCCCTTGCCATGCACGACCTCGTCATGGCTGATCGGCAGGATGAAGTTTTCCGACCAGGCATAGACCAGGCCGAAGGTCATCTGGCTGTGGTGATATTTCCGGTGGATCGGGTCGTGCGCCATATAGGACAGGACATCGTTCATCCAGCCCATGTTCCATTTGAACCCAAAGCCCAACCCGCCCCAGTCCACCGGCCGCGACACGCCGGGAAAGGCGGTGCTTTCCTCGGCCACCGTCATCACCCCGGGGCATTCGCCATAGGCGGTGACATTCATCGCCTGCAGCATGGCGATGGCCTCGTAATTCTCGCGCCCGCCGTCGCGGTTCGGGATCCATTCGCCCGGTTTGCGGCTGTAATCGCGATAGAGCATCGAGGCCACGGCATCGACGCGCAGCCCGTCGACATGGTATTCCTCCAGCCAATACAAGGCGTTGGAGACGAGGTAGTTTTTTACCTCGCTGCGGCCGTAATTGTAGATCAGGGTGTTCCAGTCCTGATGAAAGCCTTCGCGCGGGTCGGCATGTTCATAAAGCGCGGTGCCGTCGAACTGCGCCAGACCATGGGCATCGCTGGGGAAATGCCCGGGCACCCAGTCCAGGATCACCCCCAGCCCCCGCCTGTGCGCCGCATCGACGAAGGCGCGGAATTCGCTGGGCGTGCCATGGCGGATCGTCGGCGCGAACAGGCCCACTGGCTGGTAACCCCAGCTGCCATCGAACGGGTATTCGGAAACCGGCAGGCATTCGATATGGGTAAAGCCCATATCGGCGACATAATCGACCAGTTGTTCGGCAAACTCGGGGTAAGACAGCATCCGCCCGCCCGGCGCCCGCCGCCAGGACCCAAGATGCACCTCGTAGATCGAGATCGGCGCCTCGCGGGAATTGCGCTGCGCGCGGCCGGCCATCCAGTCCTGATCGCCGAACGTGCCGCCGATCTGCCGCACGACGCTGGCCGTGGCGGGCGGATGCTCGGACCCGAAGCCCACCGGATCGGCCTTCAACGGCAGAAGCGCGCCGCCCGGCCCGCGGATTTCGTATTTGTAGACCGTGCCCTCGGCCAATCCGGGCAGGAAGATCTCCCACACGCCGGTCGGGCCGCGCCGGCGCATCGGATGGCGGCGGCCGTCCCAAAGGTTGAAATCCCCCACGACCGAGACCCGCTGGGCATTGGGCGCCCAGACCGCGAAATGCACGCCGTCCACGCCCTCATGGGTGATGCAATGCGCGCCCAGCACCTGCCACAGACGCCGATGCGTGCCCTCGCCCAGCAGATATTCGTCCATCTCGCCCAGAACCGGGCCGAAGCGGAACGGATCGTCGAACCGCCATTCGGCCCCATGCCCCTGCGCGCGGAGGGCATAGGCGGCCTTGCGCGGCATCAGATGGGTGAACAGGCCCGGCACGCCCGGATCGGCCTCGGCCTCGGCCTCTTTCCGGCCGGTGATCACGAACAATCGTTCGGCGCCGGGCACGAAGGCCGCCACCCGCCAGCCGCCCGGCACTTTCTGCGGGCCCAGAATGGCGAAAGGATCGCCATGCCGTCCCTCGGCAATCGCCCGTGCCGCCTCCGGTTCCAGCGCAGCTGCGCCCATCCGCATCCCCTCCCAGATCTGGGCCGTGTCAGAGCGCCGGGGTCACATCCCAGACGTCTTTCATATAGCCCCGGATCGTCCGGTCGGACGAGAAGAACCCGCTGCGTGCCGTGTTCATCGCCGCCATCTTCTCCCAGCGCTTCACATCGGCATAGGCCTCGTCCACCCGGCCCTGCGCCGCATGGTAGGCGTCGAAATCCGCCGAGACGAGGAAATAATCATGGTGCCACATGCCATGGACGATGCCGTGATAGCGCCCGGGTTCATCGGGCGAGAAGCGGCCCTCGGCGATCATCTGCAACACGTCCTGCAAGGACTGGCTGGCCTCGATCGCCAGCCGTTCATGTTCGGGAACCTCGCGGCGCTTTTTCACCTCTTCGGCGGTCAGGCCGAACAGGAAGAAATTCTCTTCGCCCACTTCCTGCAGGATTTCCACATTCGCCCCGTCCAGCGTGCCGATGGTCGGCGCGCCGTTCATCATGAACTTCATGTTGCCGGTGCCCGAGGCTTCCTTGCCGGCGGTCGAGATCTGTTCCGACAGATCGGCCGCCGGGATCAGCCGTTCGGCCATCGAGACGTTGTAATTCGGCGCGAAGAGGATCTTCAGATGCTCGGCGGTTTCGGGATCATTGTTCACCACCACCGCCACGTCGTTGATCAGACGGATGATTTCCTTGGCCACCGCATAGCCCGGCGCGGCCTTGCCGCCAAAGATCCGCACCCTTGGCACCGGGTTCCGGATCTTGCCGGTCTTGATCTCGTGCCAATGCGCGATGCATTCCAGAATGTTCAGAAGCTGGCGCTTGTATTCGTGAATGCGCTTGATCTGCACGTCGAACAGCGCATCGGGCGAAACCTGCAGCCCGAAATCCCGCGCGATCCAGTTCGACACCCGCACCTTGTTCAACCGCTTGGCGGCCATGAACCTTTCGGCAAAGCCCGCATCCTCGACATGCGGCACCAGCGCGTTCAGCCGGTCAAGATCGTCTTCCCAGCCCGGCCCGATCGTCTCGGTGATCAGCGCCGAAAGCGGCCGGTTGCACATCTTCAGCCAGCGCCGCGGGGTCACGCCATTGGTTTCATTGATGATCCGGCCCGGATGCAGCGCGTTCAGCTCGGGGAAAAGCGAGCTTTTCACCAAGTCGGAATGCAGCGCCGACACGCCATTGACCTTCTGCGCCATCACGAAGGCCAATTCGCCCATCCGCACCTCGTGATGCTTGACGATGCCCACGTAATGCGGGCGCGAGGGATAGGTGCCCTTGTGCCAGCTGTCGATGCGTTCGACGATCTGCATATGCCGCGGCAGGACATTGCCGAAGGTGAAGGTCGCCCATTTCTCCAGCGCCTCGGGCAGAAGCGTGTGGTTCGTATAGCCAAGGCACGCCCGCGCCGTGGCCAGCGCATCGGCGAAATCCATGCCATGCACATCCGACAAAAGCCGGATCAGCTCCGGCCCGGCAATCGCCGGATGGGTGTCGTTCATCTGGATCGCCACGTATTTCGGCAGCGCCTTCAGGTCGCGATGGGCGGCCAGATAGCGGCGCAGAATGTCCTGCAGCGCGGCCGAGGTCAGCAGAAACTCCTGCTTCAGCCGCAATTCCTTGCCCTGATAGGTGGTGTCATCGGGATACAGAACCCGGCTCAGTGTGCGGGCCAGCGTTTCCGGCTCGGCCGCGGCGGTATAGTCGCCATGGTTGAAGCGGTTCAGGTCGAATTGCGTCGTGGGTTTCGCCGCCCAAAGCCGCAGCGTATTGCCCCATTTGCCCTGCCAGCCGATCACCGGCGTATCATGCGCCTCGGCCAGCACCGTCTCGCCCGGGACCCAGACCTCACGGCCCTCGCGCAGCACCACCTCGCCCTTGAATCCAACCGTATAGGCGCTTTCGGGGCGCGGGAATTCCCAGGCGTGATCCTGGCTCAGCCAGTCTTCCGGCGTCTCGACCTGGCGGCCGCCTTCGAAGCGCTGGCGAAACAGCCCATGCTCATAGCGGATCCCGTAGCCATAGGCCGGGCAGCCCAGCGTCGCCATCGATTCCATGAAGCAGGCCGCCAGCCGCCCCAACCCGCCATTCCCCAGCGCCGCATCCGGCTCGTCCCGGATGATCTCGCGCAGGTCCTGGCCGAAGCTGGCCATGGTTTCCTCGCAGACCTCATACAGGCCCAGATTGACCATGGCGTCTTCCAAAAGCCGCCCGATCAGAAACTCCATCGACAGGTAATATACCCGCTTGCGGTCCTCGTCCCAGGTCCGCCGGGTCGAGGTGAACCAGGGCCCGACGATCCGGTCGCGCACCGCATAGGACAGCGCCATCCGCCAGTCGTACAGGCTGGCATTCGGTGCGTCCTTGCCCAGAGTGAAGGTCAGGTGCCGCAGCACATCGGCTTTCAGCACGTTCGGGGTCAGGCTCTGGTCGGTCACGGAACTTCCTGCCAAAGGATCGTTGTTAACAGAAGCCTACGCCTGTCCGTCTTACGGTCAAGCACAGGCAGGGGTGCCGCGCGATTTACGCCCGGCCTTCGGGCAAATGCTCAATTCATCGGCAGTCATACGGGGATGCTGGCACAAGTCCATGACGATCTTCGTGCGAAAGCGGGTGAAAAGCCGGCAAAACCTGCGCAGATCGCGAAAATTTTGGGACATCTGATCTATATCAAGTCGCGATGCGCGCGCGCGGGCCAGGAAGGATAAACTCAGCCCGAGGGGACAGACCATGCGCATGACGACCCGCACCAGCCTTGCGATGAAGACGCTGATGTTCTGCGCGGTGAATTCCGACCGCATCGTCCGCCGCAGCGAGATTGCCGAAACCTATGCGGCGTCGGAAAACCATCTGGCGCAGGTGATCCATCTTCTGGCGCAGAAGAAGTTCCTGCACACGATCCGCGGTCGCGCCGGCGGGCTGCGGCTGGGCCGTGCGGCCGAGTTGATCACCGTGGGCCAGGTGTTCCGCGCCTTCGAACGTGTCCTGCCCTTTGCCGAATGCTTCGCCGAGGGCGAAAAGACCTGCCCGCTGAACGGTTGCTGCCGGCTGACCTGCCTGCTGACCGAGGCGCTGGACGCCTTCTATGACCGGCTTGACCGCATGACCCTGGCCGAGCTGATCCGTGACAATGTGGAAGCCGAGCGGATCCTGAAAGCCGCCTGAGCCGGTCGCCCGAGCCCGCGACGCGCGCGCCGCGGGTCTACCGCGCCGGGCGCAGCAGGCGCAGCCGCAGCGCATTGGTCAGCACCATCACCGAAGACAGCGCCATCGCGCCCGCAGCCAGCATCGGCGACAGTTGCGGGCCGCCGAAGGGCACCAGCGCGCCCGCCGCGACCGGGATCAGCAGCGTGTTGTAGCCGAAGGCCCAGGTCAGATTCTGGCCGATGTTGCGCAGCAC
Source organism: Xinfangfangia pollutisoli (assembly GCF_020179405.1). GTDB lineage: Bacteria > Pseudomonadota > Alphaproteobacteria > Rhodobacterales > Rhodobacteraceae > Pseudogemmobacter > Pseudogemmobacter pollutisoli. The sequence continues at coordinate 17,515 of NZ_JAICBZ010000013.1, read as the reverse complement.
CGCCCGCGACAGGCGCAGCGCGGTGGCCACGGCCAGCGGATCGCCGCGCATCAGCACCACATCGCCCGCCTCGATCGCCACATCCGTGCCGGTGCCCATGGCAATTCCCACCTCGGCCGCCGCCAGCGCCGGGGCATCGTTGATCCCGTCGCCCACGAAGGCACCGCCGTGATCGCGGATCAGCCGCAGCTTTTCCTCGGACATCAGCCCGGCATGCACCTCGTCAATCCCGAGGCCCGCGGCCACCGCCGCCGCCGCGCGCGGATTGTCGCCCGACAGGATCGCCGCCGTCACCCCCATCTCGCGCAGCGCCGCCACCGCCCGCGCCGCACTGGGGCGCGGCCGGTCGGCCACGGTGATCAGCCCCTGCACCGCCCCGTCGCGGGCCACGAACAGCACGCTTTCGCCCTTGGCCGAGGCCGCATCGGCCTGTTCCACCAGATCGGCCGGCAGGCTGTCGAACATCCGCGCCGCCCCCAGTTCGATCCGCGCGCCATTGACCAGGGCGCTGGCGCCCAGACCGGGCCGGGCGATGAAATCGCTGGAGGCGGGCGCCCCGGGCCAGGCCGCGCGCACCGCCGTCGCCAAAGGATGCTCGCTGTCCCGTTCCACCGCCGCCGCCATCGGCCCCACCCAATCGGGGCCAAAACAGCCCGTCACCGCCGGGTGACCCTCGGTCAGCGTGCCGGTCTTGTCGAAACCGATCCGCTTGATCCCGGCCAGCCGCTGCAAGGCCTCACCCCGGCGGAACAGCACCCCCAATTCGGCGGCGCGGCCGGTGCCGACCAGGATCGAGACCGGCGTCGCCAGCCCCATCGCGCAGGGACAGGCGATGATCAGCACCGACACGCCGGCCACCAGCGCCCGCGCGACATCGCCGGTCGCGATCAGCCAGGCCAGCACCGACAGGCCCGCCACCGCCATCACCACAGGCACGAACCACAGCGTCACCCGGTCGACCAGCGCCTGAACCGGCAGTTTCGAGCCCTGCGCCTCGGCCACCAAAGCGGTGATCCGCGCCAGAACCGTGGCCCCGCCCACTGCCGTCACCTCGACCACCAGCGCCCCCGTGCCATTGACCGTGCCGCCGGTGACCGCGTCGCCCTCGGCCTTCTGCACCGGCAGGGGCTCTCCGGTCAGCATGGATTCATCGACGGCCGAGCCGCCCGCCACCACGCGGCCATCGGCCGGCACCCGCTCGCCCGGGCGCAGCAGGATGCGCATGCCGGGCATCAGGCTGGCGATGGGCAGTTCGGTGCCGCCCTCAAGCCGGGCGGATCGGGGCTGCAGCCCGGCCAGCCGGGCGATGGCCGCCCCCGCCTGGCCGCGCGCTCGCGCCTCCATCGCGCGGCCCAGCAGGATCAGCGCCACGATCACCGCCGCGGCTTCGAAATAGACCGCGCGCGCGGCTTCGGGGATCAGGCCCGGCGCGAACAGGACCAGCGTGGAAAAGGCCCAGGCCGCGAATGTGCCAAGCGCCACCAGCGAATTCATGTCGGGCGCCAGCCGGCGCAGCGCCGGCAGGCCCTTGGCAAAGAAGACCCGCCCCGGCCCGGCCAGCGCCAGCGTGGCCAGCACGAATTCGGCCAGCCAAAGCGGGCGCTGCCCGATCAGCCCATGCAGGAAGTGGTGGAAGGCCGGAACCGCGTGCCCGCCCATCTCGACCACAAAGACCGGCGCGGCCAGAAGGCTGGCCAGCCCCGCCTTGCGCCACAGCGCGCGCTCCTCGGCCGCCGGGTCGGCAGGCCTGGCCTCGGCCAGCGGTGTGGCGGCAAAGCCCGCGCGGGTGACGGCGGCGGCCAGCCGTGCCGGGTCGACCGGCTCCCACAGCGTCACCTGGGCGCGGCGCAGCGCCAGATTGGCGGTGGCACTGGCCACGGCGGGATCGGCGCGCAGCACCCGCTCGACCCGCCCGGTGCAGGAGGCGCAGGTCATCCCCTCGACCGACAGATCCACCACCTCGGGATGCAGCGGATAGCCCGCGCGCGCCAGGGCCTCGGCCATCTGCGCCCGGCTCGCGGGCGCGGCAAAGCGCACCACCGCCTCGCCCGTGCCGAAATTCGCGCTGGCCTCGGCCACGCCCGGCAGCGCCTTCAGCGTCCGCTCCACCCGGCCGACACAAGAGGCACAGCTCATGCCCTCGATCTTCAGGCGCGCGGTTTCGGGGCGGGTCGGGGCATCCATCGGCGTCTCGCATCCAGCTTGGGGCCCGGTCCGGGGCCGCGGTCCGGTATCGGCGCGCCCGGCCCAAGGGTCAAGCGGACGGCCTGCCGCAGCCTGGCGGCGCCGCTGCCCCTTGCGCTGGCCCCCGGGCCGGCGCCATATCGGTTTCTGTCCCCGTTGGGGAAAGGAGACCCAGATGATCACCCTCTCAGTTCCCGACATGAGCTGCGGCCATTGCAAGGCCAGCGTCGAGGCCGCCCTAGCGCCGCATGCCTCGAAGATCGAGGTCGACCTGCCGGCGCGCAAGGTGCATGTCGACGGCCCCGATCTGGACCGCATGCTGGAAGCGCTGGCCGACATCGGCTTTCCGGCCAGCAAAGACGCCTGAGAGCGCCGCAAGATTGCGCTAAACTGTTGCGAATGCCGCACATGTGAAGACCTGTGCCTTGGTCTTGCCATGTCCCTGGCTTGTCCCTGCCATGCAAAGGGGTCAAATGACCGGACAGGCAAACGACGCCACAGGCGCAGTCACGGAGTTCATCATGGCCAAGGCCATTCCCTCGCAGCAGCAACAGGGCGGCACGCAGACCCCCGCGCAACAGCCCAGCCAATCGGGCACCGCCACGCCCCAGCAACAGGGCAGCGGCACGATCTTCCGGGACTGGGCCTCGATCTAAGCCGCCCTCCCCGCCGATCTGGCCCCGTTCCGAACCGGGGCGGGCTTGACGGCACCAGGACCTGCCCGCAGGGTGACTGAACCCTTGACCGCGCGGCACCATGTCCACTCCGATTTCCACAATTCCAAATCTCGGCCCCGCCAGCGAGGCCGCCTTTCTGAAGGCCGGGATCGCCTCGGCCGAGGATCTGCGGGCGCTTGGGGCCGATGACGCCTATCGCAGGCTGCTGCGCGCCGGCACGGCGCCGCATTTCATCGGCTATTACGTTCTGGTGATGGGGCTGCAGGGCCGGCCCTGGAACGATTGCAAGGGCGACGAGAAGGTGGCGCTGCGCGCCCGCTTCGATGCGATCAAGGCCGAACATGCCGGATCACAGGAAAAGGGCCGCTCCGATCTGGAGGCGGCCCTTTCGTTCTTTGGCGTGGTGGAACGGCGCTAGCCGCCATTTTCTTCGAAGAAAATGGCCCGGTTCCTTCGAAGGAACCGGACCGGAGTTTTCGAAAACTCCGGTCGCGTCGTTCAGCCGACCAGTTCGAGACCCGAGAAGAAGAAGGCGATCTCGCGCGCGGCCGAGGCTTCGCTGTCCGAGCCGTGCACCGAATTCTCGCCCTTCGACAGCGCGAATTCCTTGCGGATCGTGCCATCGGCGGCTTGCGCCGGATCGGTCGCGCCCATCACTTCGCGGTTCTTCGCGATGGCGCCTTCGCCTTCCAGAACCTGCACCACGACCGGCTCCGACGCCATGAATGCGCACAGTTCGCCATAGAAGCCGCGCTCTTTATGCTCGGCATAGAACTCGCCAGCCTGGGCCGGGGTCAGGTGGATGCGCTTCGAAGCGACGACGCGCAGGCCGGCCTCTTCGAATTTGGCAACGATCTTGCCGGTCAGATTGCGCTTGGTCGCATCGGGCTTGATGATCGACAGGGTGCGTTCGGTGGCCATGAGCCTCTCCATTTGCGTTCGGGGCCCCGGCAGGGGCCATGTCTCCTGGCGCGGCTGCTAGCATGGCGCAGGCGCGTTGAAAAGGTGCGCGCGCGGCATGCCGCCCCGGCGGGCGGGGCGTCTTTTTGGCCGCGCCCGGGCCCATCGGCGTTACACTCGATTGACCTTCGCGCGGCGCTGCGGCATGCCCCGCCCATGCTGCGCATCGAAGACATCACCTATTCCGTCGAAGGCCGCCCCCTGATGGAGGGCGCCTCGGCCACCATTCCGACCGGCCACAAGGTCGGCATTGTCGGCCGCAATGGCACCGGCAAGACCACGCTCTTCCGGCTGATCCGGGGCGAATTGGCGCTGGAGGGCGGGTCGATCACCATTCCCGCCCGCGCCCGCATCGGCGGGGTGGCGCAGGAAGTGCCCTCGTCGGAGGTGTCGCTGATCGACACGGTGCTGGCAGCCGACAAGGAGCGCGCGGCCCTGATGGCCGAGGCGGAAACCGCGACCGATGCCCATCGCATCGCCGAGGTTCAGGCGCGGCTGGCCGATATCGACGCCTGGTCGGGCGAGGCGCGCGCCGCCTCGATCCTGCGCGGCCTGGGCTTTCCGCCGGAAAAGCAGCTGATGCCCTGCTCGGCCTTTTCGGGCGGCTGGCGGATGCGGGTCGCGCTGGCGGGCGTGCTGTTTGCGCAGCCCGATTACCTGCTGCTGGACGAACCGACCAACTATCTGGATCTGGAAGGGGCGCTGTGGCTGGAAAGCTATCTGGCGAAATACCCGCATACGGTCCTGATCATCAGCCATGACCGCGGGTTGCTGAACCGCGCCGTCAATGCGATCCTGCATCTCGAAGACCGCAAGCTGACGCTCTATTCCGGCCCCTATGACACCTTCGCCGAAACCCGCGCCGCGCGGCTGGCGGTGGCCGAGGCCGAGAACCGCCGGACCGAGGCGCGGCGGGCGCATCTGCAAAGCTTCGTCGACCGCTTCCGCGCCAAGGCCTCGAAAGCCCGGCAGGCGCAGTCGCGCATCAAGATGATCGAGAAGCTTTCCTTCGCGACCACCCCGCAGGAAGCGGCGCTGGCGAAGTTTTCCTTCCCCGAACCCGAGGAACTGTCGCCGCCGATCCTGACGCTGGACGGGGTGTCGGTGGGCTATGGCGGCCCGCCGGTGCTGCGCCGGCTGTCGCTGCGCGTCGATCAGGATGACCGGATCGCGCTTCTGGGCCGCAATGGCGAGGGCAAGTCGACGCTGTCGAAGCTGCTCGCCGGCAAGCTGGCGCCCGAAGCGGGCAAGCTGCACCGCGCGGGCAAGCTGCGGATCGGCTATTTCGCCCAGCATCAGGTGGACGAGCTGTATATCGACGAAACACCCCTGCAGCATGTCCGCCGCCTGCGCCCGGATGAGACGCCCGCGCGGCTGCGGGCGCGGCTGGCGGGGTTCGGGCTTTTGGCCGATCAGGCGGAAACGCTGGTGGGCAAGCTGTCGGGCGGCCAGAAGGCGCGGCTGTCGCTTCTTCTGGCCACGATCGACGCGCCGCATCTGCTGATCCTGGACGAACCCACCAACCACCTGGACATCGAATCCCGCGAGGCGCTGGTCGAAGCCTTGATGGATTATTCCGGCGCGGTGATCCTGGTCAGCCATGACATGCATCTTCTGTCACTGGTCGCCGACCGGCTGTGGCTGGTCAAGGGCGGCGAGGTCACGCCCTTCGCCGAGGATCTGGAAACCTATCGCAAACTGCTGCTGACCTCGGAAGACGAGGCCAAGCCCGCGCCCAAGCCGGTGGAAAAGCCGAAGAAGGCCAGCCGCGACGAGGTGCTGGCGCTGCGGGCCGAAGTGCGGCGCTGCGAGGAACGGCTGGGCAAGCTGAACGAGATGCGCGACAGGCTGGCGAAGAAGCTGGCGGATCCCGAACTGTACGAGGACGCGCGCAAGGGCGAGCTGGAGACCTGGAACCGCAAATATGCCGAGCTGATGGAAGGCCTGGACCGGGCCGAGGCGCTGTGGCTGGCCGCGCAGGAAGCGCTGGAGGCCGCCGGCTGATGCCGATGCCCTGGACCTACCGGCAGGCCACCCGCGAATGGCAGGCCTTCCTGGCAATCGCCCGCGAAGAGATGGGGCTTGCGACCGACAATCTTGCCTATACGGCGGTCGAGGGCGTTCTAAAGGCCTTTCGTCGCCGGCTGACACCGCAACAGGCCATCGATTTCGCGCAGATCCTGCCCTCGGTCTTGCGGGCGCTGTTCATTGCCGACTGGCGGCTGGACGAAGGCCCCCTGCCGCCCGGCACCCGGGCGGATTGGACGCAAGAGGCCCTGGCGCTTCGTCCGCATCACAACCTGACGCCGCCGAATTGCGTGGCGGCAACGGCGCTCGCCCTGCGCAAATCGGTGCTGCGCGGCGATCTTGATCGCGTTCTGGCGCAGCTGCCCGCTTTCGCCGAAGAATTCTGGGCGGTTCCAGGCGTCGATCCGGCCAGCCTAGGCCCGTCGATCGTCTGACGAAACGAAACGCTTCGGCAGGCCCGTGGCCCGAGTCGCTGCGCGCCGGGTCTGTCAATCAGCCAAATTCAACGGGTTCTCTGCGCCTGCGCACAGAGATGCGGGTTGAAGCGCAAGGGGGCAAAGCGCAGGTCTGGGGCAGAATTCTGCAACCGCGAAGGCCTGTCATGTCCAACCCCGCTTTGAACACCCTGAAGAACCGCCGCACGGTCTATGCCCTGACCAAGACCCTGCCCCAGCCGCAAGCCCAGGTCGAGGCGCTGATCAAAGAGGCGGTGCGCCTGTCGCCCTCGTCCTTCAACTCGCAATCCTCGCGCGCGGTGATCCTGTTCGGCGAAACCTCGGACAAGTTCTGGTCGATCGTCACCGATTGCCTGCGCGCCATCGTGCCGGCCGATGCCTTCGGCCCGACCGAAGAGAAGATGAAGGCCTTTGCCGCCGGCGCGGGCACGGTGCTGTTCTATGAAGACCAGGCGACCGTGAAGGGCCTGCAAGAGCAGTTCCCGCTTTATGCCGCCGCCTTCCCGGGCTTTTCGGAACATTCCTCGGGCATGGCGCAGGTCGCGGTCTGGAATGCGCTCAGCGATGCCGATATCGGCGCCAGCCTGCAGCATTACAACCCGGTGATCGACGCCGCGGTGGCCGAGGCCTTCGACATTCCGGCAACCTGGCTTCTGCGCGCGCAGATGCCCTTCGGCGGCAAGGCCGGCGCGCCGGGCGAGAAGGCCTTCATCCCCGACGAGGGCCGCTTCCTGACCTATGGCCTGCCGGTCGCGGCCGAGTGATCGGCTGAAATGATCGCCGCCGCGTGGCTTCGGCCGGCGCGGCGGCCCTGCATGGCCGGTCGTCTGACTTGGGCATTGCCTTAAGGGCCAAAGCCCCGCACCATCCGCCCGCACGCAACCGGGGGCCGGCATGGTCGAGACCGCCTTCCTGATCACCGCCTTTGCCACGCTGTTCGTGGTGATCGACCCGCCGGGTCTGGTGCCGCTGTTCATCGCCCTGACCCGCGGCATGGACCCTGACCGCCGCCGCGCCATGGCGCGCCGCGCCTGTCTGATCGCCGCCGTGCTGCTGACGCTGTTTGGCCTGTTCGGCGAGGCGATCCTGGGCTTCATCGGCATTTCCATGCCGGCCTTCCGCATCGCCGGCGGGCTTTTGCTGTTCCTGACCGCGCTGGACATGCTGTTCGAACGCCGCAGCCAGCGGCGCGAGGGCCAGACCGGCGATCCCGATCACGACCCTTCGGTCTTCCCGCTGGCGACGCCGCTGATCGCCGGGCCCGGTGCCATCGCCTCGATGATCCTTCTGGTCGGGCAGGCCGGCGGCGATTGGGGCGGCGCCGCGGCGGTGATCGCCTTGATGCTGTTGATGATGCTGGTGACCTGGGCCTTCCTGATGGCCGCGCCGCTTCTGGAACGGCTGCTTGGGCGCACCGGGGTGATCGTGATCACCCGGCTTCTGGGCATGCTTCTGGCCGCGCTGTCGGTGCAATTCGTGATCGACGGGGTGCGGCAGACCGGCCTGATCGGCTGAGCCCCCCTTTCCCCGCCCCGCCCCACCGCCCATATAGGGGGAAACGGAGGCGGGCGTGGACGGCGATTACGGGCGGCTTTTCTATCTGGTGCTGCTGTTGATGGCCGTGGGCGGCTGGGTCGTGGTGGAATATCGCCAGCGGCTGGGCCAGGCGCTGCGCGTGGGCCTGGCCTGGGGGCTGATCTTCCTGGGCGTCGTTGCCGGCTACGGCATGTGGGGCGATATCCGCCACCGCATCACCCCCAGCCAAAGCCTGACCGGCCAGAACGAGATCACCCTGCCCCGCGCCGCCGACGGGCATTTCTATGCCGAACTGGTGATCGACGGCACCGAGGTGTTCTTCCTGGTCGATACCGGGGCCACCAATCTGGTCCTGTCGCAGGCCGATGCCGGGCGGATCGGCATCGACACGTCGGGGCTGATCTATCTGGGCAGTGCGGCCACCGCCAATGGCATCGTCCGCACCGCCCGCGTCACGCTGGACAGTCTGGCCCTGGGCCCGTTCGAGGACCGCGACTTTCCCGCCTATGTGAACGACGGCCAGATGGACAGCTCGCTTCTGGGCATGGATTACCTGCGCCGCTTCCGCATCGAGATCGACGGCGACCGGATGGTGCTGCGCAGGTAGGCCCCGGGGCGCGCGCGCGGCTCAGCCCTTGAAGATCGTGTTGCCGCCATCGGCCGCGATGGCGGCGCCGGTCACGAAGGACGCCTCGTCCGACAGAAGGAACAGCGCCACGCGGGCGATTTCCTCGGGCTCGGCCATCCGCTTCAGCGCATGGATCCCCGCCACCCAGGCGTGAAAGCCTGGATCGTCGCCCGCCATTTCGGTCCGCGTGCCGCCGGGCAGCAGGGCGTTGACCCGCAGCCCCTGCGCCCCATGTTCGGCCGCCAGCACCTGCACCAGACCGATCAACCCGGATTTCGCCGCCGCATAGGCCGCCATGCCCGGCAGGCCGATGCCATGGCCCACGAAGGACGAGGTGAACAGCAGGGATCCGCCACCCGCGGCCAGCAGAAGCGGGATCTGATGCTTGGCCGCCAGAAAGCCCGCGGTCAGGTTCACCTCCAGCACGCGCTGCCAATCGGCCAGCGCCAGCCCCGTCACCGGCCCCGCCGGCCCGGTCATGCCGGCATTGTTGAAGGCGCCGTCCAGCCCGCCGAATTCCCGCAGGGCCAGATCGGCCAGATAAGCCTGATGCGCCTCGTCCTCGACCGCGCCGGCCAGCGTCAGCGCCCTGCCGCCCGCCGCCGCAATCTCGGCCGCCAGCGCCTGCAGCCGGTCCGCGCGCCGCGCGGTCAGGATCAGCCGCGCCCCTTCGGTCGCACACAGCCTAGCCGCGGCGGCGCCGATGCCGCTGCTGGCGCCGGTGATCAGAATTCGCTTGTCTTTCAGTCGCATGGAAGGTCTCCAGAAGGTTGCCCCTTCTGGGTAGACGGGCACAGCCGCTGCAAGCGACCCGGTTCCTGCGCCTTCCGCCGCCCGACGCGGCCTCAGGTCCCGGCCTCAGACCCCAAGCCTCAGGCCTTGGCCGCGCTTTCGGCTTTCAACTGCCAGCGGCCGCTTTCCTCGGAATGATATTGCGCGGTCAGCCCGGCGGCGGTCACCGCCTTCCACTGCGCCCGCGCCGCCTGCAATTGCGCCGGATCCTCGCCTTCGAACAGCAGCCAGATCCGCTCCATCCGCCGCGCCTCGTCGGGATCGACCGCCAGCCCGCCCAGCAACAGCACCGCCTGCGCCCCGTTCACCGGCGCGCCCAGGCCCAGCAGCAAGGGCTGGGCCTCGGCCTGCGGCGCATCCTCGCGGCCATGCGGCAGGAACCCGTCTTCGGGATGCAGCCACAGCCAGTCGTCCAGCCGCGCCAGCTGTTCGGGCCGCGCGGCGCGCAGCATCACCCGCCAGCCCTGTTTCAGGGCCCGCCCCGCCTGCAAGAGAACGGTCTCTTCCACCGTCGAGCGGGTGAGCTGCATGAAGACGACCATGCCCATCGCCTAGCGGCGCCCCGAAAGGCCGCCCGAAGGACCAGGCCTGGACATGGACGCGCGCATCTTAACCCGCCTCGACCAGATCGCGGATCAGCCGGTTCAGCGCCATGACGCCCCAGCCCGTGGCGCCTTTCGGCGCAAGCATGCTGTCGGTCTTCAGAAGCGCCGTGCCGGCGATATCCAGATGAATCCACGGCACGTCGGGCTTGACGAAGCGCGCCAGGAACTGCGCCGCGGTGACCGAGCCGCCATCGCGCCCGCAGGAATTGACCATATCGGCCACACGGCTTTTCAGCTTGGCATCATAGGCATCGCCCATCGGCATGCGCCAGGCGCCCTCGCCCTCGGCCGCGGCGGCCTTGAGGAAGGCGTTGCACAGCCGGTCGTCATTCGAGAAGACGCCGGTATTCTCATGCCCCAGCGCCACGATGATCGCGCCGGTCAGCGTGGCCAGATCGACCATGCCGGTGGGCTTGAAGCGTTCCTGCGCGTACCAAAGCACATCGGCCAGAACCAGCCGCCCCTCGGCATCGGTATTAATCACCTCGATCGTGTCGCCCTTCATGCTGCGCACCACGTCGCCCGGGCGTTGCGCGCGCCCGTCGGGCATGTTCTCGACCAGCCCGACCAGACCCACGACATTGGCCTTGGCCTTGCGCAGCGCCAGCGCGCGCATCACCCCCGCCACAACGCCCGCGCCGCCCATATCCATGGTCATGTCTTCCATGCCCGCGGCCGGCTTGATCGAGATGCCGCCGGTATCGAAACACACGCCCTTGCCGACCAGCGCGAAGGGCGCCTCGCCCTTCTTGCCGCCATGCCATTGCATGACCACGACCTTTGACGGGCTTTCCGAGCCTTGCCCCACGCCCAGAAGCGCGCGCATGCCCAGCTTTTCCAGATCCTCTTCCTCAAGGATCTCGACATCCAGGCCCAGTTCCTGCATCGCCGCCAGCCGGGCCGCGAAATCATAGGTGGTCAGCACATTCGCGGGCTCGTTCACCAGATCGCGGGTGAAGAACACGCCTTCGGCCACCGCGGCCATCGGCGCGGCCTCGGCCGCTACCGCTTCGGGATTGGCCACCATCACCGCGACCGAGCCAGGCAGCTTCGGCTCGGCGCTTTTGTGGACGGCGAAATCATAGACCCGCAGCGCCAGGCCGAAGGCGATTTCCGCCGCCCGCGCATGGCTTTCGGCCAGTACCACCAGCGGCTCGGCGCCATGCGCCTTGCCGATCGCGGCGCCCGCCTTGCGGGCCTGGGCGATGTCGCAACGCTTGGCCAGGCGGACGATCTGCAGCGCCGAGGCGGCCAGACCGGCCGGGAAGGCCAGATCCAGCGACTCGCCCGGCTTCAGCGCCGCGAAAGCGGCCGAGCCCACGGCCCGCGCCAGCGCCCCGCGCGTCGCCCTGTCCAGCCGGCGGCCGGCCGGCGACAGCGGGCTGTCCGGCTCGGCAAACAGCGCGATGCGGCCGGGCTGCGCGGCCAAAGCGTCAAGCGCCGTGGCCTGGAACTGGATCTGAACGGGATGCGACATGGCTTCGGCCTTCGGATTGGGGATCGGGGACGGCCCGGGCGCGACCGCCCTGCCGGAACGGGCGCCACGCTAGCGCCGCCCCGCCGGCTTGGCCAGATATGAGTTTTCGCCCCCAAGGAAATCCGCTAGGGTCCGCCGCAACATCTTGTAGGGGACCGGGCCTGGCGTGCCGAGATTCGACCGATATCTTCTGTCGCAACTGCTCGGGCTGTTCGGCTTCTTCTCGCTGGTGCTGGTGGCTGTCTACTGGGTCAACCGGGCGGTGGGCCTGTTTGACCAGCTGATCGGCGACGGGCAGTCGGCGGTCGTCTTCCTGGAATTCTCGCTTCTGTCGCTGCCCAATGTCATCCGGCTGGTGCTGCCGGTCTCGGCCTTCGCGGCCTGTGTCTATGCGGTGAACCGGCTGATGCAGGAATCGGAACTGGTGGTGATGCAGGCCACCGGCTTTTCCGCCTTCCGCCTGGCGCGGCCGGTGCTGTATTTCGGGCTGATCGTCGTCGCCATGCAGCTGGTGCTGCTGAACCATCTGGTGCCGCTCAGCCAGGCGCGGCTGGCCGATCGCAGCGCCGAGGTGTCGGAGAACGTCACCGGCCGCTTCCTGAACGAGGGGCGTTTCATGCATCCGGCCAAGGGCGTGACCCTGTATATCCGCGAGATCTCGCCCTTGGGAGAGTTGAACGACCTGTTCCTGTCCGACGAACGCAACCCGGCCGAGCGGGTGGTTTATACCGCCCGCAAGGCGCTGATCGTGCGCGGCGACACCGCGCCGCGGCTGGTGATGCTGGACGGGGCGGCCCAAAGTCTAAGCCGCGATGACAGCCGCCGCATCGCGCTGACGCGGTTTTCGACCTTCGCGATGGATCTGTCGGGCATCGTCGCCCCCTCGGAAGGCCGGGCGCGGCGGATGCGCGAATTGACCACGCTGGATCTGATCCAGGCCGATCCGGCGCAGATCGAGGCCGCGGGCGAAACGCCCGAACGCTTCCGCGCCGAGATCCACAGCCGGATCGCCGGCGCCTTCCTGGGGCTGGCCGCGCCCCTTCTGGGCTTTGCCGCGCTGATGCTGGGGGGCTATTCGCGCTTTGGCCTGTGGCGGCAGATCGCGGTGGCGATCGTGCTGCTGATCGGGCTGCAACTGGTGAACACCGCCGCGACCGGGGCGCTTTTGCGCGAAGACGGGCTTTGGCCGCTGACCTATGCCGCGCCGCTGCTGGGCTGCGTGCTGTCGGTGCTGCTTCTGTGGCTGGCGCAGCGCCCGCGCCGGCTGCGCCCTGCCCCCGCAGCGGTGGCGGAGGCTGCGGCATGACCCTGTCCTTCTACATCGCGCGCCGCTTTCTCTGGACGGTGTTCCAGGTCTTCCTGGTGTTCTTCGGCGTCTTGATGCTGGTCGACATGATCGAGCAGCTGCGCCAGTTTTCCGGCCAGGGCGCGGGGATCATGGATTCCTTCCGCCTGTCGCTGGTCAACGTGCCCGAGACCCTGTACCGCATCCTGCCGCTGATCGTGATCATGGGCTCGATCGCGGTCTTCCTGGGCCTGGCACGGTCGTCGGAACTGGTGGTGGTGCGGGCGGCCGGTCGGTCGGGGCTGCGCTTTCTGGTCACGCCGGTACTGGCCACGCTGGCGATCGGGCTTCTGGCGGTTGCGGTGCTGAACCCGCTGGTTGCGGCGACGACCAAGGCCTATGACGATCTGAAGGCGCGCTATCAGGGCCCCGACGGATCGGTGCTGTCCGTGTCGGATTCCGGGCTGTGGCTGCGCCAGGGCGGCGAATATGGCCAGACCGTGATCCAGGCCAGCCGCGCCAATCCCGATGGGACCGAGCTGTTCGGCGTGTCCTTCCTGACCTTCGGCACCGATGGCACGCCCGCGACGCGGGTCGAGGCCAGCTCGGCCCGGCTGACCGCGGGGGCCTGGCTGATTGACGATGGAAAGATGTGGGATCTGACCGCGCCCAATCCGGAACTGAGCGCCGCCACCTGGCCCGACGGCACCCGCCTGCCCTCGGACCTGACGCCCGAGCGGATCCGCGACAGTTTCGGCACGCCCGCTTCGGTGCCGATCTGGAAATTGCCCTCGTATATCGACGAGCTGGAAACCGCCGGCTTCTCGGCGCGCAGCTATGAGCTGTGGTTCCAGATGGAACTGGCGCAGCCGCTGTTCCTGACCGCGATGGTTCTGGTTGCAGCCGGCTTCACGATGCGGCATGTCCGCTTCGGCCGGATCGGCCAGATGGTGCTTTACGCAATGCTTTCGGGCTTCGCCTTGTTCTTCCTGCGGAATTTCGCCCAGGCCCTGGGCGAGAACGGGCAGATCCCGGTCCTTCTGGCCGCCTGGACGCCGCCGGTCGCGGCAATCATGCTGGCGCTTGGCCTGTTGTTGCATCTTGAGGACGGCTGATGACTGCGCTGTGCCGCCTTGCCCTTCTTCTGACCCTGGCCCTGACGCTGGCCCTGCCGGCGCGCGCCCAGGCCCAGGCCCAGGATCGCGCCACGCTGGTCTCGGACCGGCTGGAAATCACCGGCGACAACCAGCTTGTGGCCAGCGGCGCGGTCGAGATCTTCTATCAGGGCAACCGGCTGCGCGCGGCGCGGCTGGTCTATGACAAGGCCAGCGACCGGCTGCAGATCGAGGGACCGATCATCCTGACCGATGCAGGCGGCAATACGACGCTGTTTGCCAGCGCCGCCGACTTGTCGGCCGACATGACGGAAGGCATCCTGACCTCGGCCCGGCTGGTGCTGAACCAGCAGCTGCAGATCGCAGCGAACCGCGCGATGCGGATCGGCGGGCGCTATACCGAGCTGGATCAGGTCGTCGCCTCGTCCTGCAAGATCTGCGAAAACAGCCCCGTGCCGCTGTGGGAAATCCGCGCCGCGCGGGTGGTGCATGACCAGGAGGCGCGGCAGCTGTATTTCGATCAGGCCCAGTTCCGCGTGGCCGGCCTGCCGATCTTCTACATCCCGCGGCTGCGCATGCCCGACCCGACGCTGGACCGCACCACCGGCTTCCTGATGCCGGTCGTGCGCACCACCTCGGATCTGGGCTTCGGGCTGAAACTGCCCTATTTCGTGGCGCTTGGCGAAGACAAGGACCTGACGGTCACCCCCTATCTGACCGCGCGCCACAGCCGCACCCTGGAGTTGCGCTATCGCCAGGCCTTCCGCACCGGAAAGATCGAGGTCACCGGCGCGCTGACCCGCGACCGGCTGCTGCCCGGCGAAGATCGCGGCTTCATCTTCGCCAATGGCGAATTCGACCTGCCCGACGATTTCAAGCTGACCTTCCGGCTGCAGGCCGCCTCGGACAATGCCTATCTGCTGGATTACGGCTATTCCGATACCGATATGCTCGACAGCCGGGTCGAGATCTCGCGCACCCGCCGCAACGGGTTCTTCTCGGCGCGGGTGGTGTCGTTCCAGTCGCTGCGCGATGACGAAGACAACAACACCCTGCCTTCGCTGATCACCGATGTGACCTTCCACCGCCGCTTCTCACTGTGGACGCTGGGCGGCGAAGGCGGGTTCCGGCTGCAGACCCATTCGCATCTGCGCACCTCGAACAACCCGCTGGACGGGCCCGATCCCGACGACATCGCCGATGGCCGCGATGTCAGCCGGATCTCGGCGCGGATCGACTGGCGGCGCAGCTTCATTCTGGCGGGCGGGATCGAGGCCACGATCCTGGGCGAGGCTTCGGCCGATGCCTATACGATCGGCCAGGACGGGATCTATGGCGGCGACCATGCCCGCAGCCATGCCGCGGCGGGGGTGGAACTGCGCTGGCCCTGGGTGAAACACGTCGCCGAAACCGGCGCGACCCATGTGATCGAGCCGGTGGTGCAGCTGATCTGGGCCGGCCAGAACGGCGCGCGGATCCCGAACGAGGATTCCGCCCTGGTGGAATTCGACGAGGGCAATATCTGGTCGCTTGACCGCTTCCCCGGCGCCGATGCGGTGGAAGAGGGCAAGCGCGCCAATATCGGTGTCAGCTGGACCCGCTACGATCCGGCGGGATGGAGCCTGGGCATGACCGTGGGCCGGGTGGTGCGCGACCGCGATCGCGACCAGTTCGGCGTGGCCTCGGGGCTGAACACCGGGCAATCCGACTGGCTGGCGGCGCTGACCGTCGACTGGCAGAACGGCTTTGCCGCCACCGGCCGGGTGATCCTGGACGACGACTTCGCGCTGACCAAGGGCGAATTGCGCCTGGCGCTGAACCGCGAGAAAGTGGCGCTGTCGACCTCGGCAATCTGGGCGGTGGCCGATCCGCAGGAAAACCGGCCCGATCCGACGCGCGAATTCGCCTTCGATGCGCGCTGGCAGGCGACGCCGGCGCTGATGGCGAAAATGTCGGGGCGCTACGACTTTCAGACCGACCGCGGCACCCTGGCCGGAATGGGCGTGGAATATCGCAACGATTGCGTGTTGGTCGATTTTTCGGTCTCGCGTCGCTTCACGTCCTCGACTAGTGTGACCCCGACCACCAGTTTCGGCCTTTCGGTCGATCTGATCGGCTTCGGCAGCGGCAAGACGGCAGGCCCGTCGCGGCGCTGCTACAATTAGGAACCCGCGCCCCGGCCAACCGGGCAGACCCGGGGAAAAGACCGGAAACAGGCGGATACCGGAAACAAACGGACACCGGAAGCGAATGACAGGCGGCAGGACTTCGATGACACGGCAGGCGAAACCTAGGATGCGCAGGGCTGCGACGCTGGGCCTCGCTTCGGCACTGGCGCTGGCCCCCTTGCCCGGGGCCTTTGCCCCCTTGGCGTTGGCCCCGACCCCGGCCCTGGCGCAAGACATGTTCGCGCCGCGCATGTATGTGGGCGACCGGGTGATCACCCGCTACGAGGTTGAACAGCGCATCCTGTTCCTCAAGCTGCTGCGTGCGCCGGGCAACCCCGAAGAGCAGGCGCTGAAGGGCCTGATCGAGGACAAGCTGCGCCTGACCGAGGCGAAGCGGCTGAAGATCACCCTGTCCGAGAAAGAGCTGACCGAGGGGATGAACGAATTCGCCGCGCGCGCGAACCTGACCGCCGATCAGCTGATCGTCGAATTGCAGAAGATCGGCATCGCCGCCGAAACCTTCCGCGATTTCGTCTCGGCCGGGCTTTTGTGGCGCAAGGCGGTGCGGCAGCGCTATGTCGGCCAGGTGCCGGTGCCCGAGGCCGATATCGACAAGGCGCTTGCCGCGGCGGCGCGGCCCAAGGCGCTGAAGGTTCTGGTCTCGGAACTGGTGATCCCGGCCGAGCCCGGGCAGGAAGACGCGGTCTTCGCCCAGGCGCAGGATCTGGCGCGCAGCATCCATTCCGAAGCGGCCTTCGCCGAAGCCGCGCGGCAATATTCCGCCTCGCCCACCGCGCCGAATGGCGGCCGGCTGGACTGGCTGCCGCTGTCGAACCTGCCCGGCCAGATTGCCGGCCAGATCCTGGCCCTGGGGCCGGGCGACGTGTCGGCCCCGGTTGCAGTGCCCGGCGCGGTCGTGCTGTTCCTGCTGCGCTCGGTCGCGCCGGACGAAACCGCAGAGCCGATCAAGGTGAATGTGACCTGGGCCGAGTTGCTGGTGCCGGCCGACGATCCGGCGCGGCTGGCTTCGGTGAAGGCGGCGGTCGACCAGTGCAATGACCTGTATGGCCAGGCCAAGGGTCTGCCCGCCGATTACATGACCATGACCACCGCCACCATGGGCGAAGTGCCGAAGGATGTCGGGCTGGAACTGGCCAAGCTGGATCCGGGCGAGATCTCGACCGCGCTGAGCCGCGGCAGCTTCAAGCGGCTGATCATGCTGTGCAAGCGCGAGCCGGTGCTGGAAACGCCGCCCTCGCGCAGCAATATCCGCGAGCAGCTGCTGAACCAGAAGCTGGAATCGCTGGCCAATGGCTATCTTGAGGAATTGCGCGCCGCCGCGATCATTCGCGAACCGTGACCCGGCCAGGTCCGACGGCGCCGATCGCCCTGACCGCGGGCGATCCCTCCGGCATCGGCCCTGAACTGGCGGTCAAGGCGCGCGCGGCGCTGGGGGCGGACCTGCCCTTCTTCTGGATCGGCGATCCGCGCCATCTGCCCGCCGGCAGTGCGGTGACGGAAATCGCGGATCCGGCCCAGGCCCTGGCCGTGCCGGCCGACCGGCTGCCGGTGCTGGTGCAGGCCTTTGCCGCCCCCGCCCCGCCC
>NZ_JAICBZ010000129.1 GCF_020179405.1 Xinfangfangia pollutisoli | reverse complement strand
GGGGCCCCAGCCGCCGCCCCCGGGGGTGCGCATCTCGAAGGCGGCGCCGGGCGCCAGGTCGCATTCGGCATTGCCGGGCACCTGATCGCGGCGCCCGTCGGGATGGATGACCCAGTTCTCGCCGCAGGCGCCGGGCCCGCCGCCCGCCGCGCCAAAGGGCGGCACGATCCGGCTGCCCGCCAGCGTGGTGACGGTGACCGGCGCCAGGAAGCGCAGCCGCCGCAGCACGCCATCGCCGCCCCGCCATTGCCCCGCCCCGCCACTGCCGCGGCGGATCGACATTTCCTCAAGCCGCACGGGGAAGCGCTTTTCCAGGATTTCCGGGTCGGTCATCCGCGTGTTGGTCATATGGCTTTGCACCGCCGAGGCGCCGGCAAAGCCCGGGCCCGCGCCGGTGCCGCCGGCGATGGTTTCGTAATTCTGGAAGCTGTCATTGCCCCAGACGAAATTGTTCATCGTGCCCTGGCTGGCCGCCACCACGCCCAAAGCGCCGTACAGCGCATTGGCGCAGGCCTGGCTGACCTCGGTATTGCCGGCAATCACCGCCGCGGGCGGGCGCGGGTTCAGCATCGAGCCTTCGGGCAGCACGATGGTCAGCGGGCGCAGGCAGCCCTCGTTCAGCGGGATCGGCTTGCCGACCAGGGTGCGGAAGACATACAGCACCACCGCCCGCGCGACCGCCGCCGGGGCGTTGTAATTGCCCGCATGCTGGGCCGAGGTGCCGGTGAAATCCACCACCGCCTGGCGCGCGGCGCGGTCGACCCGCAGGGCGACGCGGATTTCCTGGCCATTGTCCATCCGCAGCGCGAAGGCGCCGTCCTGCAGCTGGCCGATCACCTGGCGGACCTGGTCCTCGGCATTGGCCTGGATATGGGCGGCATAGGCGGTCAGGACCGGCGCGCCCAGATCGGCCGCGGCCTTTTCCAGCCCCTGCCTGCCGGTTTCATTCGCCGCCACCTGGGCCTTCAGATCGGCGATGTTCTGATCGGGCGACCGCGCCGGCCAGCGCCCCGAGGCCAGGATCGCCCGCGCCCCCGCCTCGTCGAAGCGGCCTTCCGAGACGAGCTGGGCCAGGTCGATCACCACCCCCTCTTCCTCGATCCGCCGGCTGTCGGGCGGGGCCGAGCCGGGGGTGCGCCCGCCGATATCGGCATGATGCCCGCGCGACCCCAGCCAGAAGGGGATCCGATTTTCGTCGAAAATCGGGGTCACCACGGTGACATCGGGCAGATGGGTGCCGCCGTTCCAGGGGCTGTTCAGCATGAAGGCATCGCCCGGCCGGGCCGTGGCGCCGCGCGCCGCGATCACCGTCTTCACCGCCTGCGACATCGAGCCCAGATGCACCGGCACATGCGGGGCATTGGCCACCAGATCGCCCGCCGCATCGAAGATCGCGCAGGAAAAGTCGAAGCGTTCCTTGATGTTGACCGACCAGCTTGTGTTCGCCAGCGTCGCCCCCATCTGATCGGCGATGGACATGAACAGATTGCCCATCACCTCAAGCATCACCGGATCGGCTGCGGTCCCGGCTGCATCCGGCCGCGCGGGGGCGGCGATGCGGTCCAGGATCAGATTGGCCGCCCCGTCGATGCGGGCCTGCCAGCCCGGATCGACCACGACCGTCCCGGTCGCCTCGGTCACGATGGCGGGGCCGGTGATGCGGGTCTCGGTCCCGCAGTCTTCGCGGGCGTAAAGCGGCACCTGCTGCCAGGCGCCGCCGATATGGGCGCGCAGATGGGCGCGGGGGCTTGCCGCGCCTGCAGGGGGCACGATCTGGGGCAGGGCGGCGCCCTGGCCCAGGGATTCGACCGCCAGCATTTCGAACAACAGCCCGCGTTCGGGCGAGACAAAGCCGAAGCGGGCGCGATGGGCGGCTTCGAACGCGGCAGCCATGTCGGCCGCCGGGCCGAAGGGCACATCCAGCGCCTGGTGCTGGCCCTCATAGCGCAGATGGGCGCGGGCCAGGCTGCGGGGGTGATCCACCCCTTGGGCGCGCAAGTCGGCCTCGGCCTCGGCCTGCAGGGCGGTCAGCCGGGCCGCCGCCGTCTCGACCGCCGAAAGCGGCGCATCGAACTGTGCCTCGCGCAGGGCGCGGATCTCGGCCAGGCCCATGCCGAAGGCGGACAGGACGCCCGCGAAAGGATGCAGGAAGACCCGGGTCATGCCCAGGGCATCGGCCACGCCGCAGGCATGCTGCCCACCCGCGCCGCCGAAACATTGCAGCGTGTAGCCGGTCACGTCATGGCCGCGCTGGACCGAGATCTTCTTGATCGCATTGGCCATGTTCAGGACGGCGATCTTCAGGAAGCCCTCGGCCACCGCCTCGGGCGCGGCTTCGGGCTGGCCGGTCGCTGCCGCGATGTCGGCAGCCATCCGGCGGAACCCCGCTTCGACCGCCTTGCGGTCGAGGGGTTCGTCGCCGCCGGGGCCGAAGACTGCCGGAAAGTGATCGGGCGACAGGCGGCCCAGCATCACGTTGCAATCGGTGATGGTCAGCGGACCGCCGCGGCGATAGCTGGCCGGGCCCGGATCGGCGCCGGCGCTGTCGGGGCCGACCTGATAGCGCCCGTCGCGGAAGGCGCAGATCGACCCGCCCCCCGCCGCGACGGTGTGAATGTCCATCATCGGCGCGCGCATCCGCACGCCGGCCACCTCGGTCTCAAAAGACCGTTCATAGCGGCCGGCGAAATGGCTGACATCGGTCGAGGTGCC
This sequence comes from Xinfangfangia pollutisoli, assembly GCF_020179405.1. Lineage (GTDB taxonomy): Bacteria > Pseudomonadota > Alphaproteobacteria > Rhodobacterales > Rhodobacteraceae > Pseudogemmobacter > Pseudogemmobacter pollutisoli. Next base: position 4,518 of record NZ_JAICBZ010000129.1, on the reverse strand, counting down.
GCCCATGTCGAAGCCGATCAGCCGGTGGAACCCGGCGGCCTGCGCGGTCTTCGCCATGCCGACGATGCCGCCCGCGGGGCCCGACAGGATGGCATCCTTGCCCTGGAAGCGCCCGGCCTCGGTCAGCCCGCCCGAGGATTGCATGAACAAGAGGCGCCCCGTCGCGCGGCCCATGTCCAGCGCGCCTTCCACCTGCGCCACATAGCGGCGCAGGATCGGCGAGAGATAGGCGTCGACCACGGTCGTGTCGCCGCGCGCCACCAGCTTGGCCAGCCGGCTGACCTGATGCGACAGCGAGATCTGGGTAAAGCCCGCGGCGCGCGCCAGTTCGGCCAGGCGCAGTTCCTGCGCGGGGTTCACATGGGCATGGATCAGTGCCACGGCGACGGCCGAAATCCCCTGCGCCCGGGCCTGGGCCAGGGCCGCGGCGGCGGCAGCTTCGTCAAGGGCGGCGATCTGGGCGCCGTCGGCATCCATCCGGCCCGAGATCTGGGCGCAGGCGGCATAAAGCGGCTCGGGTCTTTGGATGTTCAGCGCGAAAAGATCGGGCCGCGCCTGGGTGCCGATGCGCAAAATGTCGCCGAAGCCCTGGGTGATCAGCAGAAGAACCGCCTCGCCCTTGCGTTCCAGAAGCGCATTGGTGGCGACGGTGGTGCCCATCTTGACCGCGTCGATGGCGCCCGAGGGCAGGGGGTCGCCCGGCGCCAGGCCCAGCGCCTCGCGAATGCCCTGCACCGCGGCATCAGGGTAGCGGCCCGGGTTTTCTGACAGAAGTTTCAGCACCTTGAGCCGTCCATCCGGCGCGCGCGCCACGATGTCGGTGAAGGTTCCGCCCCGGTCGATCCAGAAATCCCAGCCCATGCGTCCCCGCCCTGCGCCCCGTGCGCCCTGACTGGTCTGCGCGGGGCCGAAAGTCAATCTTGGCGCGGACGGGATGCGGGCCGGGGCGGATTTTGCCGCCCACACCGCCCGCGCACAGAGCCGTGAGCGGCGCTAGACTTTGGCGACGGGCCGAATTAAGTGCGGCCCCTTCACCCGGTCGGCCGGTTTTGTGAAAGTCGCTGAACGGGTTTTCGGCAGGTACATATGACGGTTGACGATCAAATTTCGCGCGCGGGGCGCGCGCTCGGGGCGGGACGCTATGACCAGATCGTCGCCCATTACGCCTTCCCGCTGCCGATCTATGTGAACGGGGTCGCGGCGGTGATCGCGACCAGGCCCGCGGCCGAGGCCTTCTATCACGCGCTGCACGGGCTGATCGAGGCGCAGGGCTATGGCCAGTTCCAGGGGCGGGCGGTTTCGGTCGAACTGCCCAAGCGCGGGCGGTTCCGGGTCTGGACCGACTGGTCGGGCCAGATCGAGGGGCGCGCGCAGGTTCTGTACCAGACGGTCTGCTACAATGCCCTGACCGAGACCGGGCACCGGACCGAGATGGTCACGATGGAAAGCCGCGCCCTGCGCGAGATCGAGCGGCTTCTGGCGCTGGCCTAAGCGCCGGGTGCCGTTGCCGCGAGGTTCCGCCGGGGCGCTCAGCCGGGGCGGAAGGCGGCCGCGAAGGGTTCGGGCAGGGCGAATTCGGCCAGGGCCCGGGCGCGGCCTTCGGCCGACATCTTGCGCGCGGTCTTGGTGACGATGGTCAGCAGGTCCTCGGCCGCGCGGCCTTCGGCGAAGGGGGCGAAATACCAGCGCAGGAAGGTGAAGCAGATCACGTCTTCCAGCGCCTGCACCTCGGGGTCGCGCTTCAGCCCCTCCTTGCGCAGCAAGACGCCGACGCGGGCGGCGTCTTCGGGCGGATATCCGGCCTCGGCCATGATCTGGCCCACACGCTCGGCATGGCGGCGGGCCTGTTCGCGGCGCCAGTCCAGATAGCCGGCCTTGCCCTCGGGATAGGCGCTGCGCGGCAGAAGCCAGCGTTCGACATGCTGGCCGCGGGCGGCGATCTGCAGCACCTCCGAAGCGTCGGGGAACAGTCGCGCCAGTTCGGCACTCATCCGTTCGCCATAGGCCAGCGCCTCGCCCTTGGGATCGGCGGCATTGGCGGCATCAATCGCCGCGATCGCCCGGTCAAGACGGCTGAGGGTCATGCGCGCTTCTCCTTTTGCGGGCCGATCCTGCCGCAGGCCTGTGGCAAAGGCCAGCGCCTAGCGGCCGTCCAGCCGCTCGATCCGGCGCAGGACGGGGAAGGCGCTCATCCAGATCGCCACCACGGCCAGGGTGCCGACCCCGCCGATCACCCCCGCCGCCACCGGGCCCAGAAACCCCGCCATCATGCCGCTTTCGAATTCGCCCAGCTGGTTCGACGTGCCGATGAACAGCGAATTCACCGCATTCACCCGGCCGCGCATGTCGTCGGGCGTCATCAGCTGCACCAGCGAGGACCGGATCACCACGCTGATATTGTCCGAGGCGCCGACGACCAGCAGCGCCAGGATCGACAGCCAGACCTGGGTCGACAGGGCGAAGACGATGGTGGCCAGGCCGAAGACGGCGACGGCGGCAAACATCTTGCGCCCGGCGCCGGCCAGGATCGGGCGGCGGCCCAAGACCAGCGACATGCCCAGGGCGCCAATGGCCGGGGCGGCGCGCAGCAGGCCCAGGCCGAAGGGCCCGGCCGTCAGGATGTCCGAGGCATAGATCGGCAGAAGCGCCGTGGCGCCGCCCAGCAGCACGGCAAACAGATCAAGCGAGATCATCCCCAGCACCGCCGGGGTGCGGCGGATGAAGGCGACGCCGGCAAAGACGGTTTGCAGCGTCACCGGCGCACGGGTGGGCGGGGCGGCCTCAAGCTGGCGGATCGTGCCGACGCTGTAGCCCGCGATCAGGCACAACAGGCCCGAGACGACGAAGGGCACGATGTGATGCAGCCCATACAGAAGCCCGCCCAGCGCCGGGCCGACGATGAAGGCGGTCTGCATGAACGAGGTCGAGGTGGCGATGGCGCGTTGCAGCATCGCGGGGCCGACGATCCCGGGCAGAAGCGCGGCCAGGGTGGGCCGCTCGAAGGCCTGGGCCGCGCCCAGCACCGCCACGGCGATCAGGATGCCCGCGGGGGTCAGCAGCCCCTTCCAGACCAGAATGGCCAGGACCAGCACCGTCAGCCCCTCGATCCACTGGCAGGCCAGCCCGATCCGGCGCCGGTCGTAGCGGTCGGCCACGGTGCCGACGACGAAGGTCAGGATCAGCATCGGCAGGAACTGGCACAGGCCGATCCAGCCCAGCATCCAGGCCGAGCCGGTCATTTCGTAGATCATCCAGCCCATCGCCACGGTCAGCGACTGGAAGGCCAGCGAGGAGCAGCTGCGCGAGATCAGGAAATGCCGGTAATTGCGGTTTTGCAGAACCGAGCCGGCCGGCGGGGCCGGGGTAAGGGCAGAGGGGCTGGTCGTCATTCCTGGATCCTGGATGCCTGTTTGCCCCCTGCGCCCCCGGCGCGGCAAGGTCAAGGCCGGGCGCGCAGGATCAGGCCCGGATCAGACCCGGTCACGCCCGGCGCCTGCGCTGTGCCGGGGCGGGTCTTGGGTCATCGGAAGAGGGGGGGGAAGTGGTGGCGAGGGGGGGACTCGAACCCCCGACCCTGCGATTATGAGTCGCATGCTCTAACCAACTGAGCTACCTAGCCACTGGGGGCGCGGATTACGCGGGGCGCCGGGGGGCGTCAAGACAGAATCGGACCGGAAGGCATATCTGCCGCCGGATCGGGTGATGTGCGTGCCACGCGCGGCCGGCCGCTGGCCGTCACCGTCACCGTGCCTTCGATGAACAGAAGCGTGCCTTCCACCTCGGCCTCGCGCAGGGCGCGCTCGGCGGTCAGGCGCAGATCAACCGCCCCGGCGGCCAGGGCGCGGGTGCGGGCTTCCTCGGTCAGCGCGGCTTCCATGGCCGCCAGCGCCTCGTCCCGGGCGCCATAGGCCTTGGGGCCGGTGGGCAGATGGGCGACGAAACGGCCCTGCGCGGGCGAGGTGACCAGACCCGAGACGCGCTGGCTGACCTGGCCCGCCACCGCGCCAATGGCATTCGCGACGCCTGCGTGTTCGGGCAGGATCATCTCGCAGCCCAAGCGTTCCCCCACCGCGCCGTAATAGGACGGCGCCGAGGCGCCAAGCCCGATCACCGGCACGGCCAGGCGCGTTGACATCTCGACCACGCCGCGATGGCGCGACAGGCCGGCTTCGGTCAGCCGGTGCCCGGCCAGCGCGGCCGGGTCTTCGCCGGCAAAGCCCGGATCTTCGGCAAAGGCCGCTTCCAGAAGGCAGGCCACGGTCTGGCGGGTCAGTTGGTCGACCACGGCCTGGGCCAGCGCGTCCGGGCCCGGTGCGAAGCGGTCGCCCAGCCCGGTGCGCCGCCGCGCCATCAGCCGCAGCGCCTTTTCCGCCGCCGCGGCATCCCAGGCGCCGAGCCGGCCCAGCACATGCGACGCGTCCGAGGGCGTGACGCCCGACAGCATCACCAGCCCGCGCGCCACCAGCCGCTCCAGCGCCGCCGCCTCCAGCCGCGAGGTCAGGGCCTGAGCCGCGGGCA
>NZ_JAICBZ010000128.1 GCF_020179405.1 Xinfangfangia pollutisoli | reverse complement strand
CCGATATGCAAACGATCGTCGCCGAAACGACCAAACCGCCCGCATATCCCTTCATCTTACATCAATGTCAAAGAGCGATCTTTCAGACAAAAAAGAGTTGATGCGCCGGTTTCCCAGCGTATCCACGCTTGCCTTGTCTTCAGATTTTCCGGTCAGTCCTGGCTGCTTTCGCTGCCGCTTCCTTCCGTCCCGTCGCTTTCTTTCGGCGTTTCCGCGTCCCGTCCGCTTCGGTGAGGCGGTGTTTACGGAGGACGCTCGGAAGCCGCAAGAGGAAAAAGTGACGGTCCTGCGAATTTTTTCCAAAAACTCGAAAAAGCAGGCGTTTTCCATGGGTTGCAGAAAGGAAGATGCCCAGAACGGCGGTTCCGGGCAACTTTCTTGCGACTCAGCGAGCGACTCGGGCGGGTGCCCCTGCGGCAGGCCGCCGAGGCCACAGGCTGCGGACCGCGCGCGCCCCCAGAAGCCCCCCGCCCAGCGCCATGTAGATCAGGATCTCGGGCGTCCAGACCTTCAGCAGCAAGGCGAAATGCAAAAGCCCCAGCACAAGCGCCGCATAGGCCAGCCGGTGCAGGCGCTGCCAATTGCGCCCCATCCGGCGGATCGCGGCGCGAGTCGAGGTCAGCGCCAGGGGCAGCATCGCCAGAAGCCCCAGCATGCCCGCGATGATATAGGGGCGCTTCACCAGATCCCCCGCCGCCTGGCCAAGGCGCAGCCCCATGTCCAGCCAAAGCCAGGCAACCAGATGCAGCACGGCATAGCTGAAGGCCAGAAGCCCAAGGGCGCGGCGATGCCTGATCAGGTTCAGCCCCAGCCAGCGCAGCGGCGTGACCGCCAGGCTGGCCAGAAGGAAGCGCAGCGCCCATTGCCCCAGATCATGTTCGATCGCCTTGACCGGGTCGGGGCCAAGCCCGCCGAAGACCGCACCCCAGATCAGCAGCGCCAGGGGAACAGCACCCAGAAGCCAAACGGCCGGCTCGGGCAGGCGGCGCAGCAGCGCGTTGATCCGGTCCATCAATAGTCCTTCGCCAGATCCTGGCCGGCATAAAGCCCGGCGACCTGGTCGCCATAGCCGTTGAACTTGACCGTATCCTGGCGGCCGCCGAACAGCCCGGCACCAACCCGGCGTTCCGAGGCCTGGCTCCAGCGCGGATGGTCCACCTCGGGGTTCACATTGGCATAGAAGCCGTATTCGCTGGCCTGCAGCATGTTCCAGGTGGTGGGCGGCATCTTGTCGACCAGGCTGATCCGCACGATCGACTTGATCGACTTGAAGCCGTATTTCCACGGCACGACCAGCCGGATCGGCGCGCCGTTCTGCCTGGGCATCGGATCGCCGTAGAGCCCGGTGGCCAGAATCGTCAGCGGATTCATCGCCTCGTCCAGCCGCAGCCCCTCACGATAGGGCCAGTCGATGAAGCGGGCGCGCTGGCCGGGCATTTCCTCGGGGCGCAGCAGGGTTTCGAAGGCCACGTATTTCGCCCCGCTCTGCACGCCCAGCCGGTTCAGCAATCCCGACAGTTCGAAGCCGATCCAGGGGATGACCATCGACCAGGCCTCGACACAGCGAAAGCGGTAGATGCGTTCTTCCAGCGGCTGGCCCTTGATCAGGTCGGCCAGATCATAGGTTCCGGGCCGGTCGACAAGCCCGTCGACCTTGACCGACCAGGGATCGACCGTCAGCCCGCCGGCATAGGCGGCCGGGTCGCCCTTGTCGGTGCCGAATTCGTAGAAGTTGTTGTAGCCGGTGATGGTCTCAAGACTGTCGGGCGCCTCGGAGGTGGAATAGCGGCTGGCGGCGGCCTCGATCCGGGCGGCGGCGGGGCGGGCCAGGGCGCCGGCGGCCAGGGCGCCCATGCCGGCGGCGATGATCTGGCGGCGGTTCAGGAAAGCGGCCCGCGGCGTGACATCGGACCAGCGCAGGTCGGTCTTGAAGGATCGGATCATCGCAGGGCTCCCTTGGGTTTTTGCGCATGCTAAACCCAGTACGAAGAAAGCCGGCCCGGCGTTGCAGCCGTTCACGCATCTGTGCGCGGAAATTTCCGCCCGCGCGGACGCGCAGCGAAAAGGGGGCCCGAAGGCCCCCTTTCCTTAATGCACCACGGCCTGGTTGGGCCTTTCGCGCCGGCTGGCGATCACCCGGTCGCCGACGATCAGGCCCTCGGCCCCGGCCGTCACCGAAACCTCGGCCCCGTCCAGGATGTCGCCGGCCAGGATCATCTCGGCCAGCGGATCCTGCAGCTGGCGCTGGATCACCCGCTTCAGCGGCCGCGCGCCGAAGACCGGGTCATAGCCTTCATCGGCCAGCCAGGTCTTGGCGGCATCGTCCAGCGTCAGCGAGATCTTGCGGCTGGCAAGCCGCTGTTCCAGACGCCGCAGCTGGATTTCCACGATGCCCGACATATCCGCCCGGTTCAGCCGGTCGAAGATGATCTGCTCGTCCAGACGGTTCAGGAATTCGGGGCGGAAATGCGCCCGCACCGCATCCATCACCTCGGCCTTCGCCGCCGTGGCATCGGCGCCTTCCGGCAGTTCCGACAAGGCCCGCGCGCCCAGGTTCGAGGTCAGGATGATCAGCGTCTGCTTGAAGTCCACCACGCGGCCTTGACCATCGGTCAGCCGGCCATCGTCCAGAACCTGCAGCAGCACATTGAACACATCCGGGTGCGCCTTTTCCACCTCGTCGAACAGGACGACCTGATAGGGCCGGCGCCGGACGGCTTCGGTCAGCACGCCGCCTTCGTCATAGCCGACATAGCCGGGCGGGGCGCCGATCAGACGGGCGACCGAATGCTTCTCCATGAATTCCGACATGTCGATGCGGACCATCGCATTGTCGTCATCGAAAAGATACTCGGCCAGCGCCTTGGTCAGCTCGGTTTTCCCGACGCCGGTCGGGCCCAGGAACAGGAAGCTGCCCAAGGGCTTGTTCTCGTCCGACAGGCCGGCACGCGACCGGCGGACGGCGCGGCTGACCGCCGCGACCGCCTGGTGCTGGCCGATGACCCGGCGCCCGAGTTCATCTTCCATGCGCAGAAGCTTGTCCTTCTCGCCTTCCAGCATCTTCGTCGTCGGGATGCCGGTCCAGCGTTCCACCACTTCGGCGATCTGCTCGGGGCGCACCGATTCCGAGACCATCTCGGTCCCTTCGCGGCCCTCGGCCTCGCCCAGCTTCTTCTCCAGTTCCGGGATGCGGCCATATTGCAGCTCGCCCGCCTTGGCGAAATTGCCTTCGCGCTTGGCCTGATCCAGTTCCGCCCGGGCCTTTTCCAGCTGTTCCTTCAGATCGCGCGCCGCCTCAAGCGAGTCGCGTTCCGCCTGCCAGCGCGCGGTCATCTCGGCCGAGCGATCCTGCAGATCGGCAAGTTCCTTCTCGATCTTTTCCAGCCGGTCCTTCGACGCCGCGTCGTCTTCCTTCTTCAGCGCCTCGGATTCGATCTGCATCTGCAGGATCTGCCGGTCCAGCGCATCCAGTTCCTCGGGCTTGGAATCCACCTCCATCCGCAGCCGGCTGGCGGCTTCGTCGACCAGGTCGATGGCCTTGTCGGGCAGGAAACGGTCGGTGATATAGCGATGCGACAGCGTGGCCGCCGCGACCAGGGCCGAGTCGCTGATCTTCACCCCATGGTGAAGCTCATACTTCTCTTTGATGCCGCGCAGGATGCTGATCGTATCCTCGACCGTCGGCTCCTGCACCAGAACCGGCTGGAAGCGCCGGGCCAGCGCCGCGTCCTTCTCGATATACTTGCGGTATTCGTCCAGCGTGGTGGCGCCGACGCAATGCAGCTCGCCCCGGGCAAGCGCAGGCTTGATCAGGTTGGCGGCATCCATCGCGCCATCGGTCTTGCCGGCGCCGACCAGGACGTGCAGCTCGTCGATGAACAGAACGATTTCACCGGCGGCGGATTCGATTTCCTTCAGGATCGCCTTCAGACGTTCCTCGAATTCGCCGCGATACTTGGCGCCCGCGATCAAGGCGCCCATGTCCAGCGCCATCAGCTTCTTGTTGCGCAAGGATTCCGGCACGTCGCCATTGATGATGCGCAGCGCCAGACCTTCCGCGATCGCGGTCTTACCCACGCCCGGTTCCCCGATCAGCACCGGGTTGTTCTTGGTGCGGCGCGACAGAACCTGCATGGCGCGGCGAATTTCCTCGTCGCGGCCGATGATCGGGTCGATCTTGCCTTCCCGCGCGGCCTCGGTCAGGTCGCGGGCATATTTCTTCAGGGCTTCCATCGTGTCTTCCGACGAGGCGCTGTCCGCCGTCCGTCCTTTGCGAATCTCGTTGATCGCGGCATTCAGCCCCTGCGCCGTCACGGCGCCCGCCGTCAGCGCATCCTTGGCGCGGGTATTCACCAGCGCCAGCGCCGTCAACAGCCGTTCAACCGGAACGAAGCTGTCGCCGGCCTTCTTGGCCACCTGCTCGGCTTCGTCCAAGACGCGCACCAGCGAGGGGTCGATATAGGTCTGACCGTCCCCGCCCGAGACTTTGGGCAGTTTGGCAATGGCGGCATTCACCGCCTCGTTCACCCGTTCGGGCGCGCCACCGGCCTTGCGGATCAGATTGGCCGCAAGCCCCTGGTCGTCATCCATCAGGGCTTTCAGAAGGTGATCGGGCAGCACACGCTGGTGGCTTTCCCGCATCGCAATGGTCTGCGCCGCTTGCAGGAAGCCGCGCGACCGTTCCGTGAACTTTTCCAGGTTCATCGGGTCACTCCTTTCATAAGCACCGCCGGAGAGGCGCCCTGAACAGGCACGCCGCATCCTGGCCTTGATCCCCAGATGGGGGCAGCACCCTGGGCCTTCAAGCGGCCGGGCCGGGCCGCAAGACAAATTTCCCGAAATCCGCGCCCGGCAGGCGGCTGGGCCCAATTCCGCCGATCCGGCCCCGAACGACCGGCGGGAATCCGAAGCGGATCAGGCCCTTGCCGGATGGCCGCTTGCCAGATGCCCGCCAAGCGCCGATGGCAGGACAAAAGACCATGCAGAAGAAGACGGACAAAGGGCTCTGGGGGCAAGATGCAAGACGTATTGGAACCGATCCTGCCGCAAGTCCCTGTCGAGGGGATCGCGGTCCATATCGCCCGCGCCGGCCTGTCGATGGGCGACACCGCCGAGGCGCGGCTGATGCCCGATGGACGGGTCGGCATCTATGCGCGGGTGCGCCAAAGCCTGCTGGGGGTGATCCCGCGCCGGCGCATCGGCTATCTGGGCCATCTGGGGCCGGTCGCGGGGCAGATCGTCGCGCCCGCGCTGCTGGATGGCGCGCCCCTGCGGCTGCGCATCGTCCAGCTGACGCCGGAACATCTGGCCGGCGCCGGCGCGCCCGAGATCGAGATCTCGGTCTGGGGCGATCCGCGACTGCTGGTGCCGTTCCTGAACGTGCCCGACATCTTTCTGCCGCCGGATGACCGCGTGCCGCTGGACCTGCCCGAAGGCGCCGATGCGGACACGCAGGCAGAGCCGGGCGCCGAAGCCGATCTGTCCAGCGTGCCGCCGCTGCAATCCCAGCAAAGCCCCCGCGGTCGCAAGCCGCGCTGACCGCCCCACCTCGCCCCGCCCCGCCAGCGGGTCAGTCGCGCGGCTTGACGGTCAACAGTTTCTTCGGCCGCAGCGCCTCGGCCGCCTTGAACAGGCCGAAGGTCTGGTTGACGTAATTCACCGCCCCGCCGATCGCCTCCATATAGGCGGCCAGTTCGGCGGTGCGCTCGGCCTCGACCACCTGCACCGGGCGCGAGGGGTCCATCCCTTCGAACTGGCAGTAGAACAGCGGCTCGCCCCGGCGCAGGACGATGTCCTTCTCGGGCTCGTGCCATTCGAAGGCCCACATCAGGGGCCGCGGCCAGACCGAAACCGGAAAGCGCCCGCCGAAGATCGTGCCGGGCAGCGGGTCCTTGCGGTAATGCATGAAGGCCGAAAGCTGGGTGATATAGACCATTTCGTCGGCGATGAAGCAGTAGGGCAGGATCATCTGCAGCGTCGGCCGGTCGGGGTAGCGCCATTCGGTCTCGTTCACCAGGGTCAGCACGTCGCCGATCTTGTTCGACCGGATCGGGCTCGCCGCGCCGGCACGATTGACCAGCACCGCCTTGCCCTTGTCGTCGCGGGTAAAGCCGATATGCAGGTCGAAGGGGCATTTCACCATGAAATACCGGCTTTCCAGCTGGATCACGCCGGGGCAGCGCGCGGCGGATTTGGCATGCGCGCGGTTGGTCTGGCGGAAGCTGACGCGTTCGGGCGGGTCGTACAGAACGGCATTCTTATCGCTGGTGCGGAACCAGCCCACCAGGATCGGCCCCGATCCCGGGCCATCCTCGGGCCGCTCATAGGTCACGTTGATATCCATCTGCCCCGCCTTTCCCGCACTCGCGCGCCAGCAAAGCCCCAGCGCCCTGCCCTGTCAATCAAGCGCGGCACGCAGGGCCCGCACCGCGGCCGCGTCGGTGCGTCGCGCCCCGGCTGCGGCAAAGCCCAGCCGCAGCAGATCGGGCGGCGCGGGCCAGGGCGCGCTGCAAGAGGCATGCAGCTGGTCAAATCCCGCCGCACGGAACAGGGCGGCATTGGCCGCCCCGATCCCCGCCCCCGGCAGAATCGCGATCCGTCCCGCCGCCCGGTCGCGCAGCGCCTGCAGCCGGGCCAGACCCTGGGCCGCCGTCACCGCCCCGCCCGAGGTCAGGACCCGGCGGAACCCCAGCTCGATCGCCTGATCCAGCGCCAGATCCAGATCGGGCGTCAGATCGAAAGAACGGTGCAGCGTCAGGTCCAGCCCCTGCGCGGCCGCCACCAGCCGGCGCAGCAGCACCAGATCCAGCCGCCCATCGGGCAGATTGGCCCCCAGAACCACGCCTGACAGCCCCGCCTGCCGCGCCATGTCGATATCGCTGCGCATCACCGCCTCGGCCCGGGCCGAGAAGACGAAATCGCCGGGCCGCGGCCGGATCATCGCCAGGACCGGAACCCCGCAACCCGCCGCCTGGGCCATGAACCCGGCCGAGGGCGTCAGCCCGCCCAGCGCCAGCGCCGCGCACAGTTCGATCCGGTCGGCACCGCCCTGCACCGCCGCGGCAAGCCCGGTCGGGTCGTCGACGCAGACCTCCAGCGTCAGGCCCATGCCGCCCATCCCGCCTGGGCCGCGCCCAGCATGCCCGCATCGGGGCCGCATTCGGCCGGCACCAGCAGCGGCGCCTCGCTCAGCCGCAGGACCTGCCGGCGCACGGCGGCATCCAGATAGTCGACCAGCCCCTCGGCCCGGGCCAGACCGCCGCCCACCGGCACGATCCCGGCGCCGACCACATTCAGCACCATCGCCAGCGGCCCCGAGA
>NZ_JAICBZ010000127.1 GCF_020179405.1 Xinfangfangia pollutisoli | reverse complement strand
GCCGCCCGGCTGGGCCGACAAGGGCGGCGGCGCGCCCGGCGCCTCCTCCGGCGAACCGGCCTGGCGCAGCGCGGGTCGCAGCTCCTCGGACACGAGGCGGCGGATGGAGGACAGGACATCCTCGATCTCATGCGAACTCAGTGGCTCAGACATTCTGTTCTGCCCGTGTTTCCCGGTGTTTTGCCGGCCAGCTTAGCCAGATGGCGCCCGCCGTACAAGAAAATGGCGCGCAAGGCGTTAACGAATTGCTAAGGCGGCTGGGATGCGGCGCAAAAGCCCGGCGCCGATCCGCCTGCCCCAGCCCTGCCCCTGTCCCGCCGCCGGGCGCCGCCACGAAAAAGGGCCCCCGACTTCGGGGGCCCGATCCGGTGCCGGTCAGGCTGCGGTCACTTGCCGATCTTGCCCAGGATCTCGTCCAGCTTGCGGCCGCGGCTTGACGTGGCCGGCGCGGATTTCACCGCGTTGAAATAGGCCTCGGGATCGTAGGTCGGGATGCCCAGCTTCAGATGCTCGGCCGTCAGCAGCCCCATCGCAGCCAGAACCTGATAGACCGCCACATAGCGGTTCGCCTCGGCCTGCAGCCGGCTGGCGCGGGCATCCAGCAGATCCTGCTCGGCATCCAGCACATCCAGCGTGGTGCGCGCGCCCAGCGTGGCCTCTTCGCGCACCCCGTCAAACGCGGCCTGCGCGGCGGTGATCTGCCGCTGCGTCGCTTCGATCGAGGCGACATAGACCGACAGATTGGCCCAGGCATTGCCGATGTTCTGCTCGATCTGCACCACAGTCTGGCGCAGCCCCGCGCGCGCGCTTTCCTTGCCGGCCAGGGCCTTGCGGAAATAGGCCGACAGCTTGCCGCCGGCATAGATCGTCTGGTTCAGCTGCAGACCCAGGTTGCCGCTGAGCGAGTCGGACTGCCCCAGCGATTCGCCGTAATTGCGGCTGGTGATCGTGGCGCCCAGCCCGATCGTCGGCTTCATGTTCGCCTCGGCCAGCGCGACCTGCGCCTCGGAAGCCAGAACCTGGTGCTGCGCCTGCTTCACCGCCGGATGGGCCTTGACCGCATAGGACCGCGCCTCGTCCAGCGACTTGCCGATCTTCGGCGAGGCCGGCAGCGCGGCCAGCCGGCCCGGATAATGCCCGACCGCTGCCTTGTAGCTTTCGCGCGCCACCAGCAGATCGCCTTCGGCCGCCGCCAGATTCGACCGCGCCGCGGCCAGGGCCGCCTCGGCGATCGACACATCGGTCTTGGTGATCTCGCCCACATCGAAGCGGTCCTGCGCGGCGCGCAGTTCCTGGGTGATCAGCCGCACATTCGACTGGCGCAGCGCCACGATCTCTTGGGCAAGCTTGACGCTGACATAGGATTGCACCGCCGAAAGCAGCACTTCCTGTTCGACCTGGATCAGCGCCTGGCGGGTTGCCAGCACCGATTCCTTGGCGATCACGATCGAGGCCTCGGTCCGGCCAAAGTCGAACAGCACCAGATCGGCCGATAGGCTCAGCGAATTCGACAGGCCGCGCACCTCGATGCCGCTGCTGCGCGTCACGCTGTTGCCGAAATCGACGACATAGCTGATCACCGGCCGCAGCGCCGAGACGGCGATGGCGTAATCCTCGTCGGCGGCGCGCAGCACCGCTTCGTTCTGGTCCAGCAGGTTGGAATTCTTATAGGCCGAGATCAGCGCATCGGTCAGCGTTTCGGCCCTTGCCGGCAGGCCGGCCAGCGTCACAGCCAGACCGACCGCCATTCCCCGCATCCACATGCGCATCTGCTCTGCCCTTTTTTGTTGTTGCGCAGTCCCTTGCCCGGCGGGCTGCGCTGTCCTGATGGTGGGCCCGCCGGCGGGCCGTTCAGAGCGTGAAGCCCCGGCTGCGGCCGAAGCCTGCCAGAAGCGGCGCCGCCGCGTTGAAGGCGAAGCGCCAGGCGATGCGGCCATCCAGCTTGTGGCCGACCTTGACGATGCCCAGCGCGCCTTCCAGGAAGACCGCGGCGACCCGCCCGCCTTCTTTCAGCTGCGCCGCCAGCGCCTCGGGCAGGATCTCGACCCCGCCCTCGATGGTGATCACATCATAGGGGCCGTGTTTCGCGGCGCCCGCGGCCAGCGGGCCGGTCACCACGACGGCATTGTCGACGCCCTCGTCCGACAAAAGCCGCTGCGCTTCGGCGGCCAGCGTCTCGTCCTCTTCGACGGCGACGACCGTATCGGCCAGCCGCGCCATGACCGCGGCCGAATAGCCCAGGCCGCAGCCCAGATCCAGGACCAGCTCGTCGGGCTGAATGTCCAGCGCATCCAGCATCTTGGCCAGGGTGCGCGGGTCCAGCATCACCCGACCGGGCGCGATGTCCAGATTCTCGCCGATATAGGCGGCCTCGCGCTTGGCATCCGGCACGTAGACTTCGCGCGGAACCTGCAGCATGGCCTCGATGATGGGAAATTTGGTGACATCCGAGGGCCGCACCTGAGTGTCGACCATCATCATGCGGCGGGAGGCGAACTCGCTCATTCCGAACCTTCCGGTTTACATTGTGTCTGACGAATGCATAGGCACAAACCGCGGCCGTCGGCAACGGTTATCCTGCGCCTTTTTGCCCGAGCCGAAGCGATTTGGCCAGAGACAGCAGCGCACAAAGCCCCGAACCGACTGCGCATCAGGCAGGAAGTGTAGCCCGGCTGCTGCAAATCGCGGCCAGCGGGCATCGCGCGGGCGGGGTCAACGCGCCAGGGCGCGGCCGATCCGGGCGATGCCTTCGGGGATCCGCGCGGGCGGGATCGAGGTATAGGCCAGCCGGTAATGCCGCCGGTCGGGGCGGGCGGGGTCGAAGAAACTGTGGCCCGGCTCGATCAGCACGCCTTCGGCGCGCAGATCGCGCGCCAGTTCGGCCGTGTCGACCCCGGGCGGCGCCGCCATCCAGAAGGAAGACCCGCCAAAACCGCCCTGCCCCGCCACGGTCAGCCCCGCCTCGCGGATCGCCTCGTCCATCACCTGGCGACGGCGGCGAAAGGCCATCCGCATCCGGTTGATCATCGCGTCATAATGGCCCTCGGCCAGAAAATAGGCGACCGTGCGCTGCACATGGCCGGGCGGATGCTTCAGCACCATCGACCGCAGCGCCCGCGCCTCGGCAATGAAACTGGGCGGGCCGACCAGATAGCCCAGCCGCATCCCCGGAAAGATCGACTTCGAGAACGAGCCGGCATAGATCACCCGCCCCGCCTTATCGAGCGATTTCAGCGCCGGGGCGACGGGCTTGAGAAAGGACATCTCGAACTCGTAATCATCCTCGACGATGACAAAGCCTTCGCGGCTGGCGGCCTCGAGCAGCGCCAGACGGCGGTCCAGCGGCATCGTGGCATTGGTCGGCGACTGGTGGCTGGGCGTGGCGAAGATCACATCGCCGCGCGGCAGCAGGGGCGGCAGCCCGCCCTCATCGACATCGACAGGCAGGATCTCGGCGCCCGAACTGGCCAGGACGCGGCTCAGCCCCGGATAGCAGGGGTTTTCCACCACCGCCCGCCGCCCCGGCGCCAGCAGGACCTGCGCCGCGATCCACAGCGCATTCTGCGCGCCCAAGGTCAGCAGCACCTCTTCCGCCCCCGCCGCGATTCCGCGCCGCGGCAGGATCACCCGCAAGACCTGTTCGATCAGCACCGGGTCGTCGCGTTCGTAATAATCCGAGGTCAGGGCCGAGAAATCGCGCCGCCCCAGCGCCCGCAGCGCGCAGGCGCGCCAGTTCTGGTGGTCGAACAGCGTCGGATCGGTCTGGCCATAGATGAAGGGCCAGGGATAGCGCTCCCAGTCGACCGGGCGTTCCACCCCCGCCATCGCGCCGGAAAACCGCCCGCCCGACAGGGCGTGGTAATCCACCTCTTCCGCGGGCCGGGCCGAGGCGGGAAATTCCGGCGCCCGCGGCGCATTGTCCGAGACGTAATAGCCCGACCTGCCCCTTGCGCTGAGGTAATCGGACGAGACCAGATCGCCATAGGCCAGCGTCACGGTGATGCGGCTGATGCCCAGATGCTCGGCCAGGCCGCGCGACGAGGGCATCTTCTCGCCCGGGCGGAAGCGGCCGGCCAGGATGCCCTCGGTCACCATGGCGCGGATGCGGCTTTGCAACGTGCCCGCGGCGCCCGCCGCCAGGAAGAAGGCCTCGACCGGGATCGCCATCTGGTCCTATTCCGAATTGCCTTCTGGACTGATGGCGCGGCGGCGCGGCGCTGTCAAGCGGCGGGCGGGCCGAAGCGGTGGCGCGACAGGGCCAGCCGCGCGATAGCGGTGACAAGACACAGCGCGCCAAAGACCCAGGCGGCGATGGGGAAGCAGGCGGGCCACAGGCAGGTCAGGATGAAAAACCCAATCGTTTCCGCGCCTTCCATCAGGCCGGCGGCATAATACAGCGCCTTCTTGCCCTGCGCCTGGGTGTGCAGGCCGCGTTTGGCGGCCATGACGGCAAAGCCCAGAAAACTGGCGGCGTTGACGTAGAAGCTGAACAGAAGGAAGGCCGCCGGCAGGGCATTTTCCGGCGCGCGGATCGCGAAGGCCAAAGGCAGCGCGCCATAGATCGCGAAATCGCAGGCGATATCCAGATGCCCGCCGAAATCGCTGCCGAAATCGCGGCCCCCGCCCGCCCGGGCGATCGCCCCGTCCAGCCCATCGGCCAGCCGCCCGGCCAGAAGCGGCAGCAGGGCCAGCGCCCCCGGCGCGCCGCAGGCCAGCAGCCCCGCCCCGATCAGCCCCAGCGCCAGCCCCGCCAGCGTCATCGCATCGGCGCCGATCCCGCGCGCGGCCAGCACCCGGCCGGCCCGGTTCAGCGCCGGGTCGATCAAGGGGCGCAGGGCGGTGTCGAACATCGGGCAAGGCTCCTTTCTGGGCTTTGGCCTGGGCTTCGTCCTGGGCTTCGGTCCCGCTTCGCCGCGGCAGGCCGCCGCGTTACGCCCGTCACGCAGATGTCACCGGCCGGACATTCGGGTTGCGCCCGGGGCTGCGCCCTTCGTATCCCTTGCAGGCGCCCACCGCAAAGGGCCGAAGGAGAGGCCATGAAACGACGCAGCTTCCTGACCGCGCTAAGCGGCGCCGCCGCCCTGCCCCTGCTGCCCGCCCGCGCCGCCGGCGCCTGGGAGGCGGTTCTGGCCGAGGCCCGCGGCCAAGAGGTCTGGTTCCATGCCTGGGGCGGCGATCCGAAGATCAACGATTTCATCGCCTGGGTCGGGGCGCTGGCGCAGGACCGCTTCGGGGTGACCCTGCATCAGGTCAAGCTCGCCTCGACCGCCGATGCCGTCGCCACCGTCCTGGCCGAGCGCGATGCCGGGCGGGTCAGCGGCGGCTCGGTCGATCTGATCTGGATCAATGGCGAGAATTTCGCGGCGATGAAGGCGGAAGGCCTGCTTTACGGCCCCTTTGCCGAGGCACTGCCGCATTGGCCGCTGGTCGACGTGGCGGGCAAGCCCGCGGTGCTGCGCGATTTCACCCTGCCGACCGAAGGCTATGAAAGCCCCTGGGCGATGGCGCAGCTGGTCTTCGAATATGAGGGCGCGCGGGTCGCGACGCCGCCAAAGACGATTGCCGCGCTGCAGGACTGGATCCTGGCCCATCCCGGCCGCTTCACCTATCCGCAACCGCCCGACTATCTGGGCGTGACCTTCCTGAAACAGGTGCTTTACGCCACGATCCCCGATCCGGCCGCACTGCAGCTGCCGGTCGATCCGGCGCAGGTTCAGGCGCAGACCGCGGGGCTTTGGGCCTTCCTCGACAGGGTCCACCCCGCCCTGTGGCGCGGCGGGCGGGCTTTTCCGCCGAATGAACCCGCGCTTGGGCTGTTGCTGGCCGATGGCGAGACCGACATCTCCTTCGCCTTCAACCCCGGCCGCGCCAGTGCCGAGATCGCGGCGGGCAACCTTTGGGAAAGCGTGCGGACCTTCACGCTGGACGGCGGGACGATCGGCAATGCCTCTTTCGTCGCGATCCCGTTCAATGCCGCGGCGCGGGCAGGGGCGCAGGTGGTGGCCGATCTGCTGCTGTCGCCCGAAGTGCAGGCGCGCGCGCAGGATCCGGCGGTGCTGGGCTTTCAGACCGTGCTGGATCTGGCCGCGCTGGCGCCCGAGGACCGCGCCCGGTTCGATGCGCTGGATCTGGGACTGGCCACCCAGTCGCCCGACCAGCTGGGCCCCGCGCTGTTGGAGCCGCATGCCAGTTGGGCCACCCATCTGGCCGCCGAATGGCAGGCGCGCTACGGGTCCGCGCCTTGAGATGGCTGCGCGCCGCCCCGGCTGCGGTCGCGGCGCTGATGGCGCTGCCGATGGCGGCGGGGCTGGCGGGAACGCTGGGTCCGGCGCTGGAACCCGGGGCGGTGGCACGGCTGTTGGACTGGCCGGGGCTTGGCGCGGCGGCGCGGCTGTCGCTGGTCACCGGGCTTGCCAGCACCGCGCTGGCTTTGGCGCTGGTGCTGGCGGTGCTGGCCACCCTGTCGGAAACCCGCGCCTTCGCGGCGCTGCGGCGGATGCTGTCGCCGCTTCTGGCGGTGCCGCATGCCGCGGCGGCGCTGGGTCTGGCCTTCCTGATCGCGCCCTCGGGCTGGATCGCGCGGGCGCTGTCGCCCTGGGCCACCGGCTGGACGCAGCCGCCCGACCTTCTGCTGTTGAACGATCCCGCCGGGCTGGCGCTGATCCTGGGGCTGGTGGCGAAGGAAGTGCCGTTCCTGCTGCTGATGTCTTTGGCCGCCCTGCCCCAGACCCGGGCGGCCGAGGGGCGGCTTCTGGCGGCCAGCCTGGGCTATGGCCGCGCGGCGGGCTTTGCCTATGCGGTGCTGCCCGGCCTGTACCGTCAGCTGCGCCTGCCGGTCTATGCGGTGTTGGCCTATGGGATGACCTCGGTCGATATGGGGATGATCCTGGGCCCGACCCTGCCGCCGCCTTTGTCGGTGCAACTGGCGCTGTGGATGGGCGCGGCCGATCTGAGCCTGCGCCCGCTGGCCGCCGCCGGGGCGCTGCTGCAGCTGGCGCTGGTCGTGGCGGCGCTGGTGCTGTGGCGCGCGGGCGAAGGGTTGGGCGGGCATCTGCTGCGGCGCGGCGCGCAGGCCGGGCATCGGTTGCGGGCGCTGGATGCGCCGCTCTCCGCGCTGGCGGCCGCATTGGCGGGCGGCTTGGCGGGCGCGCTGATCCTGGGCCTGGCGGGGTTGGCGCTGTGGAGCCTGGCCGGGCTGTGGCCCTTCCCCAACGCCCTGCCCGACCGCCTGAGCCTTGCGGTCTGGCAGCGCGCCGGGGCCAGCCTGGCCCAAACCTTCGCCGTGACCGCCGCCCTGGGCCTGGCCAGCGCCGCGCTGGCGCTGCTGCTGGTTCTGGCCTGGCTGGAGGCCGA
>NZ_JAICBZ010000126.1 GCF_020179405.1 Xinfangfangia pollutisoli | reverse complement strand
AGCTGATCTCGGTCGCGGGCGGGGGCGATACGGTCGCGGCGCTGAACCAGGCGGGTGCCGCGGACAGCTTTACCTTCCTCTCGACCGCGGGCGGCGCCGTCCTGGACGGGCGCGACATCGGCACGGTGATCTGCCCCGAGGCCGAGGTGAAGCTTTACGTCACCGCCAGCCCGGAAATCCGCGCCCATCGCCGCTGGCTGGAAGTCGGCGGCGACGAAGCGCAGGTGCTGGCCGAGGTCCGCGAACGCGACACCCGCGACATGGGCCGCGCCGATGCGCCCCTGCGCCCTGCCGCGGATGCGGTGGTGCTGGACACCTCGGCGCTTTCTGCCGCCGAGGCCGAGGCCATGGCCGCCGCGCTGATCGGCCTGCGGATCGCCGCCGCGCAGGGCGGCCAGGCACAAGCCCAAACCTCGGTCTGATCCCGGCGGCGGTGCGCCGCTGCACAAAGACCCGCCCTTTTTGCAGCCTCGCCAGGCCTTGCGCACGCTGCGCTGCAGCATATCTGTGGCACAGGACGGCGCATCGCGCGGCTTCATCGCGCAGGGTCCGGGACGGGCAGCGCCTCGCGATGGAGAAAGACATGCTGCAAGACCAACTGGCCTGGCGTTACGCCACCAAGAAATTCGATCCCAGCAAGACGCTGCCCGAGGACAAGCTTGAGGCGATCCTGAAGGCCATTCAGATGGCCCCCACCTCGTCGGGGCTGCAACCTTTCGAAGTGATCGTGGTCACCAACCCGGCGCTGCGCGCGCAGATCCAGGCCGTGGGCTATGATCAGGCGCAGATCACCGAAGCCTCGCATCTGCTGGTCTTCGCGGCCTGGGACAATTACACCGAGGCGCGGATCGACGCGGTGGTCCAGGACATCGTCGACCAGCGCGGCGAAGGCGCGGCCGAAGCGGTGAAGCCCTATTACGAGCGGCTGAAGGCGATGTATCTGCCCCGCAGCGCCGAGGAAAACCATCAGCACGCCGCCCGCCAGGCCTATATCGCCTTCGGGATCGGCCTGGTCGCCGCGGCCGAGCAGAAGGTCGACGCGACGCCGATGGAAGGCTTCGATGCCGACAAGGTCGACGAGATCCTGGGCCTGCGCGCCCGCGGCCTGCGGGCTGTCACGCTGTTGCCGGTGGGCTATCGTGCGACCGAAGGCGACTGGCTGGCCGGGCTGAAGAAGGTGCGCCGGCCGCTGGACGGGCTGATCCACGAGGCAGCGTGATCGCGCCCTCGGGCGCGTGCCGGAATTTTTGAAAATTCCGTTCCGGAGCCTTCAAAGGCTCCGAGGCGATTTCTTCGAAGAAATCGCCGCCTGCGCCGCTCTCAGCCGGCGCGGCGCAGGCGGATCACCACCTCGACGCGCGACACTTCGGTGCCCGGCGGCGGAACGGGCAGCGCCGCGATCTTCAGCTCTTCCTTCGGGGCATCGGTCAGCATCGCGCTGTCTTCCCAGTAGAAATGCGGGTGATCGTCGGTGCGGGTGTCGAAGTAGCTTTTCGAGCCATCGACCACGACCTCGTTCATCAACCCCGCCTCGCAGAAGGCGCGCAGCGTGTTGTAGACCGTCGCCAGGCTGACCTTTTCGCCCGCGCGGCTGGCCATGTCATAGAGGATTTCGGCCGTCACATGGCGGTCTTCGCCATCACCGACCAGCAGCGAGGCCAGCGCCAGCCTTTGCCGCGTCGGACGCAAGCCGCCGCGGTCAAGCCAGCCCGCCACCCGTTCTTCTGCCGACACGGTCATGCAGCACTTCCCCTATATCCAGGATTTATTATAGGCGCGCCGGGGCTGCGCTTTCAAGTCACAGGCGCGATGCGGCCGATTCCGCCCCCGCCCTTGCCCTGCAATCCATGCCTCTGTTACAGGGAAGGCACGACATCCGGGGAGCAGGAGGGGCCATAGCCCATGGGGCGTTATCCGACGACATTCGACCGCGAGGCCCTTCTGGCCTGCGCTAGGGGCGAGCTTTTCGGCCCCGGCAATGCGCAACTGCCCGAACCCCCGATGCTGATGATGGACCGCATCACCGATATTTCGGAAGATGGCGGCCTGCACGGCAAGGGCCATGTCACCGCCGAATTCGACATCACCCCGGATCTGTGGTTCTTCGCCTGCCATTTCCCCGGCAATCCGATCATGCCGGGCTGTCTGGGCCTGGACGGGCTGTGGCAGCTGACCGGCTTCAACCTGGGCTGGCGCGGCTGGGAAGGCCGCGGCTATGCGCTGGGCGTGGGCGAGGTCAAGCTGACCGGCATGGTCCGGCCCGACCGCAAGCGTCTGACCTATCACGTCGATTTCACCAAGGCGGTGCAAACCCGCCGCCTGACCATGGGCGTGGCCGATGGCCGGGTGGAAGCCGACGGCGAAACCATATATCTGGTCAAGGACATGAAGGTCGCCCTTTCGGCAACCTGACCGAGCCCCCTCTTCAGGCCCTCGGGCCGGAACGCAAAGGAACAGCCCCATGCGTCGCGTCGTCATCACCGGCATCGGCATCGTCTCGCCGATCGGCAATTCCGCCGCCGAGGTCGAGGCCTCGCTGCGCGCGGGAAAATCGGGCGTGGTCTTCGCCCCCGACTATGCCGAGCGCGGCTTCCGCTGCCAGGTGCATGGCCAGCCGGTCATCACCTTCGAAGACCATATCGACAAGCGCGACCTGCGCTTCATGGGCGATGGCGCGGCCTATAATTTCATCGCGATGAAGCAGGCCGTCGCGGATTCCGGCCTGACCGAGGCCGAGGTTTCGAACGAGCGGACGGGAATCATCGTGGGCTCGGGCGGGCCTTCGACCAAATCCTTCTTCAAGGCGCATAACATCGTGCGCGAATCCGGCAGCCCGAAGCGGATCGGGCCCTTCGGCGTGACCAAGGGCATGTCCTCGACGACCTCGGCCTGCCTGGCCACGCCGTTCAAGATCAAGGGCGTGAACTATTCGATCACCTCGGCCTGCTCGACCAGCGCGCATTGCATCGGCAATGCGGCGGAACTGATCCAGATGGGCAAGCAGGACGTGGTCTTCGCCGGCGGCGCCGAGGAACTGGACTGGACGCTGTCCTGCCTGTTCGACGCGATGGGCGCGATGTCGTCGAAATACAATGACACGCCCGCAACCGCGAGCCGCACCTATGACGCCACGCGGGACGGCTTCGTCATCGCCGGCGGCGGCGGCGTGGTCGTGGTGGAAGAGCTTCAGCATGCCCTGGCCCGCGGGGCCAAGATCTATGCCGAAGTCACCGGCTATGGCGCCACCTCCGACGGCTATGACATGGTCGCCCCGTCGGGCGAAGGCGGCGAGCGGTCGATGCGGCTGGCGCTGTCGACCCTGCCCGAGGGCCGGAAGATCGACTATATCAACAGCCACGGCACCTCGACCCCGGTCGGCGACATCACCGAGCTGGAGGCGATCCGCCGGGTCTTCGGCGCGGGCCAGACCCCGCCCGTCGCCTCGACCAAGTCGCTGACCGGCCATTCGCTGGGCGCGACGGGTGTGCATGAGGCGATCTATTCGCTGATCATGATGCAGGGCCGGTTCATCGCGGCTTCCGCCAATGTCGTCACCCCCGATCCGGCGCTGCTGCCGGGCGAGATCGTGACCGAGCTGCGCGAGAATGTCGATCTTGACGGCGTCCTGTCCAATTCCTTCGGCTTCGGCGGCACCAATGCGACGCTGGTGATGTCGAAGTTCATTGCGTGATTGAACGAAGCATAGGGGCGCCGGAATGGCCGAATTGATGAAGGGCAAACGCGGCCTCGTGATGGGGGTCGCGAACGAACGGTCCATCGCCTGGGGCATCGCCTCAGCCCTGGCGGCGGAAGGGGCCGAGCTGGCGTTTTCCTACCAGGGCGAGGCTTTCGGCAAGCGGCTGGCGCCCTTGGCGGCCTCGGTCGGCTCGGATCTGATGGTCGATGTCGACGTGACGAACGAAGCCTCGCTGGATGCCTGCTTTGCCACCCTGGCCCAAACCTGGGGCAGCCTGGATTTCGTGATCCACGCCATCGCCTATTCCGACAAATCGGAACTGACCGGCCGCTTCGTCAACACCACCCGGGGCAACTTCCTGAACTCGCTGAACATTTCCTGCTTCAGCTTCATGGATGTCGCCCGCCGCGCCGAAGCGCTGATGCCCAATGGCGGCAGCCTGGTGACCCTGACCTTCCAGGGCTCGAACCGGATCGCGCCGAATTACAACGTGATGGGCGTGGCCAAGGCGGCGCTGGAATCGGCGACGCGCTATCTGGCCAATGACCTGGGGCCGCAGAAGATCCGCGTCAACGCGATCTCGCCCGGGCCGATGAAGACCCTGGCCGGTTCGGCCATCGGCGGCGCCCGCGCCACCTTCCGGCATACCGAAGACAACGCCCCCCTGCGCGCCAATGCCACGCTTGAGGCGATCGGCGGCACCGCCGTCTGGCTGTGCAGCGATTACGGCGCCGCGACCACGGGCGAAGTGATCCATGTCGATGGCGGCTATCACGTTCTGGGCTTCCCGCAGCCCGAGAATCTGTGACCTGACCTGCCAGGCGGCGCGGGCTCTGCCCCGCCCGCCATTCACCGCAGATTAAGGACGTCCGGCCTAGTCTGCGCGGCATGAGCGCCGAAGACCCGACCCAGACCCGCGCGATGGAGGCGCAGACCCGCCGGCTGACGGGGCTGCGCGCGGCCTTTCTGGTGGCAAGCCATCATGGCGTGGCGCTGCGACCCGAGGATCTGCCCAGCCTCGTGGGCCCTGACATGACCCGCAACCTGGCCGAGGCGCTGGAACGTGCGGGCTTTCGCACCCGGCGCATTCCGCGCTGCAGCTGGGCCACGGCGGCCAAGCTGGGCACCGCCTATCCCGCCCTTGTGCCGCTGCGCGATGGCGGCTGGCTGATCCTGGTGCTGGTCGTGGTGAAAGACGGCCAGCCCATGGCCGCGGTGATGGATCCGGCGCAGGAATCCGCGGGCATAAAGCTTGTTCCACAGGCCGATTTCCTGCGCGACTGGGCCGGGGAGCTGCTGCTGGTGCAGCCCGCCCCGGCCGCGGCGGGCGAGCATCGGCCCTTTGGCCTGGCCTGGTTCCTGCCCGCGCTGGCCGCGCAGAAGGCGCTGCTGGCCGGTGTCGCGGTCGCGGTTCTGACCGGCAATCTGATCTCATACAGCCTGCCGTTGATGTTCCAGTCGATCGTCGACCGGGTCATCGCCCATTCGGCCTGGAACACGCTTTACACCATCGTCGCGCTGTTCCTGTTCCTGGCCACATTCGATGCGGGCTTCACCTATACCCGCCAGCGCCTGATGCAGATCGCCGGCGGCAAGGTCGATGCGCTGGTGGGCGGGCGCACCTTCGCGCATCTGATGACCCTGCCGCTGTCGGTTTTCGAAACCATCCCCGCCGGCGTCCTGACCCGCCATCTGCAACAGACCGAGAAGATCCGCCTGTTCCTGACCGGACGGCTGTTCCAGACCGGGCTGGACGCCGCCTTCCTGCCGCTGCTGCTGGGCCTTTTGGCGCTGATCTCGGGCCAGCTGACTCTGGTCGTCCTGGGCTTTGCCCTGGCCATCGCGCTGTGCATCGCAGCACTTCTGCCGGTCTTCCGCCACCGGCTGAACGCGCTTTACGCCGCCGAGGCGGAACGCCAGGCCCATCTGGTCGAGACCCTGCACAACATGCGCGCCGTCAAGTCGCTGGTGCTGGAAGGCGCCCGAAGGCGGGTCTGGGAAGACAGTCTGGCGGCCTCGCTGTCGCGGCAATGGGATGTGGGCGCGATTTCGGCCCTGGCGGGCTCGGTCACGGGCTGGCTGGAAAAAGCCATGCAGATCAGTGTGGTGGCTTTGGGCGCCGCGCATGTGCTGGACGGGCAGATGACGGTGGGGGCGCTGGTCGCCTTCCTGATGCTGTCGGGCCGCGTCTCGGGGCCGCTGGTGCAGATCGTGGGCCTGATCAACGAACATCAAGAGGCGGCGCTGTCGGTGCGCATGCTGAAAGGCGTGATGGACCAGCGGCCCGAAAAGGGCCTGCACAACCGCCCGGCCAAACATCAGATCAGCGGGCGGATCAGCTTTGACCAGGTCTCGTTCACCTATCCCGGCGCCAATCTGCCGGCGCTGGACCGCATCAGCCTGGACATTCCGGCCGGCGAAATCGTGGGCGTGGTGGGCCGGTCGGGCTCGGGCAAGACCACGCTCACCCGGCTGATCCAGGGGATCGAGCCGCCGGGCACCGGCCTGTTGCAGGTCGATGGCGTCGATATCCGCCAGATCGACCTGGACCATCTGCGCCGCAACATCGGCGTGGTGCTGCAGGAGAACCTGCTGTTCCGCGGCACGATCCGTGACAACATCGCCATGGCCCGCCCCGGCGCCGCCCCGGAAGAGGTGATCCTGGCCGCCCGCCTGGCCGGGGCCGAAGACTTCATCAGCCGCCTGCCGCAGGGGTTCGAGACCAAGATCGAGGAAGGCGGCAGCAATCTGTCGGGCGGGCAGCGCCAGCGCATCGCCATTGCCCGCGCGCTGATGGGGGCGCCGCGGGTGCTGATCTTCGACGAGGCGACCTCGGCGCTGGATCCGGAATCCGAACAGGTGGTCAACCGCAACCTGGCCGCCATCGCACAGGGGCGCACGGTCGTGGTGGTCTCGCACCGGCTGTCGTCGCTGGTGCGGGCCGACCGGATCGTGGTCATGGATCAGGGCCGGGTGCTGGATATCGGCCCGCATCGGGCGCTGCTGGACCGCTGCGCCACCTATCGCCAGCTCTGGGATGCCCAGACCGAGCATCTGACATGACCGGCATGCAGCTGCCCCCCCGCGTAGCACCCGCCGCGCTGGAGTTTCAGGGCGATCTCGACCGTCTCGTGCTGCGCCCCCTGCCCTTGGGTCTGCGGGCCTGGCCGCTTCTGGGCGCGGGGCTTCTGGCGGGGATGGTCGGGCTGGCGGCGCTGCTGCCGGTCGATGTGGTCGTGGTGGCGCAAGGCGTGCTGGCCGCCGATGCGCCGGTCGTGGTCTTGAAACCCATGGCCCGCGCGGTGCTGCGCGACCTGCTGGTGCGGCCCGGCGATCTGGTGCAGGCCGGTCAGGTTCTGGCCCGGCTGGACCCGACCCTGCCCGAGGCCGATCTGGCGGCGCTTGGCGCCGAAAGGCGCAGCCTTGCCGCCGAAATCGCCCGGCGCGAGGCGGAACTGCAGGGCACCTCGCTGCCTGCCGACACGGCCGAAGGCGCCTTGCAGGGCGCCGTCCTGGCCAGCCGCATCGCCCTTGCCGGGGCCGAGCGCGCGCGGATGCAGGCCGCGATCGCCGCCTTGCAGGATGAGATCGCAGCCCTTGCCGCCGCCACGCCGGCGCTGAAAGACCGCGTCGCCCTTGCCGCCCGGCTGGAAGCC
>NZ_JAICBZ010000125.1 GCF_020179405.1 Xinfangfangia pollutisoli | reverse complement strand
CGCGGCGCGAAAGCGGTCTGAGTGGCGGTGGGATGGCCGGCCGCCGGGGGGCCAGCCCCCCGGACCCCCCGGGATATTTTTGCAGAGAGGAAGGCAATAGAGCGGGCGGCGGCAGAAGGGCGCTAGAGCCCGCCGTGAATGCGGATGATCTCGCGCGATTGCGACCAGAATTCGCGCCGCAGCACCACGCCCGTGGCAGCCAGCGTGGCCAGGACCAGCGCCAGCGGGCCGAACAGCCAGCCCAGGGATGCAAGGGCGAAATAGATCGCCCGCAGCCCGCGATTGTAGCTTTTCGCCGCGGTGCCATTGATCTTGGCCGCCTGTTCGGCGCGCGGATAGGCCTCGGGGTCGGCGGGGTCGTTCGGCACCGCCGCCATCAGGATCGCGCAATAGCCGAACAGCCGATGCGCCCAGATGAATTTCAGCAGCGCATTGGCCATGAAGGCGACCGGCAGCAGGATCTTCAGCGCCAGGTCGATCCGGTCGGCATCCAGCGGCAGATCGGCCGCCAGTTCGCGCATCGTCGCGGTATTGCCGATCAGCGCCGCGCCACCGCCGATCGCGATCATCGAGGCCGAGGCGAAGAAGGTCGTACCCTGGCGCAGCGATCCGATCAGCGACACGTCGAACAGCCGCGGCGTGCGGGTCACGAAGTGCCGCATCCAGTCGTGGCGGTAGCTTTCCATCAGCACCGTCACCGAGGGGCGCGACTTCGGCGGATGCTCGGACAGATACCCGGTCAGGACCCAGGCGAAAAGGATCGTCAGAAGCGCCAGAAGATCGGCGATGGGAACCTCGGCCATCCGCGCCAGAAAGCCCATCAGAACGGCTTGACCACGACGGCCCAGAGGATCGCCAGGGTGGCGATCACCGAGACCTCGTTGAAGATCCGCAGCCACAGATCGCTTTCGCGGAAGAT
Source organism: Xinfangfangia pollutisoli (assembly GCF_020179405.1). Classification (GTDB taxonomy): domain Bacteria; phylum Pseudomonadota; class Alphaproteobacteria; order Rhodobacterales; family Rhodobacteraceae; genus Pseudogemmobacter; species Pseudogemmobacter pollutisoli. Next base: position 6,651 of record NZ_JAICBZ010000125.1, on the reverse strand, counting down.
GCCGCGGCGCGCGCGCGCGACCAGCCTTCCCGTCCAGACGAAATGCAGCGCCAGAAGGGTGACGAGAGTGATCTTCAGATGCAGCCAGGGCTGGAAGCCCCAGACCGACCAGGCAAGCCACAGCCCGGTGATCACCGCGATCACCGCAAGCCCCGCCGAGAAGCGGTAAAGCCGGAAGGTCAGATCGCCCAGGGGCCCCGGCCCGCCCAGCCGCGCCCATTCGCGCTTCCAGTAGATCAGCGCGCGGGGCACGGCGAAGACCGAGGTCATCCAGCCCATGACGCAGAGAAGATGAATGATCTTGACCCAGTCCATGGCGCAGAAATGCCATTGCTGCCCGGCCGGGTGCAAGCGGAAAGCCCCGGGATCTCTGCGCAGAGAAGTAGGCAGGATGGAAAAGGGCGGCATGGGCCTTCCTCTCTGCAAAAATATCCCCGCCGGAGGCCCCGGCCGGGCCCGGGCGCGGCGGCGCAAGTTGGGCGTTGCGATCCATGGGAATTGGTTATATTGTTTTACCAATTCAGCGGGGGGTCAGCCATGGACATGCCAGTGCCCGACGCGCGCATCCTGGCGCGCAAGGACCGGATCGTCGCGCGTCTGCGCGCGGTTCTGCCGGAAGATGCGGTGATCTCGGCCGAGGAAGAGACCCGCGCCTATGAATGCGATGCCTTGTCCGCCTATCGCTGCCTGCCTTTGGCGGTGGTCCTGCCGCGCTCGACCGCCGAAGTCGCGGCGGCGTTGAAGGTCTGTCATGACGAAGGCGTGCCGGTGGTGCCGCGCGGCTCGGGCACCTCGCTGGCCGGCGGCGCGATGCCGACCGAGGATTCGGTGGTGCTGGGCGTGGCGCGGATGAATGCGGTGGTGCAGACCGATTACGAGAACCGCTTCATCCAGGTACAGACCGGCCGCACCAACCTGTCGGTGACCGGCGCGGTCGAGGCCGAGGGGTTCTTCTACGCCCCCGATCCCTCCAGCCAGCTGGCCTGCGCGATTGCCGGCAATATCGCGATGAATTCGGGCGGGGCGCATTGCCTGAAATACGGGGTGACGACCAACAATCTTCTGGGCGTGACCTTGGTGAAAATGGATGGCGAAGTGGTCACGATCGGCGGGCCCTGGGGCGAGCCGGCGGGACTGGACCTGCTGGGCGTGATCTGCGGCAGCGAGGGGCAGTTGGGCGTGGTGACCGAGGCCTGGCTGCGGATCCTGCCCAAGCCCGAAGGCGCGCGGCCGGTGCTGATGGGCTTTGCCTCGAACGAGGTGGCCGGCGAATGCGTGGCCGATATCATCCGCGCGGGCATCCTGCCGGTCGCGATCGAATTCATGGACCGGCCCTGCATCCGCGCCTGCGAGGCCTTCGCCCATGCCGGCTACCCCGATTGCGAGGCGCTGCTGATCGTCGAGGTCGAGGGGTCGGAGGCCGAGATCGCCGAACAGCTGGCCGCGATCACCGCCATCGCGCGGCGCCACGCTCCGGTGGCGCTGGAAGAGGCGCAGGACGAGGCACATGCCAAGCGGATCTGGCTGGGGCGGAAATCGGCCTTCGGGGCGATGGGGCAGATCAACGATTACATGTGTCTGGACGGGACGATCCCGGTCTCGACCCTGCCCATGGTGCTGCGGCGGATCGGCGAGATTTCCCGCGAATTCGGGCTGGATGTCGGCAATGTCTTTCATGCCGGCGACGGCAACATGCATCCGTTGATCCTGTACAACGCCAATACGCCCGGCGATCTGGAACGCTGCGAGGCGATGGGGGCCGAGATCCTGAAGCTCTGTGTCGAGGTGGGCGGCTGCCTGACCGGCGAGCATGGGGTGGGGATCGAGAAGCGCGACCTGATGGCGGTGCAATATGCGCCCGCGGATCTTGAGGCGCAGATGCGGGTCAAGGATGTGTTCGATCCGGGCTGGCTGTTGAACCCGGCCAAGGTGTTTCCGCTGGCGGCCAGTGCCGGACGGCGGGCGGGGTAAGGGGCGGAGGGCCGCCGGGGGCGCTTCGCCCCCCGGACCCCCCGAGGATATTTTTCGACAGATGAAAGAGGGCAGGGCATGCGGCCTGCAAGCGAGACGGACCTTGTCGAACTGCTGCGCGGCGCCACGCAGCCCTTTGCCCTGCGCGGCGGCGGCACGCGCGGGGCGGTGCTGGCGGGTGCTGGGCTGGACTGCTCGGGGATCGTCGGGGTGCGGCTTTACGAGCCGGCGGCGCTGACGCTGGTCGTGGCGGCGGGCACGCCTTTGGCCGAGGTCGAGGCGGTTCTGGCCGCCGAGCGGCAGCGGCTGGGCTTTGAAGTGCCCGACCTGCGCGCCGTGCTGGGGCGGACCGGCGTGTCGACCATTGGCGGGGTCTTTGCCGAAAACGCCTCGGGCCCGCGGCGGCTGCAGCTGGGCGCCTGCCGGGATGCGGCGCTGGGCCTGCGTTTCGTCGATGGCACGGGCGCGGTGGTCAAGAATGGCGGGCGGGTGATGAAGAATGTCACCGGCTATGATCTGGTCAAGCTGATGGCGGGCAGCCGGGGCACGCTGGGCGTGGTGACCGAGATCGCCTTCAAGGTGCAGGCCCTGCCCGAGACCGAGGCGACGCTGGTCTCGGATCTGCCGGCGGCAGCGGGGCTGGCGGCGCTGCGCCGGGCGCTGGGCTCGCCCTATGACATTTCGGGCGCGGCCTATGCGGCGGGCCAGGCGCTGGTGCGGGTTGAAGGCATGGCGGGGTCGGTCGCCTATCGGGCGGCGCAGCTGCGCGCGCTGCTGGGCGGCGACTGGGCATTGGTCGAGGGCGCGGGCTCGGCCGCGATCTGGCGCGACATCCGCGATCTGGCGCCGCTGGTCGGGCGGGGCGAGGCCCTGTGGCGGATCGCCTGCGTGCCCTCCGAGGCGCTGGCGGTGCCCGCCGCGCTGGAGGCGGCGGGCGTGGCGCATGCGGCGGTTTTCGACTGGGGCGGCGGGCTTTTGTGGCTGACCTGTGCGGCGGGCCAGGGCGCGCGGATCCGCGCCGCGCTGGCCGGTCGCGGCGAGGCCGCCCGGCTGAAGGGCGCCGAGGATGCGCCGGCCTTTCCGCCCCCGGCGCCGGGCGTGGCCGCGCTGCAGGCGGGGCTGAAGGCCAGGTTCGACCCGAAAGGCCTGTTCAACCCCGGAGGCATGGTCTGATGCAGACGAATTTCACCCCCGAGCAGCTGCGCGATGCCGGCACGGCGCGGGCGAATGAGGTGCTGCGGACCTGCGTGCATTGCGGTTTCTGCACCGCGACCTGCCCGACCTATCAGGTCTTGGGCGACGAGTTGGACAGTCCGCGCGGCCGCATCTACCTGATCAAGGACATGCTGGAAAAGGGCCGGCCGGCCGACGCGAAGACCGTCAAGCATATCGACCGCTGCCTGTCCTGTCTGGCCTGCATGACCACCTGCCCCTCGGGCGTGCATTACATGCATCTGGTCGACCATGCGCGCGACTATATCGAAAAGACCTACAGGCGCCCGGTCATGGATCGCGCCCTGCGCGCGGTTCTGGCGCGGGTGATCCCCTATCCGAAGCGGTTCCGGCTGGCGCTGCTGGGGGCGAAACTTGCCCGGCCCTTTGCCTTCCTTCTGCCCGACAAGCGGCTGAAGGCCATGGTGGCGATGGCGCCGAAGGTGATCCCTCCGGTCAGCCGCAATGACGATGCGCAGGTCTTTCCGGCCACGGGCGACCGGCGGATGCGGGTCGCGCTGATGACCGGCTGCGCGCAGAAGGCGCTGAACACCGATATCAACGATGCGACGATCCGGCTGTTGCGCCGGCTGGGCTGCGAGGTGGTGGTGGCCAGGGGGGCGGGCTGTTGCGGGGCCTTGACCCATCACATGGGCAAGACCGACCTGTCGCATGCCAGTGCCGCCGCCAATATCCGGGCCTGGATGGCCGAGAAGGCGGAGGCGGGGCTGGATGCGATCGTGATCAACACCAGCGGGTGTGGCACGACGGTCAAGGATTACGGCCATATGTTCCGCACCGATCCGGCGCTGGCGCAGGACGCGGCCACCGTGGCCGGGATGGCCCGCGATATCAGCGAGCTTCTGGTGCAGATCGGCCTTCCCCAGGGCGCGCCCAAGGGGCTGCGGGTTGCCTATCACGCCGCCTGTTCGCTGCAGCATGGCCAGCAGGTGAAGACCGCGCCGAAGGATCTGCTGAAGAAGGCGGGCTTCGAGGTGGTGGAACCGGCCGACAGCCATCTCTGCTGCGGCTCGGCCGGCACGTACAACCTGATGCAGCCCGAAATCTCGGCCCAGCTGAAGGCGCGCAAGGTGGCGACGCTGGAGGCGAAGGCGCCGCAGGTGATCGCCGCGGGCAATATCGGCTGCATGATGCAGATCGGATCGGGCACCGCGGTGCCGGTCGTGCATACGGTGGAATTGCTGGATTGGGCGACCGGCGGGCCGAAGCCGCGGGCGCTGGCCGGATGAGCCGGGGCTTGCGGCGGGCCGCGTCTCGCCGCAAAACCGTCAGAATTCGCCCCTAGGGCTGATGCATCCCCTGCCGAGGCCCCGATGATCCGTCCCTTCCTTGTGCTTGTCGCCCTTGTTGCCCTGCCGTTGATGGCGCCGGCCCAGACCGGCGAGATCGCCGAGACCGGCTCGGGCGGGCTGGTGGCGATGCGCACCGGCGATGCGGTCAAGGGCTGGGAAAGCGTCGGCAAGCTGATTCTGGGCAAGCGCGGTTTCTGCACCGGGGCGCTGATCGCGCCCGACCGGGTGCTGACCGCGGCGCATTGCCTGTATGACAAGGAAACCGGCGCCCGCACGCCCGACAGCCTGATCACCTTCCAGGCCGGCTGGCGCGACGGGCGGGCCGAGGCCTATCGCGGCATCCGCCGCTCGGCCATTGATCCCGATTATGTCTATACCGGCGCCGACGAGATGGAGCGGGTCGCCCATGACGTGGCGGTGCTGGAACTGGATCAGCCGATCCTGCTGCCGCAGCTTGCGCCTTTCGGCACCGATATGCGGCCCGGCACGGGCGATGCCGTCTCGGTCGTGTCCTATGCGCAGGGCCGTGAAGAGACGCCCTCGATCGAGCAGGGCTGCGCGGTTCTGGCCGCCCGCGCCTCGGCGATGATCCTGAGCTGCGATATCGATTTCGGATCCTCGGGCGCGCCGGTCTTCACGGTGCAGGATGGCGTGGCGCGGGTCGTGTCGGTGATTTCGGCCAAGGCGGAATATGACGGGCGCAAGGTGGCGCTGGCCGTGCCGCTGGACCATCCGCTGGCCGTGGCCCTGGCCGAGCTGGAGCGGACCCCGGGCGGGCAGAAGTCGGTCTCGGGGGTGCGCGTGTTGAAGGGCGGCGACGCGGCCTCGTCCGGGGGCGGCGCCAAGTTCGTCACGCCCTGAGCCCGGGCATTGGACCCGGCCCGCGGCGGCGGTGACGCCCGCGCGATGGCCGGCCGCGCCCCCCTTGAAAGCCCGGGTCGGGCTTCCCAGATCATCCCTACCGGGTGCCAGCATGGGCCCGGTGAACCGGCCCGGCCCCCGCAAACGGGGCGGGCGTCACGACGCATCGCTTTGAAAAGGATGAAGAACATGCGCAGCTTTGATTTTGCTCCGCTCTACCGCGCCACCGTTGGCTTCGACCGTGTGGCCGATCTGATGGACCGGGTTCTGTCGGCCGATGTGGCCCAGCCCTCCTATCCGCCCTACAATATCGAGAAGACTGCCGAGAATGCCTATCGCATCTCGATCGCGGTGGCCGGCTTCACCCCTGACGAGCTGTCGGTCGAGGTGAAGGAAGGCGCGCTGACCGTCTCGGCCCGCAAGGCGCCGGAAGAAGGCGAACGCAGCTTCCTGCATCGCGGCATCGCGACCCGCGCCTTCGAGCGCCGCTTCGCGCTGGCCGATCATGTGAAGGTGACGGGCGCCGCCCATGAACATGGCATGCTGCATATCGACCTTGTGCGGGAAATTCCCGAGGCGATGAAGCCGCGCCGGATCGAGATCGCCAGTGCGGTTTCGGCGCCGGCCGCGGTGATCGAGAACAAGGCCGAAACGGTGAACTGATCCGGCACCCTTACCGGATCACAGAGGGCGCGCCAGGAAACTGGCGCGCCTTTTTCATGGGGCGCGCGGGTCACGCCTCGGTCAGGCCGTGATAGGCCGCCAGCGCCAGCCGGCGCAGCGTGTCGCGCGGCAGATCGCCCGCCAGCGCACAGGCCAGATCGCCCTCGACCCACCAGAAAGCCTGCGCGCCGCCTGCATCCCGCGCCTCGGCGAAGGCCAGGTCGGTTTCCGGCCCGCCGCGGCTGCGGGTGACATATAGCGCCAGCCGGCGGCCAAGATCGTCTTCATACATCAGTAACCCCGCCGGGGCGGCGTCGCCCGGCAGCAGCCGGCCACCGATCAGGCGGAACCCCTCGGCCCCCAGATCGGGCGGGCGGATCTTCGTGCCAAGCCGCTTCGACAGCCATTGCACCAGATGCGCCTCGTCATCGGCCGCAACTTCGACCGGGTGGCGTTCCTCGACCGCATAGGTCGCATAGCTGGCCAGCGCCGCCTGGGCGAGGCCGCGCGCGGCGGGGCGCGCCTGCTGCGCCAGGCCCCAGCCGCCGGCAAAGCCCAAGGCCAGCAGCGCCACGGCCGCCGCCGCGCGCCAGGGCAGGCGGCGGGGCAGGTGGCGGGGCGGGGGGGCAAG
>NZ_JAICBZ010000124.1 GCF_020179405.1 Xinfangfangia pollutisoli | reverse complement strand
CCCCGGCCGACAGCGGCGCCGCGGCCAGACCCAGCCGCCCGGCCTGCACCGCCGCCAGCTTGTCGGCCACCGCATTGGGCGCCGCGGGCCGCAAGCTGCTGACCCGCAAGGCATTCGAGGAAAACAGGAACGCCACCACGTCATGGCCGGTCTGCGCCCGGACCGAAGCATAGGTCTTGTAATCCAGCCCCAACTCGGCCGCGCGCCTCACCCGCAGGCGCACCACTTCAATGGGCAGCGTGGGCAGCAGCGCCGCCCGCGCCGCCGTCCAGCAATGCCGCTTCCAGCCCGTGGGCCGTTCCAGCGGCGGCCCGCCATTATGGCCGATCTCGGTCATGCCGCCCCGCCCTGACCGGCCCAGTCCTGCAGCCGCGCCACATAGCGCGCCATCGTATCGACCTCCAGATTGACCCGGTCGCCCAGCGCCACCTGCCCCCAGGTCGTCACCGCGCGGGTATGCGGGATCAGGTTGATGCCGAACTCCACCCCCGCGACCTCGTTCACCGTCAGCGAGGTGCCGTTCAGCGCGACCGAGCCCTTGGGCGCGATGAACCGCGCCAGATCGGCGGGGGCGCGGAAGCGCAGGCGCAGGCTGTCGCCTTCGGGCTGCAGCCCCACCACCTCGGCCACGCCATCGACATGGCCCGAGACGATATGGCCGCCCAATTCATCGCCCACCTTCAGCGCGCGTTCCAGATTGACCCGTTTGCCCAGATGCCAGCCGTTCCGGCCGATATTGGTCTTGTCGATCGTCTCGGCCGAGATCTCGAAATCCAGCCAGTTGCGCGGGCCGCTGCCCTTGGCCACCACCGTCAGGCAGACCCCGTCGCAGGCGACCGAGGCTCCGATCTCGACCCCGGCCACATCATAGGCCGTGGCGATCCGCGCCCGCAGATCGCCCTTCTGCTCCAGCGCGATGACCTCGCCCATATCGGTGACGATCCCGGTGAACATCGGCGGCTCTCCTGCAAATTTCCCGGCAAAAGCCAAGCGCAAACCCGGGCCGAACGCAAGGGCGCCCAAAATTTGCCGCGCTCGGCCCACAGGGTCGCAGACACCGCAGGGTCGGCGGGCGGCAAACTTCCCCTTCCCGCCGCGCCGGAAACCGCCGTATGAAAGGACAAGGGACGGGACATGCGGATTTCGGGTCAGAACAAGGTCTTCCTCTTTCTTCAGGGTCCGCATGGGCCCTGGTTCGCCCGGCTGTCGCGCATGCTGCGCCGCGCCGGCGCCAAGACGCTGCGCGTGGGGTTCAACCGCGGCGACCGCGCCTTCTGGCCCGACCGCGCCAGCTTCATCGCCTTCCGCGACGCGCCCGAAGCCTGGCCCGAAACCTTCGCCCGGCTGATCGCCGAGCATGGCGTCACCGATCTGGTCCTGTATGGCGACACACGGCCGATCCATGCCCAGGCGGTGCAGATCGCCCGCGACCAGGGCCTGACCGTGCATGTCTTCGAGGAAGGCTATCTCAGGCCCTACTGGATCAGCTATGAACGCGGCGGCGCCAATGGCCATTCCCGGCTGATGGACCTGTCGCTGGACGACATGCGCAGCGCCCTGGCCCGCGCCGACATGGACCTGCCCGATGCCCCCGCCCGCTGGGGCGAGATGCGCCAGCACATCTTCTGGGGCGCGCTGTACCACTGGTTCGTGATGACCGGCTTCTGGGACTACCGCAATTTCCGCCCGCACCGGCAATTGACCGTAGTGCAGGAATTCCAGCTGTATCTGCGCCGGCTGCTGATGCTGCCCTTCCACGCGCTGGAACGCCGCATCGCGACCCTGCGCATCCGGCTGAGCGGCTTTCCCTATCACCTGGTCATCCTGCAACTGGCCCATGACGCCAGCTTTCGCGACCATTCGCCCTTCACCCGGATGGAGGAGTTCCTGGATCTGGTGACGCGGGGCTTTGCCAAGGGGGCGCCGCCGCATCACCATCTGGTCTTCAAGGCCCATCCGCTGGAAGACGGGCGGGTGGCGGTGAAACAGGAAATCCGCAGGCTTGCCCGCGAATTGGGCATCGCGGACCGGGTGCATTTCGTCCGCGGCGGTAAGCTGGCCGGGCTTCTGAACCAGGCGCGCAGCGCGGTGACGGTGAATTCCACCGCCGGCCAGCAGGTGCTGTGGCGCGGATTGCCGCTGAAAGCCTTTGGCCGCGCGGTCTATTCCAAGCCGGAATTCGTCTCGTCCCAGCCGATCGAACGCTTTTTCGCCCAGCCCCGCCGGCCCGATACCCGCGCCTATCGCGACTTCCGCCATTACCTGCTTGAGACCAGCCAGGTTGCCGGCGGCTACTACTCCTCGCGGGGGCGACGCGAATTGATGCGACAGGTTGTGGACATGATGCTGGATCCGATGGATCCTTACGACGCGCTGACATCGGGCAACGCGGCGCCACGGCAACAGTTGCGAATCGTGACCTGACTTCACCGAAAACCCGCGCTTTCATTTTCGCTTCGGATTCCCTATGGTTGCGGGCAAAACTTGAGGCAAATCCGAAAAGGAGCCCGAGCAGTGCAGTACCCCATTACCCGGAGGGCCGCGGTCCTCGGCGCGCTTGCGTCTACCGTTCTGGCCTCAGGCTGCGGCCTGCCGCGCTCCGGTCCGAACAAGAAGGAAATCTTCGCAGGCTCGGTGCTGAAAGGCGGCGACGCCTTCGTGGTCACCGTGAATGCCCGCGTGACAAGGGCGACCTCGGTCCTGCCATCCTTCGGGTTTTCCAAGGCGTTCCAGACGGCCGGCGTGGTCGGATCCGACACGCTGTCGCCCGGCGACACGCTGGTGATCACCGTCTTCGAAAACGTCAAGGATGACCCGCTTCTGGGCAATACCGGCCAGCGCGTCTCGCAGCTGACCGAAGTGCAGGTCGACGGGCAGGGCTATATCTTCATCCCCTATGCCGGCCGGATCAAGGCCGCGGGCCAGACGCCCGACGGCATCCGCAGCGCGATCACCCGCAAGCTGGATGCCCAGACGCCTGACCCCCAGGTCACCGTCTCGCGGCTGGCGGGCGATGGATCGACCGTCACCATCTCGGGCTCGGTCACGTCGCCCGGTGTCTATCCGATCGAACGCCCGACCCGGACGCTGGCCGCGATGCTGGCCAAGGCCGGCGGCGTGTCGATCGAACCGGGCGCGGCACTGGTGCGGCTGACGCGGTCGGGTCAGACCGGCAAGGTCTGGCTGAAGGACCTGTGGGAACATCCCAGCCTCGACATCGCGCTGCGCCCCGGCGACCAGATCGTGATCGAGGAAGACCAGCGCAAATTCACCGCGCTGGGGGCCACGGGCAGCCAGGCGATGGTGCCCTTCAAGACCGAGACCCTGTCGGCGATCGAGGCGATTGCCACGGTGGGCGGGCTGCAGACGATGAATGCCGACCCGACCGGCGTCTTCGTCTTCCGCAACGAGCCCGCCGAAATCGCCAATGCCGTGCTGGGGCGCAAGGATCTGCAGGGCGCGCAACGGATGATCTATGTGCTGGACCTGACCCAGCCGAACGGCATGTTCGAGGCGCGCGATTTCCTGATCCGCGACGGCGACACGGTCTATGTCACCGAAGCGCCCTATGTGCAGTGGAACAAGACGCTTTCGGCGCTGACCGGGGCGACCGGGGCCACCTCGAACCTGGCCTCGACCGCCGACAGTCTGGGCGGCGGCTGAGCCCGCCTTGGCGGTCGAGCGCGATCCCCTTCCCGAAGCCGCCGCGGCGATCCCGCGGCGGCTTTGCCATCAGAACCTGTCTTTCCTGCGCGACCGGCGGCTGAAGCGCATTCTGGCGCTGGCCGGGCACGATCTGCGCCTTGGCCTGCCGCGCCAGGGCGAGGGCGTGGCGGTCTGGGGCGCCAGCCCGACCGCCTGGCGCGGCGAAAGGGCGGCGGCCCGCGCCGGCGCGCCGCTCTTGCGGATCGAGGATGCCTTCCTGCGCTCGATCCGGCCGGGGCGGATGGGCGACGCGGCGCTGGGGCTGATCCTTGATCCCGCGGGTGTGCATTTCGACCCGGCCCGCCCCTCGCGGATCGAGCAGATCTTGACCTCTGATCCGTTGGACAATTCGAACCTTCTGGCCCGAGCCCGCACTGGGATTGAGCGGATTCGTTTCCATCATCTGTCAAAATACCAGTTGCACGACCCTGCGCTGCCCCCGCCGCCGCCCGGCTATGTTCTGGTCATCGACCAGACCCGTGGCGATGCGGCGCTGCGCGCCTCGGGCGCCACGCAGGCGACGTTCGACGAGATGCTGGTCGCCGCGCGCGAGGCGCATCCGCAGGCAAGGATCCTGATCAAGACCCATCCCGAAACCGCGCAGGGTCTGCGCCCGGGCCATTACGGGCCGCAGCATGAAAGCCCGGGCGTCGCGCTGCTGACCGCGCCGCACAGCCCCTGGCATGTGCTAGAGGGCGCCATCGCCGTCTATACCGTTTCGTCGCAGATGGGGTTCGAGGCGATCCTGGCCGGACACAAGCCGCAGGTCTGGGGCCAGCCCTTCTATGCCGGCTGGGGCCTGACCGTCGACCGCACGCCCCCGCCGCGCCGCGGCCGGCGCCTGACCCGCGCGCAGCTGTTTGCCGCCGCGATGATCCTGGCGCCGACCTGGTACGACCCCTGCCGCGACCGGCTGTGCAGCTTCGAGGCGGCACTGGACCAGCTGGAGGCCGAGACCCGCGCCTTCCGCGCCGACCGGCAGGGCCATGTCGCCGCCGGCATGCGGCTGTGGAAGCGCGCCCGGCTGCAGGGCTTTTTCGGCGCGGTCAAACCTTTGATCTTCCAGGACGACCCCATGCGTGCCGCCGCGCTGGCCCAGGCCCGCGGCCGCGGCCTGCTGATCTGGGCCGGCAAAGAGCCGCCGGGCTTTCCCGCCCCTGCCCTGCGGGTCGAGGACGGATTCCTGCGCTCACGCGGGTTGGGTGCGGAACTGGTGCCGCCGCTGTCGCTGGTGACCGACGATGCCGGGATCTATTACGATCCGACCCGCCCCTCGCAGCTCGAGCAATTGCTGCTGGCGCCCCTTCCCCCCGGCGGGCGTGACCGGGCCGAGCGGCTGCTGGAAGGGCTGCGTGCGGCCAATCTGACCAAGTACAATCTGGGCGGCGCCCTGCCCGACCTGCCGGCCGATCTGCCGCCCGACCGTCGCCGCATCCTGGTGCCCGGCCAGGTCGAGGACGATGCCTCGATCCGGCTGGGCTGCGCCGGGGTGGCCACCAATCTGGGCCTGCTGCAGGCCGCCCGCGCGGCCAATCCCGAGGCCGCGATCCTGTACAAGCCGCATCCCGATGTCGAGGCAGGTCTGCGCCCTGGCGCCCTGGCCCGCGATCAGGTTCTGCGCCATGCGGATGCGTATCTTGACAATGCCAATATGGCGGCTGTTCTGAATGAGGTGGATGAGGTCTGGACCCTGACCTCGCTGACCGGCTTCGAGGCGCTGCTGCGCGGCAAACCCGTGACCACGCTGGGCGCGCCCTTCTATGCCGGCTGGGGCCTGACCCGCGATCTGGGCCAGGTGCCGCACCGCCGGCTGCGGCGCGCCGATGGCAGCCTGCAGCCGCGGCCCGACCTGCTGCATCTGCTGCATGCCGCGCTGATCGCCTATCCGCGCTACTGGGATCCGGTCAGCCGCCGGCCCTGCCCGCCCGAAGTGGCGCTGGACCGGCTGGCCAGCGGCGACATTCCGCATCCCGGCCGGCTCAACCGCTTGATTTCAAAGCTCCAGGGCCGCTTCGCCAGCCATGCGCGGCTGTGGCGCTAGCCGCCAGAAGCGCAACAGCAGGCTCAACCCCGCCGCGGCCAGCCCGACCACCAGGCCGAACCACAGCCCCACGCCGCCATAGCCCAGCGGGAAGGCCAGCACATAGCTGCAGGGAATCCCGATCACCCAATAGCTGACCGCCGCCAGCACCATGGGCACCCGCGTGTCTTGCAGGCCGCGCAACAGGCTCAGCGCCATGACCTGCATCGCATCGGCCAGCTGGAACAGCGCCGCCAGCGCCAGAAGCGTGACACCGAAGGTCAGGATCTGGGCGCTTTCCGGCTTTCCACTGTCAAGAAACAGGCCGATGATCTGCTGGGGCAGCAGCAGGAAGGCCGCGATCACCGTGACCGCAACCAGGCCCGACAGGCCCAGCGCCACCAGCGCCGCATCGCGCAGGGCGCGCGCCTGGCCGGTCTCGGCGAAGCCCGCGATGCGGATCGTCGCGGCGCTGGACAGGCCGACATGGGCCATGAAGGCGACCGAGGCGGCCTCAAGCGCGATGCCATGCGCGGCCAGCTGCACCGTGCCGACCCAGCCCATCATCAGCGCCGAGGCCTGGAACAGCCCGCCTTCCGCAATGCCGGTCAGCCCGATCGGCCAGCCCAGGCGGAAGACCTGGCGCAGCGCCTGCGGGTCGACCCGCCAGAAGCGTTGGAACAGGTGATATTTCCGCAGCGCCGGCTGATAGGTGGCGTAAAAGCCCAGCGCGACGAAGGACACGATCTGCACCAGCAAGGTCGCAATGGCCGCGCCGCGCGCGCCCAGTTCCGGCATGCCCCAATTGCCGAAAATCAGCGCCCAGTTGACGGCCACATTCACCACAAGCGCCGCAAGGGTCACCCAAAGCACCACGCCGGTCCGCCCCAGCGCCGAAAGCCAGCTTTGCAGCACCGCGACCCAAAGCGCCATGATCATCCCCAGCCCGGCCACGCGCATATAGTCTTGCGCCAGCGCCGCCACTTCGGGCTTCTGCCCCAGCATCAGCAGGATCGGCCCGGCGAACCAGAACACCGGATAGATCAGCACGCCGAAGCCGGCCGACAGCCACAGGCCCATGCGCGCATCGCGGCGCACCTGCGCCTCGTCCCCGGCGGCGCGGGCGGTGGCGACCAGCGGCAGGATCGCCTTGGCAAAGCCCGCGCCCAGGATGAACAGGATGAAGAAGGACGAAGACCCCAGCACCACCGCGGCCAAGGGCACCACCCCATACCAGCCCACCATCACCGTATCGGCGACATGCAGCGCCATCTGCGCCAGGCTGGACCCCACCAGGGGCAGGCCCAGCGCCAGCGTCGCGCGGGCGTGAGAAGCAAGGGATTGCGGCTGATCCATGCCCATCGCCTAATCTGGCGGCAGAAAAAGAACAAGCGGGCAGATACGCCGCAGCGCGGCGCGGTCTAGACCAGCCGAGCCAGCAGCAGCAGCGCCGCCGCCAGCAGGATCGCCCCGGCCAGCAGCTCGACCAGCGGCAGCGCCCGGGCCAGGCCGACGCCCGGCAGGGTGGCCAGCGCCCCCTCGCGCGACCAGACCGCCAGCGCCGCCACCCCGATCGTGACCGTGGCAGTGCCCAGTCCCATGGCGAAGGCACCGGCGATGCCGGAGCCGAAAATGCCCAGCTGCCAGGTCAGAACCAGCAGGAACAGGGCGCCGGTGCAGGGGCGCAGGGCGATGCCCGCGACCAGCAGGGCGGCATCGCGGAAGCTGTGGATCCGGGCGGCCTCGTCCAGGCTGGGGCCATGAGCATGGCCGCAGCCACAGCCCGGCGGGTGATCGTGCCCAGCCTCGTGCCCAGCCTCGTCATCTGGCGCGTGATCGGGCGCATGATCGGGCGCCCTGCCGCGCCGCAGCCCCTGCCAGCCGCGCAGCATCAGCCACAGGCCCAGCCCGGCCACCATCGCATTGCCGGCAACCGTGACCCAGCCCTGCCCCGCCGCGGTCACCGCATCGCGCCCAAGCCCCAGGATCCCGGTCACCGCCGCGACCAGTGCCACCGCCACCGCGG
>NZ_JAICBZ010000123.1 GCF_020179405.1 Xinfangfangia pollutisoli | reverse complement strand
CCCGGGCCCTCGGGCTCTCCGGCGCGCGGGCGCGGCGACGTTCTGCCCACCGGCCGCAACCTCTTCGCCGTCGATCCCCGCGCCGTGCCCTCGCGCGCGGCGCATGCCCAGGGGGTGAAGCTGGCCGAGGAATTGCTGCGCAAGCATCTGCAGGATCAGGGCGATTGGCCGCGCGGGCTGGTGGTCGATCTGTGGGGCAGCGCCACGATGCGCACGGCGGGCGAGGAATTCGCCATGGCGCTGCATCTGGCCGGGCTGGCGCCGGTCTGGGATGACGGGTCAGGCCGGGTCTCGGGGGTCGAGGTCATTCCGCTGGCCCTGCTGGGCCGGCCGCGCATCGACGTGACGCTGCGGGTCTCGGGTTTGTTCCGCGATGTGTTTCCGGGCCTGGCGGCGCTGTTCGAAACCGGCGCGGCGGCGCTGGCCGCGCGCGAGGAAACCCCCGCCGACAACCCCTATGCCGCCGGTCAGGCCCGGGTCTTCGGCCCGCGGCCCGGGCTTTACGGTCTGGGCATGGGCGCGGCGATGGAGGATTTCACCGCGGAAGCCCGCGCGCAGGCAGGCGAGGCCTGGCTTCAGGCCTCAAGCTGGGCGATCGGCGCCGATGGCGCGTCGCGCGATGATCGCGCGGGGCTGGAAGCCCGGCTGCGCGGGGCCGATGCCTTCGTCCATGCCCAGGACCTGCCGGAAAGCGACCTGCTGCTGGCCGCCGATTACGCCGCGCATGAGGCGGGGTTCGCGGCGGCCTTGACCCGGCTGGGGGCCGCAAAACCCGCGCTTTATCACCTGGATGCCACCCGCCCCGACCGTCCGCGTGCCCGGACCCTGACCGAGGAAATCGCCCGCGTCACCCGCGCCCGCGCCGCCGATCCGGCCTGGGCCGACGGGATGATGCGGCACGGCTTCCGCGGTGCGGCCGAAATCGCCGCCACGCTGGACCATATGGCCGCCTTCGCCCATCTGGCAGGCGTTGTGCCGCCGCATCTGTTCGACCTGTATCACGAAGCCACGCTGGGCCGGCCCGATCTGGTGGATTTCATGGCGCGCGAGAACCCCGCCGCGCTGGCCGCGCTGCGCGACCTGTTCCAGCGCCTGCACGAGGCCGGGCTTTGGGTGACCCGGCGCAATTCCATTGCGGCGGAGATGCGGGGATGACCGGCTTTGCCATTCAGGGCTGGTGCCCGGGCGCGCTGCGGCCGATGCAATCGGGCGACGGGCTGGTGGTGCGCATCCGCCCGCGCGCCGGGCGGCTCAGCGCCGATCAGGCTCGTGGCATCGCGCAGGCCGCCGCGCAGCATGGCAGCGGGCTGATCGACCTGTCGGCGCGCGGCAATCTGCAATTGCGCGGTGTGACCGAGGCCAGCCATCCGGCGCTGATCGACGATCTGCGCAAGCTGGACCTGATCGACCCCGACCCGCGCACCGAGGCCGCGCGCAATCTGCTGGTCACCCCCTTCGCCGATGCGCAAACCGAAGAAATCGCTGCGGATTTTGCCCGTGCCCTGACACGGGCGCCCGTGCTGCCGGGCAAGTTCGGCTTCGTCCTTGACACCGGCCCTGCGCCGCTGATGCAGGATATTGCCGGCGATATCCGCCTTGAACGCGACGACCAGGGCGGGCTTTTGCTGCGCAGCGAAGGCCTGCCGCTTGGCGCGCCGGTCACCGCGGAAAATGCCGCCCAACAGGCCATGGCGCTGGCCGAGTGGTTCCTGGCCCAGGGCGGCGTGCAGGACGGTCGCGGCCGGATGGCGGCGCTGATCGCGCGCGGCGCCCGGCCCGAAGGCTCTCTCGCTCCGCGCGTCGCCCCTGCACCCGCCCAGCCGGCACCCGGCCCGGGCCTGCAGCCGCAAGGCGCGCTGGTCGGCTTCGACTTCGGCCAGCTGACTGCGAAAATGCTTTTCACCCTGTCCGGTCTTGGCCCGCTGCGCCTGACCCCCTGGCGGATGTTGCTGGTCGAGGGACTGAAAGCCCTGCCCGATCTGCCGGGCCTGATCCTGACCGCCGACAATCCGCTGCGCCGGGTACAGGCCTGTACCGGCGCGCCGGGCTGCCTGCAGGCCCGCGCCGCCACCCGCCCGCTGGCCCGCCGCCTGGCCGCGCAAGTGCCGCCGGGCCAGACGCTGCATGTCTCGGGCTGCGCCAAGGGCTGCGCCCATCCCGGCCCCGCCGATCTGGTGCTGGTCGCGACTGGCACGGGCTTTGACCTGATCGTCCAGGGCCGCGCCGGGGATGCCCCCCAGCGCCGGGGCCTTGGCGAAACCGAACTCGACCTGAAGGGGCTGATCTGATGCCTTACGCTTACGAAACCGACGGCGCGCGGATCTATGAACAGTCCTTCGCCACCATCCGGGCCGAGGCCGACCTGGCCCGCTTCACCCCCGAGGAAGAGGTTGTCGCCGTGCGCATGATCCATGCCGCCGGGATGGTGGGCTTGGAACGCCATATCCGCTTCGCCCCCGGCATGGCCAAGGCCGCGCGGGCGTCGCTGGAGGCCGGCGCACCGATCCTGTGCGATGCGCGGATGGTCAGCGAGGGCATCACCCGGCCCCGCCTGCCCGCCGGCAACCAGGTGATCTGCACGCTGCACGATCCCGGCGTGGCCGAGCTGGCGGCGCAGATCGGCAACACCCGCAGTGCCGCGGCGGTGGAACTGTGGCGCCCCCATCTGGCCGGCGCGGTGGTCGCCATCGGCAATGCCCCCACCGCGCTGTTTCACCTGTTGAACATGCTGGAAGACCCCGCCTGCCCGCGCCCCGCCGCGATCATCGGCTGCCCGGTGGGCTTCATCGGCGCGGCGGAATCCAAGGCTGCCCTGGCCGAGGCGAACCCCCTGCCCTGGCTGATCGTCGAGGGCCGGCTGGGCGGCTCGGCCATCACCGTCGCCGCCGTCAACGCTTTGGCAAGCCGCAAGGAATGACCATGGGCCGCATCATCTGCGCCGGGCTTGGCCCGGGCGACCCCGATCTGATCTCGGTCCGGTCCGACCGGGTGATCCGCGCCGCGCGCCACATCGCCTTTTTCCGCAAGGCCGGCCGCGCGGGCCAGGCGCGGCGGATCGTCGAGGGCATGCTGGCGCCGGGCGCCATCGAACATGCGATGGAATATCCGGTCACCACCGAAATCCCCTTCGACAGCCCCGACTATAACCGGATCCTGTCGGCCTTCTACGACGACTGGGCCGCGCGGCTGCAGGCGCTGGTGACCGAGGGCGCCGAGGTGGTGGTGCTGTGCGAAGGCGACCCGTTCTTCTACGGCTCGTTCATGCATCTTTACGTGCGGCTGAAAGACCGGGTCCCGGTCGAGGTCATCCCCGGTATCCCCGGCATGGTCGGCTGCTGGACGGCGACGGGCCAGCCGGTGACCTGGGGCGACGATGTGCTGACCGTGCTGATGGCGACCCTGCCCGAGGCCGAGCTGACCGCGCATATGCAGAAATCCGACGCGCTGGCGATCATGAAGACCGGGCGCAACCTGCCCCGGGTGCGCCGGGCCTTGCAGGCGGCGGGGCGGCTAGACGATGCCTGGCTGGTCGAACGCGGCACAATGCCGGGTCAAAGGCTGGCCCGTCTGGCCGAGGTCGACGCCGCCGACTGCCCCTATTTCGCGATCGTGCTGGTGCATGGGCGCGGCCGCCGCCCGGTCGCCGAGGGCGTGGAATGACCGGCTGGGTCACTGTTGCGGGGCTTGGCCCCGGCGCCGAGGCGCTGGTGACGCCCGAGGTTTCGGCCGCTTTGGCCGACGCGACCGATATCGTGGGCTATATTCCCTATGTCGCCCGCCTGGCGCCGCGGCCGGGCCTGACCCTGCACCCGTCGGACAACCGGGTCGAGATGGACCGCGCCCATGCCGCGCTGACCATGGCGGCGGAAGGGCGGCGGGTGGTGGTGGTATCATCGGGCGATCCGGGGGTCTTCGCCATGGCCTCGGCCCTGTTCGAGGCGCTTGAAGCCGCGCCCCAGCATCAGGGGCTGGAGATCCGCATCCTGCCCGGCATCACCGCAATGCTGGCCGCCGCGGCAAGGGCGGGGGCGCCGCTGGGCCATGATTTCTGCGCGATCAATCTTTCCGACAATCTGAAACCCTTTTCCGAAGTTGAACGCCGGCTGCGCCATGCCGCCCGCGGCGGCTTTGCCATGGCCTTCTACAACCCGCGCTCGAAATCCCGCCCCGGCCAGTTCGAGCGCGTGCTGCAGATCCTGCGCGAGGAATGCGAGCCGTCGCGGCTGATGATCTTCGCCCGTGCCGTCAGCACCCCGGACGAGGCGCTGTCGACCGTCACCCTGGCCGAAGCCCTGCCCGAGATGGCCGATATGCGCACCGTCGTTCTGGTCGGCAACGAGCTGACGCGGCGGGTCGGGCCCTGGGTCTATACCCC
This sequence comes from Xinfangfangia pollutisoli, assembly GCF_020179405.1. Lineage (GTDB taxonomy): Bacteria > Pseudomonadota > Alphaproteobacteria > Rhodobacterales > Rhodobacteraceae > Pseudogemmobacter > Pseudogemmobacter pollutisoli. The sequence continues at coordinate 3,480 of NZ_JAICBZ010000123.1, read as the reverse complement.
GCGCTCGGTGCCGGCATGAGCCAGCCAGTGCATCACTTCGGCGACCGATCCCACCTCGCGCCGCGCGGGAAGGGCGGGGCGGTCGATCAGGATCACCGGCAGGTCCAGCGCCCGGGCGGCAATCAGCTTGGCCTCGGCCCCCGCGCCGCCGGCATTCTTGGCGACGATATGGGTGATGGCATGCTGGTGCATCAGTGCCTCATCCCCGGCGGCATCGAAGGGGCCGCGGGCGATGACCACGCAGACAGAAGGCAAGGGCAAGGGCGCCTCGGGCGGATCGACCAGGCGCAGAAGGTAATGGTGCTGGGGGGCTGCGGCAAAGGGCAGAAGGCCCTGTTTGCCGGTGGCCAGGAAGACGCGGGCCGGCGCCTCGGGCAGGGAAGCGACGGCACCCTCGGTATCGGCAACGCGGGTCCAGCGGTCGCCGGGGCCGGGCGACCAGGCCGGTCGTTGCAAAGCGATCAGCGGAATATCCGTCGCAGCGCAGGCCGCGATCGCATTCGCGCTGATCTGCGCCGCGAAAGGGTGGGTCGCGTCCACGACATGGGTGAAGCCGCCGTCCCGCAGGAACGCGGCCAGGCCTTCCGCCCCGCCAAAGCCGCCGACCCGCAGGGGCAGCGGCTGCGCGACGGGCGCTGCGGTGCGCCCGGCATAGGAGAAGACCGCCTCGATTCCCGCCTCGGCCAGCGCGCGGGCCAGCAGGCTGGCCTCGGTCGTGCCGCCCAGAACAAGGATGCGGGTCATGGCTGAGGCCTGGCTGTCGATCATCGGTCTGGGCGAAGATGGACCGGAGGGCCTGTCGGGCGCAAGCCGTGCCGCGCTGGCTGCAGCCGAGATCGTCTTCGGTGCCCCCCGCCATCTGGCGCTGGTGTCCGTGGGCGACAGGGGCCGCGCCTGGCCGGTGCCCTTCGATCTGGCGCCCTTGCTGGCCTGCCGGGGGCGGCGGGTGGCGATGCTGGTTTCGGGCGATCCGTTCTGGTTCGGCGCCGGCGGATCGGTGGCGGCGCATCTGGCGCCCGGCGAATGGCAGGCTTTTCCGTTGGCCGGCACGTTTTCTCTGGTCGCCGCGCGGATGGGCTGGCGGCTGGAAGAGGTGCTGTGCCTGGGCCTGCATGCCGCGCCCTTCGCCCGGCTGCGCCCGATTCTGGCGCGCGGGGTGCGGGCGATCTGCACCCTGCGCGATGCCGCCGCCGTGCCCGCCCTGGCGCAATGGCTGGCCGCGCATGGCTTTGCCGAAACCCGGATCACGGTGTGCGAGGCGCTTGGCGGCCCGCGCGCACGCCTTCGGCCCGGCGCGGATTGGCCCGACATCACCGCCCCGGTCGCCGTGGCGCTGGACGGCGCCGATCTGCCGCGCAGCGCCGGGCTGCCCCGCGCCTCGGGCCTGCCGGACGATCTGTTCCAGCACGATGGCCAGATCACCAAACGCCCGATCCGCGCGCTGACCCTGTCGGCCCTAGCCCCACGCCCCGGCGAACTTCTGTGGGATATCGGCGGCGGATCGGGCTCGATCTCGGTCGAATGGGCGCTGGCCGGCGGCCGCGCGATCAGCATCGAGACCCGCCCCGACCGCGCCGCCAATATCCGCGCCAATGCCGGGGCCTTCGGCCTTTCGCATCGCATCACCGTGGTCGAAGGCCACGCGCCGGAAGCGCTGAAAACCCTTTCCACACCGGATGCCGTCTTCATCGGCGGCGGCGGCAGCGCCGATCTGCACGCAGCCCTTTGGGCGCTGCTGCCCGAAGGCACAAGGCTGGTCGCCAATGGCGTGACGCTGGAAACCGAGGCGCTTCTGGCCGCCCTGCACGCGCAGCATGGCGGCAGCCTTCTGCGCGTCGACCTGGCCGAGGCCACCCCTTTGGGCGGGTTCCGCGGCTGGCAGGCCGCCCGCCTGGTCGTGCAATGGAGCGTCACAAGATGAGGGTCGCGGGTCTGGGATTTCGCCGTGGCGCCCCGCTGGCCGCGCTGGAAGCCGCGCTGGCGGCGGTCGAGGCGCAGGGCGGCCGGGCGCAGGCGCTGGCCACGCTGTCGGACAAATCCGCCGATCCCACCATCCTGGCGCTGGCGGCGCGGCGCCGCCTGCCGCTGATCGGGGTCGAGGTGGCGGGCATTGCGACGCCCACCTGCTCGGCCCGCATCCAGGCCATGCATGGCACCGGATCGGTCGCCGAGGCGGCGGCGCTGGTGGCGGCGGGGCCGGAGGCAAGGATCACCGTGGTGCGGATCTCTGCGCCCGACGGCATGGCGACCTGCGCCATGGCCGCAACCGAAGGACCAAGCGAATGACCGTCCATTTCATCGGCGCCGGCCCCGGCGCGCCCGATCTGATCACCCTGCGCGGCCGCGACCTGATCGCCGCCTGCCCGGTCTGTCTTTACGCTGGCAGTCTGGTGCCCGAGGCGTTGCTGGCGCATTGCCCGCCCGGCGCGAAGATCGTGAACACCGCACCGATGGACCTGGACGGGATCATCGCCGAAATCGCCGCCGCCCATGCCGCGGGCCAGGATGTCGCGCGGCTGCATTCCGGCGATCTGTCGGTCTGGTCGGCAATGGGCGAACAGCTGCGCCGGCTGCGCGCGCTGGAAATTCCCTTCGACGTCACGCCGGGCGTTCCCGCCTTTGCCGCCGCCGCCGCCGCGCTTCAGACGGAACTGACCCTGCCGGGCCTGGCGCAATCGGTGGTGCTGACCCGCACCTCGGGCCGTGCCTCGGCCATGCCCGAGGCCGAGACGCTGGAAAACTTCGCCCGCACCGGCGCCACGCTGGCCATTCACCTGTCGGTGCATGTGCTGGCTGATGTTCAGGCCCGGCTCGCGCCCTTCTACGGGCCCGATTGTCCGGTGGCGGTGGTGTTCCGCGCCTCGTGGCCCGACCAGCGCATCCATCGCGCCACGCTGGCCACGCTGGATCCCGCGATCGGCACGGGTGAACGCACCGCCCTTATCCTGATCGGCCCCGCCTTGGCGGCCGAAGGTTTTGCCGAAAGCAGGCTTTACGCGGGCGATTATGACCGCCGCTATCGCCCCGTCGGCACCGAGCCGCGCTTTCCGGCGGGCAGCGAATGACGCCCGGCCGAATGACACCCGGTCTGCTGATTTCCGCCCCGGCCTCGGGCACGGGGAAGACCACGGTCACGCTGGGGCTGCTGGCGGCCTTCGCCGCGCGCGGTCTGGTGGTGCAGCCGTTCAAATCCGGGCCCGATTACATCGACCCGGCCTTCCATGCCGCCGCTGCCGGCCGGCCCTCGGTCAACCTTGACAGCTGGGCCATGGCGCCGGGGCGGATTGCCGCGCTTGCGGCGGCGACCGAAGGCGCCGATCTGGTGGTGGCCGAGGGCTCGATGGGGCTGTTCGACGGGGTGGCCGCCCCGGGCGAGACCGGCACCGGCGCCAGTGCCGATGTGGCGGCGCTGATGGGCTGGCCGGTGGTGCTGGTGCTGGACGTCTCGGGCCAGGCGCAGACGGCGGCGGCCGTGGCGCA
>NZ_JAICBZ010000122.1 GCF_020179405.1 Xinfangfangia pollutisoli | reverse complement strand
CATGGCCGGGGCCCGCCGCATGCAGAAGCCCATAGAGAAAGCAGATGCCCAGAAGCCCCACCACCGCGCCCGGCTGCCCCGCGCGCAAGGCCCGCACCGCCCCCGCCAGCCGGTCCTGCGCGGCCCGCTGCGCCTCGGCCGCCCAAAGCGCCAGAAGGTCGAGCCCGCCGCCCAGCCACAACAGCGCCAGCGCCAGCGCGACGGCCAGGCCGGCCAGGGTCAATGTCCGGCGCATGTGACCCGCACCTCCTCGGCCCAGGCCTTGCCGACGGCGGGGAAATCGGCCTCGACATCCTGGTCGGGCGCATATTCCGCCAGCGCGGCCTTCATCTGCGCATCGGCAACCGTCGGATCGGGCGCCCAGACCTGGGCCGAACAGGCGCCGCTGCCGTCGGTCAGGACCGGGCGATAGGCGATGGCATAGGCGGTGTAATAGCCCGGATCATAGACCTGCACGGTGAACGTATCGCCGCCGATCGGCTGTGGCGCGGGCAAGGCGCGCAGATGGGTGCTGCGGATCCGCACCCCGTCATAATCGACCGTCCAATCGGTCGGCGGGCCCAGCGCCAGATCGCGCTCCCCGATCAGCACATAGGTATCGCCGGGATAGCCCGCCTGCCAATGCATGTCCCAGCCATTGAAATCGCGCAATTCCTGCGCGGTCAGCTGGCCATCGCCATCCGGGTCAAGGCCGCGGTCGGCGATGGTGGAAAGCGAGAAGAACTCGTCATAGATCCAGCCGATCCGCACCGCGGTGGCGCGGTCCTGATCGTCAAGGATCACCTCGACCCGCACGTCGATGAAGACATGCGGATGCGCCTGCCCCTGGCCTGCGGCCAGGGCCGTGACGATGGCGACGCGTCCTGCGGTTTGGGTCAACATGGGCGTGACCTTAGCCAAGCGCACCGGCCCGGCCAAGGGGCGGCCGACAGGCGCCGGGGGCGCTTCGCCCCCCGGACCCCCAGAGGATATTTTTGCAGAGAGGAAGGCCACAGACCCTCTTGCGAGACAGGCTGCCTTCCTCTCTGTCCAAATATCCCGGGGGTCCGGGGGCTGGCCCCCGGCAGCTGACAGACAGACCGCGGCCGGCAGGTCTAGCCGAGCCGCACCGCCGGATGGGTGGCCGCATCCAGAATATGGCCCGAGCCGCGCAGAACCTGTGCCGCCTTGCCGACGATCAGCGGATCGGGCTGGCCTACCACTTCGGGGTCCTTGTCAGGATAGTCCAGCGTCGACAGGAAATGCCGCATGCAGTTCAGCCGCGCGCGTTTCTTGTCATTCGACTTCACGATCACCCAGGGCGCATCGGCGGTATCGGTATAGAAGAACATCGCCTCTTTCGCCTCGGTGTAATCGTCCCATTTGTCGAGGCTGGCCTTGTCGATCGGCGACAGCTTCCATTTCTTCAGCGGATCGGTTTCGCGCGCCTTGAAGCGTTTCAGCTGCTCTTCGCGCGTGACCGAGAACCAGTATTTGTACAGCCTGATTCCGGTGCGGACGAGCATGCGCTCGATCTCGGGCGCCTCGCGCATGAATTCCAGATATTCCCCGGGCGAGCAGAAGCCCATGACCCGTTCCACCCCGGCGCGGTTGTACCAGCTGCGGTCGAAGAACACGATTTCGCCGGCCGTGGGCAGATGGGCAATATAGCGCTGGAAGAACCATTGGCCCTTTTCGACATCCGAAGGCTTGGTCAGCGCACAGACACGGGCATAGCGCGGGTTCAGATGTTCCATGAAGCGCTTGATCGTGCCGCCCTTGCCCGCGGCATCGCGCCCCTCCATCAGGATGACGAATTTCTGCCCGGTGTCCTGGGCCCAGATCTGCACCTTCAGCAATTCAGCCTGAAGCCGGGCCTTTTCCGCCTCATAGGGGGCGCGGCCCATGAGGCGGGCATAGGGGTAGCGGCCGGATTCGAAGGCCTGGCGCACCGCGTCCGGATCGACGGCGGGGAAATGCCGCGGGCCGGTCAGCCCCTCGCCCTCGCCCGGATTGGCGGGCGTCCCGGCAGAGGCGGCGGCCGAGGCGGAAGCAGAGGCACCGTCAGCCGGGGCGGAAGCGGCGGCAGCGGCAGCGGCCGAAGGGGCATCGGGTTTCAGATCTTCCATCGCGCGGGGCACCTTTTGCTGTTGACCAGCCGACAGTATGCCCTGTTTCGCAAAAGAATTCCTTGATCCCGCGCAATCGTGACCGGCCGCGTGCCCTGTGCCGCCCGCTGCCCGAAACACAAACAGGGCAGCGCACGTTGCCGGTGCGCTGCCCTGTCCATCGAGGGGAGAGTTAGGTTCTGAAATTCGACCGTCGCCAATGCCAGCGCGACTGTTTCCTTGCTAACGGTCGCCCCGAGTCGGCGCATACCCCATTTGCGGTAGGCGCATGGAAATTAACCTTGCGGTAGGGAAATCCCCACCCGGTCGAACATCAGCTCGACCTCATCCAGCACCAGCGGCCATTGCGCAAAGAACAGCAATTGCCCGGTGAAGGGCAGAAACCGGATCTCGACATGCGGATAGGCCTCGGCCAGTTCGCGGATCGTCAGGACCGGCGCCTGCGGATCCTGATCGCCTTCCAAAAGCAGGACCGGCACCTTGCAGGCGTGCACCACATCCGACCAGTCCTTTTCCGACCCGATGCATTCGCGGGTGAAGGCCTCATGCGCCGACCATTTGCGGGCCAGACAGACCTCGGAGCCTTCCAGCACCGCCTCGCGCACTTCGGGCTGGGCGAAGGTTTCGATATCGGCCGGGCTGCCGCCATTCACGGTGCGGAAGAAACTGTCCTTGCCCAGCCGCCGCGCCAGCGAAAAGCCCGCCTGCACCAGAAAGGGCAGGATCTTCGGCGCATAGCGGGCATTGGCCAGAATGAAGCGCTGCCATTTGTCCATGCGGTCATATTGCGCCGCGGTGCGGATCGGCAGTTGGCAGGCGCAGCCCAGGATGCCGCAGACCAGATCGGGCCGCTGATTGGCCAGGTTCATCGCAAAGCGCAGATCGGCGCCCTGCGGCACCACCACCGCGCCGCGGATGCCCAGATGATCCAGCACTGCCGCATAATCCAGCGTCACCCCCCTGAGGTGATCGGCGCCTTTCGGATGCAGGTCGGTCTTGCCATAGCCCGCCCGGACCGGAACGATCACCCGCAGCCCCCGCCGCCGCGCCGCGCGTTCGGCGCTGGCCGGCCAGCGGATCAGCCCGTAATCGAGATGCATGAACAGAACCGGCCGCCCTGCCGGATCGCCGAATTCGATCCAGGTCAGCCGGCGCTCTTCCGAGATCCGCAGCCAGTGCAGCGGCCGCGGCTCCAGCCGGCCCATTTCGGCCACCGGCTCCAGCGGCTCGATCGGGATCATCGCCACATCCATCAGCCCCAGCACCACCCGCACCAGTTCCGACTGGCTGTGCGTCTCGGTCTTGGCCAGGATCGAGCGCAGCTGGGTGCGCACCGTCTCGGCGCTGCGGCCGCGGGCTTCGGCAATGTCCTTGACCGGCAGGCCCAGGGTGATGCCGCGCACGATGTCCACCTCGGCGCCGGTCAGGCCAAAGGCCTCTTGCACGGTGGTGGCAAAGCCGTCGGGCCAGACAAGTTCGGTCGACAGGACCAGCGCCAGGGGCCGCGGCGCATCGCTTTCGATCGGGCTGACGCGCAGGATCACCGGGCTTTGAGTCACCATCGAGCGGATGCGCAGCGTCACCACCCGCTCGCCCGATTTGCGCCCGGCGACGCGGCGGATCACATCCGACAGCAGGGCACGGTCCTCGGGTTCGAAGGGCAGGCTGGCGAAGGGGCTGCCGTCGCGCAGGCCGAAGGCCACCTCGGCCGGGCGGTTGGCCGCATTTACCGTCATGCCGCCATCCGACAGGAAGGCGGCCGAGCGCGGAATGTCCTGCAGGACCGAGCGATAGCCGCCCTCCTGCTTTGTCGCCTCGAAACGGTCCAGAAACACGGTGGCGCGCTGCATATGCGCTTCGATCTCGGGATCGTTCAGCGGATCGGCCTGGTCCATAGGGCCAATCCGCAGCGGCGCGACCCGGCCTTCCCAGACCTCCAGCAGCTCGCTCAACCGGATCGGATCCAGTGCGACATCGTAAAGCCGATCAACGATCTCGGCCTTGTGGTCGCGCCCGGCGGGATCGGGCGGCGGCTTATGCGTGGGCCCTTTGGACATGCGCATTCTTTGCCGCTGCACCCCCTTTCGAGCAAGGGTTTTTCGCAGCCGCCGCCATCAACTTTCGCCGTTTCCCTTTTGCCGGCGATGCGGCATGAAGACGCCAGCGCAGGGTTGGGAGAAACCGCATGATCACGCTGTACGGTGTCTATCGCTCGCGGGCGTCGCGCCCGCTGTGGCTGCTGGCCGAGGCCGGGGTGGATTACACCCATGTGCCGGTGATCCAGTCCTACAGGCTGGCGGATGAGGCGGCCCGCGCGGCGCAGCTGAACACCGCCTCGGCCGCCTTCCTGAAGGTCAATCCGCTGGGCCAGATCCCGGCGATGGAGGAAGACGGGCTGGTGCTGACCGAATCGCTGGCGATCTGTCTGCATCTGGCGCGGGTGCATGGCGGCGTGCTGGGCCCGCAAAGCGCGGCCGAGGCGGCGCTGATCGACCAATGGGCGCTGCTGGCTGCCACGGCGGTGGAAACCCCGGCGCTGGAGATCATGTATGTTCAGGGCAATGGCGGCGACAAGACGCCCGAGGGCCAGGCCGCGATCGCGGTTGCCGCCGAAAAGCTGCGCCGCCCGCTGCGGCGGATCGAGGCGCATCTGGCCACCACCGACTGGCTGGTGGGCGACCGTTTCACCGTGGCCGACATCATGCTGGAAGAATGCCTGCGCTATGCCCAGGGCCATGCAGCGCTTCTGGGCGAATTCCCCGAGGTGAAGGCCTGGCTGGAACGCTGCCAGGCCCGGCCGGCCTTTCAGCGCATGTGGGCGATCCGCAACGCCGAGCCGGCCTGAGCCGAGAGGTCGGGCGCGGCCCATCTGACTGGCCTGCCCGTCTGCCCGGCTAGCCTGCGCAGCCCGCGGGCGGGGGCGGCGTTCGGGCCGGGGCCGCGCGGATTTCGGCCTGTGCAACCGTGGCGGCGCCTGCCCGGGCCGGGCGATGCGGGAAAGGGCTGCACCCTTGCGGATGCAGCCCCTCCGCCCGCCGGCAGGGACCGGCAGGCAGTGACCGTTGTCGTGCGGGGGCATCCGGACGGTCACCCTTGCGGACGGCGCCCCGGCGACGGGGCGGCGATCTGTCTGGGGCTTCTGCCCCGATGTCATGAAATCGGTGCGGCGCGGCGCTGGGCCGTCTGTCCACCCCGCAATCAGAACAGCAATTCGTCACCGTCGGGTTAACGCCGGCGCCATCGGCGCGGATTTCTTGCGCCGCTGCGGTCGGATCGCCCCTGCACAGACCCTGTGCGCCGCGGGGTGCTGGCGCCGCGGCCTGTGGCCGCCTAGATTCGCTGCAAAGCCCGACCCCCTTCCCGGTCCCGGGCGCTCAGATGAGGCAGTCATGAAGAAGATCGGTTTCCTGTCCTTCGGCCATTGGTCGGCCGAACGCGGCTCGGCGGTGCGTTCGGCCCAGGATGTGCTTGTGCAATCCATCGAACTGGCCGAGGCGGCCGAGGAACTGGGGGCCGACGGTGCCTATTTCCGCGTCCACCATTTCGCCCGGCAACTGGCCTCGCCCTTCCCGCTGCTCGCCGCCGTCGGCGCGCGGACGAAGAAGATCGAGATCGGCACCGGTGTCATCGACATGCGCTATGAAAATCCGTTCTACATGGTCGAGGATGCCGGATCGGCCGATCTGATCTCGGGCGGGCGGCTGCAACTGGGCATCTCGCGCGGCTCGCCCGAGCAGGTGGTCGATGGCTGGCGCCATTTCGGCTATCAGCCGGCCGAGGGCGAAACCGACCAGGACATGGCCCGCAACCACACCCAGGTCTTCCTGCAACTGCTGGAAGGCAAGGGGTTCGCCAAGCCGAATCCCCGGCCGATGTTCCCCAACCCGCCGGGCCTGTTGCGGCTGGAGCCGCATTCCGAAGGCCTGCGCGAGCGGATCTGGTGGGGGGCGGCCTCGGATGCGACCGCGGTCTGGGCGGCCGAGATGGGGATGAACCTGCAATCCTCGACGCTCAAATGGGACGAGACGGGCGAGCCCTTCCATGTGCAGCAGGCCAAGCAGATCCGCAAATACCGCGAGGCCTGGAAGGCCGCCGGCCACAAGGGCACGCCGCGGGTGTCGGTCAGCCGGTCGATCTTCGCCTTGGTGAACGACACCGACCGGATGTATTTCGGCGGCGGCCGGCCCGATGCGGATTCTGTGGGCGTGATCGACAATACCCGCGCGGTCTTCGGGCGCAGCTATGCGGCCGAGCCCGAGAAGCTGATCGCCGAACTGCGCCAGGACGAGGCGATCGCCGAGGCCGACACGCTGCTCTTGACCGTGCCCAACATGCTGGGCGTGGCCTATAACGCCCATGTCATCGAGACGATCCTGAAACAGGTCGCCCCGGAACTGGGCTGGCGCTGAACCGCAACGCGGGGCACCGGAATTTTCGAAAATTCCGGCCCGGAGCCTTCACAGGCTCCGGTGCGATTTCTTCGAAGACATCGCCCCCGCTCAGCCCTCGCGCCACAGATGCAGGGCGCCCAGCCGCGCCTCTTTCTTGGCCTGATGCCGGTCCATCCGCGCCAGCACGTCGCGCAGGAAAGCCACGCCCCGCGCCGCATGCGGGCCCTTGTTCAGCATCACCGCCTCGGCGCGCTGGCCCATGGCGGCATCGGTCACTTCGGCCCGCGTCGCCTGGCCTTCCTTGACCAGCGTCTCCAGCACCTGCGTCGCCCAGATCACCGGCACTTGCGCCGCCGCGCAAAGCCACAGCACCTCTTCCTGGATCTCGGACAGCCGGTCGAACCCGATCTCGACCGCCAGATCGCCCCGCGCGATCATCACGCCAACCGGCAGCCGCCCGCCCGCCGCCACGATCAGATCGGGCAGGGCTTCCAGCGCCCGCGGCGTCTCGATCTTCAGGACCAGCCCCGGCAGGCCGCGGCCGGGATCGCGCAAGGCCTTGCGCGCCTCGATCGCCGCCAACAGCGCCTCGACATCGGCCACGGATTGCACGAAGGAATACGAGACGACATCCGCCTCGCGCATCACGAAATCCAGCGCCTGCAGATCCTCTTCGGTCAGCGCGGGCACATCCAGCCGCGCGCCGGGCAGGTTCACGCCCTTCTCCAGCTTCAGCCGCGCGCCCTTCAAGGGCGCCTGCACCACCCGCAACTCGACCGCGCCCGCCTCGACCCGGATCACCTCGGCGCGGATCTTGCCATCGTCGATCACCACCTCGCGCCCCGGCGCCAGGGCGGCGGCCAGCTGCGGATGGCTGAGCCGCACCGCCAGCGCGCCATGCGGCGACCGCGCGCCCTCGGCCAGGATCCAGAAGCTTTCCCCCGTGACCAGCCGGTGCTTGTCATCGCCGCGCACCCGCGCGATGCGGAATTTCGGCCCGCCCAGATCCATCGACACCGGCAAGGCCCGGCCCAGCCCCGCCGCCTCGGTCCGGATCTGGCCGATCAGCGCCGCCCAGACCGCCGGATCGTCATGGGCGCAATTGATGCGGAAGCAATCCGCCCCCGCCTGCACCAGGCCCGAGATCAGCGCCGGCTCGGCCGCGGCAAGCCCCGGCAGGGTGACCATGATCCGCGTCCCCGGTCCCTCTGCCCGCGCGCCGAACAGCGCATCGCGCCGCGCCGCCAGAAGCCCCGCCGCGCCGATCTGCGCGGGGGCGGGAAACTCGGCCCGCCCGCTGCCCGACAGCGCCACCAGCGCCGCGATCACCGCCCGGATCGAAGGCAGGACATGCCCGTCCAGCCGCCCCAGGCTGGACAGGCCCAAAGCCGCCAGCCGGGGCTGCAGCGCCGACAGATCCTCGGCCCGCAGCGCCAGCCAGGC
>NZ_JAICBZ010000121.1 GCF_020179405.1 Xinfangfangia pollutisoli | reverse complement strand
ACGCCGCGGTCGAGGCATGGGCGGTGGCGCGCGCCGCCCCGCCCGGCGGATCGGCCGCATCCAGGATCACCGAGCTGCGCCCGCCCGACAGGCGCAGAAAGCCCATGGCCTGGGTGACATGCCCGACCGGCCGCAGCGCCGCCGAGGCGGCCAGCGCCGAATCGAGCCGCCCCTCGATGCCGCGGCCGCCGCCGTGAAAGCGGGCCAGCCCGCCATCGGCATGGCGCAGCACCCGCAGTGTGGGGGCGATCCGGTCGATCGCTTCGGCCAGGGCGGGGGGAATGGGCCGGTCGGCCTCGGCCAGGGCGCGGGCGGCCCAGGTCAGCAGGGTCAGGCTGTCCAGCAGTTCCTCGGGATTGCGCGAGGGGATGCCGCCCTGGGCGTCGATCGCCGCGGCGCAGGCCTGTGCCAGGGCCTGGGCGGTGGGGGCGACATGCCGCTCCATCCCGGCCAGCGACAGGCTGGCCTGCAACAGGCCGATCAGCGCCTCGAACCGGGGCAGGCCCTGGGGGGCGGCGCCGGCGCGGCGCGACAGGAAGGCGGCCTGGCGCGACAGCGCGGCGAAATAGGCGCCTTGCGCGGCGCTGTCCTGGCCCTGCAGCAGGAAGATCGCGTGATGGATCCAGCGGATCACCCGCCGCCCGGTCAGCGCAGGCGTCCAGCCCGGACCGCGGCCGGCGCCGAAGCGGGCGATCCAGTCCTGTGTCCAGGCCTGGGCCAGGGCGCGGGCCTGCGGCGTGGCCAGGGCGGCCAGATCGTCCAGCCAGGCAAAGCCCTGCGCTTCGGCGGCAAAGCCGGGATCGGGCGCGGCAATCTGCCAAAGCGAGGCGCCGGGCGCCTCGACCAGGGCACCGCCCAGATGCAGGCTGCCCGAGACCAGCTGCTTGCCCCGGGCATAAAGCCCGATCGAGCGCGGTTCGGGCGGCGCCACGAAGCCGCTGGCCGGCGGCTGGCGCCGGGCCGCCCAAAGGGCAAGCCGGTTCGCCATCCGGTCCTGGCGCGATGTGGTGATGCCGGCCTTCATCCCGCCTCATGCCTTGGGTGCCTGCGCCCGGGTTTGCCCGGATCGGGCACAAGCCTAAGGGCGAAGCCTGCCCCTGTCACGTCACGGCTGTGTATCGCCGCGGCGGGCCGGCCTAATGCAGCTGATCCACCCGTTCCAGATATTGCGCCAGCCGCCGGGTTTCGGTCAGCCAGCGGGTGACCAGCCGCGGATCATGCGGGGCGGAATGCACGCCGGCCGGAATGTCATGGGCCAGAACCGCCTCGACCGCCATCGAGACCGGCACCGAGACCAGCCTTCCCATGGCCGAGCCGCGCGCATCGCCCCAGGCATCCATCGCCCAGCATTCGTCAAAGACCGGCCGCCCGTCGCGTTCGGCCCTGAGCGCCACGAACAGCACCACCCGGTCGGGCTCGCCCGGGGCATAGGCGTTGGTCTTCAACAGATCCGCCGCCAGCGCGCCCAGTTTCGCATCGACCTCGGCCGCGGGGGCGCCTTCCAGCGCCTCGACCGTGGCGAAGACCGGCGCCCAGGCTTCGGCCCAGCCTTTCAGCCGGATCGTGCCGCGCACGAAATCGCGCAGCTTCCAGGCCGGATCAAAGCGGTAATCCGCGATGAAAGGCAGCGAATCGCGGTTCGGGTAGACTTCGAAGCTTTCGGGGCTGGGCAGGGGCGCGACATAATCGGTGATCGCATCCCAGGGCCGCGCGACGCGCAGTTCCGAAAAGGCCTTGAGCGAGCGCGAGGGCGATTTCAGCGCCTTCAGCACCCCGGCCGGCGCCCAGGAAAACTTGTAGCGGAACGGGTTCGGAATCTTCGGCACGCCGCCGCAATACGAGGTGAAGGATAGCACATTCTCGGGGTCATAGACCGCCGAGGCGCGGTAGCGCGCCACCAGGTCATGCGCCATCAGATGGTCCAGCCCGGGATCCAGGCCGATCTCGTTCTGGCTGACCAGGCCCTTGGCGCGGAACTCGGCATCGAGCGCCCGCATCTCGGGCGCGATATAGCTGGACGAGACGAAATGCGCGCCGCGGGCCAGACAGGCCTTGGCGATGGCCACATGCTGGTCGGCCGGCAGCATCGACACGGCGATGTCGCCGGGGGCAAGCGCTTCGGTCAGCGCCTCAAGCGTATAGGGGCGGATGTCCTTGCAGATGTCGCCCACGGCATCCTGTGCGGTGGCAACCGTGCGGTTCCAGACCGTGACGGGCAGGCCGGCTTCGATCAGCCGACGCAGGCCGGGGCCCGAGGACAGGCCGGTGCCGCACCAATGGATGGTCATCTTCGCGTCTCCCTTGTGGTCAGAATGCGAATTTTCGTCGAAAATTCGGCGTCATGGCTGCGGGGCCGGTCACAGACCGGCGCTGTGGCGGTCGAACTCGGCCCGGGCGCGGGCCCAGACGCCCTTGTCCAGGGCGGTCAGGGTCAGCAGCGTCGGCAGAAGCTGGGCTGCGTAATCCTGCGAGGATTCGACCGGCATCAGCGAGGGCAGATTGTCGATCGCCGTCACGTCCAGCGCCGGATTTTCGGCCACGCGCAGCGCCGGCTCTTCCCAGCTGGTGGTGCGGTCATAGACCTTGACCGGCGAGAAATCCGAGGTCGGGTCGCAGGCGATGTCGCCGATCACCGTCAGGGCGCGGGCGGGATCGGTCTTGGCCCCAGCGGGCACGAAGACCGGGCAGCCGGGCCGGGCCAGGATGCAGTTCAGGAAGATTTCATGCTGCAGCACTTCGGGGAAGGGGCCGCCATGCGCGGTCTCGGCGATGTCCCACAGGGTGGTGGCCACGCCCATCGCGGCGCAAAGATCGGCCGCACCGGCGCCCACCCGGCCCCTGGCGCCGATGATCAGCGCGCGCGGCCGCGACAGCCCGGCCAGTTCGGCTGCCAGATCGCCCAGAAGATCGGCTTTCGACGGCACTTTGGCGACCGGCCCAAAGATCTCGCCCCTTTGCTGGGCGGCCCAGCATTTCAGGCTGACCGCGGCCCCGGCATAGCCGGCCCAATAGCCGAAGGCGGCGACGCGGCGCCCGGTCTCGTCGACCAGATATTCCAGATCATACAGCGTGCCGCCGCCGGCCTTGAAGCGCTGAAGCAGCACCTGCCCCGCCGGCTGGCCCTTGAAGGCATGGCCGAACATGATGTGGCGATGCGGCAGCGGCGTGCCGTCTTCGGGCAGTTCCTTCAGCCCGAAGATCACTGCATCGCGCGGGGCTTCGGGCCAGGTATAGGGCGCGGCGATCTGCGCGCCGGCGCGGCGATAGCCCTCGATCCCGATGGCACGGGTCGGGCTGTCCTCGACCGTGACCTGCAGCCCGGCGGCGATCAGCGCCGCCACGCCTTCGGGCGTCACGCCCACGCGTTCCTCGTTCGGGCGCTGTTCGGCGCGGACCCAGAGATGCAGCATCTTTGCCCCTTTCGTCGGGCGCGGCATGGAAACGCAAAGGTTCCGCACTGCGCTATGGCCTTGGCGCGGCGTTGATAGCAGAAAGGAGGGCGAGCGAAAGGGGAGTGCGGATGCGGCGGCGAGGGCTGGTGGCGGGCTTGGGCGTGGGGCTGGCGGCGATTGTGGCGCCGGTCCTGGCCTGGCAGCTGCGCGCGACGCCCGCGGTGGCGCGGGGCAGTCTGCGCGGCAGCCTGGGGCCGGGGGCGGTCTATCATCTGGGCCATTCGCTGGTCGGGCCCGACATGCCGGCGATGCTGGCGGCGGCGGGCGGGCATGTGTTCCATGCCCAGACCGGCTGGGGCACATCGTTGCGCGACCATTGGAAAGGCCGGGTCAAGGGGCTGCAGCCGGGCCCGGCGCATCGGCCGGCCTTCGCGGCGCTGGATGGCGGCGCCTATGCGGCGGTTGTGCTGACCGAGATGGTCGAGCTGCGGGACGCGATCCGCTGGCACGAATCGGGCCGCTTCCTGGCGAAATGGGCGGCACGGGCGCGGGCGGGCAACCCCGAGGTGCGGCTGTTTCTGTATGAAACCTGGCACCGGCTGGACGATCCGGCGGGCTGGGAGGCGCGGATCGCCGCCGACCGGGCGGCGCTGTGGCAGGCGGGGGTGCTGGAGCCGGCGCTGCAGGCGGGGGCCGGGCCGATCCGGGTGATTCCGGGCGGGCCGGTGCTGGCGGCGGTGGCCCGCGCGGCCGAGGCCGGGGCCCTGCCGGGCCTTGCCGGGCGGCCGGCGCTGTTTGCCGACGAGATCCATCTTTCCGATGCCGGCGCCTGGGTGATCGCCATGGCCCACTATGCGGTGATCCGTGGCCAAAGCCCCGAAGGCCTGCCGGCGCGTCTGCCCGGCGGCGATGGGGCGTTGCGCGGGGTCAGCGAAGCCGCGGCCCTGCCGGTGCAACGCCTGGTCTGGCAGGTCGTCGCCGCCGATCCTTTGAGCGGGGTATCCTGATGTCGGTCCTGGCCCTTCTGTCGAAGATCCTGTTCATCGGCCATTCGCTGGTCGGGCCCGATCTGCCGGGCCTGGTGCAGCGCGGGCTTGAGGCGATGGGCCAGCCGGTCCGGGTCGAGGCGCAGGTGATCAACGGCGCTTCGCTGGCCTATGGCTGGGATCACTCGGCCGGGGCCGAGGGTGTGGATGGCCGCGCCTCGCTGGCCCTGGGCGATGTGACCGCGCTGATCCTGACCGAGGCGCAGCCGGTCGAAGGCCATGTGCAATGGTCCGATACGGCGGGTCTGGTCGCGCGCTGGGCCGAGGCCGCGCATCGCGCCGATGCCGAGACGCAGGTCTATCTGTATGAGACCTGGCCCACGCTGAAATCCGCCCCGGGCGCGGAGGTCGAGGGCGATCCGGGCGCGGGCCTGCCCTGGCGGCAAAGGATCGAGGCGGAATTGCCGCTTTGGGTGCAGGCGGCGGGGGATCAGGCACAGATCATCCCGGCGGGGCAGGCGATGGGGCGTCTGGCCGATGAAATCGCGGCCGGCACCGTGCCGGGGCTGAGCGATATCTCGCAGGTCTTCGCCGATGACATCCACCCCAATCTGCGCGGCTTCTATTTCGTCGCCATGGTGCAGATCGCGGTGCTGACCGGGCAATCGCCCGAAGGCCTGCCGGCCAGGCTGGTCCGGGTCTGGCCCAGCCGCGAGGATGCGATTTCCGACGATCAGGCCCGCGCCCTGCAGCGCGTGGCCTGGGCGGCGGTGCAGGCCTTTCCCGCCCAGCTTGAGGCGGCGAAGGCGCGGCTTGCCGCCGCCCCCGAAGCGGCCCCCGCCCCCGCCGCGCCGGCGCCGGGCTTCGTTCCCGTCTCCAATCCGGCGCTGACGCTGGGTCTGGCGGGGGTCAATGACTGGTCGGTGCAGCAGCCCTTCCTTGACGTGATGAAGACGGCGCGGCCCTGGACGGGCCACAAGGGCGGCGGCTGGGGCGGGCTGGAAGAGGCCGATCTGCGCGCGGCCGGCGCGCTGGATGCCGAGGGCTGGCCGACGCGCCTGCCCGAAGGCGTCAGCGGCATATCCACTCTGGTTCTGACCGATCTGCCCGAAGACGCCGGCGGCGTGGCCGGTCGCTATCTGGTGACCTGGCGGGGCCAGGGGGAATTGCGGATCGAAGGCCTGGCGCGGCTGGCCGAGCAGGGCAGGGGCCGGGCGGTCTTTGACTATGCGCCCGGGCCCGGCGCGGTGATCCTGACCATCGCCGCCACCGACCCCGCCGACCCGATCCGCCAGATCCGCATCGTGCGGGCCGACCGGGCCGAGGCGCTGGCGGCGGGTGAGATCTTCAATCCCGACTGGCTGGCGCGGATAAAGGGGGTGCGCGGCATCCGCTTCATGGACTGGATGGCCACCAATGACTCGGCGCTGCAGCGCGCGGCCGACCGGCCCCTGCCGGGCGATTATTCCTGGGCGCGCAGGGGCGTGCCGGTCGAGGTGATGGTGGCGCTGGCCAACCGGCTGAAGGCCGACCCATGGTTGACCCTGCCGCATCTGGCCGATGACAGTTTCGTCCGCGTCTATGCCGGGATCGTCGCGCGCGGTCTGGACCCCGATCTGCGCGCCTGGGTGGAATATTCCAACGAGGTCTGGAACCCGCAATTCGCCCAAGGGCGATGGGCGAATGAACAGGGCCTGGCGCGCTGGGGCGTGCAGGGGGCGGGGCTGCAGTTCTACGGGGTGCGCGCCGCGCAGGTGATGCGGGCCTGGTGCGGCGCGATGGACTGCGCGCGGGTGGTGCGGGTCGTGTCGACGCAAACCGGCGTTCTGGGGGCCGAGGCGCAGATTCTGGATGCCCCGCTTGAGGTTGCGGCGGGCGGCGCGGCGCCGGCCGGGTCTTTCGATGCCTATGCGGTGACCGGCTATTTCTCGGGCCTGCTGGGGGCCGAGCATAAATTGCCCGCCGTGCGCGGCTGGATCGCGGAAAGCCAGGCCGCGGCGGTGGAGGGCGCCAAGGGGCTGACCGGCGCGGCGGCGGCGGAGTATGCGACTGCGCATCGCTTCGATCTGGCGGTCGACCGCGCGGTGGCGGAATTGCGCGATGGCGCCTCGACCGGCGCGGGCGAGGACACGCTGCAGCAGGTGCTGCAGGTGACGCTGCCCTATCATGCCAAGGTCGCGGCGGCGCGGGGGCTGAAACTGGCGATGTATGAAGGCGGCACGCATGTCGTGGGTTATGGGCCGGCGGTCGATGACCCGGTGCTGACCGAGTTCTTCACCACGCTGAACTTCTCGGCCGGGATGGGCGGGCTTTATGGCGAGCTGCTGACGGGCTGGGCCGGGCTGACCGACCAGCCCTTCAATGCCTTTGTCGATGTCTACCGGCCGAACAAATGGGGCAGTTGGGGGGCGCTGCGGCATCTGGGCGATGAAAACCCGCGCTGGCTGGCGCTGGCCCGGGGCTGCGACCCATGCTGAAGGACCCGGCGCTGAGCGTGATCATCCCGGCCTCGAACGAGGCGGGCTGGATCGGCGCCTGTCTGGCCGCCCTGTGGCGGTCGGACCCGGTGCCGGGCGGGGCCGAGGCGATCGTCGTGGCCAATGGTTGCCGCGATGCGACGGCCGATCTGGCCCGGGCACAGGCCACGGCCGCCGCGGCGGCGGGCTGGGATCTGTCGGTGATCGAGCGTGACGAGGGTTCGAAACCCGGGGCGCTGAATGCCGGCGATGCGGCGGCGCGGGGCGGCGTCAGGGCCTATCTCGATGCCGATTGCGTGGTGTCACCCGGGGTGATGGCGGGGCTGGTGGCGGCCTTGGCGGGCGAGGGCGCGCTTTATGCCGGGGCGACGCCGGTCATTCCGCGGCCGAAATCGGCGCTGAGCCGGGCCTATGCGCGGCTTTGGCAGCGTCTGCCCTTCAACCGCACGGTCGCGCCGGGCTACGGGCTGTTTGCGGTGAACCTTGCGGGGCGGGCGCGCTGGGGCGCCTTTCCGCCGCTGATCTCGGACGACACCTATGTGCGGCTGCAATTCCTGCCGGGCGAACGCCGGCAGATCGCCGCGCGCTATGACTGGCCCTTGCCCGAAGGCTTTGCCGCGCTGGTCAAGGTGCGGCGCCGGCAGGATGCCGGCATGGCCGAGATCGCGGCGCTGGACCCGGGCCTGTTGCAGCGCGAGGCCAAGCCCGCGCTGGGCAAGGCGGGGCTGGCGCGTCTGGCGCTGGGCGATCCTTTGGGCTTTGCCGCTTATGCGGCGGTCCTTGTGGCGGTGCGCCGCAGGCCGGGCGGGGCCGAGTTCACCCGCGGTCGCTAGCCCTGCCAAAGAAAAAGGCCCCGGCGCGGTTGCGCCAGGGCCCGAAGCTTGGTGTCGCGATCTTATCCGCGCGGCTTTTTCGGCGGGGTGAAGCGCTTGGACGTGTCGCTGGCATTGGCGCGCGGCGCCGCCGGACGGGCGGGCTTGCTGCCATAGGGCTTGGCCCCGGCCGGCCGCGGCCCGCTGGGCTTGCCGGCATAGGGCTTGCCGCCCTCGGGCCGGGCGCCATGGCTTTTCGCACCCCAGCTTTTGCCGCCCTCGGTCTTGCGCGCATAGGGCGCATCGCCCCTTTCGCTGCGCTCGGGCCGGTCGGCGCGTTCGGTCCGCGGCCCGGCGGCATAGCCTTCGCGCGGCTTGCGCGGGGCGCCATCGGCCGAGGAATGGCTCTTGTAGCCCGACGAGCGCGCCGGCGTGTCCTTGCCGCCGCCATGCGAGCGGTAGCCGGCCGAGCGGGAACCGGGCTTGCCGCCGTCTTCGGCATCGCGGCGCGGCCAGGTCTTGCGCGGCGCCTCGGCCT
>NZ_JAICBZ010000120.1 GCF_020179405.1 Xinfangfangia pollutisoli | reverse complement strand
GGGTGAGGCCGCAGGCCGAGGGGGCAGCGCCCCCTTACGCCGCCAGGGTCTCGCGCAGCGCCTGCAGGAAGATCGCCGCCACCACCAGCCCGACCAGCAAGGCCAGCCAGAAGCCGTGATGCATCAGGACCTTGGCCAGAACGAAGGCCAAAATCCCGCAGATCACCGCCCATATGTACCTGGTCTGAACCAAAGCGCCCCTCTTTTGCGCCGCCTCTACCTTTTACGCCCCGGGACGCGATCGCTCACATGCGCGCGCGCGCCCCGCCCTTCCAACCGCCTCAGCCTTCGCCGCGCCCGATCTTCTCGGCCTCGGCGACCGAGCCGCCGGCGATCAGATGCCGCGCCTGCGCCACCCAGCGGTCGCGGCTGACCCGGCCCTTGAACCCTTCCAGATGCGCGTCCACCCAGGCGATTTCCTCGGCGGTCCAGGCGGCGATCTGGTCGAAATGGAAGAAGCCCAGCTTGTGGCACAGCGCCGCCAGCTTCGGCCCGATCCCCCAGATCTGCTTCAGGTCATCGGCCGCCCCGCCCCGCGGCGCGTCCAGCGATTGCGGCTGCTTCGCTTCGACCGTGGCCACCGGATCGGGCACGCCCATCGACACGGCCGGCGCTTCCTGCACGGTCACGCCGGTTTCATCGGCCGGAATTCCCGCCCCTGGCTGAGGCTCCTCGCCGGGCTCGGCCGGCTGTTCGGGGGTTTCGGGCTGGCCCTGCCAGGGCATGCGCAGCGGCACTTCGGTGCCGTCGATCCGCTTGACCCCATCGCCCACATCCACGGCGCGCTGCACCGAGGCATTGTATTGCGTGCGGCCTGAGTCGAATTCGGTCAGCGAGGTCAGACCCGTCGCCGGCTCTGCCGCATAGCGCCCGATCTGCGAGCCGGGGACCGGCACTTCACCGGCCGAGAAGCGCCCGATCAGCTCGCGCAGCTTCGCCGCCGTCAGGTCTTCGTAATAATCCTTGCCGATCTGCGCCATCGGCGCATTGGCGCAGGCGCCCAGGCATTCCACCTCTTCCCACGAGAAGCGGCCATCGGCCGAAGGCACATGCGGATGGGCCGAGATCAACTCCTTGCAGACCGCGATCAGATCCTCGGCGCCGCAGATCATGCACGAGGTCGTGCCGCAGATCTGGATATGCGCCACCGTGCCGGTCGGCTGCAGCTGGAACATGAAATAGAAGGTCGCGACTTCCAGGGCGCGGATATAGGCCATGCCCAGCATGTCGGCCACATATTCGATCGCGGGCTTGGACAGCCAGCCCTCTTGTTCCTGGGCGCGGAACAGCAGGGGAATGATCGCCGAGGCCTGCCGGCCTTCGGGATATTTCGAGATCTGCCCCTTGGCCCAGGCCAGATTCGCCGGCGTGAAGGCGAAGCTGTCGGGCTGGGTATGGGAAAGACGGCGCAGCATCAGGACCCTTTCTCGACCAGCAGGGCCGCCAGCGCCACGACAAGCGCGATCGCCGACAAGACCCCCGAGAGCGTATGTTTCATATGCGGTTGCCCGGCTCGGGCATAGATCACGCCGTCGGCAAGCCCCATGAAGGCGCAGACGGCAAACAAGGCGGCGTAAAGCACCGGGTCGCCATGAACCAGCGCCACGACGGCCAGGATGGCAAAGGCGGTGTAGCGGTCGGCCATGACCCGCGGCAGCAACTCGACCCGATGGGTGGTCAGCGCCAGGCCCCGCGCCGGGTTCAGCCAGAAGGCCAGCGCCATCGCGCCCAGCACGACCAGGGTCAGCGCGCCGAAGAGCATCGTCAGCAGCGACAGCGACATCAGTCCCGCCCCCCCTGCTGGGCCGCCCCGGCCGCGCAAGCCCCGGCAACGGCCCCGAACGGGGCGCGCAGCGCAGGCAGGCGGCAAGGGCGGCGGTCAGACATCAGAACACCAAAGCAAGCGGAACGGCCGCGGCAACCACCGGCAGCGTCACCGGAAGCGCGGTCAGGAACACCAGAAGAACCGGCGCGAAATCGACCGCCATCATCGGTCGACCTCGCCGAAGACGATATCCATCGTGCCGATGATCGCCGAGACATCGGCCAGCTGATGGCCTTTGCAGACATGATCCATCGACTGCAGATGCAGATAGCCCGGCGCGCGGATCTTGGCGCGATAGGGCTTGTTCGTGCCATCGGCCACCAGATAGACGCCGAATTCGCCCTTCGGCGCCTCGACCGCGGCGTAAACCTCGCCCGCAGGAACGTGGAAGCCTTCGGTATACAGCTTGAAGTGATGGATCAGCGCTTCCATCGAGGTCTTCATCTCGGCCCGCTTCGGCGGCGTGATCTTGCCCCGCGCCAGGATATCGCCCTGCCCGTCGGGCGCGCGCAGCTTGGCGATGGCCTGTTCGATGATCCGGGTCGATTCCCGCATCTCGGCCATGCGGCACAGATAGCGGTCATAGCAGTCGCCATTCTTGCCGACCGGGATCTTGAAGTCGAACTCGTCGTAGCATTCATAGGGCTGCGCCCGCCGCAGGTCCCAGGCCAGGCCCGAGCCGCGGACCATCACCCCAGAATAGCCCCATTGCTGGATCTCTTCTTCCGAGATGATGCCGATATCGGCATTGCGCTGCTTGAAGATGCGGTTTTCGGTCAGCAGACCGTCGATATCGTCCAGCACCTTGGGGAAATGCGCGGCCCAGGCCTCGATATCGTCCAGAAGCTGCGGGGTCAGATCCTGATGCACGCCGCCGGGCCGGAAATAGGCCGCGTGCAGACGCGCCCCGCAGGCCCGTTCGTAGAAGACCATCAGCTTCTCGCGTTCCTCAAAGCCCCAGAGCGGCGGCGTCAGGGCGCCGACGTCCATGGCCTGGGTGGTCACGTTCAGCAGATGGTTCAGCACCCGCCCGATTTCCGAATACAGCACCCGGATCAGACTGGCCCGCCGCGGCACATGCACGCCGGTCAGCCGTTCGATCGCCAGACACCAGGCATGTTCCTGGTTCATCGGCGCCACATAATCCAGCCGGTCGAAATAGGGCAGGTTCTGCAGATAGGTGCGGCTTTCCATCAGCTTCTCGGTGCCGCGATGCAGCAGGCCGATATGCGGATCGCAGCGTTCGACGATCTCGCCATCCAGCTCCAGCACCAGACGCAGCACGCCATGCGCCGCCGGGTGCTGGGGCCCGAAGTTGATGTTGAAATTGCGGATGCGCTGTTCCGACGTTTCGATATCCATCGAGCCGTCGTCATAGGTGTTGCGCCGGATATCCCCATCCATCGGTCAGTTCCCCCCTTCGGGGCTGGAGGCGTATTGGGCCATGAACTCGGCCTCGGTCATGGTGGTCGTCTTGCCCGAAAGCCCATAGCTTGCGGGCTTGCAGTCGATGAACAGCTCATGCGTCACCGGAAAGCGGCTGGGATCCGGGAAGGCCTGGATCGAGACGAAGGCCATCTTGCCGTCGCGCGACAGCCAGGCCAGCGACGAGCCGCAGCGCGAACAGAAGGCCCGCTCGCCCCAGTCGCTGGACTGGTAGCGGGTGACCGGCGCGCCGGGCGCGAAGTCGAAAGCGCCCGAGCAATCGGTGACGATGAACATCCCGCCCGAGAATTTGCGGCACATGCTGCAATGGCAGACGCCCGCGGCCTCGTCGGACGGGGTGGCGGTGAAGGTGGTGGCGCCGCAGAGGCAGCTTCCGGTTTGCGGACCCATCACTTCGCCCCCGCCTTCTGGTCGCCGGGCAGAATGTATTCGGCCCCTTCCCAGGGGCTCATGAAGTCGAACTGCCGGTATTCCTGCACCAGTTTCACGGGTTCGTAGACCACGCGCTTCTGCGCCTCGTCATAGCGGACCTCGACATAGCCGGTGGTCGGAAAATCCTTGCGCAGCGGATGGCCGCGGAAGCCGTAATCGGTCAAGAGGCGCCGCAGGTCCGGGTGGCCCGAGAACAGGATGCCGAACATGTCGAAGGTTTCGCGCTCGAACCAGTTCGCGCTGGGGTGCAGCGCGATGATCGAGGGCACCATTTCATCCTCGCGCACGGCCACTTTCACGCGGATGCGCTGGTTCCGGTACATCGACAGGAAATGATAGACCATGTCGAAGCGCGCCGGGCGTTCGGGATGATCGACCGCGGTGATGTCGACCAGCGAGGTGAACCGGCAGGCCGCGTCGTCGCGCAGGAATTCGACCAGCGCCACCAGATGGGCCAGCGCCGCCGTCACCGTCAATTCGCCGAATTCCACCTTGGTGGACAGGACGGCATCGGCCCGCTTCAGCGCGATCAGGCCGGCGAGTTCGTTCAGGGCTTCGTCGCTCATGACCTTACCTCACCAAGGTGCCGGTGCGGCGGATCTTCCGCTGCAGCTGCAGGATACCGTAAAGCAGCGCCTCGGCCGTGGGCGGGCAGCCCGGCACATAGACGTCGATCGGCACCACCCGGTCGCAGCCCCGCACCACCGAATAGCTGTAATGGTAGTAGCCGCCGCCATTGGCGCAGCTGCCCATCGAGATCACGTAGCGGGGTTCCGGCATCTGGTCATAGACCTTGCGCAGTGCCGGGGCCATCTTGTTGGTCAAGGTGCCCGCGACGATCATCAGGTCCGATTGCCGCGGCGAGGCGCGCGGCGCGGTGCCGAAGCGTTCCAGGTCGTAGCGCGGCATCGAGGTATGCATCATCTCGACCGCGCAGCAGGCCAGACCGAAGGTCATCCAGTGCAGCGACCCGATCCGGGCCCAGTTGATGATGTCCTCGGTCGAGGTCAGCAGGAAGCCCTTGTCCTGCAATTCGCGGTTCAGCGCCTGGACCGCAACCTCATGATCGGCGCCGGCGGTGTTGGCACCCGTCTGGATGCCCCCCGGCTGGCCGCCCGGCATGCCGACCCGCTGCACCCCGCCCGAGGCGCCGTCCAGCGGCGTGGTTCCCGAGGTCACTCCCATTCCAGGGCCCCTTTCTTCCATTCATAGGCGAAGCCGATCGTCAGCACGGCCAGGAACACCATCATCGACCAGAAGGCCACCATCGAGATTTCCCCGAAGGCCACCGCCCAGGGGAACAGGAAGGCCACTTCCAGATCGAAGATGATGAACAGGATCGAGACCAGGTAGAACCTGACGTCGAACTTCATCCGCGCATCGTCGAAGGCGTTGAAGCCGCATTCATAGGCACTGACCTTTTCGGGGTCGGGGTTCCTTACCGCAATGATTGCGGCGGCAAGGATCAGGACAAGACCCAATCCCGCTGCAATCACGAGAAGAATAAGGATGGGCAGATACTCTCGGAGAAGCGCGTCCACGAGATGCTCCTTCAGCTGGCGACAGCGAGCCTGCGGGACGGTGAGGCCCCTATGCACTCACGGTTTCGTTTAACCCGCCCCCCGGCCGGGGTCAACGCGCCACGGGCCGATTTCACCGCGGTGCAGCAAGCGATTTATCGCATTGTATGCAACGGTGTGCCGTTGACTTCGGGCAGAGCGGCCCGATCGCCGGCCCGGGTGAACCGAAACGGACAGATTCGCCCGCCCCCGGGGCCCGGGTCGGGTCTGCCAGACCTGCCCGCAATCGGCGCTTGACCCCGCCGCCGCGCGCCGGCCTTCTGGCTTCTGTTCCGCTCTGGCCCTTCGGTGATCCGCCATGACTGCCCTGCCCCGCCTTGCCCCGCTTGCCGCCGCCCTGATCGGCCCGCTTCTGGCCGCTGCCGCCGCGCAGGCCGCCGCTTGCAGCGCCGATCCTGCCGCGGTCGAGGCCGCCATCGCCCGGCTGGAGCCGCGCTATGGCGCGGTTCTGTCCGACATCTCTTGCGATGCGCCGACCCTGCCCGCGCAGGTTCTCATGTGCGATGCGGCCCTTGGCCCCGATCCGCTGCTGTGGCGGATGGGGCGGCTGGACGATCTGGCCTGGGTCTATGCGGTGGAAAACGCCACCGGCCAGCAGATCGACCTGGCCGCGCCGCCGCGCGATGGGGATTTCATCGCCCGGCGCGATGCCTGCGGCGATGCGGCCTGCCTTTGCGCGCAGCTGATCGGCCATACGAATGACAGTCTGGGCGGAGAATCGCCCTATCCGCAGTAAGCGATTTTTCGACGAAAAATCGCGCCCCGCTCAATCGGCCAGCGGCGCCTCGACCGGCTCGATCACCTCGGCCTGCCCCAGCGCCAGAACCTCGGCCCGGATGATCCGCGCGATCAGCGCCACATCCTCGGGCGTGAAGGTCAGGGGCAGGCGCATGTCGATCAGCCCGGCCAGCACGCGATCGGTCTGCGGGCAGGGCTGCGGATCGGCATAGGCCCAATGTTCGTAGCGGCTGGTGAAGGCCACCGGCTCGGGCGCGCCGAACCATTTCAGCTCCACCCCCCGCGCGGCGGCACGGGCCAGGAAGGCAGTGATCCGCGCCGGCTCCCACGCGGGCAGCAGGAACTGGAAGGACGAGCCCATGTAGCGCTCGGCCCCATGCCGCGGAATCAGCCGCAGGCCCGGCGTCTGGGCCAGCCCCGCCTCCATGCCGCGATACAGCGCCGCCCAGCGGTCGCGGCGGTCATCGAGCAGTCCGATCTGCGGCCGCAGCACCGCGGCGCGCAGATTGTCCATCCGGCCCGAGACATTCGGCACCTCAAGCCGCAGCCGGCGGAACACCTCTTCCCCCGGCGCGGCGCGGTGGCGGCCATACAGCATGTAGCTGCCCGACAGCAGGATCATCCGCGCGGCAAGCTCCTCGTCATCGGTGACCAGAAGCCCGCCCTCGCCCGAATTCATGTGCTTGTAGGTCTGGGTCGAATAGCAGCCCACCGCACCATGACGGCCGCTTTGCACCCCGTTCCAGGTGGCGCCCATCGTATGGGCGCAATCCTCGATCACCGTCAGGCCCAGTTCGGCCGCCCGCGCCATCAGCCGGTCCATGTCGCAGACATGCCCGCGCATATGCGACAAAAGCAGAAGCCGCGCCCCGCTTGAGCGGGCCTTCACCGCCAGATCGTCCAGATCCAGGGTCAGATCCTCGGTCACCTCGACCAGAACCGGCCGGCCGCCCACCGCGGCAATCGCCCCCGGCACCGGGGCCAGGGTGAAGGCATTCGACAGGACCGGCGCGCCCGGCGTCACCCCGCAGGCGCGCAGGGCACAGCCCATCGCATAGCCACCCGAGGCCACGGCCAGGCAGAAGCGCGCCCCGGTGAAGGCCGCGAATTCCTCTTCCAGCAGCGCCGCTTCGGCGATTTCGCCCGGCACGGTGTTGTAGCGGTGCAGCCGCCCATGCTGCAGCACGGCCAGCGCCGCGGCGATCCCGGCTTCGGGGATCGGTTCCTGCTGGGTGAAAGCGCCGGTGAAACGTTCCATTCACTGATCCTCGCGCCGCGTCAGCGCCAGGAACAGTCCCAGCGCCACGATGATGACCGCGGCCGCGGCGATATAGGCGGCCGAGGGCGATTGCCAGGCCCGCCCCTCGGCCATGAAATGGGCGAAGATCTGGCTGAAGACAAGCGTGCCGGCCAGCATGGCGATATTGGCGATGGCCGAGATCCCGCCCTGCAATTCGCCCTGGGCATCCTCGGGCACCTTCTTGGTCATCATCGCCGTCATCATCGGATGGACAAAGCCCTCGGGCCCATGCACCAGCATCAGCAGGATCACGAAACCCAGGCCCGTCGCCAGACTGTAGCCCGCGCAGGCAACCGCCGCGCAGACCAGGCCGATCAGCGCGGTGCGATGTTCGCCGAAGCGCTTGACGAAAACCCCGGTCAGCCCGCCCTGGAACCCCGCCGTGACCAGCCCGAAGATCGCCAGAGAGGCGCCCACGGTCGCTTCCGACCAGCCGAAGCGCGCCATGCCCCAGAAGGCCCAGATCGCCGGATAGACCGCGGTGGCGAAGAAGAAGATCCCCATCACCAGACACATGGGCAGAATGCCCCGATAGGTGGAAAACACCCGGAATGCCCCGAAGGCATTGGCCCGGCGCCATTCGAAGGGGCGCCGCCGCTCGGGCGGCAGGCTTTCGGGCAGGACGAACCAGCCATAGGCGAAATTCAGCAGCGACACGCCCGCGGCCACCCAGAACGGCACGCGGGGACCCAGCTCTCCCAGCAGGCCGCCGATCGCCGGGCCGATGACGAATCCCAGCCCGAAGGCCGCACCCATCAGGCCAAAGGCCTTCGCCCGCGCCTCGGGCGCGGTCACATCGGCGATATAGGCATTGGCGATCACCCAGCTTGATCCGCAGACCCCGGCCAGGATCCGGCCGATGAACAGCCAGAACAGCGTCGGCGCCAGGGCCGAGAACAGGAAATCCGCGCCCAGGCCGAAGACTGCCAGCAGCAGCAGCGGCCGCCGCCCGAAGCGGTCGGACAGATTGCCGGCAACCGGGGCGCAGAAGAACTGCGCCAGCGCGAAGGCCGCGAACATCCAGCCGCCGATCGCCGCTGCCCGGTCCAGCCCCACCGCGCCCACATCCTCGATCAGATGCGGCAGCACGGGCATGACGATTCCGAAGCCCACCATGTCCAGAAACACTGTGATCAGAACGAAGATCACCGCATGGCGCGACACCGAAGGGGGCGCGGCCGGGCCGGGCGCAGCGGAGGACAGGCTGTGGGACATGGTGGCGGACCCTAGGGCGCGGCGCGGGGGCTGTAAAGCCACCGCAGGATGACGGGATTTGTCACGGGCCCGCGCGCCTGGACGGCGCTAGGACAGGCGGGCCAAGCCCCTGATGACAAAGGCAAGACGATGCAGCTTCCTCTTCCCCTTCTGGTGGTGGCCGGCCTGGCCCTGGTGCTGGGTTTCGCCCTGCCGACCGCGCGCCCCGATCTGCCCATGGCCCCCGGCCAGCGCATCGCGACCGAAAGCCCCGCGCCGGCGCCCCTGGCGCCTTCCGCCG